>NZ_JBTEYL010000001.1:0-576638 GCF_054330215.1 Pseudomonas sp. Ma2-10 | reverse complement strand
TGCTGATGCGGCTGCCGACGCAGCGCGCCAGTGAGATCGCCGAGTTGTTGCCGCATAACTGGTTGCCGTTGCGCAACCTGTAATGCCCGTTCGCTTACGTCATAACCATGCTTCGACATCCCGATAACACCAATCTCCATCTGCACCTCGAAGACACCTTCGAAGGCTTGCCAGTCATGGTCGAGAAAGGCCCCTTCGTTCGGCAATACCTATCCCGCTTGAAGCGCACCATAGATTTGGCTCTTAGCCAATACTCCAGAGTACTGGCCTTTAGAGTGGATCTCCGTCTGCCGCTCGGAGTCGATCTACCTGAATATGCGTACACGAATGAGGTCATAAGTAGGTTCGTAGCTTCCTTCAGCGCGAAGATCGAGCATAACCGTGACAAGGCCCGTGAGCGGAGCCTGTACGCTCATGACTGCAAGGTCCGCTACGTCTGGGCCAGAGAAGTGGGGCATGGCAACAGGCCTCATTTCCACCTGGTGATATTGCTCAATCGAGATGCGTACCGGGCAGTAGGTCGGCTTGTATCCAGACGACCAAGGATCTTTAGTCGCATGGAGGAGGCATGGGCCAGTGCTTTGGGCCTGCCTGACGATCAAGTTGACGGGCTGGTCGAGATCCCTCGCAACGCAGAGTACCGATTAAACCGGTATCTGCGTGCCGGCGATGAGGACGTGCTGCCGGGTCTGTTCTACCGCGCCAGCTACCTGTGCAAGTCAGCTACGAAGTTGTATGGGGACAACCATCATGCCTTTGGATGCAGCAGGAGCTAAACCACGCCTCTGGACTTGACTCGAGTAGAGGTGCCAACGTTATCGAAATCCCTGGTTCGTCGCTCAGATGCCCTGTTATCATCATTTTTAGCATGACTAATGATGGCAGTGTGGACAAGGATCAATTTAAATGCCGAATCTGGCACCGGGTGGAGCCTCACCTAATCAACGCGAACGCCTTTGGCAGATCGATTTCCTAGCGCGTTTTCGTGGTCAGGTGTCCCGGCAGGATCTGGTTCTCCGCTTTGGCATTGCACTGTCAAACGCCACTCGGGACTTCACTCTCTACCGTCAGTTGGCACCTGATAACTTGGATTATGATCACAGTGACAAGGTGTATCGCCGGGCTAGATGCTTCCAGCCGCTGTTCATCTATGATTGTGAACATACCCTGCAAACCCTGACCTGGGGCCAAGGGGTGGGGTTGGAAGCCTGCGACCAGCCGATTCTTGTTGACTCTGCGCCGATACTAAATCAGCCCGATCTAGATATTCTGGCAGCGGTATCTCGTGCCATATATGCAGCCAAGGCGCTGACTATCCGGTATGTGTCTGTTAGCAACGGTGAATCTACACGTGAAATTGTGCCGCACAGCTTGGTCAATACTGGCCAGCGCTGGCATACGCGCGCCTACTGTAGAGCGCATTCCGAGTTCAGGGATTTTGTGCTGACCCGCATCACCGTCGCAGACGAAGTGGGCGGCTTGATCGATGCAACGGTTGAGTCTTTGGCTCAGGATCGGGAGTGGAATCGTGAAGTGGAGCTGGAGCTGATCCCGCACCCCCGCGCGACCTATTCCCGTGCCATCGAGCTGGATTACGGTCTCGAATCCGGGCAATCCATCAAGCTGTCAGTCCGGGCAGTAATGGCCGGCTATCTGCTGCGGCGTTGGGGCGTTGACTGCAGTCCCAAGGCATCATTGCACCCTGATGAGTATCAACTGGCGTTGCGTGACCCCGAGGGGGTCGCGAACCAGGTCAACCTGTACATTGCCCCAGGCTTTAACGATGAGAATGGCCTCTGATGAGCTCGACTGAATCCCAACAAAAATTCGGCTTCAAGTTCGGCCGCAACGGTGCCCATTCCGCCCGCACTATGATGCTGGCAGAGATCACCGAGCTGTTTCATGGTCGCGGCGTTGAGGCAATCTCCGCCCAATACCAGGAAGACATAGAGCTATTCAACGTCCTACATAAGCCGACCGAGAAGGCAAGAAAACTGACGTGGCGACATCTCATCGACCTTTATGGCATGGATATCACTATCCCGTTGTTTCGGACCTTTCGCCGTTTATGGGAAAGCGACGAATCGGCAAGACCCATGCTCGCTTGCCAAATGGCGCTGGCTCGGGACCCGCTGCTGCGCCTGTCCCAGGACAAGATCCTTTCGCTCGTGCCAGGTCAATCGCTACCCCGAGAAGACATGGAGCAGGCATTGAATGAGCAGTGTCCGGATCGCTACAGCAAAGCGATGCTCAAATCACTGGCGCAGAACGTCAACGGCACCTGGACGAATGCGGGCTTTCTGACAGGGCGCATTAAAAAGCGCCGTGCCGAGCCAGAGGTGCGCCCGGTCAACGTCGTGTTTGCCTTATTTCTCGCTTACCTGCAGGGAGCCACCGGTAATCGGCTGTTCACCAGCAAATGGACCCACCTGCTCAGCAGCCGCCAGGAGCGATTGCTGGAGTTGGCCCGTCTGGCCAGCTACAGCGGGATGATTAATTTCAAACACTCGAGTGAGGTGGTGGAAGTGACTTTTCCCGATTACCTGAGCAAGGAAGAGGAGTACTGGTTGCATGAGTAACCGACTGAACCGCCTTATCAAGAGCTACGCCAACCATATCAGCCTGCCTTGGATGAAGGGCTTGGCCAATGAACAACGGGTGTTGTTTGCCGTTTACCACAAAGAAGACGAGCTCAAACTGCGTGCCGGGGTTGAAGAGTTTCGACTGGCCACCGAAAGCGCCGGCCACCCTTGGCTGAAGCTGGATATTACCCGCCTGTTCTCTGACTGGATGGCGAAGCAGAAATACCGCGAAGACTACTTCGAAGACCCGGATACCCTAGCTCCCAAGTACAAGACCTTTGTCCGCCAGTCGGTCGAAGAGCTAGCAGAACGAATCAACAGCCAAGCCGATGAAAAGACCGTCGTCGCACTCATGGGCTGCGGCACCCTGTTTGGTTTTGCCTCCGTCTCTGACTTTGTTAAACAGCTGGCGGAGCATGTTCCAGGGCGCCTATTGGTGCTCTTCCCAGGCGAGTACATCAATAACGGCTACCGCCTGCTCGATGCCCGCGACGGCTGGGGTTACCAGGCTACAGCGATCACCGCTGATAACTGAATTCAGTCGCATAAAGACACTAACGCACAGATTGGCGCAGTAGGCGCAAAGGGAGTACGCCCAGGATGTTGAACCGCGAGATTTACCAGCTCGACCCCCAGCAGAACCGTCTGGAAAACAACGGCGTCGCCGAAGTAAAGGACGACCAGTCAGCCCAGGCACTCAAGACCCTGCGTTACGAACTGCAAACCTTCGTCTGCGATGGTGAGTACCAAGCCGGTCTCGACAAGATTCTGTCTGCCTACCTGCGCAATTTGGGTAGCCAGCACGAACAGCCCGGCGTGTGGATCTCTGGCTTCTTCGGTTCCGGTAAATCGCACCTGGCCAAAATGCTACGCGCGCTGTGGACTAACCAGCGGTTCAGCGATGGCGTCTCTGCTCGCGATATTGCCGATTTGCCGCAGGAGGTCAAAGATCACTTCAAGGAGCTCAGCAACGCCGCAAACCGCCACGGCGGTCTGCATGCCGCCTCCGGTACTCTGGGCTCCGGCGCCAACAACAACGTGCGTCTGGCGTTGCTCAACATCGTGTTCAAGTCCGCCGATCTGCCCGAGCAGTACCATCAGGCCCGCTTTGTGCTATGGCTGAAAAAGCAGGGTATCTTTGATCAGGTCAAAGCCAAGGTCGAAACCGCAGGCGACAGCTGGGACGACGAGCTGGAAGATCTCTACGTCTCCCGCAGCATTGCCGGGGCACTGCTTGAGGTGGACAGCACCCTGGGCGATGACGTCAAAGGTGTGCGCCAGCTGCTGCGCGAGCAGTACCCCAACGTCCAGGATGTCACTAACCAGCAGATGGTCGACGCCATCCACGATGCCTTAGCTCCGCAAGGTCAGTTTCCGCTAACCCTGGTGGTGCTCGATGAGGTGCAACAGTACGTCGGCTCCGATACCGACAAGGCGCACCAAGTCCAGGAAGTGGTAGAAACCTGCTGCAAGCACTCCATATTCCAGAATAAGCTGCTGTTTGTTGCTACCGGCCAGAGCGCCCTGTCGGGCATGCCTAATCTGCAGCGTCTACTCGGCCGCTTCCAGATTCCGATTCAGTTATCCGACACCGATGTCGAGTCTGTGATCCGTAAGGTCATCCTGCAGAAAAAAGCTTCGGCCAAGCCGCAGCTGGAGCAGGTGCTGCAATTACACCTGGGCGAAATTTCCCGCCAGCTGCGCGGTACCAAAATCGAGCACCACCAGGATGACGAAAAAGTCATGCTGGCCGACTACCCACTGTTGCCTGTGCGCCGCCGCTTCTGGGAGCGGGTGCTGCGTATTGTCGACACCACCGGCACGGTCTCGCAGCTGCGCAACCAGCTCAAGGTCATTCATGAAGCTGCCCAGGCCACCGCCGACCAGCCGTTGGGTCATGTGGTACCGGCGGACTTCATCTACAATCAGATCGCGGTCAACTTGTTGCAAACTGGGGTTATTTCCAAGGAGGTTTCGGAAACCATCGGACGGCTGTCTGCCGGTAACGCGGACGAGCAACTCAAGTCAAGAATCTTGGCGCTGGTGTTGCTGATTGGCAAACTACCTAGCGATCCAACTGCCGACTGCGGTGTGCGGTCCACCGCTGATATGCTTGCCGATCTGCTGATTGATGACCTCAACAACGGTAAAGATTCGATTCGCACCCGCGTGCCAAAACTGCTGCAGGCATTAGCCGACGAAGGTTTGCTTATGCCCATGCAAACCAGCATCGGCACCGAGTTCCGCCTACAAACCCAGGAAAGCGCTCAGTGGTACGACACACTGCGCCAGGAAGAGGCTGATCTGCGTGGCAATATGCAGCGCATCGAAAACATCCGTGTCGACCTGCTGCACAAAGAGCTGCGCCGCCAGATAGCTCAGGTGCGTCTCACCCAAGGCAAGTGCAACGAGCCGCGCCAGGTAATCCCCTGCTTCGACGCTGAGCTTCCCAAAGACGCCAAAGAAAAAATCTACACCTGGGTACAGGATGGCTGGAGCATTGATGAAAAGAGCTTCCTCTCCGATGCCCGCAGCCGCCAGGCAGGTGAACCGACCATTTTTGTCTTTGTGCCGGCGCGCAACCGGTCCGAGCTGACCAACGCCATCATTGCCGAAAACGCCGCGCACGCCACCCTGGAAAAACGCGGCCTCCCCAACACCGATGCCGGTAAAGATGCTCGCGGCGCTATGGACACCCGCTATCGCGATGCGCAAAAGCAGGTACAGGCACTGCTGCGCGAAATCTTCGACGGCGTGCAAGTGTTACAGGCCGGTGGTAACGAAGTCGACGGCAACACAATTGCCGAACGGGTAGAAACCGCCGCGCGGGCCTCGTTGATTCGCCTCTATCGCGACTTCGATGCTGCTGACCACCCCGGTTGGGGCAAGGTCTATGACCGCGCGAGCAAAGAGGGCGGCCAAAACGCCCTGGAAGTACTTAGCTACAGCGGTGATGCCGAACAGCAACCTGTGTGCGCTGCCATCAAGCGCTACATTGGGGTGTCGAAAAAAGGCAGCGAGATCCGCGAGCACTTTTTGGCAGCCCCCTACGGCTGGCCACAGGACGCCATCGATGGTGGCCTCGCCATCCTGATGGCTGCCGGTATTCTCATTGCCTATGACAGCCGCAACAATCCGGTTACCGCGACCGCGCTAGAGCGCAAGCAGATCACTCAAACCAATTTCAAGCCGGAAAGCATCACCATCCGCCCGGTAGACCTGATTAAGATACGCGGTGTACTCAGTAGTAGCGGTATCGACTGTCAGCCCGGTGAAGAAGCCATCAAACTGCCAATTCTGGCTGAAAAAGGTCGTGAGCTGGCCAAGCGAGCGGGGGGGGAAGCGCCGCTGCCGAAAACCCCCGACTGCCGACTGTTCGACGAGCTGGCACGCCACTCCGGCAACGCACAACTCAAGCATGTGCTGGATGAGCAAGATGCGATCAAGCAGGCGATCAAAGACTGGGCCAATATCGCCCAGCGCATCGAAGCGCGGCGCAGTGACTGGGCTCTGCTAAAAGGTCTGCTCGACCTCAGTCGCGGCCTGTCCTTCCATGCCTCCATCCAGACAGAAGTGGATGCAATCGTCAGCCACCGCTCCCTGCTGGATGACCCCAATCCGGTATCTGGCCTGACCCAGCAACTGGTTAACAAGCTGCGCGATGCCATTCAGTTCCATGTGGAGGCTTACCTGGCCCGCCATGCCGAGTGTCTGGCCCAACTGCAAACCGACAGCCACTGGCAGCAACTGAGCGCGGAGCAGCAACACGCGATCCTCGATAAACGCAAGCTGCTCAAGTTGGAACAGCCAGCAATAAATGAGGCAGTCGCCATTATTGACAGCCTCAACGACGTCAGCCTGGAACAGTGGACCGACCGCACTGAATCGCTGGCCAGTAAATTCGAAAACGCTCGTATGGAAGCCGTGCAACTGCTGCAACCCAAGCTGCAGCGCATTAACCTGACACGCAAAACCTTCGAGACTGAATTGGATGTCGACACCTGGCTGGCTGACGTCAAGCAACAGATCCTTGACAAACTTAACGATGGGCCGGTGACCTTCTCATGATTCGACAACCTCTCGAGAAAACCATGCGCCGTGCGCTGGAAGCCACCGTAGTAAAAGCTCGCGACATCGCCGAGCAGGCTGCCACCCAGGCGCTCAAGCGACTGAGCGTAGGTGATGCCAAACCGGCGGACTATTTGAGCAATGAGCAGCGCAAACTGCGCATCTGTCTGCGCGCCCACGGCCGCCAGCAAGGTGATGGCAAAGATGCCAGCGGCCAACAATCAATCCACAAGCTGGTCACCGAAGTTGCCTACGAACACTGGCACCGCATGTTGTTTGCACGTTTTCTGGAGCAGAACCACCTGCTCATGTACGACGAGCACACGCCGCTGACCTTGGCCGAATGTAACGAGCTGGTGCAAGACCCGGATGTGGCCCGCGACGAATTGGAACGCCGCTGCCAAAGCGGTTGGGAGCTGGCAGGGGTTTTGGCCTCGAAGATGCTGCCGCAGATCTTCCGCATCGATTCGCCAGTGTTCGAGTTGGAGTTTGCCCCCGAGCATCAACGCAGTCTGGAGCAGTTGGTCACTGGCCTGGCCTTAGAAACCTTCCAGGCCCAAGACAGCCTCGGCTGGGTCTATCAGTTCTGGCAGAGCAAGCGGAAGGAAGAGGTCAACAAGTCCGAGGTCAAAATCGGTGCCGACGAACTCTCGCCGGTCAC
Organism: Pseudomonas sp. Ma2-10; assembly: GCF_054330215.1. Lineage (NCBI taxonomy): Bacteria > Pseudomonadati > Pseudomonadota > Gammaproteobacteria > Pseudomonadales > Pseudomonadaceae > Pseudomonas > Pseudomonas sp. Ma2-10. Next base: position 569,327 of record NZ_JBTEYL010000001.1, on the reverse strand, counting down.
TCAGCTATTCACCGAGCCCTACATGGTCAGCTTTCTGCTGGATAATAGCCTAGGTGCCTGGTGGGCCAGCCAGCGCCTGAGCGACAGCGACTGGCAGCACGCCAGCAGCGAGCAGGAACTGCGCGACAAAGCCGCCATTCCCGGTGTGCAGCTGAGTTATCTGCGTTTTGTGCAGGACGACACTACAAAACTATGGCAACCCGCCTCCGGCACCTTCGATGCCTGGCCCAAGCAGCTGAGCGAACTGAAAGCCCTCGACCCCTGCTGCGGCTCCGGCCATTTCCTGGTTGCCGCCTTCCTGATGCTGGTGCCCATGCGCATGCGGGCCGAGAACCTTTCGGCGGAGCAAGCCATCGATCGGGTGCTTAGTGACAACTTGCATGGCCTTGAGCTGGACCAGCGCTGTGTGGAACTGGCCGCCTTTGCCGTGGCGCTGGAAGCCTGGCGCTACCCACAGACCGGTGGCTACCGCAGTCTGCCGGAACTGCATCTGGCCTGCAGTGGCCTGTCCATCTCCGCCGCCCGCGACGAATGGAAAGAACTTAGTCGTAAAGCCGGCAAGCAGAACCTGACCATCGCCCTGGACTGGATGTATCAGACCTTTCAAGACGCACCGGTACTCGGCAGCCTGATCAATCCACGTCGCAGCAAGGCCGCGCAAATCACGCAGTGGAGTGAGTTGCAGCAACTGTTAGGCGAGGTGCTATCGCAAGAGCAGACTAAACAGCAGATCGATGCTGAGACTGAGGTGTCTGCCCACAACAACCGCCTGGAAGCAGGCATCGTCGCACAAGGCCTGGTTAAGGCCTCCGAGCTTTTGGCCAGGCAATACACCTGGGTGATCACCAACGTGCCTTATCTTGCACGGGGCAAGCAGAACGATACCCTCAAAGAGTATTGCGAGGCTTATTACCCCGCAGGCAAGAACGATCTCGCCACGGTCTTTCTCGACCGCTGCCTGGAGTTCTGTGTGCAGGGAGGAACGGCCAGCATCGTTTTGCCGCAGAACTGGCTGTTCCTCACCAGCTACCGCAAGTTCCGGGAAAAGCTGCTGCAAAACGACAGCTGGCATTTGATTGCCCGCCTGGGGGCGCAGGCATTCCAGACTCCCATGTGGGATTTCAATGTGCAACTGCTAACCTTGAGCCGTGGCAATATGTCTGGACAGTCGGCGGATCTACTGCACCGTGGCGAGCAGGGCAACTGGATTCGTGGTGTGGACGTGTCCGAACCGCGCACAGTGGCGGAGAAGGCATCGGGCTTGTTGGGGGATGCTGTGAGGGCTGTGGAACAGGGTAAGCAGCTGGGGAATCCCGATGCGAGAGTGGCCTTCGGAGATGAGTCAGAACTACCCTTGCTTGGGAGTTACGCTGAAGGATTGGTTGGCCTACAAACCAGTGATGATCCGATGTTTGTCACTGCAATTTGGGAGCACAGCTCAATAAATAAAGATATCTGGGAGTACATGCAGGCAACTCCAGAAATTTTTACGAATTACGCTGGCATGTCTTGGCTCGTTCGTTGGGAAAAGGGTGAAGGGTTGCTGCTGTCCTTGGCCACAGCCTATCCGACAAAGGGTTTAAAAGCGCTAGGTAAAGCTGGAGTAGCCATTCACCGGATGGGGACTCTGTATCCGTTTCACTACGGTCAGGAGCGATTTCACCAGAACGTGGCTGTTATTGTTCCAAAGGAAAAGCGCCATCTGAGTGCCATTTGGAGTTATTGCTCTTCTTCGGAGTACAACGATGCTGTTCGCGATATAGACCAGTCTCTTAAAGTCACCAATGCGACCTTAGTTAAAATCCCGTTTGACCTCGACTATTGGACCAAAATCGCCGAAGAGCAATACCCCAGCGGCCTACCCCAGCCATACACCAACGATCCCACTCAATGGATCTTTCACGGTCATCCCTGCGGTTCAGTAATCTGGGACGAACAAACCAAGTGGACCGCTATCGGTGAACTGCGGGTCGATGACAGCGTGCTGCAAGTCGTCGTCGCCCGCTTGCTCGGTTACCGCTGGCCGGCGGAACTGGACCCGGCAATGGAGTTGTCCGCAGAGCAGCGTAAGTGGGTACAGCGCTGCCAAGCACTGGATGCCTATGCGGACGACGATGGCATCGTCTGCCTACCAGCCGTGCGCGGTGAAAAGGCCGCCGACCAGCGCGTGGAAGCTCTACTGCAAGCGGCCTACGGCGATGCCTGGACTACACCTCTGAAAAACCGTCTGCTGGACGCCGTTGGTAGCAAGTCCCTTAGCCTCTGGTTACGCGATAAGTTCTTCGAACAGCACTGCAAGCTGTTCCAGCACCGGCCGTTTATCTGGCACATCTGGGATGGCCTCAAAGATGGCTTCAGCGCTCTGGTCAACTACCATAAGCTCAACAAAGCCGGCCTCGAACGCCTGATCTTCACCTACCTGGGCGACTGGATCCGCACCCAGCAAAGCGGGGTAGCCAGCGGTGAAGACGGAGCGCAGGAGCGCCTCGCCGCCGCCGAAGGCCTTAAGCGCGAGCTCGAAGCCATCCTCGCAGGCGAAGCACCCTACGACATTTTCGTGCGTTGGAAACCCCTGTCCGGACAACCCATTGGCTGGTCTCCCGACCTCAACGACGGCGTCCGCCTCAACATCCGCCCATTCCTATATGCCCGCGACGTCGGCAAAAAAGGTACCGGCGTCCTGCGCTGGATGCCCAATATTAAATGGGCCAAAGACCGTGGCAAAGACGTCGAATCCGCCCCCTGGTACACCCTCGGCTTGCAATACGACGAAGGTGAAGGTGCTCGGATTAACGGTCACCATCTGTCACTGGCTGAAAAACAGGCGGCAAGGAGCTAGCCCATGATCAAGTCCGTCTACAACTACCCGGTTTCCACCTTGCTCGATATTGAAAGCGGGGTGGTCTATGCCATTCCCCGCTATCAACGTGAATACACCTGGAGTCGGGCGCAATGGGACGCGCTATTCGAGGACTTACTGGATAACGAACTGCATTATTTCCTGGGTTCGATCATCTGTATCAATCAGTCGCAAGATGCCTTGACGGTGCAAAGCCTGGAGCTGGTAGACGGACAACAGCGCATGACCACGCTGTCTTTGCTGCTGGCGGCTATTTATCAGAGTTATCGCATCCTGCCGAATCTGGTTATGGAGCAGCAGATTGAGCTGTATAACCTCAAGCACAAACTGGTGCTGAAGAAAAAACCGGATCAGCCACGTCTGATTCCCCAGGTGCAGAACAACAACCAACATGACTACTTCTCGGTGCTCGGACAGGCCGGCATTTTGGACGATGTGGGTCCTGTTCCGAATGCGGGCAACCGTCGGGTGCTGAAAGCCTTCCGACACTTTATCAGTCGGATTGAACTGTACCTGGAGCACAGCGTTGACCGCGTCGCCAGCTTGCAAGCCCTGCTGGAGAAGGTAAACACCGCCACCCTGGTTAAGATTGAAGTCGCCGGACACTCTGACGCTTATACCCTGTTTGAGTCGCTGAACAATCGCGGTGTACCACTTACGGCCATTGACCTGATCAAGAACAAGTTACTGGCAGTGCTGGAGTCCAAAGACCCCGGCAGCATCGATACGCAGTACAACCGCTGGAAGAAGGTGATTGACGCCCTGGGTGATGACTATGCCGTGCAGGAGCGTTTCTTCCGCCAGTACTACAACGGCTTCAAACCCGATTTAAAGAATATCGTTTCAGTACCGGTGGCCACTAAGTCGAATCTGATGCAGGTATATGAAAAGCTGATCGCTCATGATGCTGAGGGCTTTCTGCACTCCATGATTCGCCTGTCCAGCCGCTATGCCCAAATCGTCGGCTACCGTGCTGTGCCTGAGCAGCCAAAACTCTCTAGCCTGCTGCTCTCGCTGGACCGCATCCAAGGAGCGGCTGCTTATTTACTGCTGATGGTGCTGATGGAGCGCCAAACCGAGCTGGAACTGAAGCATGAGCACCTTGAACAGGTCGTGAGCTTTCTGATTGCCTTCTTTGTTCGGCGCAATACGACCGACTTGCCGCCTACCCGTGATTTGACCCGTATCTTCATGGATGTGGCTGAGACCATTCGGGAGCTGCGTGCTGGAGATGTGGTCAGTCATATTCAGCACACACTTAAAGCTGAAAGCGCGAGTGATGAGCAGTTCGAGAAAAGCCTCAAAGGTCCGATCTACGAAGACAATAAGGCGGTCTGTCGCTTTGTGCTCTGTGCCCTTGAAGAAAGCCGCATGACTCGCGAAACCCAGGTCGATCTGTGGGCGCTGAAAGGCAAACAGTACGTATGGACCATCGAGCATATCTTTCCTCAGGGTGAAAATATCCCAAGCAGTTGGGTGCAGATGATTGCCGATGGGGATGCATACGTAGCCGAGCAACACCGTCAGACCTACGCCCACTGCCTGGGTAACCTAACCATCTCGGGCTATAACAGCGCGCTGGGCAATAAGAGCTTTGCTGAGAAGCAAAGCCGCACCGACAGCCAGGGCCGAGAGGTTGGCTACAACAACGGCCTCTATCTGAACCAAGCACTTGCCACGGAGGACAGCTGGACCGTGGAGAAGCTGGAGGCGAGAACGGTACAGCTGGTGCTAGAGGTACAGGCGAAGTATCCATTGGTTATTACGGTCGCATGATCAAGCCTGCTTAATGAATCCCAAGGATTGAAATGAAACTGATCGATTTGCTGGCCACCGAAATCCGGAACAGCGCTGCCTACAATTCCAATGTACAAGTTGCTCCCAGCGTGATCCTGTGGACTGACACGCTGCGCCAGTGGGAGCCGGCACTGCCATTGTTGCAAGCTGCAATGCCAGAGCTGATTGTATTAGGTGACTACGGCCCCGATAAGAAAATTGGCCCAGCCATCTGGATTAAGTGTGTGGTCGAAAATGCTCTGCCCAACATCGAGCTGCCAGCAGATCGAACGCCGATTCTATATTTACCGGGTGTGTCGCGCCGCGACCTAAGTGCTATTGGCTCCTGTCCGGACGCCTTGAAGCCGCTGGCTGAGCTTCAGTACCGGGGTTGTTGGTGGATCTATAACAACTCTGGCCGTGATTGGACGGTGAACGCCTTTTTGATCTCTAGTAACGGCGGGGCCGGGCTGGACGTAGCTAAAGATGAGAAATCGCAACAAGCCATGCAACGCGTTTTGCCTGAGATTTTGGAAAGCGAACGTGATGAGCTGATCAACCGCCGACTGGAAGCGGCTGATTTCAACAAGTTGGTAAGTAGTGACCCAGTGCGTGACTTGCTCAGTTGGATGAATGACAGCAAAAGCTGCCGTGAGCGCTGGGACGGATCACGCTGGCAGGCACTGGTCGGCATCTGCGAAACCGAATACCACTTCAATCCTGAACAGGATGGAGAGTTGACGGCCGCCGAATTGCTGTGCCAACGCCAGGGTATCTGGGACGGTGTTTGGCAACGCTATGCTGAGTCTTGCCGCCACTACCCGTTCTTGCCGCAGTTAATGCTCAAGGTCCAGCCTGATTTGGCTTCCAGCGGTGAAAGCTATCCGGCTATCAATTTGAGTGAAGAGGGATACCTGGAGCAGACGCTACAGCAGTTGCTTGAGCAAGGTGCTACTCAGGTTCGCCAAAGCCTGCAGACCCTTGAGCAACGGCATGCACAACGGCGTACTTGGATTTGGTTTGAGCTTGGTCTGGCTCCGTTGGCAGGCGTGCTTGGTCACCTGAGCCAAGTGGCTCAGAAGACCACAAAGGTCTTCTCCGGCGTTGATGCAGAGGAAATGGCGGCGCAGTATCGGGAGCACTATTGGCAGGCTGATGATCAGATGCTCAAAGCCTTGGCTTTCGCCTTGTCCGCAAGCCAGCAAGTTCTTGTGCAGCAGATCCTCGCGCTGATCTACACCCCATGGTTGGATGAGGTGACGCGCAATTTCCAAGGTGTGATCAAATCTAGGGGCTATCCGGGTAGCAACCAGGTGAATGAAGCCACGGCTGAGTATGCCGTGGGTGGTGAAGTGGTATTTTTCGTAGACGGCCTACGCTACGACATTGCCCAGCGTCTGAATCAGGCTCTGCAAGGATTGGGAGCAGTAACGCTTTCTACAAACTGGGCAGCTTTGCCTTCAGTGACGTCGACCGCGAAAGCAGCCGTAACGCCGGTGCATAACCGATTGACTGGCAGAACCACCGATCGGGATTTTGAGCCCAGCTTGCTAGACGAAGACAAGGACTTCTCAGCTTATTACCTGAAGAAGTTTCTGCAGGAAAAAGGCTGGCAATATTTGGATGAGGGCGATTCAGGCGATCCTGTGTCCAATGCTTGGGTTCAAAGCGGCGATATTGACAAAGAAGGCCACGTGAAGGGGCTCAAGCTGGCGGCGCGAATTGATACCTTACTGGCTGAAGTCGTGGAGCGGGTTGAAGAGCTCCTGGCTGCAGGCTGGCGCAAAATTCGCATCGTCACCGACCATGGCTGGATGCTGACGCCCGCACCGATGGTGAAGGTCGAATTGCCCAAACACTTGACCGAAACGCGCTGGGGCCGCTGCGCGGTCATCAAGGATTCTGTGGACAGCGGTTATCAACAGGTAGGTTGGTACTGGAACGGTGCCGTCAGTATTGCCATGGCTCCAGGTGCCTGTAGTTTCAAGGCAGGACAGCACTATGATCACGGTGGCCTAAGCCTGCAGGAGTGTTTGACGCCGGTGCTAGAGGTACGCAGCACACAAGTCTCAGTCACTACCTCAGCGATCTCTGCAACACTCTCGGATCTGCGCTGGGTGGGATTGACCTGTAAAGTCCAGGCGCAAACCAGTGCTGAAGGGGTACTGGCGGTACTCAGAACGCACCCGGCTGACCCGGATTCAGAGATCACCAAGCGCAAGCCGCTAAAAGAAGGCAAGTGCACTCTATTGGTAGATGACCAGTATGAGGGCACTACTGCTGTATTGGTGCTGCTGGATGACAAGGGCAACGTGCTGGCGAAAAAACCAACTCTGGTAGGAGACGAGTAAGTGGAAATGGATACGCTGGACCGTAAGTCCGCGGAGGTCTTTGAGGGGTACTTAGTTCGCAAAGACCTGGTGCGCACTTTTGCGCGTCAATTTCCGGTTCCGACCTATGTCGTCGAGTTTATGCTGGGCAGATATTGCGCCTCAACCGATCCCATCGAAATCGAAGAGGGTTTGGAAATCGTTCAGCGACAGCTGTCCGATCGTACCGTGCGTGCCGGCGAAGAAGAGCTGTTCAAGGCACGTGCCTATAAAACCGGCTCTGCCAAACTGATCGATATTGTCAGCGTGCGGTTTGTAGAAAAGGAAGGTGGCTACCTGGCGTCGTTGCCCAGCTTGAATCTCAATCGTGTGCGTATCCCAGACAAAATTGTTGATGACAACGAACGTCTGCTGACCGGTGGTTTTTATGCTGAGGTGACGCTGGAGTACGACAGCATCATTGCTGAGGAAAAGGGGCACGCCTTTGGCATTGCAGAGTTGCGCCCCATCCAAATGTCCAAGCGCAATGTGTTGGATATCATGGCAGAGGCACGTACACGATTCAGCAGCGAAGAGTGGCGAGATTTCCTCACACGCTCCATCGGCCTGGAACCAAGCGCGCTGTCACCGCGAGCTATAGACGCCATAATGCTCCGCATGGTGCCGTTCGTTGAGCGCAACTACAACATGGTCGAGTTGGGGCCGCGGGGCACAGGCAAGAGCCACCTATTTCAGCAAATATCGCCCTACGCGCATTTGATTTCAGGCGGCAAGGCGACCATCGCCAAGATGTTCGTCAACAACGCCAGCGGGCAGCGCGGCTTGGTTTGCCAGTACGATGTTGTTTGCTTTGATGAGGTCAGCGGGATCTCCTTCGATACCAAGGAAGGGATCAACATCATGAAGGGCTACATGGAGTCCGGCGAGTTCAGTCGTGGGAAGGAAAGCATTCGAGCCGATGGCTCCATGGTGTTTGTCGGTAACTTCGATGTCGATGTCGAGCACCAGCAGCGAGTAGGTCATCTGTTTGGCCCACTCCCAGCAGAGATGCGTGATGACACTGCCTGGATGGACCGTATCCATTGCTATCTACCTGGCTGGGATGTACCTAAAATGAACAAGACTCTGACCACCGATCACTTTGGCCTGGTCAGTGACTTCTTCTCCGAATGTATGAGTCGCCTGCGTTTCCAGAGCCGCGTATCTGCCATGCAGAATCGCGTTCACCTGGGCGGAGCACTAAGTGGCCGCGATACCAATGCAGTCAACAAAACCGTCTCCGGCTTGCTCAAACTGATGTATCCAGGGCAGGACATGGTTGTGTCCGACGAAGATTTGGAATGGGCTACTCGTTTAGGGCTTGAGGTACGGCGCCGGGTCAAGGAACAGCAAAAGCGAGTCGGAGCCGCCGAGTTTCGTAACACCCATTTTAGTTACTTCATTGGTGATGATGGGGTCGAGAAGTTCGTGGCTACGCCGGAGCTTCGCGCCGACAACGAAATCGGTGATGACCCACTGGAGCCGGGCCAGATCTGGACCGTCAGCGAAGGTGGGGCGGACATCGACGACAACGCTGGCCTGTATCGCATCGAGGTGAATGAAGGCCCTGGCTCTGGAGTACGCATCCTCAATAATCCGGCGCCCGCAGCCTTCAAGGAGTCGCTGCGCTATGCCGAGCAGAATTTGTATTCCAGAGCGACTCAGCTCATCGGAGACCGCGATCCACGCGCCCATGAGTTCTCTGTTCAGCTCAGAGCCTACGACGCCGCCAAACGCGGTTCTAAACTGGGCATGGCGGCGCTGATTGCAATGTGTAGCAGCTTGCTGAAAAAGTCGGTGAAGGGCGGAGTGATCGTCGTCGGCGAGATAAACCTTGGCGGCTCGATTGAGCCGATTAGCAGCGCAGTGAATATTGCCGAGCTGGCGGTAGAGAAGGGCGCCAGCGTGCTGCTCATGCCTGTCACAGCCAGGCGCCAGCTGTATGACCTATCTGATGACATGGCAACAAAGATCGACATCCAGTTCTACCAGGATGCACGGGATGCGTTGTTGAAAGCGATAGTGGAGTAGGGGGGGATGGAAGCCAACCGCCTACCGTTTAGCAATCATTGACGACTGTCTCAGAGCCGCCCTTGTCCACAGGGCAAGCCCGCGGTCTGAAGCTGCAGCAGATTGGGTGAAAAAAAAAGACCATACATCAACCAATGTCCATCGCCTGCTAACGATGGACGTTGGTTGATGCTCACGTTTATCCAGATGTGTTATTTGCAGTGCTCCGTAGCCGATTGAAAATCAGGCAAGTCAGTACTGCTGCAATCAGCAGCGGCGGAAACCGTACCATTAGAACCAACAAAAGTAGCGCGGTCATGCACCCGGCAAGAATGCCGACGAACATGAACATGGCTGCGAAAATCCGTACCAGTCGCTTCATGCTTCCTTCCTCACAGATAGCCCTGTTCCGCCAGTGATGTACAGCCGTCACTGCCAACGATGATGTGGTCCAGCGTTCTTACCCCAATCAGATTCAGCGCCTCTCTGAGCGTGCGCGTCAGCGAGCGGTCAGCCTGACTGGGCTCGGGATCACCGGATGGGTGGTTGTGCACCAAGATCACGGCAGCGGCATTTTGCTCTAGAGCGATCTTGACCACTTCCCGCGGGTAAACGCTAGCACCGTCCAGCGTGCCTCTAAATAGCTCCCGAAAGCTGATTATCCGGTGTTTAGTATCGAGCAATAACAAAGCAAAAATTTCGTGCTCGTGATACTGCAGCAGTGTTTGCAGGTGGCTGAATACCTGCTTCGGATCAGTCAGTGCCCTGCCTTTAGACAAACGACTCATCGCCAGTTGTCGTGCCATCTGCAGGATGTCGGCCTCGGTGACCGGTGAATCCATGACATAGGTGCCGGTGGCCTCACCGGCTTTGAGCTTGTGATATTTCATGCGGGCAGTCCTGTATGAATGCAGGCCGGTATACAGCGCCGCGCAGAGCGCAGCACGGTCCGGACAGGATATAAAGAAGGGAAAGGTGGCCTGATCAGGTCGGAAGGTTGAAACGGTGGCCGCAGAGCAGGCAGAGGTTGTGGGCCAGAATGTGACGGTCGAGCGACTCACCCAGTTGGGCGCCGAGAGCACAGCCTCCCACACCGCCGGCCAAGCCGCCGAGGATGGCACCTGATACGGAGCCGAGGGTGATTCCGACAGGCCCGGCGATAGCGCCGATAAGCGCACCAGCCTGCGCACCTGTTAGAGCTGCGCTGACGCCACGGGCTGCACCGCCCACAGTGCCGATGATCGCGCCGATTTTCATGGTGTGGTGGGAAGAAGTGACTTTGGGAGAGTGACAGCGAGGGCACTGCAATGACATGGGATGAGTCTCCTGGAGGTGATGTCATTGCAGTAATGTGTGGCTGAGATTTTTTTGAATCGAAATTGGTGAAGTACATGTTCTGAGGCGTTTCGGGGGATACAGCAGTGGGCGGCAAATGGAGGACCCTTGCTGCTTTGACTTCATACAGGGTAAAGTTTTTTGCATATTCAAACGTGCGGGAGCGCACCACACTCGGTGTAAGCAGCCAGCGGAATCACTTGTTTTCTACCGGTATCGCCATTTGCGGTAAGACAGTCGCTGCGGAAAAACAACCGACTCTCTAGGACGAAAACTCCCGTCTGGCCATTGCAAAGGACATCAACAATCAGGCGTTGCTTGATGCGGCTCTGAATGCTTCCTGCCATGGTGTCCGCATCCGCGGGCAGCGCATCTGGAACTGGATACGTGGCCATGAAAACGCACCGGCCAGCTTAGTTTTACAGGAGTTTTTCGACAGTTCGCTGAAGTCGACGCGGCATATTCTTACAAGGTCACGACGCCCTGGCAGCGTTGCCCGAATCAGGCATTACAGCTGCCCCAAGACCGGGGTGCTGACACGCACGTCGGCATTCTGCCCGCGATGGCGCAGCAGGTGATCCAGCAGGACAATCGCCATCATCGCTTCGGCAATCGGAGTTGCGCGGATGCCGACGCAAGGGTCGTGGCGGCCCTTGGTGATGACGTCCACCGGATTGCCGTGCACGTCGATGGAACGCCCAGAGGTGGTGATGCTGGACGTCGGCTTGAGCGCCAGATGCACGATAATCGGCTGGCCCGAGGAGATGCCGCCGAGAATGCCGCCTGCGTTGTTGGACACGAAACCTTCGGGCGTCAACTCGTCACGGTGCTCGGTGCCGCGCTGGGCGACGCTGGCAAAACCTGCGCCAATTTCCACACCCTTCACAGCATTGATGCTCATCATGGCGTGGGCCAACTCGGCATCGAGACGGTCGAAAACCGGTTCGCCAAGGCCAGGCATCACGCCTTCTGCTATCACGGTGATCTTGGCACCTACCGAGTCCTGATCGCGGCGTAACTGGTCCATGTAGGCTTCAAGCTCAGGCAGTTTGTCCGGATCAGCGCAGAAGAAAGCATTTTGTTCCACCGAATCCCAGGTCTTGAACGGAATTTCGATCGGACCGAGCTGGCTCATGTAGCCGCGCACAATAATGCCCAGGGTGGCGAGGTACTTCTTCGCGATGGCACCGGCGGCCACGCGCATGGCGGTCTCCCGGGCAGAACTGCGCCCACCGCCGCGATAGTCGCGCACACCATATTTGTGGTGATAGGTGTAGTCGGCGTGGGCCGGACGAAACAGGTCCTGAATCGCCGAATAATCCTTGGACTTCTGGTCGGTGTTGCAAATCAACAGGCCGATCGAGCTGCCGGTAGTCTTGCCCTCGAAAACGCCTGACAGAATCACGACCTCGTCGGCTTCCTGGCGTTGCGTGGTGTGGCGGCTGGTGCCAGGCTTGCGACGATCAAGATCACGCTGCAAGTCTTCCAGCGACAGCGCGAGGCCCGGCGGACAGCCATCGACGATTGCGACCAGCGCCGCGCCATGGCTTTCGCCTGCGGTGGTGATAGTGAACAGCTTGCCGTAGGTATTGCCGGACATGCGGGAGGCTCCGAAAGATCGATCAAAACTCAAGCGCGCCAGTATACGCAGGCTGCTCGCGTAGTTCATCCTCGAACTTTATTGGATTGGATGCGTCCACTCGGCACTCTTTCATCGCTACCTTTGTCTTTCGGCACACCGGTCATTAAGCATGGTGTGCCTGTATCGTTACGTCGAAAGTTGCGGAGGTGATGGAGGCGTAATAGGCGATTGTCGTAAGTGTGATGGCACGGGATGGGTGCCGAAGGAAATGGAGCGCGACCTGGTTTGCAAACCGACGCAACACGAATCTGACAATTCTAAAGTCTCCAGTGCAGGCTATCCTCGGCGGAAATGCTTGCGCGCATGTCAGAGAAATGGAGGGGAGAATCGGGGGCATCCCAATGCATGATGACTACAGCGAGGAACGCTAAAGCGCGTATCCCAACGAACTGTAAACGGTGTTAGCCGACCTCGAGAGTGTGTTTGAGACCGCGGAGGAGCAACTGCAAGTAAAATGCACCCATTTCGTAGATACGTGACCGGCCGTTTATCTTTCCCCTGTCGCGACGGGTAGTTGTCGACCTTTTCGGCTATCTCGCCATGGACACGCGAAGCAGGATCAGTGCCGAAGTGTTAGCCAAGTAGTGTTTCGTCATACATGACTTATTTCACGTAATTTGGAAGTCTTTTTCAGAGCGGCCCTAAGCAACAACCGGATAACAAGCATCACCCCATAGCGTTTCCGGGTTATCCAACATCAGCAAAATAATTACCGGCACCAGCTTGCCGAGGAGGTTTGAGCAGTCTCGCATCTGATCCCGGTTCACACTGCTGTTCCAGGTTGCGCCCCCATGCATTACCTGGTTACGCAATGTATAGATTCGATTGAACAGAACGCCGAGTACTGCTGGGGTATTGCGGTTGGCCAACGCTTCCTGCGCTGCTCGCCGACCACTGGAAAAGCGCTCGGTCCACTGTTGCTCGCTGATCTTGCCGTTCTGGTGATCCCAGAAGCTCTGGAACACGAAGGGGTTGTCCAACAACGCGCGAATGCTGCCAGAGAACTCGGACCAGACCAGATTCTCGATCAGGTTGGCAGTGTCGAGCGCACAGAGTTTGTCCAGGAACGCCTTGAACGTGAATTGCTCGGAAAGGCGGTACTGTTCGTCAATATCGGTGGCGTAGGCCGAGTTGAAGGCGATCCACAGGAAGATAAAACGCCCATCGACATCGTCAGCTTGCTCGGCACGACTGAGCCAGCTCAACGCCCGATGAACACGCAATGTGAGATTGGGATGATGATTTTCACGTTCCAGGCGATGACGGGTCTTGAGTGCTTGATGGTCCATGGGTGCCGATCCTTGATGTCATGGGGCGCGCGAACAGGTAAGGGAGTGTCTGAAAACTTTACGCACTTTGTGCTAAACGCCGACGTTGGTAGAGAAGCGTCTATCAGGAGCTTCAGAACCTGCTCCGTTTGTTTACCTGTATGGACAGACAACGTGGACGGGGCCTTCTTATTTGCTTAGGGTATGGCTATTCGATATTACCTGCAAGGCAGTCTGCATGAAGCGCGAACAGTTCCTGGCACAACCTGAAGTTGAGTCTTTCGTTGGATGGCTGGCGGCGAACTTGCCGACGCTGACGTTCAAGCTTCGTTTCAAATCCAGCAAATTCGTGCCGGGCGGTTTACAGGCTGATGTCCGAGGTTTTGAGCAGGTGCTTGAGCACTATCGCTGGAAGGCAAGCTGGCAAGATACCGACCAAAGCCCGGTGGACTCACAAACCTGGGCTGAGACCCAACGCTCCCTCGGGCAACTTCGTGAGTGGCTGACGAGTGCGGTCAACGTGGGTGACGAACAGCAAGCGCTTCAGGCGTGTTTGCAGATTCTTCGTTGGGGTGGTGTGCGAGGCGCCATTCCGTTTTTGCATCGGCTGGCCGCACAGGGCGAGCTGTCGAGCTATCTGCAAAAGATGGCCGGGCTCATGTCGCTCGATGGTGATAATGATCTGAATGAGCTCGACGGAAGCAGCGTCGAGCGTTTCGATGCTGGCCTGACCAAGATTCACGCCTTGCTCGATCCGTCGGGGTCACCCATCTATGACAGTCGCGTCGGCGCAGCGATAGGCATGCTGTATTCGCTGTTTCGCCAGCAATGGACGGGGAGCGCCAAACCCCTGCTGGCTTTCCCATCCGGAGGCGCTCGTGGCAGCCAGATCCGCAACCCGGGAGCGTTCTTGAACGGTTTGGCGGCGCCGCAGTTTTCGGCGATCGATTATGCCGCATGGGCACGTTGGCAAGTGCGGTTGGGGTGGATTATCCGAGCTCTGCTCGAGCGTACCGGCTGGTTTGCCGAACAAGGGGCTCTGCCCGCGCGGTGCCACGCCTTCGAGGCCAGTCTGTTTATGCTCGGCTATGACCTGCGGTGCTTTGGTGTGACGCTGGCGACTGATCCGAAGGCAGCAGTGCCAGTGATTGATGCGCAGAAAAGCGAACGTGAGGGCACTGGCTGGGTGCCTACCGGGCACCCCTTCAGTCAGGTCCTGAAGGATTATCTGGCCTTCCGCCAAAGCGGTTTGCTCGACAACAAAGCGTCCTTCGTTGCATGGCTGTTGACTAACCCGCGTAACGAGAACCCGCTCACGCGTGCCACCGCGCTGGGCTACTGTTTCGCGTTTTCCATTGAGGAATTCGACCTGTTCGGCCGGCCGCTCGAAGAGCTTGAGCGAATCGCCACAGGTGGCAAGGATGGATTGTGTGCGGCACTGGCGTCCGAGACATTGGAGCCGTTCACCCTGGGTGATGAACGGGTAAGTGTCTGTTTGGTGGATGTATTGATCACGGGCAATGCGTATCTGCAGGCGACGACCGAAAAGGCACGCATCGACTACATCATGAGTGCCGGATATGCAGGTACCGAGAACTCTGCAAGGACGCTGATGGCGTTGGGGCGCAACGTGGGCAAGCACTTCGGTCTGCTTGATGCACAACATTTGCCAACGACCTTGTTCGAGCAGTTTTTCCGCGGATGCTCGCTCGACGCCTGACTCACTCACGACATTGAATCAGCGTGAAGCGTTCCTGGACGTTTCACCGGACTGGAAGCGACCATGCAAACTCGAAACGGAATTCAGTTGTACTCCGCCTCAGACATCTGCGGTTTTCTTGAGTGCCAGCACCTGACGGCGCTGGACCTTCAGAACCTTGTCAGCCCTATGGAAAAAGCGGCGGCAAGCGAGCAGAACCGTTTGATCCAGGACAAAGG
This sequence comes from Pseudomonas sp. Ma2-10, assembly GCF_054330215.1. Taxonomy (NCBI): domain Bacteria; kingdom Pseudomonadati; phylum Pseudomonadota; class Gammaproteobacteria; order Pseudomonadales; family Pseudomonadaceae; genus Pseudomonas; species Pseudomonas sp. Ma2-10. The sequence continues at coordinate 554,129 of NZ_JBTEYL010000001.1, read as the reverse complement.
GTTGGCCCATGAAGCGGCTTTTTTCGAACGGCTCAAAATCCAATACGCCTACGTGGTCGACATTGCCGAGGGTAATCCGAGTTTCGCTCGCCGGGTGGAACTGACCATCCAGGCCATGAAGGCCGGCGCCGATATCATCTTCCAGGCGTCGCTTCAGGAAGGCGCCTTTATTGGCCATGCCGACTTCCTGCGTAAAGTGTCGCGGGCATCGGCGCTGGGCGACCACAGCTATGAGGTGATCGACACCAAGCTGGCGAAAACTGCCAAGGCCAAGTTCCTTGTACAGGTTGCGCTTTATTCACGAATGCTGATCTCGATCCAGCTTGTGCAGCCAACGTTTATGTATGTCGTACTCGGTGATGCTGCGCGTACCGAGCAGGCATTTCGGGTCGCTGACTACGCCGATTATCTGGAGCATGTGCTACAGCGTTTCGAAGCGTTCGTGAACAGTGCCGAGCGACCCGTTACTTACCCGGAGCCATGCGGGCATTGTGGGTTTTGCGCCTGGCGTGATCGCTGCGACGAACAACGACTGCAGGACGATCATCTCTCGGCAGTAGCGGGTATCAGCCGTTCGCAAATCCAGAAGTTACAGAGTGCTGGCGTGACCACATTGCACCAGCTGGCGGACAGTACTGACGACCTGCGCATTCCAAAACTGCAGACAGAGTCATTAAGTAAGTTGCGGCATCAGGCGCGTTTGCAGTTTCAGGGGCGTTCCAGTGATGTCCCGCTATTCGAGCTGCTTCCTGTGTCGGGTGAGCGACGTGGCTTTTATCGGATGCCTAAGTCGGTCGAGGGCGACCTGTTCTTCGATATGGAGGGCAATCCGCTGGAAGAGGGTGGTCTGGAATACCTCTTCGGTCTGTACATCGACGAGGGTGGGCAGCAAACCTTCAAACCCTTCTGGGCGCATACCCGAGAAGAAGAAAAGGTCGCCTTCGAGCAGTTCATCGACTGGGTCATCGGCCATCTCAAGCGTTACCCCGACGCGCATATTTTCCACTACGCCAGTTACGAAGAGACGGCCATCAAGCGCCTGATGAGCCAGCACGGGACGCGTGAAGCACAAGTGGACTGGTTGCTGCGCAACGGCAAACTGATCGATCTGTACAAGGTCGTGCGCGAAGCGATCCGGGTGTCCGAGCCCAGTTACTCGATCAAGAATATCGAGCACTTTTACATGGATCAGCGCGACGGCGACGTCACCAATGCCGGCGCGAGCATCGTGTTTTATGAGCGGTGGAAAGAGACCGGCGAATCGGCGTTGCTTGAGCAGATCGAGCGTTACAACGAAGACGATGTGCTGTCCACTTACCTTTTGCGCAACTGGCTGCTGGAGATCAAGCCGTCAAATGCAAGCGCTTTTCTCGGGACTGAAGCCGAAAGCGAGAAGTCAGTCGTGGAGCAAAAGGAAATCGAGATTCTTCTGGAGAATTATCGCGTTCGTCTGCTGTGTGGTCTGCAAGCCGACGAAGAGGCCATGAGTGACGAGGATCAGGTCACGTTGCTCACCTTCCAGCTACTCGACTTCCACCGCCGTGCAGAGAAGCCAACGTGGTGGCAGCTGTTCAGTCGGCAGGACATGACAAACGAGGAGCTGCTGGAGGATATCGAGAGCCTGGCCGGTTTGCGGCGCACAAACACACCACCTGAACCGAACAAGAAATCGTTTTTGTATGAGTACAGTTTCGACCCTCAAGAAACCAAAATGCGTACCGGTTCTCAGGGCGTCATCACCGAGTCCCTGGCCAGCGTACAGCTGGTTAATCTGGACCATGACAACGGTCTGGCGACATTCAAGGCTACCGAGAGAAATGCACCGCCTGATTACTTCGACATGATTCCCGGGAGGCCGATCCCGTCTACTTTGCTGCGCAAGGCGTTGTTCCGTTATGCCGACAGCCTCTTGGCCGGTGAACAGCGCTTCCAGGCGGTTGCAGACTTTCTACATCGACGCGCTCCGCGGGTGAAGGGCATTAAGCCGGGTGCACCTCTGCTTGATTCAAGCCTGCCGACGATTGATGCCATCAAGCAGGTGGTGCGAAACCTCGAGCACAGCGTGCTGTTTATTCAGGGGCCGCCAGGTGCAGGCAAGACCTACACCGGCTCGCACGTCATCGTTGATTTGCTCAAGGCGGGCAAGCGCATTGGCGTAACTTCCAATTCGCACCACGCCATCAATAACCTGCTGGCGGCGGTTGAATCTCGTGCGCAAGAAGAGGGATTCACTTTCACGGGATTGAAAAAGTCCTCGGAGGGCGAGGGCACGGAGTTCACCGGCCGCTGCATCCGTTCCATCGAGGAAAAAAAGGAGTTCCTCGATGCTTGGGGGTCGAACATTAACTTGACGGCGGGCACTGCCTGGCTATTTTCCGACCCCGTCTTCACTGAGCAACTGGACTACCTCTTCATCGACGAGGCTGGTCAGGTGAGTGTGGCGAATCTGGTAACGATGGGCTTGGCTGCGCGAAACATCGTCCTGATGGGCGACCAGATGCAATTGTCGCAGCCAGTGCAAGGTGTGCATCCGGGCCGCTCCGGCGATTCCATCCTCGACTATCTGTTGGATGGCACGCCCACAATCGCACCTGATCGTGGGGTGTTCCTGGCGCAAACCTGGCGGATGCACCCCAACGTTTGCTCGTTCATTTCGCAAGCCGTGTACGAAGGGCAACTTTCTTCGGCGCCCGGTACTGAGAAGCGGGTGTTGTTACTGGATGGCCAGCGACCGGAAGTGCCGAACAGCGGGCTGATTTTTTGCCCTGTGGAGCACGATGGCAACAGCCAGAGTTCGGACGAAGAGGCGGAGCAAGTCAAAGCGCTTTTCACATACTTCTTGCGGCAGCGTTATGTGGATAACAAGGGCGTCGAGCACGCGATGTGCATCGAAAACATCCTGGTAGTAGCGCCTTACAACCTGCAAGTGCAGTTGTTGAAACAGGTGCTGCCAGCGGGTACTCGTGTCGGCACTGTGGATAAGTTTCAGGGGCAAGAAGCGGAGATTGTCATCGTATCGATGGCGACATCGAATGAAGACTACTTGCCCAGAGACATTGGCTTCCTGTACTCGAAAAACCGCTTGAATGTGGCCGTCAGCCGGGCGAAATCCCTGGCCTGTATCGTCGCCAGCCCTGATCTGACTGCCATACGCTGCCTGACTCCGAACGACATGAGCCTGGTCAACGGTTTGTGCATGGCTATCAGGTACGGGACGACTGCCAATGCTGTCGCGCTGTGTGAATAGCGGCCCGAAGGGCCTGTCATCTAATCCGGAGCAGGGAAGGAAGTCATGCCATACACGCCCGCTTTGCTTGCTCTGCTGCAGAAGGTTCTGGCCCCGACGCAGTGTTGTGTCGACGACATGGTGGGGCTCGGCATGGGGGACTGGCACGCTTCAGTGCTTGTCGACAATACGCAGTATCTGTCGTCGTTTGACCCGCTGGCGTTCAATGACCGAGATCTTGCAGGGGACACACCACTGGACATGGCCTACCGGCTGAACCGAATCGCCCTGATCGAGAAGCTGGAGACACTCGGTGCCGTGGGGGACAAGCAACGACGGGACTGGAAAGGCCTCGGCAGCTTCATGCCGCACGATAAATACATGCATCTGCCCGCCAGGCAGGGAAAAATCAAAACCCTTGAAACGCGTTTCCGGCTAGGCGGAAGTCTCAACCATCGTGATGTGGACGGAAATACGCCTATCCATTGGCTGGCAATCAACGGTCACTTCAAGGCCGTCAGGTACTTCACTGACAGCTACAGGATGTTCGAGCTTGATATGAACGCGAAGAACAACGAGGGCAATACCGCTCGAAATCTGGCCATCCTCAATGGCCATCACGACATAGCGCAGCAGCTGTTGATCCGGGAGATCGACAACTACATCAGCGCTACGCGTATCTGGCACGAGATGTCGGCCGGATGGACATGGATGTTGCCGAGTCGAAACGCCTGACAGACAGCGACCGGCTCGGGGCAGCACGCCTTGGCCCAAAGGATTGAGGATCAGTCATGCATGAGCCAGGGGCGCAGCTCCTTGAGGTTGGTTGCCACGATTTGCTGTGCCTCGGGGTTAGTGGCCTGGCTTCTCGGGTCGATCTGATAGCGTTGCAATACATACTTCACCAGCGCTCTGCGACTGGGCACCACTAGTTGGCCATCAATCATGCCGAAGTCGGTTTCGATGATTGACTTCTGCGCCGCGTTCAATCGCCCATCGGCTGTAAAGATGACGGGTATCTCAGTATTCCAGTCTTCATCCAGCTCACGAGTGTTCTGCGATTCGTCGAGCAAATCCGGCTGACCGCGCAGGCGGCTGAGTACAAAGTCGCGGTACTGGCCATTCTTCTCGCAGTAAGCCCGAACATGCCAGCGCATACCTGTGTAAACCAGCGTGTGAGGGGCTATGAGGCGAATCTCCACGTTCGGAGTATTGAGCGACACGTACTCGGTTTCCAGGCGCAGGCCATCGCGACAGGCCTTGAGTAATGGGCGCAGGACTTCCGGCCGAATCGGACGATCCGGGACTTCCAGTACCTTGGTGTGGGCGTAGGCCAGGGCGAGCCCATCGATGTGCGGGGCGCGTTCGTTGTTCTGGTAAAGCAGGTGCAAATAGGCGCTGGCGCTGTCGTCGATGAACAGCGGCTTGAACGTCTTGCTGGGCACGTAGCCTTTTATTTTTTTGTCATATGTAAGGTTTTTAGGCGCATGTTCTGTGATGTAGGTGTTGATGTCCTTGGACGCCTGCTGACGGCTGATGCCGAAGCTCTGCATCAAGTGTCCCGTGGTCAACCGGCCCTCCCACCAGGCAACGGTCTCAATCAAACGATAGCGAAGTGCCAGATCCCAGCGGACCTGTTCGATGGACTGCTTGCGTTTCATACCCTCTCCATGTGTGCGAATTCTTTACCTGTATAAGTCTACATTCTAGACCTGTCGTTAAACACTACATATCGTGTGTCTGTCTTCAAAATGAATTGAAGTCACGAAAGGAAGTGGACATGAGTATGTCGGAAGCGGTTTCGACGGGTGCATTGCTGATGATGGGAGCAATCCTGCTGGTGTTACTGCATCAGTGTCTGAGATTGCGTGAGCTCTGGCAGATGGCTATGGGCTGCCAAAAAAATGTGCGCTGGGCGCGGATCTGGGAAATGGAAAACCGCGAACTGCGTTCGGCGTTGCGAGCCGAGAAAGAGCACGTCCAGCAGTTGCAAAGAAAGCTGGTGATTCTGCAGGAATTGATCCCTGCAGAGGGATAAGGGAAAGGACATGAACAGACTTGAACGGATCAAGGGTTGCCTGCTCGGCGGCGCCGTCGGTGATGCGCTAGGCGCCCCAGTGGAGTTTCTCGAGTGGTCTGCAATTGAAGCTAAGTTCGGTCCACAAGGTATCGTTGATTTTGCCCCTGCTTTCGGTACCACCGGCGCCATCACCGACGACACGCAGATGATGCTTTTCACCGCAGAAGGTTTGCTGCGGGCTTATGTGTGCGGCAGCTCACGAGGGACTTGCCACGTCCCCAGTATTATTCACCATTCGTTGCTGCGCTGGCTGATAACTCAGGACTACCCTACGGCGATGCCGATCGGCGTGGACGGCTGGCTGATCAAGCAATCGGAGCTCTGGTCTCGGCGTGCCCCTGGCACTACTTGTCTAGGTGCACTCAAGGCCAGTCCGCGGCTGGGCGCAGTTGCCGAGAACAACAGCAAAGGCTGTGGCGCCTTAATGCGCGTTGCGCCCTGCGCCTTTTTCGCAAACGCCTTTGACTACGCTGCCCAGTCAGGACGCCTGACTCACGGACATCCTACGGGCTACCTGGCGGCCGGGTTGTTTGCCGATATTCTCCAGCGCATTGTCGATCGGCAAGACAGCTTGGAGCACGCGGTTACTCAGAGCTTGGCCAAATATGGACAAACGCCGGGTATGGAAGAAACACGGAGCCTCATTGAGCGCGTACTTTTCTACTTTTACGAGGGCTATCAGCCCACTCCGCAACGAATAGGCGAGCTCGGTGGCGGATGGGTCGCCGAAGAAACGCTGGCTATCGGCTTGTGGTGCGCTCTGGCAGCGCGTTCGTTCGAAGAGGGCGTGATCACGGCGGTGAATCATAGTGGCGATAGCGACAGCACCGGGCTCATCGCCGGGCACTTGTTGGGTGCTCAGTATGGTGCTGCGGCGATTCCTGCTCGGTGGTTCGAGCAATTGGAGTTGTGCGAAGTAATTGTGCAAATCGCCGAGGACATTGAGCGCATTCCGCGCGAGTACTGTGGATATGGTGGAGAGTTCGATCAGCAGATCGAGCTGGCGTATCCCGCTGGCTGAGAGCGCTGATGGAGACGACTATGGATAATTTTCAGGAGAGCTGCGATGCCTATAAAGCCCAGGCCATTTACGTTTGTGTGTGGTGAATGTGGTTGGAAGAAAACGGTGGCACCCCTGAGTGATGCGCTGGGACCGGGGGAGTGGTTCAAGCAGTGCCCGAAATGCGGGAGCGAGCCGTTGAAGATACGGGCTGCTGGCTGGGTTGAGCGAACGTTGGCGCAGTTGCTTGTGCGTCATTAAGTGAATTGTCACTGATGTTTGGGGAGAGCTGTTCCTCTGCGCGGGCGATGTGCTCGTCCCAGATATAGGCAGCGGTTGCGGTCACCGCCTCGCACAACACTCCGACGTCGTCGATGTAACCCACAATCGGTGTGATATCCGGGATTACATCGATCGATATCTCTCCATAGCGGTGTCTCCAAGAGCAGCGAGTGCTGAGTGACGCCTCGATGCAGGGCTAGAAGGAATCTCGCAAATTTGCGGATGACTCAGTGCGCCAGATTGCGGCGGACGCGACGCGAGCGGGTTGTGCTGCAATCACAAGTAGCGCAACTCGTGGAGGTTCGCCACCCTCGAACCTGCTGCTACGTTGTAGTGGACTGAGTGATAGCACTGAGCTATCTTTGTCTCGGCTGGCACCACAGCCAGCCGCGCAAAGGACGTGAAGTATGGGCAAGGGATTGTTCTTGACTGCACCACTGAAATCGACATCACCAGCCGGGAGTGTTGATTGTGTTTCCTTGCACTAAGTGCGGGTTGTGCTGCACGAATCTGGACAAGTCTTCTGTTTATTCATATTTGGATAGAGGCGACGGCACCTGCGTTAATTTTGATAGTGCAAGTCATCTCTGTAAAATATATGAAGATCGGCCTTTGATCTGCAGGGTCGATGCTTATTATGAGCGAAATTTATCCGCCAGCATGAGCCGGGATGAATATATCGCCGCCAATATCCAAAGTTGCAGGGATGTACAGGCTGCAGAAAAGTTATTTATTTCGTCAATTGATTGAGAGGGATCTTAAGTGCCTATTCCGTTTATTTTGTGGGGTGCCGCCGCGGCATTGGCAGCGACAGGTGTGTTCAAGGGAGTTGAGGCTTCCGGTAATTTCGACAAGGCCAAGGAAATCGGTAAGGCCGCCGAGAGTAACTACAAGAAAGCGTCGAAAAAATTGGATGAGTCCCGTGCCGAAACCCAAACTGTCCTTGCGGCACTGGGGGAGCTGAAAGTCCATACGTTCACCCGGCAGATAAAGCACCTCATCGAAGCGATCAAAAAACAGAAGAACGCTAAGAGTACCCTGAAAGGTTTTAATGAGGACCTGACCATCGATGAACTGAAGGCCTATGAAACGCTAGTGCTCAATTCCCTGGCCATTGAAAAAGGCCTTGCCTCCGGCATTGGCGGCGGTGCCTTGGCGGCCATCGGTGCCTACGGTTCGGTAGGTGCCTTGGCCAGTGCCTCCACCGGTGCTGCCATTTCCGGGCTTTCCGGGGTCGCGGCAACCAATGCCACCTTGGCGTGGCTGGGCGGAGGAGCACTGAGTGCGGGCGGATTCGGCATGGCCGGCGGTATGTTGGCCTTGGGCGGAATTGTGTTGGGCCCGGCCCTTGCCATCGGCGGCTTCATGATGGCGGGCAAGGCTGAAGAAGCTCTGACCAAGGCCCATCAGTACGAAGCCGAAGTTGAAACCGCAATTGCGGACATGGACGTGCTGAAAACTGCGCTCAAGGCGGTAAGGTCCAACGCTGCGGAGATGACCAAGACCATTAATGAACTGGTGGCGCGCTTTGAATTGATCAAGGTCGATGACGACAGTGACCGCGCCGCATTTGAAAGAATGGTGGCTTTGGGCATGGGCTTGAAGAAGGTGCTGGACGTGCCAATCATTACCCAGGACGGAGCTGCGACGAAGGATATCAAGCGCACTATTTCCGGTATATTGACCCTGGACTAACGTCATGAAAAAACAAGTTGTGAGTCTGGTTAAGAATCTTCCTGTCAATCCGACGGAGACTGCCGGGGCGTCTTTCAATATGCTGGTTTCGGCCTGGGCCGATTATAAGAAAATCGCCGAGACAGAAGGTACAAAGAGGGCGGCTATCTCGGCGTTCAAAGAAACCAAGCTGGCTCAGATTGAATCTCAGAGAAGTATCCTTGAACAGTACCTTTCGGGTGTATTCAAGGAAAGGGCTTCGACAATAAACGGCTTTTTCGAGCGGCTTGATAAGGGTATTGAAAATGGCGACAGCGAACTGATTGGCTTGGCTATCGGCGCCATCGTCGATATCACCAAGGAGTCTCCCCTTGCGGGTGCGCGGGAGATTATCGGGGCGATGTACGATCCGGACATCAAGACGATAGAGATCTGAATCCCACGTACTGTCGATGCAAGCTCGCTTGCATCGACAGGCGTTGTGACTGAATGTTGAGGTTCAGACCAGAAGGTCCAGCTTTCTTTTCTTGAAGGACGTTATTACGCGTTGATGCCATTCTTTAATAATTTTCGTGGTTTCTACGTCATTTACGCATTTGTTAAGCGTGCCCTGTGGTTGAGGTAGCGTCCTACCATCCAACTCCCAGTCAAGCACCCTGATGGGCCTGCGGTTCTCAATCCAACCCAGATCAGTGTCGTCATCTTCCACTTCATACCACCCTCCGACGACCTGAACCAGGGCAATCAGTTTTGCTCCGTTTTTTATGGCAACGATGTCGTTGACGTTCATTTCTGTGCGAAACGAATCAATGGTGCTTTTTCCCGCCTCCCAATTACCCAGGCCAATGATTTTCTTGTGTTCGAGAATCGAATGTACGTTTGCATCGGCAAAGGACTTGTCGTCTGGATGAATCTGCATATGCCAGTAGGTAACGGTCATGTTAAATCCTTGTGAACGACGATTCTGGTGGTGGGGCTGACTATACACTTTGAAGGGGGTCAGGTTTCTAGGCGTTTTAAAACTTCAGCTTTTGGCCGATAGTGACCTGTCTCGTCCGGCCGAAAATACCCCATACCGGCCGGTCGTCGCCGGCAGATATTCACAAAGAAAACAGTTAAGAGGTTTATTAAGGGATTTATGTCTCATTAATTCGATCCCGTAGCCAATACAGTCCGGCTGCGAAGCCGAGTCAATGTAAACGAACAAGGCTGCTCATAAATCGGTATTTATGGTAAATCCCACGTTCTAACGCGGACAATCCAGCGCAGAGCGCCTTTCCTAAGGCTCACTCAGCCTCTATCCATTGAGCTCCGACCTTTTTGAATTCAGTGAGAGTAGGGACGTGACCCACGTCAACGTAAATCGCGACTAAAAAGAGCCCTGCGAGTGGCTGCGTTTAGGATTTCTTGGGCGTTCATTGGCTAGCTTGTTCGAGGTATGCTTAGGTGTTTTTCAATTATGTCATGTTAGGAGTAAGTAATGAGTGATTATCAAGATTTTTGTGAAGCGTTTGGAGGCGATGCAAGTGATCCTGATTTCATAGATAACTGGCTCGCAGAATATTGCACTGAGATCTCCTCAAAGGCATCTGACTTACAGTCTAAAATCGAATCGTTTGACTATGAGGGCTTACTGGCTAAATACAACCTTACCAAAGAAGAAGTGGTTCAGATAAAAAGCTATATGGGCATTTACTGTGAAAATAACTTTAAAACTCAAAAGGCGGCCAATAATTATATTACTGAGCGCAAGCTGTGGAGTGAGTTTCCTGACATAAGGTCGTTAAATGATCATGGGTTATATATAAATATTCCAGGTATTCTTCCTAAGTTTTATAGAATAACATGTGAAATATTGGAAATAATGAAAGGCGCCGGCGCTCAATTAACAAAAGCCACCAAGTACTAATATAGATTTTTAGAAGTGTCTTTGAGCTGCCTTGAGGCACCCTCTGCCAGTGCCTTCCTTAGGAGGGCCAGGATCATTCAGGCCTTTCTTGTTGCAAATATCCTGAGTTATACGACGACTCACTCGCACCTGACGGTAAAGGCTTTAAATGTCACGTGCGTCTCTCGCAGGTGCCCAATTATCATGAGACATGAAATGCTATAGATTTGCCATTGAGAAGGATGGGAGGTGAACCCGATACGCTCGCGTGCCCCCACTCAGGGCAAAAATCTGGTGTCGCAGCGAGGCACGCTGGCGAGTTTGTGTCTGTCAAAACAGACCGGAAATGGCCGATTTCTGCCTGTCACGACTGCCCGATTTCTGCCCGCTGTTGCTACGGGTTGAGTTGGTCAAGTCGAATGAAAACGGCCGGTCAACGCCGCGGAATTGACTGGTCAGCGACAATTTAAATGGATAGTCAGCCCGATGGGGTTACGCACTTATGCCGGAAAGTCTGAACCACTCGATAAATCTGGCATTCGGACGCCTCAAGAGTTGGATTTTTCCGACTGCGGTTCGGACCGAGATCGAACACATCACAGAACAACTTTTACTACCTAATACGTTAGCATCTACGAAAACAGGATCGAATTATCCTGCTTAGGAGCGCTTTTCAGAATCAGCATTTGGTAATGAGAGGTGCTCAGGCGAATCAGTTCTTGGGGGCGGCGACTTCCTGAGAATGCTTATAGCCCAAACCAGGCACAGGATACCGAAGCAAGTGATCAGAAAAGGATCAGGAATTCTATTGAGCACCGATCCAATCAATCCGAGCACAAAAAAAGATAACGTGGGACCTGGTCGCGTTATCAGGCAGAAAAGCAGCAATATCCCGGCAGCAATCATTAGAAACAGAATGGCTTTGGTAAGAGCGCCGATAGCAAGAGCTGCGACAATGCCTGTTGCGAAAAGGCTACCTGATGTTTTTGACATGGTTGCTCGTTCTGTTTGTAGGAGTCCTAAGCAGGTGTGCACGTGTGCGGATCACCGAGCGAATACTAACTTGCCTGCTGAAGGGCATATCCTATCTTGTGGTGGCAAAAAGATGGCATTGGTGCGGCAGCATACGTCAGTATGTGTTCTTACAGGTAATAGATGCGCAGGCGGTACGTCAGTACGAAGAAGCAAAAGAGTCTTTTCTATCGAGAGCTTGCCGCACTCCATTCTATAGGAAGGTCCACTCTGGGCCGTTCTCTGCCCGTCACCAAAGGTTGAAAAACGAACCATTGCGGCTAATGCTAAATATTGATTGGCTACCGTATCGATTCGACTTTCAAACTTCGGGTTGCTTGAACCGCCGAGACGGACAGGCTACCAATGGCGGCTTGTTGAATGTGCTCGCTCCACCAGATCATCATGGGGCGTCGTCTCTCAATATAATCCGCACGATTGTAGGCGCTGCGCACTTCATCTTTGTCCACGTGTGCTAGTGCGACCTCTATCAGCTCAGATTCCCAACCCCGTTCGTTCAGGATGGTACTGGCCATTGAGCGCATTCCGTGGCTCACCAATCGACCTTCAAAGCCCATGCGCTTCAGGGCCATGTTTGCTGTCTGGCTATTGCAGTGAGTGCGTGGGTCTCTGTCTGCAGGGAACACGTACTCTCTATGGCCGCTGTAGGGTTTGATCGTCTCTAGAAGAGCAAGCGCATGGTCGGTCAGCGGTATGATGTGAGCGCGTCGCTTTTTCATACGCTCCGCTGGAATCGTCCAGATTTTCTTATCGAGGTCGATGTCAGCCCAGGAAGTCGTGGCGGCTTCCGCAGGACGGGTCATGGTGTGAAGCTGCCATTCGATCAAGCAGCGTGTTGTCCTTTTGATACTGGCGTTAGCGATTGCAACCATTAGCTCTGGCAGTTCTTCTGGTCGAAGGGCCGCCATGTTCTGCTTTTTCGGTTTCTTGAAAACGGCCCGGATGCCATTTAGTGGGTTGGCGAAGATCATTCCCGAGTTCACGCCATAGGTCATGATCTCATTGAGCCGTTGAGTCAGTCGTTTCACTGTCTCCAAGCTGCCTTTCGTTTCCAGTGGGCGCAGCAACTCGATGACCATCGGCGCAGTGACTTGCGAGATGGGTGTAGTTCTGAGTTTTGGAAATACGTGCAGGTTGAGAGAGCGCCATATGTCTTCGGCATAGGCCGGTGTAACGACATCCTGCTTCAGCTCAAACCAAGTAGCAGCTACGTTCTCGAACGTGTGCTCAGTTGCTGCTTTTTTTGTTTGCTCCAACGCATTGCGTTGCTCTTTCGGGTCGATGGCTTGTGCAAGCAGTTCTCTAGCTTCGACCGTTTTCTTTCTGGCTTGTGCGAGAGAGAGCTCTGGGTAGGTGCCGAGTCCCATGTTGATACGATTCTTCGTTACCGGATGCCGGTAGTTGAAGTTCCATAGCGTAGAGCCATTGATTCTCACCCGCAATTGAAGGCCGTCGCCATCGCTGAGGACGTAATCCTTGTCTTTCGGCTTGATAGCTTTGAGCTGACGATCAGAGAGGCGGGTGGCTTGGGCGCACATGAGGTATTCCACGACATCATTTGGTATTCCAAAAATTACCACTGAAGGGCTTGGAATACCATGTGGAATACCGGGTGATGTGGATTCTGTCGGACGTCCGTGGATGCTAGTAGACGCTAAAACCTTGATTTTGCTAGATTTCATGCACAAAAAAAGACGTCCGTGGACGTCTTTAGATGTTGAAGTGGTGGAGCCGGGGGGATTTGAACCCCCGTCCGCCAGTACTCCGCTGTCGGTACTACATGCGTAGCCGTGTCTATTAAGTTAACCCTCAGCGACCCGACGGGCAGGGTGCTTTGGGCGAGTTGTGTAAGTTTTAGCCGCTTCGTCCACAACGTACTGCACGGCGATTCTGTTCTATATGACAATCACTTTGGGTTTACAGACATCCCCTGATGATTGCTGGACCCGAAGGTACCAGGAGGGAAGGGCTAAGGCTGCTTACGCAGCGAGAGCGTATTCCCCGTAGGTTTCGTCATTGGCAACTATAGAAAGTTGCAACAGTGGATTTACGAGTTCTGTTACCAACTCGGCATGCACCTAAAGTTTCGCAACCGGCGTCGAATCCTAAACGGCCCCGAGCCTGTTGCTCTGTGAATCAAAGTGAGCAACAAGCACGCGCAGTGTACGCCAACGCTGCTCAGAAGGCCAACCCGAAGGTTGGCCTTCGCAGATTATGGGTTGGGTGCGTTGCGCTGTTTGTCAGCGAGTGACAATGCCTGGGTGGCCTCGGTGACGCATTTTTTGTCGTCTCCGGAGGCTTGTGAAGCTTCGGCGCTGGACATCAGTCTTTTGATCTCCATGGTGGTGTTTGCGGAGGTCGTTGGCAGTGAAGTTACTTTGTTTTTGAGCTCTTGCAGCTTGCTCGTACAAAGGTTGTTGTCCGCAGCCAATACGGGAGAGGCCAACATTGCAGCAGAAATGAACAGACCAGCGAGTGCGCTACGTTTCATGGATATCTCCTTGAACTGATGGTCTCGGTGCTGCCGTATGAGCGAGTGGCCCGGCCGAGTCCGAAAATAAGCCACGATTGATGGGCCTACCTAAATGACTATGACGCTAAGCAGAAATTCGGTTTTTCAGACGAACCATGAAAAAACTGCTTACTGGGCGCAATGGCCCTTTTTGTGTAATTGCATCGATTTGACCACCTGTTTGCGTTCGACCCGACCAGCACGCTTCGTGGCCATGACCGGCAGAAATCAAACCATTGTTCCGTCGCTGAAGCAGGAAGACAAAAAAGCGTTGTCCACCAATACTCATCCAGGTCGCCCGCTAACGTGCTGTAGCGTTTCAAGCGCTCAAAAACGTGTACTCGATCCAATCCGAGTACCCAGGGTCGTCAATAGATGCTGAGGTAGCTCTGTCTCAGGCCGAGCTTCGGGAGCAGCCGGCGACACAGTTGCCTGCACCGAGGAAGTCTCCATGAATTTTGATGTGCTTAACCGTTAGTGATGGACTGTTTTTGGCGAACAACAACAGCCGAGCGAATGAATCTTTTTCGGGTGTTTTTGACCGATGGCGATTCAAAGCGGGAACGGCAGCGCTTTCTCAACTGCCGCCGCCGCAGCCAATGCAACATGCTCGTGCCAAGGCCGCGCGACGATTTGCACTCCCACCGGCAACCCCGCATCGCAAGTGCCGGCACGAATCACCACGCTGGGCCAACCTGCCAAGCTGTAGGGCAACGTGTGATTGAACAGGGCTGGCCGTGCCTCTCCCACGCGCGGTGCCGGTGCGGTGTCGACCGGACACAGGATGATGTCGTAGCCCTCCATGAACCCCAGCATTGCACTGCGAAATTGATCCCAGTTCGCCAGCAATTGCACTACCTCCGCTCCGGAACCTTTGCTCATGGCCCAATAGCGTTCGGTAATGGCCCGGGAATTGGCCAATGCCTCCGGGAACGCCGAATAGAGTGTGGCACCCGCTTCCTTCAATATCTCGGCCACCGACTGCAGAGTCGCCTGTGTGATGTCGTCAACAGGCGCAATGCCACCATCGCTGTACCACGCCACTTTCAAACCGCGCAGGACGACAGTGCTGATGGCGGGTAGCGGCATCGGTATCACACCGGCATCCCGGCCGTCCTCACCGGCGATCAATTGCAGCACCAACGCCAGATCCTCGACATGCCGGGCCATTGGGCCAATCTGGCTACGATAGTCGCTGAACCCGCCAAGATGATCGAATACACCGGTGTTGGGTACGCGGCCACTGGTGGGTTTCAACGTGCTAATACCGCAAAAGTGCGCAGGCACACGCAAGCTACCACCGGAATCACTGCCCAATCCCAGTGGTGAAAGGCCGGCGGCAATCGCCGCCGCTTCGCCACCGCTGCTGCCTCCTGGGCTATGGGATAGAGCATGCGGATTACGCGTAGCACCGTAGACGGGATTGTCGGTTACGCCTCCGCCGCCGCCAGGTGGGCAATTGCTTTTGCCAAGCAAAATCGCGCCGGCAGCTTTCATTCGCGTAACCACCACAGCGTCCTGCTCCGGTACGTATTGAGCCCGATCGACCAAGCCGACCGCTGACACCACACCGCGAGTATCGATAACATCTTTGACGGTGAAGGGGACGCCATGCAGTGCGCCCCAGTACTCACCTTGGGCAATTGCACGATCAGCCTCCCACGCCCGCGCTAACGCCGTCTCGCCACACACCTGAACCAAGGCGTTGAGTGTTGGGTTAAGTGCCTCGATACGTGCGAGGTAAGTGGACACAATGAATGTAGAGGAGAGCTCGCGCCTTTGAATCAATGCGCCAAGCTCAGAAGCTGAATGACGTAGTAATGAATGCGGTAAAGACAATCGTGTTTGCTCCAATGAATTCACATACTTATAGCGTTATGGCAACGCTCGGTTCCTGGCGAGGCTGGCACCCTCTACCTCTTCAAGGGTAAATCGGATCGCCGCACCGCTCGCGCCTTTCGCGGATTTGGGCATGGTGTCGAGTTTTTTCACCGCGACGCGGGCGGTTCACACATTACCAAACCCCAGGTGCAACAAAACCCGCAATTGGCGGGTTTTGTTTTGCTTCGTATTTGGTGGAGTCCGGGGGCATTTGAATTCCCTGCTCTCAGTACTCCACTGTTGGTACTACAAACGTCGCCGTGTCTATGAAATTAACCCTGCGCAACCCGAAGGTTGGCCCTGAACGGAGTTACTTCCCGCCTTTGCTCGCGTTCTTGAGGTCCTGGATGGTTTGGTTGGTCTCGGCGATGCAATCATCAGTACCTTCCTTGGTGCCTTTTGCCTGGTCGACTTTGGCTTGCTTGACGGAGGCATCGACCTGCTCGGACATCTCCGGAGGAATCTGTGCCTTGGCGTTGGCGATGGTTTGCAGATTGACCGCGCAAATGTCATCGGCAGCAAACGAAGCAGAAGCCATCATGGAAGCAGTAACGAACAGACCAAACAGTACAGAACGTTTCATGTGTATCTCCTTGAACTTAAGGGCCAGGCATCGCTGACCATCAGGACGGGCTGTCGAGTGTTGGGAAGGTCCCACGTTTGCAGGACTTAATCAGTGGACTGCGGCGACACGTCAGGGTTCTATTTTCTATTGCAGTGCTGTCGATTCCGGCAAAAGCATTAAAAAAGGCGCCGGAATGCGCCTCCCTTAAAGTCTTGCTATCTGGTCACCCTGGCCTTGGTAACGCGGTCCACCAGATAGACTAGTCCGTGGTAGTCAATTGCGCCGTGTTGCGTCAGCCCTATTTCACAGGTGCGACTGGTCGAAATCCCCTCGCTGCATTGCTGAACCGCGTCCTTGAGCGTTCTTAACGAATGGGCGTTCAATTCCGGCGCAGTGAAACCCTTGTCCCCGGCAAATCCGCAACAGTGAATGCCCTCGGGAATCACTACGTTTTTGCTGCACTTGCGCGCCAGATCGATCAACGCCTGACTTTCTCCAAGATGCTGAGTGCTACAGGTGACGTGCACTGCGATTGGCGCTTCCTGGGGCGTGAAATCCAGACGATCCATCAGATGCGTACGAATGAAACGCACTGGCTCGTACAGGTCCAGGCGAACATCACCCAGGTCCTGGGCCAGGCGCAAGGTGCAGGGGCTGGTGTCGCAGTAGATCGGGTCTAGCCCGCCGCGACTGGCGTGCAACAAGGCGCCGATCAGTTCCTGGCGTTTGTGTTCGGCCTGTTCGGCGTAGCCTTTGGAAGCGAACGGTTGCCCGCAGCAGAGGTTGTCCAGGTTGTCCGGGAAGACCACTTGATAACCGGCCTTTTCCAACAGCCCACGGGTTTTGTCGTACAGCGACATTTGCTCTTTATCACTCGCCGCCGGGCCCATTGCCCGCGACACGCAGGCCGCGAGGTACACCACTCGAGGGCGTTCGTCCGGCACGGTGGGGCTGAAGCGAATGGCTTTTTCTGGTTGCGGCATGGCGTTGGTCCACTGCGGGACCTGACCTTTGGAGAGGCGCGTCAATGTTGCCGAAAGCTTTGCCAATCGTGGCGCCCCCAACAGCATTCGCGCACCGTTGGCCACGTGCAGGGTGAAACGTGCACCTTGCAGCGCGGTGGCGAAATTGCGTTCCAGCCAATTGGCGGTTTTTGTATGAGTTGCCTTCCTGCTGCGGAGCTTTTTCACTAGCTCGCCGGTGTTGATTCCTACAGGGCAACGCTGTGCACAGAGTCCCGTGGCGGCGCAGGTATCGATGCCTTGGTATTCGTAAGCGGCTTCGAGTTCGGTGGTGTCCACGCCAGCGCGCTTCTTCGCCTGAATGTCACGCCAAATCACGATGCGCTGGCGTGGGCTCAGGGTAAGGCCTTTCGACGGGCAGACCGGTTCGCAGAAGCCGCACTCGATGCACTTATCCACAATCTCATCGGCGGCCGGCAACGGCTTCAGGTGCTTGAGGTGGATCTGCGGGTCCTCGCTGAGCACCACGTCCGGGTTGAGAATGCCGTTGGGGTCGAGCAGGCGTTTAAGCTGCCACATCAACTGGTAGGCATCGCTGCCCCACTCCAGTTCGACAAAGGGTGCCATGTTGCGCCCCGTGCCGTGTTCGGCTTTCAGCGAGCCGCCGAACTCCACCGCGACCAGTTGCGCCACGTCGTCCATGAACGCCTGATAGCGCGCGACTTCTTCCGGGTTGTTGAAGCCTTGGGTGAAGACGAAATGCAGATTCCCTTCCAGAGCGTGTCCGAAAAGGATCGCTTCGTCGTAGTGATGTTTGTCGAACAGTTCGATCAAGCGGTTTACGCCGATAGCCAGTTGTTCAACCGGGAAGGTCACGTCTTCGATGATCACCGTGGTACCGGTTTTGCGCACGGCGCCGACGGCAGGGAAGGTGTCTTTGCGGATCGCCCAGAGCCGGGCGTTTTCTACTGGGTCTTCGGTGAAGTCGACCTGTTTTTCCACCGGGAACGAGGTCAACGACGCCATGATGTGCGCCAGTTGTTCCTGTAGCAATGTGGACGATGCGGCGCGGGATTCGATTAGCAGCGCGCAGGCATTGTTCGACAACTGTTGTACGAAAGCCGGCATGCCGGGTTTGTCCTGCACCGAACGCAGACTGCGCCGGTCCAGCAGTTCGACGGCCGACACCGGTTGGCTTTTCAGCACCGTTACGGCGTTGCAGCAGGTTTCCACATCCGGGAACACGATCAGCGCTGAGGCCTTGTTCGGATGATCAATCACCGTGTCGTAAGTCACCGCGCTGATGAAACCGAGGGTGCCTTCGGAGCCCACCAGCAAGTGGCTCAAGATATCCACAGGCTCGTCGAAATCCACCAGGGCGTTGAGTGACAGGCCAGTGGTATTTTTCAGACGGTATTTGTGGCGAATTCTCGCCGCCAGTTCGGCGTTGGCACGGGTCTCGCGGCCCAACGTTGCCAGGCGTTCAAGCAGCGTAGCGTGGCTCTCACGAAACGCCGCAACACTTGCCGCATCTTCGGTATCAAGACGGCTGCCGTCGGCCAGCACCAGACGAATGCCCGCCAACGTGTGATAAGTGTTTTGCGCCGTGCCGCAGCACATACCGCTGGCATTGTTGGCGACGATGCCGCCGATTTTACAGGCATTGATCGAGGCCGGGTCCGGGCCGATCTTGCGCCCGAACGGTGCCAGCCATGCGTTGGCCTGCGCGCCGATCACGCCTGGTTGCAGACGGATTTGCGTGCCTTGGTCACGGATCTCGCGACCGTTCCAGTTATCCCCCAGCACGATCAACACCGAGTCACTGATGGCCTGGCCGGACAGGCTGGTGCCAGCGGCGCGGAAAGTTACCGGGACTAGATCCCGTTGCGCCAGTTTCAGCAGCGCGACTACTTCGTCTTCCGACTCGACACGAATCACCAGTTTCGGAATCAGCCGGTAGAAACTGGCGTCGGTGCCGAAGGCCAAGGTCGACAGTGGGTCGTCGAAACGTCGCTTTTGGGGAATCAGTTGCTGCGCATCTCGCAGGAAAGCCGCGGGTAGATTCATTGGTCCTCCAGGATCAAGACCACGAGGTCTTTCGGACCGTGAGCGCCGTAAGCCAGGATCTGCTCGATATCGGCAGTTTTCGACGGGCCAGACACCAGCAGGGCGTTGGTCGGCATGCCTTGGGTCCACTCGTATTCCTGCTGCACTTGGTAGAAGTTATCGCGGATTTCACTGGCCTTGAGCAGGGCGAAATGCACCGGCGGCACCAGGCTCATCAGTCGCGGTTCTTCCCGCGTCGGCCAGAGAATCAGACTACCTGTGGCGGCGATTGCACCGAGTGTGCCGGTCAGGCTGGCCGGCGTGTCGTTGAACAGTTCGGCTTTCCATTCTTCAACCGGACGGTCGTAAGCCTGGAGCGTTGGCTGGCCAGGATTTTTCGCCCAGTGCTGAGTGACGCGTTGCCCGTGAGGTGTCGTCGGTGCGATCAACAGACTTGGCAACTGACGGTCCCGCAACAACTGAGCAAGCAATGAAGGCCAACCTTCGTCGGACGTCAGATGGATTTCGGTATGCACCGCTTCCATCAGTTTGCGTAGCTGCGGGATGCGTTGCTCGGCGGTGTATGTGTAAGGCGCTGTCACCAGTTCGACGTCAAATTCGTCAGGCACCGGTGTGGTGCCGATCAGACTTTTCCGTAACTTGGCGAGGATATTTTGCTTGGCGCTCATCAACGATCTCCCTGTGTGGCCAGGTGTTCGCGGGCCATGTCATGCAGTGAACGGGCAGCGGGCTTCGGTGCGCTATGGTTTTGCGTCCAGGGGCCGACGTTGCTGGGTGCCAGCGCTCGCAAGCGAGTAGCGAAGAAGCCGAACAGTCGATACAGCGTGGGTGAACTGTTGAGCTTCGCCCAGGCATTCCAGATAAACCGTTCTTTACGCGAGTACTTGCTGCCCTGACCGCGCATCACTTGATCAGGGCTGTCCGGGGCTTTGACGTTCTCTTCCCGTAGGCGACGCAGCAGTGCCGGAATCGGAATTTTTACCGGACAGACTTCACCGCAGGCGCCACACAGCGACGAGGCACTCGGGTGGTCCGGGACTTTCGCCAAGCCGACCATGTGCGGGGTGATGATTTTTCCGATAGGCCCAGGGTAAACCTCCCCATAGGCGTGGCCGCCAATTCGAGTGTAGACCGGGCAATGATTCATACAGGCACCGCAGCGGATGCAGTTCAGGGTCTGGCGCAATTCGCTGTCGGCGAAGGCCTGGCTGCGACCGTTGTCGAGCAATACCAGGTGCACTTCCTGAGGGCCGTCGAGTTCACGTTCCTTGCGCGGGCCGGAGATCATGTTGACGTAGGTGGTGATTGGTTGGCCGAGGGCTGAACGGGTCAGCAGTGATAGTAGCGGCACCACATCGCGCAGGTTCTCCACGACTTTTTCGATGCCGGTGACAGCAATGTGCACGGGTGGAACCGTGGTGGTCATGCGGCCGTTGCCTTCGTTTTCCACCAACAGCAAGGTGCCGGTTTCGGCCACGGCGAAGTTGACGCCGGAGACGCCGATGTCTGCTTCGAAGAATTTCTGCCGCAAGACCTTGCGACCGATCTGAATGAGTTGGTCAACGTCCTTGGTGTATTCCACGCCAAGTTTGTCGTGGAACAAGGACGCGACCTGACCGGCATTCTTGTGGATCGCCGGCATAATAATGTGTGAAGGCTTCTCGTGGTCGAGCTGGACGATGTACTCGCCCATGTCCGATTCCAGGCATTCAATGCCCTGTTCAGCGAGGAAGTGATTCATTTCCATCTCTTCGCTGACCATCGATTTGCCCTTGATCACTTGCCGCCCCTCGTGAGCGCGGATGATCGAGAGGACGATGCCATTGGCCTCGTCCACCGTTTCCGCCCAGTGCACTGTCACACCGTTGCGGGTCAGGTTCTGTTCAAGTTGCTCGAGCAAGTCGGGCAACTTGGATAAAGCACGGGCACGGACAGCATTGCCCAACGCTCGTAAATGTTCTCTTTCGTGGGCATCGCTGAAGGAGGCTGCCCGTTTTGTCATCAGCGAATCCATCGCCGTTCGAAAGTTGCTTCGCAGTTGCTTGTCACCCAACGCCTTGTGAGCGCGGGTGCGAAAATCTTCTTCCACGGCAACCGTAGGAATAATCGCGGAAGCGTTCATAGAGCACCTCCGGTTCGCTGCCAAAGGAAGCTGGCCAGGTGTTGACCGCGCAATGCTTCCTTCTGTTTCTCCAGCGAGCCATTGATGTTCATCAGGCAACCGCAGTCGGCACTCAGTACCTTGTGCGCGCCGGATTCCTTCAACGAGCGGGTCTTGTCAGCCACCATCGCACCGGAAATGTCTGGCATACGGACGCTGAAAGTCCCACCGAAGCCACAGCATTCACTTTCGTGGCTGTGGTCGACTCGCTCCACGTTACGGAGCTGCGCCAGCAACTCGCGGCCATGCAAGTGGGTGTTCATCTCACGGCGTGCCGAGCACGACGTGTGCAACGCTACTTTGACAGGCTCGCCACTGTCCTTGAGCTGCACCTTGCAGACAAACAACAGAAACTCGGCCAGTTCATAAGTCCGGGTAGCCAGCGCCTGAACCTGTTTCAAGGTTTGCGGCTCGTCCTTGAACAAGTCGGCGTAATGTTCGCGCAGCATCCCGGCGCACGATCCCGACGGCACCACCACCGGATAGTCCCCGGTAAACAGTGCCAGTTGCGAACGTGCCACGGTCCTCGCCTGCTCGGTGTAACCCGAGGTGTATGCCGGTTGCCCGCAGCAGCTTTGCCCCTGTGGATACTCGACACGAATGCCTTCGCGTTCCAGCAAGTGAATCGCGTCCATCCCCGCCTCGGGGTAGAACAAATCCACCACGCAGGTTCCGAACAGGTAGACCCGTGACGGTTTCTCGCTGGGGTATTGCCGAGGCTCGGCCAGTGGCGGCGCGAGGCGGGTCGCATTCGGCACAGCGTTGTAAAAAAGCTCGCTCATCAGGCGTGTCTCTCGGCCGGTTATCCGCCTGTTGAGGCTGCTGAATATAGAGAGGCAAGCTTTCAGCAGCCTTACAGACCGGGTTGTGAATAGCTGACGCCGGAATCGTGGCCCGGCGTCGGTCTTTGCTTTTTATCGTGTAGTACTTAGTGCACCAGCATGCCGGTCAACCAGTAGGCCTGGATGTAGGTGATCAAGCCCACGATCGTTGCAAAGAACAGGCTGTGTTTGAGGGTGAAGCGGAACAGATCCGATTCCTTGCCGACCAGACCGGTCGCGGCGCAGGCCACGGCGATCGATTGTGGCGAGATCATCTTGCCGGTCACGCCGCCGCTGGTGTTCGCCGCGACCAGCAACACGTCACTGACGCCGATCTGGTGCGCAGTGGTCGCTTGCAGCGAACTGAACAGTGCGTTGGACGAGGTATCGGAACCGGTCAGGAACACACCCAGCCAGCCAAGGAACGGCGAGAAGAACGGGAATGCTGCGCCGGTGCCTGCCAGAACCAGCGCCATGGTCGAAGACATGCCCGAGTAGTTAGTGACGAAGGCAAAGGCGAGCACCATGCCGATGGACAGAATCGGCCAGCGTAGCTCGTAGAGGGTCTCTTTTAAAGTGGTCAGACCAGTTCTGATGTTGATTTTCAGTACCAGCATCGAGATTAGCGCAGAGAAGAAAATCGCTGTACCGGTCGCGGAAATCGGGTCGAGTTTGAACACCGCCGAAATAGCGGTCGGGGCGGCCACGATCGGTGCGACTTTGATCACCATTTGGTCCAGGTGCGGGATGGCGAAGTTGAACACCCAGCTGTACATCGACCCGCCAGCGGCAAACATCGCCTTGAAGGGTTTCAGGGTCCAGATGGTCACCAGTACGGTGAGGATCAGGAACGGTGACCAGGCTTTGAGAATTTCACCGAAGCTGTACGGCGAAGCCACGGTGCTGCGCGGCAGGCCGAAACCGCCGGCGCTGGCGCTCACCACGCAAGCTGAGGCTGCACCGGCGATCTGTTGGCCTGCGGCGCGCTTTGGCTGCCAGACTTTCAGGAACAGCGTCAGGGATATCAGGCTGGCCAAGGCCGAGGTGATGTCCGGCAGTTCCGGGCCGATGAAGTTCGACGTGAAGTATTGGGTGACGGCAAAGCTCAATCCGGCTACCAGGGCTGCCGGCCAGGTTTCGCGAACGCCGCGCAGGCCATCCATCATGAATACCAGCCAGAACGGCACGAACAGCGACAGCAGCGGCAGTTGGCGGCCCGTCATGGCGCCGATTTTGAACGCGTCGATACCGGTGACTTGCCCGGCAACGATGATCGGAATCCCCAGGGCACCGAACGCAACCGGCGCGGTGTTGGCGATCAGGCACAGGCCCGCGGCGTACAACGGGTTGAAGCCCAGTCCTACCAACAGTGCGGCGGTAATCGCGACCGGCGCACCAAAACCGGCGGCACCTTCCAGGAAGGCGCCGAAGCAGAAGCCGATCAGCAGCACTTGCAGGCGCTGGTCGTCGGTGATCGACAGCACCGAGCTGCGGATCACTTCGAACTGGCCGCTCTTGACCGTCAGTTTGTAGAGAAATACCGCCGCCACGATGATCCAGGCAATCGGCCACAGACCGTAGGCGAAACCATAACCGGCGGCGGCGAAGGCCATGTCGACGGGCATCTGGAAGGCGAAGATCGCCACGGCAATGGACAAGGCCAGCGTGATGCTGCCGGCCACGTGTCCTTTGAGTCGGAACACGGCTAATGCCAGGAAGAAAAACACGATGGGAATAACGGCCGCGAGCGCAGATACGCCGAGACTGCCGAGCGGAGAATAGAGCTGTTGCCAGGTTTGCATATGGGGTGGCCCCTAATTGTTGTTGGTCAGGCACTGGTCAGTGATCTTGGGTAATTGGTAATACCAATTTACAATCGCTGTTGGCTAGGGTAAAAGCCTTGTAGGCGGCGTGTCAATTTGCCGCCCTAAAACTTTTGTCGAATGCGCGGTGCAGAAGTCATCTGGTTCGCTCGACAAAATGCCGTCTGACAGGTGCTGACACAGCCCTGATGGGCCAGAATAGAGACCCCGGCGAGCCGTCGGGGTCGTGGAGAAATGAGTTATGGGGTTTGATCAGATTCGTCAGCGCCGTTTGTCTGACGATATTGTCGAGCAACTCGAGGGGATGATTCTCGAGGGCACGCTGAAGGCGGGTGAGCGCTTACCGGCCGAACGTGCGTTGGCTGAGCAGTTCGGCGTCTCACGCCCGTCGTTGCGCGAAGCGATTCAGAAGCTGGCGGCCAAAGGCTTGCTGGTCAGTCGCCAGGGTGGTGGCAACTATGTGGTGGAGTCGCTGGGGTCAACCTTCAGCGATCCGCTGCTGCATCTGCTGGAAAGCAACCCTGAAGTACAGCGCGATCTGCTGGAGTTTCGTCACACCCTGGAAGCTTCCTGTGCCTATTACGCCGCCATGCGTGCTACGGACGTTGATCGCGAGCGATTGACCGCGGCCTTCAACGAATTGCAGGACTGCTATACGCGTCATGACGAAGTGAGCCGTGCCGCAGAGGGGGCGGCGGATGCGAAATTCCATCTGGCGATTGCCGAGGCCAGTCACAACGCGGTGTTGCTGCACACCATTCGTGGGTTGTTCGATCTGCTCAAACGCAACGTGGTGACGAATATCGGCGGGATGTACAAGCAGCGTACGGAAACCCGCGACATGCTTATCACCCAGCACCGGGAGTTGTACCTGGCGATTATTGAAGGACGGGCCGAGCAGGCGCGGGAAATCTCCAGCCGACACATTTTGTATGTGCAGGAAGTCCTGGAAGAAGTACGTCAGGAAGTGCAGCGCATGGCTCGGGCGCAGCGGCGCAAGGGAATGTAGTCAGTAGGGTTGATCATACCCACGCTCTGCATGGGTATGATCAGGTAAGGCTAGCTCAAGGCAAAGAGTTAATCTTCCTTGCCCTTGTTGCGCACCGCGCGCTGCAACTCGCGACCGGCGTCGCGTTCGCGTTCGGTATCACGCTTGTCGTATTCCTTCTTGCCCTTGCCCAGAGCGATCTCGCACTTGACCATGTGCTTGCTCCAGTACCAGGACAGGCACACGCAGGCGTAACCTTTTTGCTGCACGGCCGTGGCCAGCTTTTCCAGTTCGCGCCGGTTGAGCAGCAATTTTCGGGTGCGGGTCGGATCAGCGATGACGTGGGTGCTGGCGGTCATTAGCGGCGTAATGTGGCTGCCGAGCAACCAGGCTTCGTCATCCTTGAGCAGCACGTAACTGTCAACCAGTTGCAGCTTGCTTGCCCGCAGACTTTTTACTTCCCAGCCGGCCAGGACCAGACCAGCCTCGAACTTGTGCTCGATGAAGTAATCGTGTCGCGCCTTTTTGTTTTGCGCGATGGTCCCTGTTGGGTGTTTCTTCTGTTTAGCCATAGGGGCGGCATTATAGGGAGTTGCACGCGAGTCGGCTACGGTATCGCTACGTGCTTGAGCAGGTTGATTGAATCCCGGACAATGCGGCCTCTTTTTTGAACGCTTGGGCGTGATAACGATGTCGACAGACAAGGTTTCTGTCCACGGCAGTTGGGCTAGCCGCTGGGTCTTCATACTCGCCGCGACCGGTTCGGCCGTGGGGCTGGGTAGTATCTGGAAATTCCCTTACATGGTTGGCCTCTACGGCGGCGGCGCCTTTGTGCTGATGTTCCTGGTCTGCATCGCGCTGATCGGGGTGCCGGTCATGCTGGCCGAAACCCTGATCGGCCGCCGTGCACGGCAGAGCCCGGCCAACGCCCTGAAGGTATTGGCGCTGGAAGCCGGGCATTCGGGTAAATGGTCCTGGGGCGCATTTGCCGGGATGATCACGGCGTTGTTGATTCTGTCTTTCTATAGTGTGGTCGGCGGCTGGTCGCTGGATTACATCATCGACATGGGCCGTGGCGACTTCCAGGGGGTGACGGCTGACCAGGTCGGCGCCTACTTTGGCAATGTGATCGCCGATCCATGGCGCCTGACACTTTGGCACACGATTTTCATGCTGCTGTCGGCGGTGGTGATTGCCAAAGGGGTGGTCGCCGGCCTGGAACGCAGCCTGCGGATCATGATGCCGCTGCTGTTCGTGATGGTGATTGTTCTGCTGGGCTACAGCATGACCACCGGCCATTTCATGGAGGGCGTGCATTTTATGTTCGACTTCCATCCGGAAAAAGTACTCGACGGTTTGTTGCCTGCCATGGGGCACGCGTTTTTCTCTCTGAGCGTGGGTGTCGGCTCGATCATGATTTACGGCGCCTATTTGCCGAAGAATTCATCGATTTCCGGCACCGTCGTCGGCGTGGCGCTGCTCGATACCTTCGTTGCTCTGGTAGCGGGTCTGGCATTGTTTCCGATCGTGTTCGCCGCGGGGCTAAATCCGAGCGAAGGCCCCGGCCTGATGTTCGTAAGCCTGCCATTTGCCTTTGGAAACGTAGCGTTTGGCCAGTTGATGGGCGTAGTGTTCTTCGTGCTCGTAGCGATTGCAGCCTGGAGTTCGGCGATATCCTTGCTTGAGCCGATGGTGGCTTACCTGGTTGAGCGCACGAAAGTCAGCCGCGGCTGGGTCACGTTTTGCCTGGCCTTTATCTGCTGGTTTGTCGGTCTGGGCACGGTGTTTTCCTTCAATATCTGGAAGGAAGCCAAATTTTTCGTGAACGAAGGCGGGATGTTTCACCTCTATCAATGGGGTGCGGCCGGTGGCCTGGACTTCTTTGGTGTGATCGATTTCTTCACCTCACGGATCATGTTGCCACTCGGTGGTTTGTGTTTCGTGGTGTTTGCAGGCTGGGTGATGGGGCGTGAAGCGGTACGCGACGAGTTGTCGATCCGCCGCCCCGTATTGTTCGCCCTGTCCCTGTTCTTGATGCGCTATGTGGCGCCCATCGGCATTCTCGTAGTGTTTGCCGCCCAGCTGTGGAAGTGACGCTGACATGACGACACACCTTCAACGTTCGGCCCTGCTGCCGTATCCGGCACAAGCGCTGTATGACTTGGTCAACGACGTGGCGCGTTACCCGGAATTTCTGCCGTGGTGCTCATCGGCCGAAGTCCTGGAGAGTTCTCCTGAGCATATGCGAGCTAGCGTCGGCGTGGCCAAGGGCGGTCTCAGCCAGCATTTCGTAACGCGCAACACGCTGGTGCCTGGGCATTCGATCGAGATGAACCTCGAGGAAGGCCCGTTCAATCAATTGCATGGTGTCTGGGTGTTCAAGCCGTTGGGCGAGAAAGCCTGCAAGATCAGCCTGGACCTGTCGTTCGATTACGCCGGGCCGATTGTCCGTGCGACCCTGGGGCCGTTGTTCAATCAGGCGGCCAATACGCTGGTGGATGCCTTCTGCCAGCGTGCCAAGCAGATGCATGGTTGAGGCCGTGATCGACGTAGAGGTGGTGTACGCCGCCATTGATCGGCAGGTGCTTCTGTCGGTGACGGTTCCAGCAGGAACAACCGTGCGGGCAGCTTTGCTGAAGTCAGGCATCGACGAGGTGTTTTCGGCGCTGGACCTGGCCAGTTGTCCGGTGGGGATCTTCGGTAAATTGATCGCTGATCCGGACAAGCATCCTGCCCAGGCTGGAGATCGCATCGAGATATACCGGCCATTGCTGGCTGATCCGAAAGAAGTTCGCCGGTTGCGCGCAGCCAAGGCTGCTGAGGCTAAAACCCGGAATCAGTGATTCGCTCAAATGCTGGGCAATAAAAAACCCGGTCATGCCGGGTTTTTTATTGCGTCGCAAATTATTGCGGCGAGGTATCCAGAGGTTCTGGAGTCGGGACTGGAACGGTTTCTACACCGTCGACATCCTTCTGGATTTGATCGAGCAAAGAACCTGGCTTGACCGGTTTTTCGGGTTTCGGCTTCTCGGCGTTTTCTGATGGCGCAGCAACTGTAGTGTCGCTGTCCTTTCCGAGAATGGCTTCGTCGCGGCTCACCCCTGGCATGAAATCACCAGAGAGGCTGACAAGCTGGTCATTTGGGTTGAAGATAACGCTAATGCGTTCCTGTTGGCGTTCACCGCCACCCGGTTGCAGGCTGTACAGATAATCCCAGCGATCGGCATGGAACGTGTCGGTCAACAGAGGGTTGCCCATGATAAACCGTACTTGCTTGCGGGTCATTCCCGGGCGTAACTGGTCTATCATGTTCTGCGTGACGACATTGCCCTGCTGGATGTCGATTTTGTAAACCCCGGGGAATGAACAACCGGCGAGTGCGAGCAGTCCCACAAAGGTGAAACTGGTTAGCAAGAGCTTGGTGTTTTGCATCGGTGGGCGACTTCCACTATCTTGGCTGGGACAACGTAAACGCCGATCATACCCGCATTAAGAGAAGCTGCGAAGCAGCATCGCGAGAAAGCTGACCATGGTTGAAAATAGCGAACTACGCAAGGCCGGCCTCAAAGTGACCCTTCCACGGGTCAAAATTCTGCAAATGCTCGATTCCGCCGAGCAACGCCACATGAGTGCCGAGGATGTCTACAAGGCGCTGATGGAGGCTGGTGAGGACGTCGGTCTGGCCACGGTTTACCGTGTCCTGACCCAGTTCGAGGCAGCTGGCCTTGTGGTGCGGCACAACTTTGACGGGGGCCATGCGGTCTTCGAACTGGACGACGGCAAGCATCACGACCATATGGTCAACGTCGAAACCAGTGAAGTGATCGAATTCTTCGACGAAGAAATCGAGCGATTGCAGAAGGCAGTCGTCGACAAGTATGGCTTCGAGATGGTTGATCACAACCTTGTACTGTACGTACGCAAGAAAAAGTAAGCATGTCGCGCGAACTTAAGGTTCGCGAAACGAGCGAAGGCGACCTCAGGGTCGCCTTCGTGCTTTCTGCCGGTTTTAAATTTTCGCGGTGACGACCATTTTCCTGGCATGAGCCAGAGATTCCTTTGTAAGGTCGATGCCTCCCAGCATCCGCGCCACTTCTTCGACGCGATCGTTCTTGCTCAGCTTGGAAACGGCTGTGTGAGTGGCGTCTTCGCCGCGCACTTTGTGTACGAATAGATGTTGATGTCCCTGCGCGGCTACTTGCGGCAAGTGAGTTACCGTCAATACCTGCCCGCGCTCCCCAAGTCGACGCAACAATTGGCCCACGATTTCGGCGGTCGGACCACCGATGCCCACGTCCACTTCGTCGAACACCAGGGTCGGTACGCGGGAGGTCTGCGCGGTGATCACTTGAATCGCCAGGCTGATCCGTGACAATTCGCCGCCGGATGCCACTTTTGCCAGCGCTTTCAGCGGTTGGCCCGGGTTAGCGCTCACCAGCAGCTCTACCTGCTCAAGGCCATTGGGTAGCAGTTCATCGCTACTGTTGGGGCGCAACTCGATCGTGAAGCGCCCACCAGGCATGCCCAGTCGCTGGATTTCATGCTCCACGGCGCTGGCCAGGCTGTTCGAGGCCCGATGGCGCAAATCGCTGAGCTCGCGAGCCTTTTCCTGATAATGACGGGCGTAGGAGGCCAGTTCATCGCTCAGACGCTCGATGGATTCGTCGTTGGCATTCAGGGTTTCGATTTCATCCAGCAAGCGCTGCTGCATCTCGGCCACTTCAGTCGGCTGGATGCGGTGTTTGCGCGCCATGGTATAGATCGCATCAAGGCGTTCTTCCAGATATTGAAGGCGCGCTGGATCGGCATCGAAGTTATCAAGGAAGCGGTTCAGTTCGCCCACGGCTTCTTCGACCTGGATCTGTGCACTGGTCAGCAGGCTGCTGGCTTCACCCAGGGCCCCGATCGAATTGTTGACGCTCGAAAGGCGATTGAGGCTGGCGGTGAGGGCGTTCAGCACATTCCCGGAATCACTTTCGCTGCATTGCTCGACCACTTGTCGGCAAATGCCTAGCAGGGTTTCGGCGTTGGTCAGGTTCTTGTGTTCCTGTTCCAGCTGCTCTAGCTCATTTTCGCCGAGGCCGAGGTTCTCCAGCTCTTCGAGTTGATAGCTGAGCAATTGATGGCGAGCGCGCTGCTCATCGCCGGAATTGGAAAGGCGTTCCAGCTCCTGGCGGGTCTGTCGCCAGCGTTGGGCGGCCAGGTGTACCTGGCGGGCAAGGTCCGTTGCACCCGCGTACTCGTCGAGCAAGCGGCGGTGCGTGTCGGTCTTGAGCAGGGATTGATGTTCATGCTGGCTGTGGATATCGATCAGCAGTTCACCCAGGGCTTTGAGGTCGCCGAGGGGGCAGGGCGTGCCGTTGATATAGCCGCGCGAGCGCCCTTCGGCAGTGATGACTCTGCGCAGAATGCACGGGCCGTCGCTGTCCAGGTCACGCTCGGCCAGCCAAGCACTGGCTTCTGGAATATCGACCAGGTCGAAGGTTGCCAGGATGTCGGCCTTGTCGGCGCCCGGACGAACCACGCCGCTGTCGGCGCGATCGCCCAGGGTCAGGCCGAGGGCGTCGAGCATGATCGATTTTCCGGCGCCGGTTTCCCCGGTGATCACGCTCATCCCGCGATCGAGTTCGAGATCGAGATGTTCAACGATGGCGTAGTTATGTACGGACAGGTGCACCAGCATAAAGGCCGCTCCCAGGCTTTAGGTCTGGTTATTTATACAGTGTTTTGTTTCTGGCTGACAATGGCCTCCCTTAGCTCGATTTGCTTGATCCGACGAAATCCTTAGTGCGCCAGAGAATGACAATGCAGCTGTTTTTTGTAGGGTTAATAAATAAGCGCCCCTTGAAGCTGAATTTTGCGGCCCCATATAGCTGGGCAGAAGCGCGAGTTGAGCTCGCGGACGATATTGAAAGGAGAAATCTATGGCTGACGAACAGACAGTGGATACGCAAAACCTAGACGCCGATCAGGCTGCCCAGGACTCGGGTGATGCACTGGCGGCTCGTGTTCAAGTGCTCGAAGAGCAACTGGCTGGCGCTCAAGATCAGGCCTTGCGTGTAGCGGCTGATCTGCAGAACGTCCGCCGTCGCGCCGAGCAGGACATAGAAAAGGCTCACAAGTTCGCACTGGAGAAATTCGCCGGTGACTTGTTGCCGATCATCGACAGTCTGGAGCGTGGTCTGGAGTTGTCCAGCCCGGACGACGAAAGCATTCGTCCAATGCGCGAAGGGATCGAACTGACCCTGAAAATGTTCCAGGACACCCTGAAACGTTATCAGCTGGAAGCGATCGATCCGCATGGCGAACCGTTCAACGCCGTTCAGCATCAGGCAATGGCCATGCAGGAAAGCGCCGACGTCGAGCCGAATAGCGTGCTCAAGGTGTTCCAGAAGGGCTATCAGCTCAACGGTCGTCTGCTGCGCCCGGCCATGGTCGTGGTCAGCAAGGCTCCGGCACCGGTTTCGCCTTCGATTGACGAGCAGGCTTGAAATTAGCCGCAAGGCCCCCATTTAGAAGTCAAGCGTTTAAGTGCTACCGCAGTTAGCCACCACTGCTGCGGCAACCAAATCCAAAGTTTCGGGAGAGTGAACATGGGCAAAATTATCGGTATCGACCTGGGGACTACCAACTCCTGCGTCTCCGTGCTTGAAAACGGCGTAGCCAAAGTTATTGAAAACGCTGAAGGCACGCGTACCACGCCGTCGATCATCGCTTACGCCAACGATGGTGAAATCCTCGTTGGCCAATCGGCCAAGCGTCAGGCTGTGACCAATCCGCACAACACCCTGTATGCGGTGAAGCGTCTGATCGGTCGTAAGTTCGACGAAGAAGTCGTACAGAAAGACATCAAGATGGTCCCGTACAAAATCGCCAAGGCTGATAACGGTGATGCTTGGGTTGAAGTGAACGGCCAGAAAATGTCGCCGCCACAAATCTCGGCTGAAATTCTGAAGAAAATGAAGAAGACCGCCGAAGACTACCTCGGCGAGCCAGTGACCGAAGCGGTGATCACCGTTCCGGCCTACTTCAACGACAGCCAGCGTCAAGCCACCAAAGACGCCGGCCGCATTGCGGGCCTGGACGTAAAACGTATCATCAACGAACCAACCGCAGCCGCTCTGGCTTACGGTATGGACAAGGCGAAGGGCGATCACACCGTGATCGTTTACGACTTGGGCGGCGGTACTTTCGACGTTTCCGTGATCGAAATCGCTGAAGTCGATGGCGAGCACCAGTTCGAAGTGTTGGCCACCAACGGTGACACGTTCCTGGGCGGTGAAGACTTTGACATTCGACTGATCGATTACCTTGTCGACGAATTCAAGAAAGAAAGCGGCATGAACCTTAAAGGTGACCCGCTGGCCATGCAGCGCCTGAAAGAAGCCGCTGAAAAAGCCAAGATCGAACTGTCTTCGAGCAATTCGACTGACGTGAACCTGCCGTACATCACTGCAGACGCCACCGGTCCTAAGCACTTGAACGTGAAAATCTCCCGCGCCAAGCTCGAAGCGCTGGTAGAAGACCTGGTTCAACGCACCATCGAACCTTGCCGCATCGCCCTGAAAGACTCTGGCATCGACATTGGCGCCATCAACGACGTGATCCTGGTCGGCGGTCAGACCCGTATGCCGCTGGTCCAGAAGCTGGTGACCGAGTTCTTCGGTAAAGAAGCGCGTAAAGATGTGAACCCGGACGAAGCGGTTGCCATGGGTGCTGCTATCCAGGGCGCAGTATTGGCCGGTGACGTGAAAGACGTTCTGCTGCTGGACGTTAGCCCGCTGACTCTGGGTATCGAAACCATGGGCGGCGTGATGACCGCGCTGATCGAGAAAAACACCACGATTCCTACCAAGAAATCGCAAGTGTTCTCGACTGCCGACGACAACCAGGGCGCTGTGACCATTCACGTGCTGCAAGGTGAGCGTAAGCAAGCGGCTCAGAACAAGTCTTTGGGCAAGTTCGACCTGGCCGAGATTCCACCAGCGCCACGTGGCGTGCCACAAATTGAAGTGACCTTCGACATCGACGCCAACGGCATTCTGCACGTAGGCGCCAAAGACAAGGCTACCGGCAAGACTCAGTCGATCGTGATCAAGGCCAACTCCGGTCTGTCCGAGGAAGAGATTCAGCAGATGATTCGCGATGCTGAAGCCAACGTCGACGCAGATCGCCAGTTCGAAGAGTTGGCAAGCGCTCGCAACCAGGGCGATGCGCTGGTTCACTCGACTCGCAAAATGGTCGCGGATGCTGGCGATAAAGTGACCGCTGAAGAGAAAACTGCAATCGAAGCGGCTGTTGTTGCGCTGGAAGCCGCTGTCAAAGGCGACGACAAGGCAGCGATCGAAGCCAAGGTTGAAGAGTTGTCGAAAGTCTCCGCTCCTGTAGCGCAGAAGATGTACGCCGAGCAGGCTCAGCCCGCTGAAGGTGCTGCACCGCAAGGCGAATCGGCTGAGAAGGCTGACGACGTCGTCGACGCTGAGTTCGAAGAAGTCAAAGACCACAAGTAAGTTGTTGGTCGCCCGGTTGACTGCCTTCAGGCGGTGACTGGTAGGATGTCGCCGCGCGGGAGCTTGCTCCCGCGTTGGCGTGTCTGGAGTTAGCGAATTTTTACAGCATGCGACAACGCTCGGGTGCTGATGGTATGGCCGGGAATGCTCCTGCTTCTCGAGCTGAAAGTACCGCATGGAATCAAAGACCAGGATCGTTGAATTGACGTGAGTTGGGTCCGGGCCTGTATTGGGGCTCAACGAGTTTGGCAAGGCTCAGGAGGGGTTTGCCGAACGTCCTTAAGAGTGCAAAGACTTATGGCAAAGCGTGACTATTACGAAGTATTGGGTGTTGAGCGTGGCTCAAGCGAAGCAGACCTGAAAAAGGCCTACCGTCGCCTGGCGATGAAGCACCACCCGGACCGTAACCCCGATGACAAAGCGTCGGAAGATATGTTCAAGGAGGCCAACGAGGCCTACGAGGTGCTGTCCGATTCCAGCAAGCGCGCGGCCTACGACCAGTACGGTCATGCCGGTGTCGACCCGAGCATGGGTGGCGGCGGTGCCGGGTTTGGCGGTCAGAACTTCTCCGATATCTTTGGTGATGTCTTCAGTGATTTCTTCGGCGGCGCTCGCGGCGGTGCTCGTGGCGGCGCTCAGCGCGGCAGCGACCTGCGTTACACCCTGGAACTGAATCTGGAAGAAGCGGTGCGCGGTACGACCGTGAATATCCGTGTTCCGACATTGGTCAACTGCAAGCCATGCGACGGTTCGGGTGCCAAGAAAGGTTCCTCGCCGATCACTTGCCCGACGTGTGGCGGTATCGGTCAGGTCCGTATGCAGCAGGGGTTTTTCTCGGTACAGCAGACGTGCCCGCGCTGCCATGGTCATGGCAAGATCATCTCCGATCCGTGCGACTCGTGCGACGGCCAAGGCCGTGTTGAAGAGTACAAGACCCTCTCGGTGAAAGTGCCGGCCGGCGTCGATACCGGGGATCGAATTCGTCTGTCCGGCGAAGGCGAGGCGGGGGCTCAGGGGGGACCGACTGGCGACCTGTACGTAGTGATCAACGTGCGTGAACACGCGATCTTCCAGCGCGACGGCAAGCACCTGTTTTGCGAAGTGCCAATCAGCTTTGTCGATGCTGCGCTGGGTGGTGAGTTGGAGATTCCGACCCTTGATGGTCGAGTCAAACTGAAGATCCCGGAAGGAACTCAGACCGGCAAGCAGTTCCGTGTTCGCGGCAAGGGCGTTGCGCCAGTGCGCGGCGGCGGTGCTGGTGACTTGATGTGCCGAGTGGCGGTCGAAACCCCTGTCAATCTGGGGCGTCGTCAGCGCGAACTGCTGGAAGAGTTCCGTAGCTCGCTGGCAGATGACGACAGCCATTCACCTAAAACCGCTGGTTGGTTCGAAGGTGTGAAGCGCTTCTTCGGCGATTTGTAAGGAGTCGGCATGCGACGTATAGCTGTGATGGGCGCTGCCGGGCGCATGGGCAAGATTCTGGTCGAGGCGGTGCAGCAGCGCGCGCCGCTGACCGGGCTGACGGCAGCCATCGTACGCCCCGGCAGTACGCTGATTGGCGTGGATGCTGGTGAACTGGCCTCGTTGGGGCGTATCGGCGTTCCACTGTCCGGCAATCTGGACTCGGTGGCTGATGAGTTCGACGTGCTGGTCGACTTCACGCTCCCGGAAGTCATGCTGAAAAACCTGGCGTTCTGCCGTAAGGCGGGCAAGGCCATGGTGATCGGCACGACAGGGCTGGACGCCGCGCAGAAGCAAGTGCTGGCCGACGCCGGCAAGGATATTCCGATCGTGTTCGCAGCCAATTTCAGTGTGGGTGTAAACCTGTCGCTGAAGCTGCTCGACATGGCTGCTCGTGTGCTGGGTGATGACGCGGATATCGAGATCATCGAGGCTCATCATCGGCACAAGATCGATGCGCCTTCAGGTACGGCTTTGCGCATGGGTGAAGTCATCGCAAGCGCCCTGGATCGTGATCTGCAGAAGGTTGCGGTTTATGGTCGTGAAGGCCATACCGGTGCTCGCGAGCGTGAAACGATCGGCTTTGCCACTGTTCGCGGTGGTGATGTAGTCGGTGATCATACGGTTCTGTTCGCCTGTGAGGGCGAGCGACTGGAAATCACGCATAAAGCTTCCAGTCGCATGACCTTCGCCAAGGGCGCGGTACGTGCTGCGTTGTGGCTGGACGGTCGTGAGCCGGGTCTTTACGACATGCAAGACGTGCTCGATCTGCGTTAAGATGCGCCCCAAATCGGGTTCGAATAGTGTGTTTGAGCCCGGTTTTACTCCGCCAAGCGACGGCCTGTCGCATTCTCCGGCCTTTAAGGCTCATTGGCGGTAGACCAAAAATGCCTTTTTCTGTAAGCTACAGCTTTAGTGTGTCCACTAAAAGCGCGCAGAATTATTCGGTGAAGAAGCGGGGTGACGTGTCCATACGTCACTCCGCTTTTTTACAACCTGCGATCGCCCTTTCAGGCTTTATTTACGGGAGGTCTTCTTGACTAAGCCAGCCATACTCGCCCTTGCTGATGGCAGCATTTTTCGCGGCGAAGCCATTGGAGCCGACGGTCAAACCGTTGGTGAGGTGGTGTTCAACACCGCAATGACCGGCTATCAGGAAATCCTTACCGATCCTTCCTACGCCCAACAGATTGTTACTCTGACTTACCCGCACATCGGCAACACCGGCACCACGCCGGAAGACGCCGAGTCCGACCGCGTCTGGTCCGCGGGCCTGGTCATCCGCGACCTGCCACTGGTTGCGAGCAACTGGCGTAACACGATGTCCCTGTCCGATTACCTGAAAGCCAACAACGTTGTGGCAATCGCCGGTATCGACACTCGTCGCCTGACGCGCATCCTGCGAGAAAAAGGGGCGCAGAACGGCTGCATCATGGCCGGTGACAACATTTCAGAAGAAGCCGCCATCGCCGCCGCTCAGGGTTTTCCTGGCCTCAAAGGCATGGATCTGGCGAAAGTCGTCAGCACGAAAGAGAAGTACGAGTGGCGCTCGACTGTCTGGGATCTGAAAACCGACAGTCACGCGACTATCGAAGCCTCCGAGCTGCCGTACCACGTGGTTGCCTACGACTACGGCGTCAAACTGAATATCCTGCGGATGCTGGTTGAGCGCGGTTGCCGCGTGACGGTAGTACCGGCACAGACGCCAGCGGCTGAAGCGCTGGCATTGAAGCCGGACGGCGTGTTCCTGTCCAATGGCCCTGGCGATCCGGAGCCTTGCGACTACGCGATCCAGGCGATCAAAGATGTGCTGGAAACCGAAATTCCGGTCTTCGGTATCTGCCTTGGTCACCAACTGCTGGCGCTGGCCTCCGGTGCCAAGACCCTGAAAATGGGTCATGGTCACCACGGTGCCAACCACCCGGTTCAGGATTTGGATACCGGTGTTGTGATGATCACCAGCCAGAACCACGGTTTTGCGGTAGACGAAGCGACCCTGCCAGCCAACGTCCGGGCGATCCACAAATCGCTGTTCGACGGCACCCTGCAAGGTATCGAGCGTACCGACAAGAGCGCGTTCAGCTTCCAGGGTCACCCTGAAGCCAGCCCTGGCCCGAACGACGTAGCACCACTGTTTGATCGCTTCATCAACGAAATGGCCAAGCGACGCTAATTGCTCGCCATGATGTAGCAAAGCTTGAGGGCGGTCCCGACACCGGTGGCCCCCTCAGGTCTTCAAAGATTGAACAAGACGGCTTGCCGACTGACCTGCGGATTTGAGTGACAAACCCATGCCAAAACGTACAGACATTAAAAGCATCCTGATTCTCGGCGCTGGCCCGATCGTGATCGGCCAGGCCTGCGAATTCGACTACTCCGGCGCGCAAGCCTGTAAAGCCCTGCGCGAAGAGGGTTACCGCGTCATCCTGGTGAACTCCAACCCAGCGACCATCATGACCGATCCGGACATGGCTGACGCCACCTACATCGAACCGATCAAGTGGCAGACCGTTGCCAAGATCATCGAGAAAGAGCGTCCGGACGCGCTGCTGCCGACCATGGGTGGCCAGACCGCTCTGAACTGCGCACTGGACCTGGAGCGGGAAGGCGTTCTGGAGAAGTTCGGCGTAGAGATGATCGGCGCCAACGCTGACACCATCGACAAGGCTGAAGACCGTTCGCGCTTCGACAAAGCGATGAAATCCATCGGCCTGGACTGTCCTCGTTCGGGTATCGCCCACAGCATGGAAGAGGCCAATGTGGTCCTCGAGAAGCTCGGCTTCCCGTGCATCATCCGTCCTTCCTTCACCATGGGCGGCACGGGTGGTGGTATCGCTTACAACCGTGAAGAGTTCGAAGAAATCTGCGCTCGCGGCCTCGACCTGTCGCCGACCAAAGAGCTGCTGATCGACGAATCCCTGATCGGCTGGAAAGAATATGAGATGGAGGTTGTCCGCGATAAGAAGGACAACTGCATCATCGTCTGCTCCATCGAAAACTTTGACCCGATGGGCGTGCACACCGGTGACTCGATCACTGTTGCGCCAGCGCAGACGCTGACGGACAAGGAATACCAGATCATGCGTAACGCCTCGTTGGCGGTACTGCGTGAGATCGGCGTGGAAACCGGCGGCTCCAACGTCCAGTTCGGCATCTGCCCGGACACTGGCCGTATGGTCGTGATCGAGATGAACCCGCGGGTATCCCGCTCATCGGCGCTGGCCTCGAAAGCCACTGGTTTCCCGATTGCGCGTATCGCTGCCAAGCTGGCGATCGGTTACACCCTGGACGAACTGCAGAACGAAATCACCGGCGGCGCGACGCCTGCATCCTTCGAGCCGTCCATCGACTACGTCGTGACCAAGCTGCCACGCTTCGCCTTCGAGAAATTCCCGAAAGCCGACGCACGCCTGACCACTCAAATGAAGTCGGTGGGTGAAGTCATGGCCATCGGTCGGACTTTCCAGGAATCCCTGCAGAAAGCTCTGCGCGGTCTGGAAGTGGGCGTTTGCGGTCTGGACGAGAAGCTTGACTTGAGCAACCCGGAAAGCATGAGCGTGCTCAAGCGCGAACTGACCGTGCCGGGTGCCGAGCGTATCTGGTACGTGGCTGACGCCTTCCGCGCCGGCCTGTCGGTCGAAGACATCTTCGGCATGAACATGATCGACCCGTGGTTCCTGGTGCAGATCGAAGATCTGATCAAGGAAGAAGAGAAGGTCAAGACCCTGGGGCTGGCCAGCATCGACAAAGATGTGATGTTCCGCCTCAAGCGCAAAGGCTTCTCCGACATGCGTCTGGCCAAGCTGCTGGGCGTGACCGAGAAGGCTCTGCGTCGCCACCGTCACAAGCTAGAAATTTTTCCGGTCTACAAGCGCGTTGACACCTGCGCGGCCGAGTTCGCCACTGATACCGCTTACCTCTACTCGACGTATGAGGAAGAGTGTGAAGCTGCGCCGTCTGGCCGCGACAAGATCATGATCCTCGGTGGCGGTCCTAACCGTATCGGGCAGGGCATCGAGTTCGACTACTGCTGCGTACACGCGGCGCTGGCCCTGCGCGAGGACGGTTACGAGACCATCATGGTCAACTGCAACCCGGAAACCGTTTCTACCGACTACGACACCTCTGATCGCCTGTACTTCGAACCCGTTACCCTGGAAGACGTACTGGAAATCGTCCGCGTCGAGAAGCCGAAAGGCGTGATCGTCCAGTACGGCGGCCAAACCCCGCTGAAACTGGCGCGCGCTCTGGAAGAAGCCGGCGTGCCGATCATCGGCACCAGCCCTGACGCTATTGACCGTGCTGAAGACCGTGAGCGCTTCCAGCAAATGGTTGAGCGCCTGAACCTGCGTCAGCCGCCAAACGCCACCGTGCGCAGCGAAGACGAAGCGATTCGTGCAGCCAGCAAGATCGGTTACCCGCTGGTGGTTCGTCCGTCCTACGTACTGGGCGGCCGCGCGATGGAAATCGTTTATGAAGAAGAAGAGCTCAAGCGCTACCTGCGCGATGCGGTGAAAGTGTCCAACGACAGCCCGGTGCTGCTCGACCACTTCCTCAACTGCGCCATCGAAATGGACGTGGATGCAGTCTGCGACGGCACCGATGTGGTGATCGGCGCGATCATGCAGCACATTGAGCAGGCTGGCGTTCACTCCGGTGACTCCGCATGCTCCCTGCCGCCGTACTCGCTGCCTGCACACATCCAGGACGAGATGCGCGAACAGGTCAAGAAAATGGCCCTGGAGCTGGGCGTTGTCGGCCTGATGAACGTTCAGTTGGCGCTGCAAGGCGAAGACATCTACGTCATCGAAGTCAACCCGCGTGCTTCTCGCACCGTACCGTTCGTGTCCAAATGCATCGGTGTTTCCCTGGCGATGATCGCGGCTCGCGTGATGGCCGGTAAAACCCTGAAGGAAATCGGCTTCACCAAAGAAATCATTCCGAACTTCTACAGTGTGAAAGAGGCGGTGTTCCCATTCGCCAAATTCCCTGGCGTGGACCCGATCCTGGGTCCAGAGATGAAGTCCACGGGTGAAGTGATGGGTGTGGGCGACACTTTCGGTGAAGCGTTTGCCAAAGCCCAAATGGGCGCCAGCGAAGTGCTGCCAACTGGCGGTACCGCGTTCATCAGTGTGCGTGATGACGACAAACCCCTGGTTGCAGGCGTGG
The DNA here is from genome assembly GCF_054330215.1 of Pseudomonas sp. Ma2-10. Taxonomy (NCBI): domain Bacteria; kingdom Pseudomonadati; phylum Pseudomonadota; class Gammaproteobacteria; order Pseudomonadales; family Pseudomonadaceae; genus Pseudomonas; species Pseudomonas sp. Ma2-10. The sequence continues at coordinate 514,027 of NZ_JBTEYL010000001.1, read as the reverse complement.
CTCGTGATCTGATCAACTTGGGCTTTGAAGTGGTCGCCACTGCCGGTACTGCCAAGCTGATCGAAGCAGCAGGCCTGAAAGTGCGTCGTGTGAACAAGGTGACCGAGGGTCGTCCGCACGTGGTCGACATGATCAAGAATGACGAAGTCACCCTGATCATCAACACCACCGAAGGTCGTCAGTCGATTGCTGATTCGTACTCCATTCGTCGTAATGCCTTGCAGCACAAGATTTACTGCACCACGACCATCGCTGCTGGCGAAGCTATCTGCGAAGCGCTGAAGTTCGGTCCCGAGAAGACCGTACGCCGCTTGCAGGATCTACACGCAGGATTGAAGGCATGATCAAATACCCAATGACCGTCCATGGCGCTAAAGCCCTGGAAGAAGAACACGCTCACTTGACCAAGGTCGTCCGTCCGAAGCTCAGCCAGGACATCGGTACGGCCCGCGAGTTGGGTGACTTGAAAGAAAACGCCGAATACCACGCTGCTCGCGAGCAGCAAGGTATGGTCGAGGCGCGGATCCGCGACATCGAAGGCCGCATGCAAAACGCGGTCATCATTGATGTCACGACCATTCCTCACACCGGCAAAGTGATCTTCGGCACCACCGTTGAAATCGCCAACGTCGAGACGGATGAAAGCGTCACGTACCACATCGTTGGTGAGGATGAAGCTGACTTCAAACTCGGCAAAATTTCGGTCGGCTCGCCATTGGCCCGCGCCTTGATTGCCAAGGAAGAGGGTGATGTGGTTGCCGTGAAAACGCCTGGCGGCGTTATCGAGTACGAGATTGTCGAAGTTCGCCACATCTAAGCGTAGGCGCCCGCTACGCGCGGGCGCCATGCTTTGGCAGCTGACTCAGATGTTGTGGGTTGGTGGTCTGTGGCTGTTGCACATCGGTCTGCTGCCGGTGCTGGGCGAAATTGGCCTGGCGCCGCTGCTGATCGACGAAATCGCAGGCATGCTTGATGCGCTGATGGTGGGGTTCGCCGCAGCGTGTGTGATTTTTCAGGCTTTGGTGCTGGTTCAGGCCGAGGGCCTTGCCAGCCTATGGCGCGATATTCGCGGGCAGCTGCTGATGGTGGCACTGTATGCGTGTGCGATGTATGTGACGGTGCGTATCGGTTGGCCGGATGCCATGCGTTGGCAGGTGTTCAGCTATCTTGTTCTGGGTTTTTCCGGGCTGGTGCTGGTGTTGCAGCCGGTGCCTGGGTGGAGTGGCAGGGTGCGCGAAGCACACCCTTGACCCTTGTCATCACTTGAAGCGATGGACGTTCGACAGTTGCTTGTTGACGCTGAAGTTCTTGCGGTAAATCAGTGCCATCTTGCCGATGACCTGAACCAGGTCCGCTTTGCCGACCTTGCACAGTTCTGCAATGTTCGCCAGGCGCGACTCGCGATCGAGGATGTTGAGCTTGATTTTAATCAGCTCGTGATCCGCCAAAGCGCGTTCAAGTTCGGCTAACACACCTTCAGTCAAACCGTTGTCAGCCACAGTCAAAACTGGTTTCAGATGGTGGCCAATGGATTTGTACTGTTTCTTCTGCTCTTGAGTGAGCGGCATAATCTGACCCCTGCGTCTGATCTTGTAAAAAGCGGCGGCCAGTTTACCCGAGCGAGTCCGGGACCGCCCAGTTAATCACGACCCGTTTTATTTTCGAGGTGGCCCGTGGCCCGTTCCAAGACAAGCCTTAAGTGGCTGCAAAGACATGTCAATGATCCCTATGTGAAGCAGGCGCAGAAGGATGGTTACCGTTCGCGTGCGAGTTACAAGCTTCTGGAGGTCCAGGAGAAATACAAACTGATCCGTCCGGGTATGAGCGTTGTCGACCTGGGAGCGGCGCCCGGCGGCTGGTCGCAGGTCACTAGTCGGCTGATCGGTGGTCAGGGGCGTCTGATCGCCTCGGACATCCTGGAAATGGACAGCATTCCGGACGTGACTTTCATCCAGGGTGACTTCACCCTGGACGACGTGCTCGCTCAGATCCTGGAAGCCGTGGGTAATTCGCAGGTGGACCTTGTGATTTCCGATATGGCCCCCAATATGAGTGGTACGCCTGAGGTGGACATGCCAAAAGCCATGTTTCTATGTGAGCTGGCTCTTGATCTGGCAGCTCGCATACTCAAGCCAGGTGGTAATTTCGTGATCAAGGTGTTTCAAGGCGAAGGGTTTGATGCTTACGTGAAGGACGCTCGTCAGAAATTCGACAAGGTTCAGATGATCAAGCCGGACTCTTCCCGTGGCAGCTCCCGCGAGCAATACATGCTGGCTTGGGGCTACCGCGGCCGTAGTGAGTAAATCGAGGTTCTTCAGCGGGTCGATAGGTTTTTCGTATTTCGCCTCGTGAGCAATAGCGAATAATGTGTAGGAAGTGTTTCACAAAGGGTTACAGACGGCGCCTGCCAGAGCCGTAGGTAATGTAGTAAGTTAGGCCGGTGAATATCATGCGAAGCGCGCGCCATTAGCGGAGCTTGCTTCAGAGGGTAGTTAATTGAACGATATGGCAAAGAATCTGATCCTGTGGTTGATCATCGCGGCTGTCCTGGTGACAGTAATGAACAACTTCTCCAGCCCTAACGAGCCGCAGACCCTCAACTATTCCGACTTCATCCAGCAGGTCAAGGATGGAAAGGTCGAGCGCGTAGCGGTTGACGGCTACGTGATTACCGGCAAACGCAACGACGGCGACAGCTTCAAGACCATTCGTCCGGCAATCCAGGACAACGGTCTGATCGGCGACCTCGTGGACAACCATGTCGTAGTCGAAGGCAAGCAGCCTGAACAGCAAAGCATCTGGACTCAACTCCTGGTCGCAAGCTTCCCGATCCTGGTGATCATCGCCGTGTTCATGTTCTTCATGCGGCAGATGCAGGGCGGCGCCGGTGGAAAGGGTGGGCCAATGAGCTTCGGCAAGAGCAAGGCGCGCCTGCTCTCCGAGGATCAGGTGAAAACTACCTTGGGTGATGTTGCCGGCTGTGACGAAGCGAAGGAAGAAGTTGGTGAGCTGGTCGAGTTCTTGCGTGATCCGGGCAAGTTTCAGCGTCTGGGTGGTCGCATTCCTCGCGGCGTGCTGATGGTGGGTCCTCCGGGTACCGGTAAAACGTTGCTCGCCAAAGCGATTGCAGGCGAAGCAAAAGTACCGTTCTTCACTATTTCTGGTTCCGATTTTGTCGAAATGTTTGTCGGTGTCGGTGCCAGCCGTGTCCGTGACATGTTCGAGCAGGCCAAGAAGCACGCGCCATGCATCATCTTCATCGATGAAATCGACGCCGTCGGTCGTCATCGTGGCGCCGGGATGGGTGGCGGTCACGATGAGCGCGAGCAGACTCTCAACCAGTTGCTGGTAGAGATGGACGGCTTCGAAATGAATGACGGCATTATCGTTATCGCAGCAACCAACCGTCCGGACGTACTGGACCCTGCGTTGCTGCGTCCGGGCCGTTTCGACCGTCAGGTTGTCGTCGGTTTGCCGGATATCCGTGGTCGCGAGCAGATTCTCAAGGTTCACATGCGAAAAGTGCCAATGGGTGACGATGTCGCTCCGGCTGTGATCGCTCGTGGTACTCCTGGTTTCTCCGGTGCCGACCTGGCTAACCTGGTGAACGAAGCGTCGTTGTTCGCGGCCCGTACTGGCAAGCGCGTCGTTGAAATGAAAGAGTTCGAATTGGCCAAAGACAAGATCATGATGGGCGCCGAGCGCAAATCCATGGTCATGTCCGAGAAAGAGAAGCAGAACACCGCGTACCACGAAGCAGGTCACGCTATTGTTGGGCGCGTCGTGCCTGAGCATGACCCGGTCTACAAGGTGTCGATCATTCCGCGCGGTCGTGCGCTGGGTGTGACCATGTTTCTGCCGGAAGAAGATCGCTACAGCCTGTCCAAGCGTGCATTGATCAGTCAGATCTGCTCGTTGTACGGTGGCCGTATTGCTGAAGAAATGACCTTGGGCTTCGACGGCGTCACCACTGGTGCGTCAAACGACATCATGCGTGCCAGCCAGATTGCACGGAACATGGTAACCAAATGGGGCTTGTCGGAAAAACTCGGTCCGTTGATGTACGCAGAAGACGAGGGTGAAGTGTTCCTCGGTCGCGGTGGTGGCGGTCAGGGTGCAAGCTTCTCTGGTGAGACCGCCAAGTTGATTGACTCCGAAGTGCGCAGCATCATTGATCAGTGCTACGGCACGGCCAAGCAGATCCTCACCGATAATCGTGACAAGCTCGACGCCATGGCTGATGCCTTGATGAAGTACGAAACGATCGACGCTGATCAGATCGACGACATCATGGCGGGTCGTGCGCCTCGTGAGCCTCGCGACTGGTCGGGCGGTGGTACCGGGACCTCCGGAACACCTCCGGTGGCGCAGGATCCGCGTCCGGAAACACCGATCGGCGGTCCGGCTGCTGACGTTTAAGGTTTGAAATGACTTCTGTTCAGTCCTCGACCCGGTTGCCTTGCGGCAATCGGGTTCTTGATTTGGCCCTGACGCACGTCATGGGTATTCTCAATGTCACTCCCGATTCCTTCTCTGATGGCGGCCAATATAGCCAGCTCGATGCGGCCTTGCGCCATGCCGAGGCTATGGTGGCGGCCGGCGCGACGTTGATTGATGTTGGTGGTGAATCGACCCGCCCGGGTGCCAGAGCGGTATCGCCGCTGGAAGAGCTTGAGCGCGTAGCTCCGGTCGTCGAGCGAATACACCGCGAGTTGGATGTAATTATCTCGGTCGACACTTCCACCCCGGCTGTGATGCGCGAAGCCGCGCGACTCGGTGCGGGGTTGATCAATGACGTGCGCTCTCTGCGGCGCGATGGCGCTCTGGATGCGGCTGCGGCCACTGGCCTGCCAGTCTGTCTGATGCACATGCTCGGTGACCCGGGCGACATGCAGGACAATCCGCAGTATCAGGATGTCACGAAAGAGGTGGGCGAGTTTCTCGCTGAGCGCATGGCTCAATGTGCGTCGGTAGGCATTACCGCGAACCGGATCATCCTTGATCCGGGCTTTGGCTTCGCAAAAACCTTGCAGCACAATCTAAGCTTGTTCAAGCATATGGAGGCCTTGCATGCCTTGGGGCGGCCCCTGTTGGTTGGGGTTTCGCGAAAGAGCATGATAGGTCAGGCATTGAATCGTCCGGTTGGAGAGCGTCTGCATGGTGGTCTGGCGCTCGCAGCGCTGGCTTCGGTCAAGGGGGCGCGTATATTGCGCGTCCATGATGTGGCCGAAACCGTCGATGTGGTGCGAATGATCGCCGCAGTGGAATCTGCCGAATAAGAATGATGGAGCTCTTATGACTAAGAAATACTTTGGCACCGACGGCATTCGTGGTCGGGTCGGAGAATATCCGATTACTCCTGACTTCATGCTCAAGCTCGGCTGGGCTGCGGGCATGGCGTTCCGTAAAATGGGCGCCTGCAAGGTACTGGTGGGCAAGGACACCCGGATCTCCGGCTATATGTTCGAGTCGGCTCTTGAAGCCGGACTTACGTCGGCAGGTGCCGATGTCATGCTCCTGGGGCCGATGCCGACACCGGCCATCGCCTACCTGACACGTACCTTTCATGCCGAAGCGGGCATCGTGATCAGTGCCTCGCACAACCCTCACGATGACAACGGCATCAAATTTTTCTCCGGAAAGGGCACCAAGCTTCCGGACGAAGTCGAGCATATGATCGAAGAATTGCTCGATACCCCGATGACCGTGGTTGAATCGAGCAAGATCGGCAAGGTATCGCGCATCAACGATGCTTCAGGCCGCTATATCGAATTCTGCAAGAGCAGCGTCCCTACCGGCACTAGCTTCGCAGGCCTGAAGATCGTGATCGATTGCGCTCATGGCGCGGTCTATAAGGTGGCGCCTAGCGTGTTCCGTGAGTTGGGTGCCGAAGTCGTTGTGCTTTCCGCTCAGCCTAACGGACTGAACATCAATGATAATTGCGGTTCGACCCATATGGGGCAGCTGCAAGCCGCTGTATTGGCAGAGCATGCTGATCTGGGCATTGCCTTTGATGGTGATGGTGATCGTGTTCTGATGGTGGATCATACCGGTGCCATCGTTGATGGCGATGAACTGCTATTCATCATCGCTCGCGATTTGCATGAACGCGACAAATTGCAGGGCGGAGTCGTCGGTACATTGATGAGTAACCTGGGGCTGGAATTGGCCCTGGCGGATCTGTCGATTCCTTTTGTGCGTGCCAACGTCGGTGACCGTTACGTGATCGCTGATCTGCTGGAGCGCAACTGGCTCCTGGGTGGCGAAAACTCCGGGCATATCGTCTGCTTCAGCCACACCACTACGGGTGACGCAATTATCGCTGCGCTGCAGGTGCTGATGGCGCTGAAACGTCGCTGCGAGGGGTTGGCGCAATCGCGTCAGGCGCTGCGCAAATGCCCACAGGTGCTGATCAATGTGCGATTCGGCGGTGGCGCGAGCCCTCTTGATCATCCATCCGTCAAGGAGGCAAGCGAGCGCGTTACCAAGGCAATGGCTGGTCGTGGGCGCGTGCTGTTGCGCAAGTCCGGGACGGAGCCGCTGGTGCGGGTCATGGTCGAAGGCGAGGACGAAACACAGGTTCGCGGCTACGCCGAAGAGCTGGCAAAACTGGTTACTGAAGTTTCTGCCTGATTTCGGCTTGCCAGTCATGATTGTGTTGGGTAACATCTGCGCCCACTTTGACCGACGAGGTACAGCATGCGTCGCCCTATGGTAGCTGGTAACTGGAAGATGCACGGTACCCGCGCCAGCGTCGCTGAGCTGATCAATGGCCTTCGTCATTTGGCCTTGCCGAGCGGTGTTGATGTCGCGGTATTCCCGCCTTGCTTGTATATCAATCAAGTGATTGATGGCTTGGAAGGAAAGTCGATTTCGGTCGGTGCGCAGAATTCTGCGGTGGAATCCATGCAAGGTGCATTGACCGGTGAGATTGCGCCGAGTCAGTTGGTGGATGCAGGTTGTTCCCTGGTGCTTGTCGGGCACTCTGAGCGCCGCCAGATACTGGGCGAGCAGGACGGAATGCTGATTCGCAAGTTCGCAGCGGCACAGGCATGTGGCTTGATTCCGGTGTTGTGCGTAGGGGAAACCCTTGAAGAGCGCGAAGCTGGAAAAACTCTTGAGGTTGTCGGGCGTCAGCTAGGCAGTATCATAGAGGAGCTCGGTGTTGGTGCTTTTGCAAAGGCAGTAATCGCTTACGAGCCGGTCTGGGCCATTGGTACCGGGCTGACTGCTTCACCGCAACAGGCGCAGGATGTGCATGCAGCCATTCGCGCGCAGTTGGCGGCAGAGAATTCTGAGGTTGCACAAGGTGTGCGGCTTCTATACGGCGGCAGCGTGAAGGCGGCCAATGCGGTCGAACTGTTCGGCATGCCGGATATCGATGGGGGGCTCATTGGTGGGGCTTCCCTGAATGCAGATGAGTTCGGTGCGATCTGTCGCGCCGCGGGAAACTGAAAAAATGCTGGAAACAGTCGTAGTCGTTTTTCATCTGCTGGGTGCATTGGGCGTAGTCGCTCTGGTATTGCTGCAGCAGGGTAAAGGTGCGGATGCTGGTGCGTCTTTCGGAGCAGGTGCTTCAAATACTGTGTTCGGGAGCCAAGGTTCCTCTACCTTTCTTAGTAAGTTTACTGCTATACTTGCCGCCGGTTTCTTCATAACCAGCTTAGGGTTAGGTTACTTTGCTAAAGAGAAAGCTCACCAGCTGACTCAAGCAGGTTTGCCAAGCCCGGCAGTGTTGGAAGTTCCAAAGCAACAACCGGCTTCTGATGATGTACCGGTGCTTCAAGAGCAAAAGTCGGCTGCTTCAGCGACTGACGTGCCTCCAGCTCAAGAGCAAAAGTAAGAAGGGTTTCAAATGTAGTATTGCCGAGGTGGTGGAATTGGTAGACACGCAACCTTGAGGTGGTTGTGCCCATAGGGTGTAGGGGTTCGAGTCCCCTTCTCGGTACCAATTATCAGGAGAGCCCGCTGTAGCGGGCTTTTTTGTAGGCGGAAGGTTACATTGACCCTGTCAGGGATCGGTCGTATACTTCCGCCCCAGCTTTGTCGCGGGGTGGAGCAGTCTGGTAGCTCGTCGGGCTCATAACCCGAAGGTCGTCGGTTCAAATCCGGCTCCCGCAACCAGTTTAAGGAGCCCCTTTTAAGGGGCTTTTTGTTAGCTGGACACTTTCAACGCCGCTGTTCGACGGCGTTTCAAGGATGGGCGTTTCGCCCATTTTTTTATTTTGCACAGCATGCACATACATGCACGAGGGGGTTCAGGTGTCGAGCAAGCTAGAAGAGTTGCAGGCCTTGCTGGCCCCGGTGGTCGTGGCCCTAGGCTATGAATGCTGGGGTATTGAGTTTTCGGCTCAAGGTCGCCACTCAATGTTGCGCGTTTATATCGATAAAGAGGGCGGCGTGCTGGTGGACGATTGTGCCATTGTCAGCCGTCAAATCAGCGGTGTTCTGGATGTTGAAGATCCAATCACCGTTGAATACACCCTTGAAGTTTCCTCGCCTGGCATGGAACGCCCGCTGTTCACTATTGAGCAGTTTGCAAAATTTGCCGGTGAACAAGTGAAGATCAAGCTGCGCTCGCCTTTTGAAGGTCGACGCAACTTTCAGGGCCTTCTGCGCGGTGTAGAAGAACAGGACGTCGTGGTGCAGGTAGAAGACCATGAGTTTCTGTTGCCGATCGATATGGTCGACAAGGCCAACATTATTCCCAGTTTTGACTGAGACGCGGATCCCGCGGATCCAATGGCTTGCGAAAGGCGAGGCGTACGATGAGCAAAGAAGTACTGCTGGTTGTTGAGTCGGTATCCAATGAAAAGGGCGTACCGGCAAACGTAATTTTTGAAGCGCTGGAGCTGGCTCTGGCCACTGCTACCAAAAAACGTTTCGAGGACGAAGTCGATCTGCGTGTGGAAATCAATCGCCACACCGGTGCTTACGAGACATTCCGTCGCTGGACGGTCGTCGAAGAAGCAGACCTGGACGATCCGGCCATCGAAATCTGGCCGAGCAAGGTTGCGCAAACGCATCCTGGTGCTCAGGTTGGCGATGTAGTCGAAGAAAAGATCGAATCCATCGAGTTCGGCCGTATCGCTGCACAGACTGCCAAGCAAGTCATCGTGCAGAAAGTTCGCGAAGCCGAGCGCGCTCAAGTTGTTGATGCTTACCGCGAGCGCCTGGGTGAAATCATCTCCGGCACCGTGAAGAAAGTGACCCGCGACAACGTGATCGTTGACTTGGGCAACAACGCTGAAGCGTTATTGGCTCGTGAAGACATCATTTCTCGCGAAACTTTCCGGGTTGGCGTGCGCCTGCGTGCGCTGCTCAAGGAAATCCGCACCGAGAACCGCGGCCCGCAGCTGATCCTGTCGCGTACCGCGCCGGAAATGCTGATCGAGTTGTTCCGCATCGAAGTGCCGGAAATTGCTGAAGGCCTGATCGAAGTAATGGCAGCATCCCGTGACCCGGGTTCGCGCGCCAAGATCGCGGTCCGTTCCAAGGACAAACGCATCGACCCGCAAGGCGCTTGCATCGGTATGCGCGGTTCGCGCGTGCAGGCAGTGTCGGGTGAGTTGGGCGGTGAGCGTGTGGACATCGTCCTGTGGGACGACAACCCGGCTCAGTTTGTGATCAATGCAATGTCGCCGGCTGAAGTGGCGGCAATTATCGTTGACGAAGATGCCCATGCAATGGACATCGCCGTTGGCGCAGACAATCTGGCTCAGGCCATTGGTCGGGGTGGTCAGAACGTGCGTCTGGCTAGCCAGTTGACTGGCTGGACCCTGAACGTGATGACCGAATCGGACATCCAGGCTAAGCAGCAAGCAGAAACCGGCGACATCTTGCGCAACTTCATCGACGAGCTGGAAGTCGACGAAGACCTTGCACAGGTGCTGGTAGATGAAGGCTTTACCAGCCTGGAAGAGATTGCCTACGTACCGTTGGAAGAAATGCTCAACATCGACGGCTTTGACGAAGAAACCGTCAACGAGCTTCGCGCTCGCGCCAAGGATCGTTTGTTGACCAAAGCCATCGCTACTGAGGAAAAGCTGGCAGACGCCCATCCGGCCGAAGACCTGCTCTCGCTTGAGGGTATGGACAAGGATTTGGCGATGGAACTGGCGGTGCGCGGCGTAATTACCCGCGAAGACCTGGCCGAGCAGTCTATTGACGACCTGCTCGACATCGACGGCATTGACGATGATCGTGCCGGCAAGTTGATCATGGCCGCCCGAGCCCACTGGTTCGAGTAATTAGGCGCGGCCTGAGGAGAGAAGTGCATGACGCAAGTCACGGTGAAACAACTGGCCGATGAGGTCAAAACACCGGTAGAGCGCCTGTTGCAGCAGATGCGTGAGGCAGGTCTGCCGCACACCGCCGCCGAAGAACATGTGACTGACAGTGAGAAGCAATCTTTGCTGACTCACTTGAAAAGCAGCCACAAGGCGAAAGTGGAAGAACCACGCAAGATCACGCTGCAGCGTAAAACCACCAGCACCCTGCGTGTTGCTGGCAGCAAAAGCATCAGTGTTGAAGTCCGTAAAAAGAAAGTTTTCGTACAGCGCAGCCCGGAAGAAATCGAAGCCGAGCGCAAACGTGAACTGGAAGAACGTCGCGCAGTAGAAAATGCTGCCCGTCAGAAGGCTGAAGAAGAAGCCAAGCGTCGCGCCGAAGAAGAAGCGCGTCGCCAGCCTGCCGGCGCGCAATCCGCTACTAACGGCGCCGTTGCAGCACCTGCAGCAGTTGCCGAGCCAGTACGCGAAAGCGCGCCGGTTGTGGCTGCTGCACCAGCACCGTCTGCTGACGTTCGCAACAAGCAGAACGAACAGCGTCGTCCGGACAAGCCGCGTGCAGACGATAACAATCGTCGTGGCAGCAGCGATGGTGATCGCAAAAACGCTCCGCATCGTGCTTCGGTTAAAGAGAAAGCGCCTGCGCCACGTGTTGCGCCACGTACTACTGACGAAGAAAGCGATAGCTTCCGTCGTGGTGGTCGCGGCAAAGCCAAGCTGAAGAAACGCAACGCTCACGGTTTCCAGAGCCCAACCGGCCCTGTAGTGCGCGAAGTGAAGATCGGCGAGACCATCTCTGTTGGCGATCTCGCTCAGCAGATGTCGGTCAAGGCTGCTGAAATCATCAAGTTCATGTTCAAACTGGGTACGCCAGCGACCATCAATCAGGTATTGGATCAGGAAACTGCCCAACTGGTTGCTGAAGAACTGGGCCACAAAGTGACCCTCGTCAGCGACACGGCCCTGGAAGATTCCCTGGCCGAGTCCCTGAAGTTTGAAGGTGAGTCGTTCTCCCGTGCGCCAGTCGTGACCGTAATGGGCCACGTTGACCACGGTAAGACCTCGCTGCTCGACTACATCCGTCGTGCCAAGGTAGCTGCTGGCGAAGCCGGCGGTATCACCCAGCACATCGGCGCATACCACGTTGAAACTGACCGCGGCATGGTTACGTTCCTCGATACCCCGGGTCACGCTGCGTTTACCGCAATGCGTGCTCGTGGTGCCAAGGCGACCGACATCGTGATCCTGGTGGTTGCAGCGGACGACGGCGTAATGCCGCAGACCATTGAAGCCGTTCAGCACGCCAAGGCTGCCGGTGTTCCACTGGTTGTTGCCGTGAACAAAATCGACAAGCCGGGCGCCGATCTTGATCGCATCCGTAGCGAACTGTCGGTTCACGGCGTGACCTCGGAAGAGTGGGGCGGCGACACCCCGTTCGTATCGGTTTCGGCGAAAGTCGGTACTGGTGTGGACGAGTTGCTCGAAGCAGTACTGCTGCAAGCCGAAGTTCTGGAACTGAAAGCAACTCCTTCGGCCCCAGGTCGTGGTGTTGTGGTCGAATCGCGTCTCGACAAAGGTCGTGGCCCGGTTGCAACTGTTCTGGTTCAAGACGGTACCTTACGCCAAGGCGACATGGTGCTGGTCGGTTCGAACTATGGCCGTGTACGTGCCATGCTCGACGAGAACGGCAAGCCGATCAAAGAAGCGGGTCCTTCCATCCCTGTCGAGATCCTCGGCCTGGACGGTACTCCGGACGCTGGCGACGAGATGAGCGTACTGTCCGACGAGAAGAAAGCCCGTGAAGTGGCTCTGTTCCGTCAAGGCAAGTTCCGCGAAGTCAAACTGGCCCGCGCTCACGCCGGCAAGCTTGAAAACATCTTCGAGAACATGGGTCAGGAAGAGAAGAAGACGCTCAACATCGTCCTCAAATCCGACGTCCGTGGTTCGCTGGAAGCGTTGAACGGTGCCTTGAACGGCCTGGGTAACGACGAAGTGCAAGTGCGTGTTGTCGGTGGCGGTGTCGGTGGTATCACCGAGTCCGACGCCAACCTGGCACTGGCCTCCAACGCTGTACTGTTCGGCTTCAACGTGCGTGCCGATGCTGGCGCTCGCAAGATCGTCGAGCAGGAAGGTCTGGATATGCGTTACTACAACGTGATCTACGACATCATCGAAGACGTCAAGAAAGCCCTCACCGGTATGCTGGGCAGCGATGTTCGCGAGAACATCCTGGGTACCGCTGAAGTACGTGACGTGTTCCGTTCGCCGAAGTTTGGCGCGATCGCCGGTTGCATGGTTATCGAAGGTGTTGTTCACCGTAACCGTCCAATCCGTGTACTGCGTGAAGACATCGTTATCTTCGAAGGCGAGCTGGAATCCCTGCGCCGCTTCAAGGATGACGCTTCCGAAGTACGTGCCGGCATGGAATGCGGTATCGGCGTGAAGAGCTATAACGACGTCAAAGCTGGCGACAAGATCGAAGTTTACGAGAAAGTTCAGGTTGCTCGCAGCCTCTAACTCGCGGACTTCAAGGGCCACGATGAGCCGCCGCATGCAGATGCGCGGCGCAGCGTCAGGACTCTAAACGCAACGCCCGGTCTGGCTTTTGTCAGGCCGGGCGTTTGCCGCTTTCAGACCCTTCGGGTTTCACCGTGGGGCAGTAACAGGTAACAAGACATGGCAAAAGAATACAGCCGTACCCAACGTATCGGCGATCAGATGCAGCGTGAGCTGGCACAGCTGATCCGTCGTGAAGTCAAAGACCCGCGCGTCGGCCTGGTCACCATTACAGCTGTTGAAGTCAGCCGTGACGTCGGTCACGCGAAGATCTTCATCACCGTGATGGGGCAAGACAACGCCGAAGATATCGCGCAAAGCATCAAGGTGCTCAACTCCGCCGCCGGTTTCCTGCGCATGCAGTTGGCTCGCGAAATGAAGTTGCGCAGCGTTCCACAGTTGCACTTCCACTACGACGAAAGCGTCGTGCGTGGCGCTCATCTGTCGGCATTGATCGAACGTGCGGTAGCTGAAGACAATCAGCATCCGGTTGCGGCAGAAGCCGAAGACACCAAGGAGTAATCGGTGGCTCAGGTCAAACGTATCCGTCGTAACGTCAGCGGCATCATCCTGCTCGACAAACCACTGGGGTTCACCTCCAATGCGGCGTTGCAGAAGGTTCGTTGGTTGCTGAACGCCGAGAAGGCCGGGCACACCGGCAGTCTCGATCCGCTGGCCACCGGCGTGTTGCCATTGTGCTTCGGTGAGGCCACCAAGTTTTCGCAATACCTGCTCGACTCCGACAAGGGTTACGAAACCCTGGCGCAACTGGGCAAGACCACCACCACGGCCGATGCCGAGGGTGATGTGCTATTGGAGCGCCCAGTGACCGTTGGTCGCGCCGATGTCGAAGCAGTACTGCCGAAATTTCGTGGGCAAATCAGTCAGATACCGCCCATGTACTCGGCGCTCAAACGTGATGGCCAGCCGTTGTACAAGCTGGCCCGGGCAGGTGAAGTAGTGGAGCGCGAACCGCGTTCTGTTACTATTAGGCGCTTGGAATTACTGGCCTTTGAAGGTGATACTGCGCGGCTTGCAGTGGATTGCACCAAAGGCACTTATATCCGCACTCTGGTGGAGGATATCGGTGAGCAACTCGGTTGTGGCGCATACGTTGCTGAACTGCGACGTACCCAGGCCGGGCCTTTCACGCTGGCCCAGACAGTCACGCTGGAAGAGTTGGAAGCGGTACATGCCGAAGGCGGCAACGAAGCGGTCGACCGCTTTCTGATGCCCTCGGACAGCGGCCTGCTGGATTGGCCACTGCTGCAGTTCTCGGAGCACAGCTCGTTCTACTGGCTTAACGGCCAACCGGTACGAGCCCCGGATGCACCGAAGTTCGGCATGGTACGGGTACAGGATCACAATGGTCGCTTCATCGGTATCGGTGAAGTGAGCGAAGACGGGCGCATCGCGCCACGTCGACTGATTCGGTCAGAATGACCGGACGAGTGTGGCTGTTAACAGGCACGGTCACTACTCATTTTTAGATACAGGGATTTGTCCCTGGCCTGTTGAAGCTGTTTCTTTGAAACAGTTTCCTGATAAAAGGATTGCCTCATGGCTCTCGACGTTCAAGAAAAAGCTCAAATCGTAGCTGACTACCAGCAAGCTGTTGGTGACACTGGTTCGCCAGAAGTGCAAGTTGCACTGCTGACCCACAACATCAACAAGCTGCAAGGTCACTTCAAGATCAACGGTAAAGATCACCACTCCCGTCGTGGTCTGATCCGCATGGTAAACCAGCGTCGTAAGCTGCTGGACTACCTGAAAGGCAAGGATCTGGGTCGTTACCAGGCTCTGATCGGTCGCCTGGGTCTGCGTCGCTAATCAGCGATTGCGCTAGAGGTTGGTTGTCTGTCGTACGTCAGTGGGTTTCCCGCTGGCGTATGGCAGGCTCCCAGCCTCAAGTTTTATCTGGATACCTGCTTTACCTGGACAATGACAGTCGGGCCGATTCCCGGCGTTGCCCAAAAATTTCGCAAGAAGACAAATTCCCCAAGAGCCACAAAAGAAGGTAGGACACCGTGAACCCGGTAATCAAAAAATTCCAGTTCGGTCAGTCGACCGTTACCCTCGAGACTGGCCGTATCGCCCGTCAGGCCTCCGGCGCAGTATTGGTCACCGTTGACGACGACGTCAGCGTATTGGTGACTGTAGTCGGTGCCAAACAAGCCGATCCAGGCAAGGGCTTCTTCCCTCTGTCCGTTCACTACCAGGAAAAGACTTACGCTGCCGGTAAGATCCCTGGCGGTTTCTTCAAGCGTGAAGGCCGTCCTTCCGAGAAAGAAACCCTGACTTCCCGACTGATCGATCGTCCGATCCGTCCGCTGTTCCCAGAAGGCTTCATGAACGAAGTGCAGGTTGTCTGCACCGTCGTTTCCACCAGCAAGAAGACCGATCCGGACATCGCTGCGATGATCGGTACCTCGGCTGCCCTGGCAATCTCCGGTATTCCTTTCGATGGCCCGATCGGCTGTGCACGCGTTGCGTTCCACGAAAGCACCGGCTACCTGCTGAACCCGACTTACGAACAACAGAAAGCTTCGAGCCTGGACATGGTCGTTGCCGGTACTTCGGAAGCTGTGTTGATGGTTGAATCGGAAGCCAAAGAGCTGACCGAAGACCAGATGCTGGGCGCTGTACTGTTTGCTCACGACGAGTTCCAGGTGGTGATCAACGCCGTTAAAGAACTCGCCGCTGAAGCGGCCAAGCCGACCTGGACCTGGGCTCCACAGCCAGAAGCCACTGCTCTGTTGGGTGCTATCCGTGCCGAGTTCGGCGACGCGATCTCCCAGGCTTACACCATCACCATCAAGGCCGACCGTTACGCTCGTCTGGGCGAACTGAAAGACCAGGTGGTTGCCAAGCTGTCCGGTGAAGAAGGCCAGCCTTCCTCCAGCGAAGTCAAAGCGGCTTTCGGCGAAATCGAATACCGCACCGTTCGCGAAAACATCGTTAACGGCAAGCCACGTATCGACGGCCGCGACACCAAGACCGTACGCCCTTTGAACATCGAAGTCGGTGTTCTGCCAAAGACCCACGGTTCGGCACTGTTCACCCGTGGCGAAACCCAGGCTCTGGTTGTTGCAACACTGGGCACCGCCCGTGACGCACAACTGCTGGACACCCTGGAAGGCGAGAAAAAAGACCCGTTCATGCTGCACTACAACTTCCCTCCGTTCTCGGTAGGTGAGTGTGGTCGCATGGGTGGCGCTGGCCGTCGCGAAATCGGTCACGGCCGTCTGGCCCGTCGTTCGATTGCAGCCATGCTGCCTGCTGCCGACGTGTTCCCGTACACCATTCGTGTTGTGTCGGAAATCACCGAGTCCAACGGTTCGAGCTCCATGGCTTCGGTCTGCGGCGCTTCCCTGGCTCTGATGGACGCCGGCGTTCCGATGAAGGCACCGGTTGCCGGTATCGCCATGGGTCTGGTTAAAG
The DNA here is from genome assembly GCF_054330215.1 of Pseudomonas sp. Ma2-10. Classification (NCBI taxonomy): domain Bacteria; kingdom Pseudomonadati; phylum Pseudomonadota; class Gammaproteobacteria; order Pseudomonadales; family Pseudomonadaceae; genus Pseudomonas; species Pseudomonas sp. Ma2-10. The sequence goes on along the minus strand of NZ_JBTEYL010000001.1, from coordinate 497,741 downwards.
AAGGCGAGAAATTCGCCATCCTGACCGACATCCTGGGTGACGAAGACCACCTCGGCGACATGGACTTCAAGGTAGCCGGTACCGCCAAAGGTGTTACCGCGCTGCAGATGGACATCAAGATCAAAGGCATCACCGAAGAAATCATGGAAATCGCTCTGGGCCAAGCCCTGGAAGCGCGCCTGAACATCCTCGGTCAGATGAACCAGATCATTGGCCAGTCGCGTACCGAACTGTCGGAAAACGCTCCGACCATGATCGCGATGAAAATCGACACCGACAAAATCCGTGATGTCATCGGTAAAGGCGGCGCGACCATTCGTGCGATCTGTGAAGAGACCAAGGCTTCGATCGACATCGAAGACGACGGCTCGATCAAGATCTTCGGCGAAACCAAGGAAGCGGCTGAAGCTGCACGTCAGCGCGTTCTGGGCATCACCGCTGAAGCTGAAATCGGCAAGATCTATGTCGGTAAGGTTGAGCGCATCGTCGACTTCGGCGCATTCGTCAACATCCTGCCGGGCAAGGACGGTCTGGTTCACATCTCGATGCTGAGCGACGCTCGCGTAGAGAAAGTGACCGACATCCTGAAAGAAGGCCAGGAAGTGGAAGTACTGGTACTGGACGTGGACAACCGCGGCCGTATCAAGCTGTCCATCAAAGACGTAGCAGCAGCCAAGGCTTCGGGCGTTTAATCAGCCTCCACGCCTGACCGCTTCAACGTTATAAAAAATGCCCCGCAGTGAAAGCTGCGGGGCATTTTTTTGCCTGCAAAAAAATGAGACGGGTCATGAAGTTGCCTGCCCCCAAAGTCAGTGCTAGGTTTAGTCCACTGCCCGTGTAGCTCAGTTGGTAGAGCAGCGCACTCGTAACGCGAAGGTCGCAGGTTCGACTCCTGTCTCGGGCACGAGCGACACGTTGTTTTCAAATGATCCCGAATGGTTCTGAAGGCCAGGCAAGCCGGGCTTCAAACGGTTTTTTTGCGTCAGAGAGATCCTTGATGATCCAGATCCATCTTCCATTCCTCAGATCAAAGAGAACGCCATGACCGTTAAAGAGATGACTCAAGAAGCCAGACACGCAGAAGCGCTGAAGAAGTACTTGGTGGATTCGCCCCAGCTAGCCGAAGAGATCAAGGACTTGCCCGCCGACGATCAGAAAGACCAGATCCAGTGGGCATTCGAGGATGAGGCAGAGTCTCAGGGCTTGCAGCCCTGGGAGCTGACGCTCAAGTACACCTCAACCCCTGAAGAGTTCGAGGCTGCGCGCCTTGTTCTGCACAAGGAGGCTGCCGAGGTGTTGGGCGTCGAGTGGGAAGAGTACTGCGAGATGAACAATCTGGTGGTCTGATAAAAACGCCAGCCTCACGAGGCTGGCGTTTTTCATTCACACAAGCGTTATCAAAGGCTCAGGCGCATCGACAGATCGACAGCCTTCACATCCTTGGTCATCGCACCAATCGAGATGTAATCCACCCCCGTTTCGGCGATCGGTAGCAGCGTGCTTTCGTTGATACCGCCGCTGGCCTCCAGTTTCGCCTTGCCGCCGTTCAGGCGTACGGCTTCGCGCATATCATCCAGACTCAACTCATCGAGCATGATGATGTCGGCACCGGCTGCCAGGGCCTCCTTCAGTTCCTCCAGGCTTTCCACTTCGATCTCCACCGGTTTGCCCGGGGCAATCTTGTGCGCGGCTTTGATGGCCTCCGGGATGCCACCGCAGGCGGCAATATGGTTTTCCTTGATAAGGAAGGCGTCGTACAGGCCGATACGGTGGTTATGGCACCCGCCGCAGGTCACGGCGTACTTCTGCGCCTGACGCAGCCCCGGCAAGGTTTTACGGGTGTCGAGCAACTTCACCTGAGTCTCTGCAACGTAATCCGCCAGGTACTGCGCGCGTGTGGCCACGCCAGAAAGCAACTGCAGGAAGTTCAGGGCACTGCGTTCGCCCGTCAGTAGCGAGCGCGCCGGGCCTTCGAGGTGGAACAGCACCTGATTGGGTTTCACCCGCTCGCCATCGAGCACCTGCCAGTGCACTGCAACACGTGGGTCCAGCTGTCTAAACACGGCATCAACCCAGGCGGCGCCGCAGATGACGGCAGCGTCGCGGGTGATGATCGTGGCTTTGGCCAGGCGTTCGGCCGGGATCAGCTGTGCGGTGATGTCGCCGCTGCCGATGTCTTCGAGCAACGCACGGCGCACGTTGGCTTCGATTTCGGCGGTCAAATCGGCGAGACGTAGATTCGGCATAACGGACTCCACAAACAAAGTGACCCGATTATAGGGCCATGGCGCTGGGCAACCCAAGGCATCAGAGGCGTTCCCATCGCTCTGCAACCTGCATTTGGTCGATTCGACTGAGTAATCAACACTAAGTTAGCGCTGCCATAAACGCCTCGGTGGCGCTGCCCAATGCCGGCGTGGAGCGTCGCGTGGCAGTGGAGGGGATGGTCAGCAAAGTGCTCAACCGCGACGGGTTCGCCCTGGACGAACTGACTGACCAGAAAGCCATGCACGTTCAACTGTTCGAACGTCCAGGGCAAAAGCTGGAGCCGTCTATCGATAGTCCGGTAATGGTCGAGGTGCTGCAAGAAACTGTCCTGCGGCGCCTCAATCGCGGCAAGTGATCGCGCCCCGAGGGTCTATCGCGGCATACTGGGCGCCTACACCGTTGCCGTTGAAGGAACCTGTATGCAGTTGGACCCCGCGAGCGGTTGGTGTCAGGGCGTAGATATTTGCCTCTCCCCCAACTTCAATGCGCGCCCCTCGGACGAAATTTCCCTGTTGGTGATCCACAACATCAGTTTGCCGCCTGCGCAATTCGCCACCGGCAAGGTGCAGGCGTTTTTCCAGAATCGTCTGGATGTCACGGAGCACCCCTACTTTGAAGGGATCGCCGCCCTGCGTGTGTCTGCGCACTTTCTGATCGAACGTGACGGTACCGTCACTCAGTTTGTCTCTTGTCTTGAGCGCGCCTGGCATGCCGGTGTCTCGAGTTTCGAAGGGCGGGAAACTTGTAACGATTTTTCCGTGGGCATTGAACTTGAAGGCACGGATGATCTGCCGTTCACCGACCCTCAGTATCAAGCGTTGACGACCCTGACCCGGCAACTGCAAAGCGCGTTCACGGCCATCACCGCACAGCGTATTTGCGGGCATAGTGACATCGCACCCGGGCGTAAAACTGATCCTGGGCCTGCGTTCGACTGGGCACGCTATCGGGCGGCCCTGGCAAAAGAGGAACAATAATGAGTTTTCTGGTGTTGCTGTTGGCGGTCTGGATCGAGAAGTTTTCGGCCCTGCGTCATCGGGTTCAGCGCGATGGCGGTTGGTTGCGGGAGCTGGCCAAGCTGGAAACCAGTTCGCGCATGGTCAATCGTCCGTGGCTGATTTTGCTGATACTGGTGTTGTTGCCAGTGGCACTGCTGGGTTTGCTGCTACTGGTGCTGGACCCGGTGGCTTACGGGCTGCTGGCGTTGCCGGTGCATCTGCTGGTGGTGATTTACAGTCTCGGCCGCGGTGATCTGCTGGCCGGTCTCGGGCCGTTTCGCGATGCATGGCGCCGGGAGGACCTGCAAGCTGCCGCTCATGTAGCGGACCGCGATGTGGGAATCTGTGCCGATAGCGGCGAACAACTGCTGGAACGAGTCGAAGGGCATTTGCTGTGGGAGGCTTATCAGAGCTTTTTCGCGGTGATTTTCTGGTACTTCCTGCTGGGGCCTGTCGCGGCGTTGAGCTATCGACTGCTGGCCCTGGCCGAAGAGCACGGGCAGAACCCGGCCGTGGTAGAGCGCGCGGCAAAACTGCGTCATGCGTTCGACTGGGTGCCGGTGCGTCTGCTGGCGGCGAGTTTTGCGTTGGTCGGCAACTTTGTCGCGGTCAGCCGAGTGATGCTGCACGAGCTACTGAACTGGAACATCAGCGCCGCCCAATTGATCGAGAAGGTCGGACTGGTGGCGGGTGAAATCCCGGCGCCGGTGGTCGGGCCTGACGGCATCAACAGCCTGGATCGGATCTGGGAACTGCTGCTGCGCGCGGCAGTGCTCTGGTACGCCGGTTTCGCGTTGTGGACCGTCCTTCCGTAAACACGCTGCCCCTTGTAGCAGCAGCTTCGCCAGCGGCTACAAGACGGCGTGCATCTCGCCGTTAACCTTATGTTACAAAACCTCCCGCCGATTTAAGTTATACAGAGCTAGCGCCGAATAGTGGCTATCTGCTCTCGACCCGCGCCTGTCAATAAAAATAAGAAATCAAAGGGAGACTTCCAGTGATGAGCTTGCTCTATCCCGCCGTCGCGCTGATGAATCGCCTGAGCTTTGGCATGAAGTTCAGCCTGATCAGCGTGCTGTTCCTTGTGCCGATGTTGGTGACCAACTTCTATCTGGTGCGCGATTCTTATCGAGAATTCCAGGGCACCCGGGTCGAGTTGCAGAGCCTTGACCTACTGGGCAGCAGCCTGACGTTACGGCGCGATCTGGAAACCCTGAACAACCTGCTGCAGATCAACGTCACCCTTGGTCAGTCCGGCAAGGCCGGCAATGTCGAGTCGCAGATCAGTACCCTGGGGCAAAATGTGCTGACCCGTTTGCAAGGGCTGACGGCGATGACTGCGGACCCCGAGCAAATCATGGTTTTCGATGGCAAGCGCGATGAAATGATCGCCGCGTTCAAGGCCCAGCAAACGGAAAACTCCCTGCAAAGCAAAAGCGCGATGATCAGCAAGTTGCTCGGCAACGCGCAAATTTTCAGCCAGATCATCGCCAGTCAGGCCGGTCTCAGTCGTGACACCCAAAGCGACATGCGCCAGATGAGCGAACTCATTACCAATGTCACCCCGTCCGTTACCCAGCTTCTGGGCGAAGGCCGGGCGATGGGTTCTTTTTCGCTGGGGCAGGGCTTTCTCAACTCAGCATCGAGTACCCGTTTTGATGAGTTGCTGGCGCAGATAGAGAAACTGCACGCCGAATATGCCCTGAAGTTGCAGGACGCGCTGGGCTCCAGCAAAGCGGCACGGGAAACCCTGGCTACTCAGGCTGATAACAGCAAGGCATCGATGAAAAAGGCCAGTGAACTGTTCGAAGAACAGGTAGTGATGGCCGACACGCTGGATGCGCCGTGGCAGGGCTTTTACGATCAGGTCAGCGGCCTGATGGAGCAGACCTACCAACTCAACGAAGCCACCCTGAAGTTTCTCGGCTCCCAGTTGCAACAGCGACTGGAGCAGAACCGCACCCACATGGTCTTGCAGGCCGTGGCGTTGTCGGTGGTGTTTGTGTTGATCTTTTACCTTTACGGCGGCTTCTACGCCTCGACCCGCACCACCCTCAAACGTCTTGGCGCGGTGATGGACAAAGTCGCGGGCGGCGACATGACGGTGACCTTCAGCGCCAACAGCCGCGATGAACTGGGCGAGTTGGGCGAGGTGTTCAATGGCACCGTGAAGAAAATCCATGACCTGATCGAGCGGGTCGGCCAGACCGTCAGTGAGGTCGAACGCCAGGCCGGGCAGGTGGAGAGCGTTTCCGCCCAGAGCAACCAGGCGGTGGCGGGGCAGCGCACTCAGATCGAGCAGGTCGCCACGGCCATGAACCAGATGTCCGCCACGTCCCTTGAGGTTGCACGCAGTGCCGCGGCAGCGGTCAGCAGCGCTCATAGCGTCAACGATGAGACCATCAGCGGTCGTGGGCTGGTGGAATCCCAGCAGGGCAGCATCGCGGCACTGGCCAGTGAGATCGATCAGTCGGTGTTGGTGATCAATCAACTGGCCAGCGACAGCCAGTCCATCAGCCGCGTGCTGGAGGTGATCAAGAGCATCGCAGAGCAGACCAACCTTCTGGCCCTCAACGCCGCCATCGAAGCCGCTCGGGCCGGTGAACAGGGGCGTGGTTTTGCGGTGGTGGCCGATGAGGTCAGAACCCTGGCCAAGCGCACCCAGCAATCGACCGAGGAAATCGAGCAGATGATCGCCAGGCTGCACAGCGGTGTCGGCGCTGCGGTGAAGGCGATGGGGACCAGTCATCAGATGGCCAACGGCACGGTAGGGCAATCAGAAAAAGTTCAGCAGGCGCTGGAAAATATCCTCGGCGCCGTCGGTATGATCGTCGATCAGAACCAGCAAATCGCCGCCGCAGTAGAACAGCAGACCGCCGTGGCCCATGACATCGACCAGAATATCGTCGAGATCAACCGCGCCGGTGAGCGTACTGCCGAAGGTGCGCACCAGACCGAGGACGCCAGTCGAGCATTGTCGGCCCAGGTGGTGGAATTGAAGCAACTGATCAGCGCGTTCCGGGTGTGATGCTACGCCGCTCCCACAGGGATTTGCAGCGACTGACTACCAGTTAAACAACTCGCAGGCATTGGCTGTGCTGGCAGTGGCCAATTGCTCTGGGCTGATCGCCATGATCCCAGCCAGTGCCGAGCAGATGGCCGGCAGATGCGCCGGGCTGTTGCGTTGGCCGGGGAACATGGCAGGCGCCATGTCCGGCGAGTCGGTTTCCAATACCACCGATTCAAGCGGCAATTGGGCAAGCACACGATGCATGCGGAGCGCCTGAGGCCAGGTCGCGGCTCCGCCCAGGCCCAGTTTGAAACCGAGCTTGATGTATTCGCGGGCTTCTTCTTTGCTGCCGGCGAAGGCATGAATGATCCCCGCGCGTTTCAAGCGAAACCGTTTAAGCGTGGCAATCACCGCCGCGTGGCTGCGTCGCACATGAATCAGCGCCGGAAGATTGAAGTCCGCCGCCAGCTGCAGTTGCGCATCGAACAGTACCTGTTGACGTTCACGGTCCAGGGTTTCGATAAAGTAATCCAGACCGATCTCGCCCACCGCACACAACTGGCGATGACCCGCCAACCGGGTCAGCCAATCACCCAGTTCGTGTAAATCTTCAGGGCGATGATCCTCCAGATACACCGGATGCAAACCGAACGCCGCGTGCAGGTCTGGATCGCTTTGCACCAGGTCCCAGACGCGCTGCCAGTTGCCCTGATAAACCCCCAACACCACCATCCGCCGCACGTGGAGGGCGCGGCTCTCGGCCAACAGCGCCTGACGGTCCTCGTCGAAGTCCGGAAAATCCAGATGAGTGTGGCTGTCGATCAGCTCCACGGTTCAGTCCTGGCGAATACGCTGCTTGAAGGTCCGCGCGATGGCCTGCACGCCGGGTCGGTAATCCGATTGCTCGATGGCGGCCAAGGCCAGTTCCAGCGCTTTGTCGGCGATCAGCTGATGCTGCTGGGCCATTGCGTTGACCGGCAGAGGCAGGAAATCCAGCAGCTGCGTGTCGCCGAATGTGCCGAGGCGCAAGGGGCGGGTTTTGAGCGGGAAGTCGTGCAAGGCATCGAATACGCCCTGAAGCAGCACGTAGGAGGTGGTCACCAACGCATCCGGCAAATGGCCCAGACGCTGTAGCAGTTCTTCCATCAACTGTTTGCCGCACTCACGGCTGAACGACTCGCCGTGTTCGATCAGCACCTCGCCTTTGAACCCGACCAACGCTTCTTTGAAACCGCCCGCCCGCTCCTGGCTGATGCTCAGTTCGGGGCGTGCGCCGATCAGTGCGATCTGCTTGGGCAGCGGATCCAGTAGACTGCGGGTCAGTTGCAGGCTGGCCTCGCGGTCATCACTGATCACCGAACAGAAATGCTCAGGCTCCATGACCCGATCGATCGCGATGATCGGAGTGCCCTTGGCCTGCAATTGGCGATAGCTGTCATCGCCGGCCGGCAGGCAACTGGCAACGATCAATGCATCGCAGCGCCGGGCCCGGAACAGTTTCAGCAATTGCCGTTCGCTGTCCGGTGCATCATCGGAACTGGCGATCAGCAGTTGATAACCGCGAGCCCGGGCGCCTTGTTCCAGCAGCTTGGCGATTCGCGCGTAGCTGGGGTTTTCCAGGTCCGGCAGAATGAAACCCAAGGTGCGGGTGTGCCGACTGCGTAGCCCGGCAGCTTGGGGGTTGGGCGTAAAGCCATGTTGTTCGACGACCGCGCGCACGCGCTCGACGGTGGCACTGCTGATACGTTGTTGTTCTGCCTTGCCATTGATGACATAGCTGGCGGTGGTAACGGACACACCGGCCAACTGGGCGATATCACTGAGTTTCAACCCGTGTTTTCCTTGTTTTTTCGAGCTTGCCTCGACATTTTCGCCAATCCTACCCGATTAAGGCAGACGACCATCGTCGCGACGCATCCGACAATTGGACTTCAAGGATGAGACATTATCGAGTAACGTGCCAATCATTCCAGATTAAACGTTTCAGCAAGCGTATTTTCTACGTTATAGGCTCATTTGTCGGTTCTGCCACGAAACCGCCAAAACGGCCCCTGAAAAGGTGTGCCTAAGCGCCTAAGCTGAATCATTCAAAACAATACCTGGCGTCAAAGGCGCCAAAAAGGAGAAAGCATGCTCGAGCTCACCATAGAGCAGATATCCATGGGCCAATCGGCTGTGGATAAGTGCGCAGCGTTGCACCTGCTGGCGCAGCATCTGGTCACCGATGGTCTGGTGGCCGAGGGGTATCTCGCCGGGTTGCAGGCGCGCGAAGCTCAGGGCTCGACCTTTCTCGGTCAAGGTATTGCCATCCCCCACGGTACGCCGCAAACCCGTGATCTGGTGTTTTCCACCGGCGTGCGGCTGATGCAGTTTCCTGAAGGCGTGGACTGGGGCGACGGTCAGATCGTCTACCTGGCGATTGGTATTGCGGCCAAATCCGACGAACACCTGCGTCTGCTGCAATTATTGACCCGTGCCCTCGGCGAAACCGACCTGGGCCAGGCGCTGCGCCGCGCCAGTTCCGCCGAAGCATTGTTGAAACTGCTGCAAGGCGCACCGCAAGAACTGGCGCTGGATGCACAGATGATCGGCCTCGGTGTGTCCGCCGATGACTTCGAAGAGCTGGTCTGGCGCGGTGCACGTCTGCTGCGTCAGGCCGATTGTGTGAGCAACGGTTTCTCGGCCGTGTTGCAGCAGGTCGACGCGCTGCCGCTGGGCGATGGCCTGTGGTGGTTGCACAGCGAGCAAACGGTCAAGCGTCCGGGCCTGGCGTTCGTCACGCCGGACAAACCCATGCGCTACCTCGGCCAGCCGCTCAGCGGTCTGTTCTGTCTGGCCAGCCTCGGTAAAGCCCATCAGGCTTTGCTCGAACGTCTGTGTGCGTTGCTGATCGAAGGTCGCGGCCACGAACTGGGCCGCGCCACCAGCCGCCGCAAAGTCCTCGAAGCCCTGGGCGGTGAGCTGCCGGCGGATTGGCCGAGCGCTCGCATCGCCCTGGCCAACGCCCACGGCTTGCACGCGCGTCCGGCGAAGATCCTCGCGCAACTGGCGAAAAGTTTTGAAGGTGAAATTCGCGTACGCATTGTCGATGGCCAAGACAGCGCCGTGTCAGTCAAGAGCTTGAGTAAACTGCTCAGCCTCGGCGCCCGTCGCGGTCAGGTGCTGGAGTTTGTCGCCGAACCGAGCATCGCCGCCGATGCTTTGCCAGCCTTGCTGGCCGCCATCGAAGAAGGCCTCGGTGAAGAAGTCGAGCCGCTGCCCGCCGTGAGCCAACAGCGCGAAGTGATCGCCGATGTGGCCGAAGTGGTCCTCGCGCCAGCCTCCGGCAGTCTGGTTCAGGCCATCGCCGCGGCACCGGGCATCGCCATCGGCCCGGCGCACGTTCAAGTGCTGCAAACCATTGATTACCCGCTGCGGGGTGAGTCTGCCGCGATCGAGCGCGAGCGTCTCCAACAGGCGTTGGCGGACGTGCGTCGCGACATCGAAGGCCTGATTGAACGCAGCACGTCCAAGGCCATTCGCGAGATCTTCATCACCCACCAGGAAATGCTCGACGACCCGGAATTGACCGATGAAGTCGACACCCGTTTCAAACAGGGCGAAAGCGCCGAAGCGGCGTGGATGGCGGTGATTGAAGCGGCGGCCAAACAACAGGAGTCGCTGCAGGACGCCTTGCTCGCCGAGCGCGCCGCCGACTTGCGTGATATCGGCCGTCGAGTGCTCGCGCAATTGAGTGGCGTCCAAACCCCGAGCGAGCCGGAGCAACCGTACATTCTGGTGATGGATGAAGTCGGTCCCTCCGATGTCGCGCGCCTCGATCCGGCGCGCGTCGCCGGTATCCTCACCGCCCGAGGCGGCGCCACTGCGCACAGTGCGATTGTCGCCCGAGCCCTCGGGATTCCGGCGTTGGTCGGCGCTGGCCCGGCGGTGTTGCTGCTGGCACCGGGCACGCCGTTACTGATTGATGGCCAGCGCGGCCGCCTGCACGTGGACGCCGACGCGGCGACCTTGCAGCGCGCCACCGAAGAGCGCGACACCCGCGAGCTGCGTCTGAAAGCGGCCGCCGAACAACGTCATCAACCGGCACTGACCACCGACGGTCATGCAGTCGAAGTGTTTGCCAATATAGGTGAAAGCGCGGGTGTCACCCGCGCGGTGGAGCAGGGCGCCGAAGGCATTGGCCTGCTGCGCACCGAACTGATTTTCATGGCCCACTCGCAAGCGCCGGACGAGGCGACTCAGGAAGTCGAATACCGTCGCGTCCTCGATGGTCTGGCGGGTCGGCCGCTGGTGGTTCGTACGCTCGATGTGGGTGGCGACAAACCGCTGCCGTATTGGCCGATCGCCAAAGAAGAAAACCCGTTCCTGGGCGTGCGTGGTATTCGCCTGACCCTGCAACGTCCGCACATCATGGAAGCGCAATTGCGTGCCTTGCTTCGCGCTGCGGACAACCGACCCTTGCGGATCATGTTTCCCATGGTCGGCAGCGTTGATGAGTGGCGTCAGGCGCGAGACATGACCGAACGTCTGCGTCTGGAAATTCCGGTTGCCGACCTGCAACTGGGGATCATGATTGAAGTGCCTTCGGCTGCATTGCTGGCGCCGGTGCTGGCCAAAGAGGTCGACTTCTTCAGCGTCGGCACCAATGACCTGACCCAATACACCCTGGCCATCGACCGTGGTCATCCAACCTTGTCGGCCCAGGCGGACGGCTTGCACCCGGCGGTGCTGCAACTGATCGACATCACCGTGCGCGCGGCGCATGCCAACGGCAAGTGGGTCGGTGTGTGCGGCGAGCTGGCGGCCGATCCGCTGGCGGTGCCGGTGCTGGTTGGTCTGGGTGTGGATGAGCTCAGTGTGTCGGGTCGCAGCATTGCCGAGGTCAAGGCGCGGGTTCGCGAACTCAGCTTGGCCCAGACCCAAATCCTTGCCCGACAGGCCTTGGCCGTGGGCAGCGCAAATGAAGTGCGCGCACTCGTGGAGGCCTTGTAATGGCCAAAATCCTGACCCTGACCCTCAACCCGGCGCTGGACCTCACCGTCCAGTTGCCGCTACTTGCCTCCGGCCAAGTCAACCGTAGCGACGAGATGCACACCCACGCCGCCGGTAAAGGCGTGAACGTGGCACAAGTGTTGGCGGACCTCGGGCATCAGCTCACGGTCAGCGGTTTCCTCGGGGAAGACAACCTTCAAGCGTTCGAAACCCTGTTCGCCAAACGCGGTTTTGCCGACGCGTTCATCCGTGTACCGGGTGAGACGCGCAGCAACATCAAACTGGCGGAAAGCGATGGGCGCATCACCGATATCAACGGTCCCGGTCCCTTGGTGAGTGACGCCGCGCAACAGGCGTTGCTTGATCGACTTGATCAGGTTGCACCCGGTCATGACGCGGTCGTCGTTGCCGGCAGCCTGCCCCAAGGCATCAGTCCTCAATGGTTGCAGGCGTTGATTGTACGTTTGAAAAATCTCGGTTTGAACGTGGCGCTGGACACCAGTGGTGAAGCCTTGAGGGCCGCGCTCAATGCCGGTCCGTGGTTGATAAAACCGAACACCCAAGAACTGGCCGATGTGCTGGGCTGCGAAGTGGTTTCGGTCGCTGCACAGGCTGAAGCCGCGAGACGCTTGCATGCTCAAGGTATCCAGCACGTGGTGATCTCCGACGGCGCCGATGGCGTGAACTGGTTCAGTGTCGGTTCGGCGATGCATGCCACGCCGCCCAAGGTCAGTGTCGTCAGCACCGTGGGCGCAGGCGATTCGTTACTGGCCGGCATGCTCCACGGTTTGCTCAGCGCGGACACGCCTGAACAGACCTTGCGCACCGCCACGGCGATCGCCGCGATGGCGGTCACCCAGATCGGTTTCGGTATTGGCGATGCCACGCAGTTGGCGCGGCTCGAACAGGGCGTGCGGATGCGCTCTCTGACAGAACAATAAGAGGGTTTGTCATGAAGTTAGCCATTGTTACGGCTTGCCCGAACGGCATGGTCACCAGTGTGCTGTGCGCCCGTTTGCTTGATGCGGCGGCCCAGCGTATGGGCTGGAGCACCAGTGTCGAAGTCAACGATGCCGCGCACCCTGAACGCCAATTGTCGGCGGCCACGATCGAGGCGGCCGAGTGGGTATTGCTGGTGACGAGCGCGCCGGTGGATATGTCGCGATTTGTCGGCAGGCGGGTGTTCCAGAGTACCCCGGCGCAAGCCCTGCAAGATGTTGAAGCGGTGCTGCGTCGCGGTGCTGAAGAGGCTCAGGTTTACGTCGCCCCCGAAGTCGTGGCCGAGCCTGCCGCCCTGGTAAAAAACGCCCCGCGCCTGGTCGCGATTACCGCGTGTCCGACCGGCGTCGCTCACACCTTCATGGCTGCCGAGGCATTGCAGCAAGCGGCCAAGCGCTTGGGCTACGACCTGCAAGTGGAAACTCAGGGCTCGGTCGGTGCGCGCAATCCGTTGAGCGCCGCAGCGATTGCCGATGCGGACGTGGTGCTGCTGGCCTGCGATATCGAAGTCGCCACCGAGCGTTTCGCCGGAAAGAAGATTTACCGTTGCGGCACCGGCATCGCCCTCAAACAAGCCGAGGCTACGCTAAACAAAGCGTTGGCCGAAGGCTCTCAGGAAACCGCTTCGAGCGGTGCCAAAGGCCCGGCCAGGCAAGAGAAAACCGGTGTCTACAAACACCTGCTGACGGGCGTGTCGTTCATGCTGCCGATGGTGGTGGCGGGCGGTTTGATGATCGCCCTGTCATTCGTGTTCGGCATCACTGCTTTCAAGGAACCCGGCACGCTCGCCGCAGCCCTGATGCAGATCGGCGGCGAGACCGCGTTCAAGTTGATGGTGCCGCTGCTGGCGGGTTACATCGCCTACTCGATCGCCGACCGTCCGGGCCTGGCGCCGGGGATGATTGGTGGTTTGCTGGCAAGTACCCTGGGCGCCGGTTTTATCGGCGGGATCATTGCCGGTTTCATCGCCGGTTACGCGGCGCAGGCGATCAATCGTTATGCGCGTTTGCCGCAAAGTCTTGAGGCGCTCAAACCGATCCTGATCATCCCGTTGCTGGCGAGTCTGTTCACCGGTCTGGTGATGATCTACGTGGTGGGCAAACCCGTGGCCGGGATGCTCGAAGGGCTCACGCAGTTCCTCGACAGCATGGGCACCACCAACGCGATCCTGCTCGGTGTGTTGCTGGGCGCGATGATGTGCGTCGACCTTGGCGGGCCGATCAACAAAGCCGCGTATGCGTTCTCGGTGGGGCTGCTGGCGTCACAAAGTTATGCACCGATGGCGGCGACCATGGCGGCCGGCATGGTGCCGCCGATTGGCCTGGGCATCGCCACGTTTATTGCCCGGCGCAAGTTCGCTCAGACCGAGCGCGAGGCCGGCAAAGCAGCATTGGTGTTGGGGCTGTGCTTTATCTCCGAAGGCGCAATTCCGTTTGCCGCGAAAGACCCGCTGCGAGTGATCCCAGCGAGTATTGCCGGTGGTGCGCTGGCCGGTGCGTTGTCGATGTATTTCGGCTGCAAACTGATGGCGCCGCACGGCGGGTTGTTCGTGCTGGCGATCCCGAATGCGATCAACCATGCGCTGCTTTATTTACTGGCGATTGTCGCCGGGAGTTTGCTGACGGCGGTGGTGTATGCGGTGCTCAAGCGGCCGGAGGTCGTTGAGCTGGCAATAGAGCCTGTCAGCGCCTGACACCCAACCCTGTGGGAGCGAGCAAGCCCGCTCCCACAAGGGATCTGCTGTGTTGGCCATTCACTGATGACGTTGGAGTGGGTTACTCGATACACACCAACTACACGATGTGGTTCTCGTCTCTCAGGGTTCTGCCGGTCCAGTCTTCAAGTGTTCGCACTTGTTCTAGCGAAAGATCGTAGCCGTCAAACTCATCCTCTGGTGTATGCCAATCCATTAGTTTTGCTAGTTCCTTTTGACGGCTATTGGGTATTTCCACACTCAGGAGAAGCTCCTCACTGTGTCTGTCGAAGACCTCTATGACATGTTTCATTTTTCTTTAAATCCAGGCCCTGAGATGCGCGCCATTCACGGCTCACTCGTAGCTGCTGAGATACAGCATTAGCTCCTTGGGGAGTTCAATCATTGCGAGATTCTCAATGGCTTTAACCTGTTCGGCGGATAGTAGATGGCTTGCTATGGCATCCTCTTCTTCATGCCAAGCCATTATTGGCATCAGGGCATCCGTTGTAATGGACCGGGACAAATCCACCTCGAATACAGCCAAGTCACCGTTTTCAGGTATTCCATAAATCTGAAACTTCAGTTCGTATTTCATGGTTCAACCGCTCTGGTTTTATTTGCTGGCTTTGTCTGGCCCCCCGTCTCCGGATTGAACTCACCGAGGTGTTTGCCACGCTTGTTGTACTTTTCCAGCGCCCCATGTTGAGAGTCCCATTCGTAGATCGTACCGTCTTCATCTTTCCATCTATCGCGTAACCCACCGCCTTTTTTTGGAGTTTTAGGTGTTGCGCGTTTGAGGCCTGGGAACGCAGGGAAGCTGTTCGGTCTGGGGTGATAGCTGTGATCCCCCGGCAACACGCTCAGCATAATGTAGACCGGCTCTACACCTGCATCGGCAGGGAACCAGATGATCGCATCCTGGTACTCGGGCGGATGCTCGGGGTTCACTAGTGCTTTATTGGCTTGCTCGGTGGGCGGGTACACCCATACAGACGGTAGTTGAGGGGCGCCTTCCAATGCAGGAATTCCCAGTACAACGTCTGGATTCGCTGCTGGCGTCCAAGTCAGGCCAATCCCGTTACCGATGTCAGCAACAAACTTCTCGCCTTCTTGAGTGGCCTTGATAACCGGGACAAACTCCCAGTCTTTTTTCCCGCCGGTGTAAAAGCCGTAAGCGTTGACTGAGCCATCCGGCAATGTCTTTACGTTGATACGGACACGGGTTCGCCCCGTATCCAGCATTGCGTATTGCTCGTTTTGGTAAAAGGCACTGTCTGGCGAAATGCTGGTGTTCGGCATCAATAGCGCAACTGTCCCGACCGCTGCACCCGTTGCCACAACCGCTGAGCCTGTTAGTAGACGCAGTGCAAGAGAACCGCCGAGACGTTGGGAAATGACGCCGCCCGTTGCCGAGGCACCCACCAGTTTCAGTGGAATCCCTTCGGCGGTGATCGCGACCCCGGTGCCAAGCACGGCCCACGACCCGTAGTCAGTCAGTTTCTCCACGGGGACAAACCCGGCGGGGTTGTTGTGATCGATTACGCCGTCTGGAAGATTGCAGCTTTTGGCGAATACGCAGCCTTTGGGATTAGGATGTTCCTGCTTTTCAGCTCCTATGACGAGACGGTCTTCGTGCGCCTGTTGTCTGGCAAGCATATCGTCGTAAGACTTTTGTCGGGCGTTACGCTCGGCTAACTCAGTCGGGGTCATGTCTCTCAGGTAACGGTATCCGATGCCCGATCCGCCGCCACCACCGCCATGCTCCCAGACTTGGGGGATGTCCTTGTTGCGAGCCATAGGCGTCCTGTTCTGAGTGTGGCTGGGATGCCTCGAACCTACTTGGCTTGCTCAGGGCTGGCGTTAGGACGTTTCCTAAATATGGCGCTGAAATTTCCTATTCCTTGATAGGGCCGGGAGCTGCGATGTTTTGCATCAAAGTGCCGCCGTCCTGGGGCTACACGACGTTGCGTCGTTGCCTACAACTGCGCCAGAATCCGCCGGCTTCCTGGGTCCCCGGTCTACTAACCTGCGCACAGCTGCCACCTCTTCTTATTAGTAGAGAGGCGGTGGTAGCTCTCACGTATAGGACCCCAAATAATGTTCAAACCTACGCCAAACCTGCCGGATACCGATCCGGCCGCTCCATCCGATCCCAACACTGCAACCATCGACCAGACCCAGCGCACACCCAGCAAAATCTTCTTCATTGCCCCCGAAACCGACAACCGGACGTTGCTGGAATACGCCTGTGAATCGCTGGCATCAGCGAACGTCATGGCAAGTGACTTCGCGAGGTATCTGCAAGGATCGCAATGCAACACGATGTTGGGGATTCAGCAGTCGATCATGCTGGGAGAACTGGCGGTGAACCGTGTGCTGGATAATCTCGATCCGCGCGGATAGCCACCGGATACTGTGGGATCGCATTTTCACATCAGCGTCATACGGCCGTGTTTAAGTTTTCCTTTTCAGGGAGAGCACCATGAGCGAATTCGACGTCAGCCGCCGTCGTGTCATACAAGCCGTCGGTGCCGGGCTGTTGTTGCCAGGCTTGGCGCCGGCGGTCATTGCCTCGGTCAAGGATCGGCCACAACTCACCGATGGCGTGCAGTCCGGCGACGTGCTGGGCGACCGGGCGATGATCTGGAGCCGCTGCGATCGCCCGGCGCGGATGGTGGTGGAATGGGACACCCGCAGCCTGTTCAGTAACCCACGTCGTTTTGTCTCGCCATTGGCCGTGTCCAATACCGATTTCACGGCCCGCGTCGAACTCACGGGCCTGCCGGCCGACCAGGCGATTTTCTACCGCGTGCACTTCGAAGACGCCCAGAGCGGCGTTGCCAGCGAACCCTGGTTCGGCCATCTGCGCAGCGTGCCGCAAACCCGCCGCGATATCCGTTTCGTCTGGAGCGGCGACACCGCCGGCCAGGGCTTCGGCATCAACCCGGACATCGGCGGCATGCGCATTTACGAAGCCATGCGTTTGCGCCTGCCAGACTTCTTTATCCACAGCGGCGACACCATCTACGCCGACGGTCCCATACCTGCGCAACTCACCACGGAGAGCGGCCGCGTGTGGCGCAACATCACCACTGAAGCCAAGAGCAAAGTCGCCGAAACCCTCGATGAATATCGCGGCAATTACCGCTACAACCTGATGGACGAAAACGTCCGCCGCTTCAACGCCGAGGTCCCGCAGATCTGGCAATGGGACGACCATGAAGTGGTCAACAACTGGTCGCCGGGCAAGCAGTTGGATGATCGCTACAAGAGCAAAGATATCCACAGCCTGGTCGGTCGCGCGCGTCAGGCCTGGCTCGAATACGCACCGATGCGGTTGCAGAGCGCCGATGGCGGCGGGCGGATATATCGCAAGCTCGGTTACGGTCCGTTGCTTGATGTGTTCGTGCTCGACATGCGCAGTTATCGCGGGGCCAATGACGACAACCTGGGTGCCGCTAAACCGTTCCTTGGCCGTGAACAACTGGACTGGCTCAAACGTGAGTTGAAGGCCTCCAAGGCCCAGTGGAAAGTCATCGCTGCTGATATGCCGATTGGCCTCGGTGTATCGGATGGTGAAGTCAGCCCCGGTGTGGCGCGTTGGGAGGCCGTGGCCAATGGCGATCCGGGGCCAGCCCAGGGGCGTGAGCTGGAAATTGCCGAATTGTTGGGTTTTCTGCGGGCGCAGCAGGTGCGCAATTTTGTCTGGCTGACGGCGGATGTACATTACTGCGCCGCACACCATTACCACCCGGACCGTGCGGCGTTTCAGGACTTCGAACCGTTCTGGGAGTTTGTCGCCGGGCCTTTGAATGCGGGGAGCTTCGGGCCTGAATCGCTGGATAAGACCTTTGGTCCCGAGGTGGTGTTCGAGAAAGCACCACCCGCACAGAACAGCTCACCGTTTGCCGGGTTTCAGTTTTTTGGTGAGGTGAATATTGATGGGCAGACCGGGGAAATGAGTGTGGTATTGCGGGATCTGGATGGGGTTTGTGTTTTCGAACAGAAATTGCAGCCGGTTTGAAATGAAGTCACGGGCAGACACCACATCCCTGTGGGATGTGGTGAGGGTCAGTAGACGTCGCGGCGGTAGCGGCCTTGCTCGATCAGGCGGTCGACCTGTGCAGTTCCGAGTATTTCGTTGAGCACGTGATCCACGCCTGAAGCCATCCCTTGCAAGCTGCCGCAGATGTAAATGACCGCACCCTCGGCCAGCCATTTTTTCAACTCGTCCGCCGACTCGCGCAGTCGATCCTGCACGTAGACCTTCTCGGCCTGGTCCCGCGAGAACGCCAGGTCCAGCCGCTCCAGATCCCCCGAAATCAACCACTCCTCAAGCTCATCTCGACACAGATAGTCATGCTCGCGATTGCGTTCGCCGAACAACAGCCAATGACGTTGCTGCCCATCGGCGATCCGTGCCTTGAGCAAACTGCGCAGCCCGGCCAAGCCGGTGCCGTTGCCCAGCAGGATCATCGGCACCGGTTCGGCCGGCAGGTGGAAACCGCTGTTGCGCCGTACGCGCAGGCTGATGGTGCCGCCCACCGGGGCGTGTTCGGTCAGCCAGCCGGAGCCGACGCCCAGGCGGCCTTCAGGATGCAGTTCCTGGCGCACGATCAGTTCGAGGATGCCATCGGCGGCGATCGAGGCGATGGAGTATTCGCGCATGGCCAAAGGCACCAGCGCATCCACCAGCGCCTGGGCATGCAGGCCGACCAGATGAGTTCTGTTTTCCGGCAGTTGTCGACTGGCGAGGGCTTGCTCCAACGGTTGTGACAGGCCACCGAGCGCAACCGTGGCGCGACCGTCAATGCCCAGGCCATCGAGGAAGTGTTCGATCGCCCATGGACAATTGCGCGGCAACACTTCCACCAGGTCACCGGCCAGCCAACTGCTGGTGGTGGGGGCGGTGAGGCCGAGCAAGTAAACGCCCGAAGCGCTGCTGTCAGGGTTGAGCAACTCACGACGGGTCAGGTTCCAGTTGTCATAGCTTGGCGCTTGCCAGATGTCCACGGGTGCCTGTCCGGTCAGCAGGCCCAGTTGCTGCTGCCAGTGACGCAAGGCGTAAGGGTCGCCACTGTCGACCTCCACCGGGGCGAACAGGGTCTTGCCGCCGTGCTCGCCCAGCCACGTGTGCAAGCGTCGGGCGAAGCCGCAGAAATGTTGATACTGGCGATCACCGAGGCCGAGCACGGCATAGTTCAGCCTTTCCAGGCTCAACGTCCTGCCCAGCACTTTGCGCTCAAACCCTCGGGCGCTGTCCGGCGCTTCACCATCGCCGAAGGTGCTGACCACGAACAACGCATGGCTGGAATCACGCAAGTCTTGCTCGCTGACCTCTGCCAGCGGCTGAACTTTCACCGGCAGGCCCGCCGCCTGCAATTGCCCGGCGGTCTGCCACGCCAGTTGCTCGGCAAAGCCGCTCTGGCTGGCGAAGCCGATCAGCCACGCCGATGCGGTACTGTCCGGTTGTGCGAGGTCTTTGCGGGCATTCTTGATCTGCTTTTTCTTGCGTCGACGATCGAGGTACAACAACCAGCCCGTGATGAAAAACAGTGGCATCGCCAGTGCGCTGATCGTCAGGATGATCCGCCCGATAATTCCGAAGTAGCTGCCGACGTGCAGCGCGTAAATACTGGTCAGCAGTTGCGCCTTAAGGCTCTTTTCGCTGTAGCGATCGTGCCGCGCGACGCTACCGGTCGCCGGGTCCAGCTTGATCTGGTTCAGGGCACGGTCGTGGGGTGAGGTGTTCAACAGGTAGAACACGGTGGCTGGTTGTCCGGCCACGGGCGGCATGCGGATGTTGTAGGCGCTCAATGCCGGGCCGGCGGCGCTGTAGATGCTGCTCCACATCGCGGCGTAATCGGCGGAGGGGCCCGGGCCGCTTGGCGCTGGGCCGCGACCGCCGCGACCGCGCTCGTTCTGCGGTGAGTCGGAAAGCAATCGGGTCAGGCCCTTGTTGTACCACTCATAGGACCAGGACAGCCCAGTGAGCGCTGCCAGGAGGTAAAACACCAGGCACCAGGTACCGGCCACCGAGTGCAAATCCCAGTTGAAGCTGCGGCCTTTTTTCTTCCAGTCGAGGGTCAGCCAGGCGCGCCAGCTTTTCCATTGGCGCGGCCAGCGCAGGTAAAGACCGGACAGGCAGAAGAACACCAGAATCAGTGTGCAGGCGCCGGTGATTTGCCGACCGGTATCGCCCATGGCGAGGAAACGGTGCAGTTGCAGCATCAGGCCGAAGAAATCCTGGCCAGTGGCGTCGCCCATGAACTCGGCGGTGTACGGGTCGAAGTAGCGCATCTGCCCACGTCGTTCGCCCGGTGGCGGGGTAAAGCTCACGCGCGCGGCGTTGCCGCTGTCAGTCTCGACCCACAGCATCGCGACTTTCTTGCCCGAGGCACCCTCGATTTTTTCCACCAGTTCGGCGGGCGGCAGGACGCCGGCGACCTGCTTCTCGACCTGCAACACAGAAGGGTTCAGCGCGCGCAGGATTTCATCCTGAAACGACACCGTCGCCCCGGTGATGCCCATCAGGGCCAGGACCAGTCCGGCGCTGATGCCGAAAAACCAGTGCAACTGGAACAGGGTTTTCTTCAACACGTCGCTCGCCTTGTTCGTTCGAAAATAATGATCACGGCGCGCATTATGCCGTGGGTTGTCGAGAAACATTCTTTATTACGCACAAAAGCCCCGTTCACCTGGATGAACGGGGCCTTGGTCTTCACGCTTCTATCAGAAGTGGAAGTTGGCGCTCAGCAGGGCGGTACGACCCGCCGCCACGTGGGCGTAGTGCGTCTGGAACACCTGGTCGAAGTAACGCTTGTCGGTCAGGTTCT
The DNA here is from genome assembly GCF_054330215.1 of Pseudomonas sp. Ma2-10. Classification (NCBI taxonomy): domain Bacteria; kingdom Pseudomonadati; phylum Pseudomonadota; class Gammaproteobacteria; order Pseudomonadales; family Pseudomonadaceae; genus Pseudomonas; species Pseudomonas sp. Ma2-10. The sequence continues at coordinate 476,942 of NZ_JBTEYL010000001.1, read as the reverse complement.
GCACGTTGAGTTGCAGGTCGACGTTCTTGGTCAGGCGATAGCTGGCCATTGCGTCGTAGCGCCAGTAGGACGGGATCTCCACCGAGTTAGCGACGTTGCCGAATTGCGAGTCGACGAACGTGGCGCCGGCGCCGATAGTCAATTTGTCCGGCACCAGGTCGTAGGTCGACCAGAACGTGAAGTTGTTCCGCGGGGTGCTTGGCATGTGGTTGCCTTCATCGGCGGCTAGGGTGGTTTTGACCACTTCGCTTTCCATGTAGGTGTAGCCGCCGAAGACCTTCCATTTAGGGGTCAGCTTGCCGCTGTAGCTCAGTTCCAGACCGTTGACCCGCTGCTCACCATCCAGCACTTGCGTGGTGGCACCATCTGGATCGTTCATGCGCGCGTTGGTTTTCTCGGTGCGAAACAGTGCGGCGGTCAGCGACAGGTCGTCACCGAAGAAATCCCACTTGGTACCGATCTCGTAGTTGCGGTTCTTTTCCGGGTCCAGGTCACTGTTGTTCGCCGCCAGTTCCAGGCCACCGTTGCCGCTGGTTTCACCGGACGGGTTGCTGGAGGTGGAGTAGGCCGCGTAGAGGCTGCCGTTAGGCAACACGTTGTAGACCACGCCGATCTGGTAGTTGATCAGGTCGCTGGTGTTTTCACGGGAGAAGTCGTTCGCTGGCGCTGTCCTGCTCGCGTTGGCGTAGCCGCTGGATTTGACCTGGTAGTTGTCGTAACGCAGGCCCAGGTTCAGGGACCATTGCTCGTTGAACTTCAGTGTGTCGAACACGTAGGCCGCAGCGGTTTTGGTGTCGGTGTCGGTGAACGCGTTGCTGTCGGTGATTGAGCCGTTCCAGTGATCCCCTGGCGTCGGTTTTTGCAGGCTGGTGCAGTCGCCGGAGTTGAACAGGGCGGTGTTGCACCGGGTGCCGCTGGCGGTCGAGGTCAGGGTGTATGGGCGGTTGTGGGTGTCTTGATAAGAAAACTCAAGGCCGGTGACCAGGCTGTGCTCGATGGCGCCGGTGTTGAACCTGGCGCTCAGGTCGGTCTGGTTGATCCAGCTGCTGGACGTCGAGTTACGGCTTTTCGCGCCGCGATACACGCTGCCATTGGCCACGTTGCCCTTGCTGTCGTCCGGGTTGGTGACGATGTAATCGAGCGTGGAGCGCGACATGCGGAAGCTGTTCGAGACGGTCAGGTCATCATTGAGATCGTGTTCGATCTTGATGGTGCCGCTGTCATTGCTGGTCTGGCGATAGTCGCGACCGGTGAGGCCGTAGAAGTTGTCGCGATCGACATGCACAGGTTTATCGACGTTGTACTTGCTGCGGTTGGGGCTCGAGGTCAGCGGGAGGCCGTAGTCGGGCATATCGTCGGTTTCAACGTGGTAATAGCCGATGGTCAAGCGGGTGTCGGTACCCAGGCCAAACGCAAAGGAGGGTGCCACGCCCCAACGGCTCACGTCCACGGCATCACGGCCGGCGACGTTAGCTTCATGCTTCATCAGGTTCAGACGGAAGGCCGAGGTGTCGGTCATCTGTTGGTTCAGGTCGAGGGTGGTGCGCTTGGTCTGGTCCGAGCCCCAGGTGAAACCGCCGTTGTAAGAATTGCCCAGTTTGGCGGTCTTGCTCACCAGGTTCAGGCTGCCACCGGTGGAACCGGCGCCGGTGAAGGCCGATCCCGGGCCCTTGCTGACTTCGATCGATTCTACGTTGAAGATCTCGCGGCTCTGGGAGGCCGGGTCGCGCATGCCGTCGATGAACACGTCGCTTTCCGCGTTGAAGCCGCGAATGATCGGACGATCGCCGGCCGGGTTGCCGCCTTCACCGGCACCGAACGTGATACCCGGTGTGGTGCGCAGCGCGTCGACCAGACTGGTGGCGCCCGTGTCGCGAATCACTTGTTGCGGAATCACGGTGACGCTTTTCGGCGTCTCGCGCAGCGGCGCAGTGTATTTCTTGGAGGCCGAGGTATCGGTCTTGTAGGAGGTCTCGTTCTGAGCTTCGCCGTTGATAGCGGTAGCGCCCAGCGAAATCACGTTGCTCGGTGCTTTTTCGTCGGTCTGTTCAGCCGCAAAAGCCATGTGGCCCGCAGAGCTGGCAGTGATCGCCACGCCAATTGCAGACGCGAGCAAGCGCGGTGAACTGACCGGTAATTGTGGTTGTTGGCGTGACATGAGAATTCCCCTCCCCAAGGATTTGAGGCCGAGGAATATAGGGTAAACAGGTATCTGTATCAATTGCGAAACTTTATTATTCGCATTAAATTTACATTCTTTACAATTTACCCTTACGGTTTTTGCTGTCTCGTTCGTCATGGGGGTTTTACACGGGCAATAAGAATCAATACCATTGCCGGCTCTTTGTCTTCAGGTGTCATCCCATGCTGCTGCACATTCCAGGCGTGTTCGCGAAAGAAGAAGTGCAGCGCATCCGCGAGGCTCTGGAGCAGGCAGATTGGGCGGACGGCAAAATCACCGCCGGATACCAGTCGGCCAAAGCCAAGCACAACCTGCAGCTGCCCGAAGGTCATCCGCTGGCCAAGGAAGTCGGCGCGGCGATGCTGGAACGGCTGTGGAAAAATCCGCTGTTCATGTCAGCGGCGTTACCGCACAAAGTCTTCCCTCCGTTACTGAACTGTTATACGGCCGGCGGCAGTTTTGACTTTCACATCGACAACGCCGTGCGACAGCCCAAGGGCAGCATCGAGCGGGTGCGCACCGATTTGTCGGCCACTCTGTTTTTCAGCGAACCGGAGGATTACGACGGCGGCGAACTGGAAGTCCAGGACACTTTCGGCACCCAACGGGTGAAGTTGCCGGCCGGCGACATGGTTCTGTACCCCGGCACCAGCCTGCATAAAGTCAACGCCGTGACGCGCGGCACCCGCTACGCCTCGTTCTTCTGGACCCAAAGCCTGGTCCGCGAAGACAGCCAGCGCGCCTTGCTGTTCGAGATGGACGGGGCGATCCAGCAGTTGACCCAAGACATGCCCGACCACCCTTCGCTGATTCGCCTCACCGGCACCTATCACAACCTGTTGCGTCGCTGGGTCGAGGTATGAGTTATCAACTGCGCCGCGAGGAAGTCCTCGATGGTGATCGGCTCAAAGCCATGCTCGAGGAAAGCCCGGCGCGCGCTGCGCAGGCAATTCTGATCGCCGCCCGCGAAGGTGTTCTCGATGCTCAGGCCTTGCTCGGGCAGATCCTGCTGGATGGACAGGGCATCGAGCAGGATCAGCCGCTGGCTGTACGCTGGTTCGAGATCGCCGCCCACGGCGGGCATTTGATGGCGCGCAACATGCTCGGTCGTTGTCATGAACATGGCTGGGGTTGCGTTGCCGATGTTTCGGTGGCTGCAGGGCATTATCGCCAGGCCGCCGAAGCCGGGCTGGATTGGGCGATGTACAACTACGCCAACCTGTTGGCTACCGGGCGCGGGGTGACTGAGGATCAGTTGCAAGCGCTTGATTTGTATCGCCACGCGGCTGAGTTGGGACATGCAAAGTCGATGAACCTGCTGGGGCGCTATCTGGAAGACGGGCGGGTTTGCCCGGCGGATCCGCAAACTGCGCGTGACTGGTATCGACGTTCGGCGGATGGCGGGGATTTTCGCGGGCAGTTCAGTTATGCCGCTGTGCTGGCGGATGAAGGCAATATCGACGAGGCATTGGTCTGGTTACGCAAGGCCCTGGACGGTGGGAATCTGAATTTTTTGCGGGTGGCGAGCAAGGCATTGTCGAGCGCGATAGATCCGCAGATTTGTGCTTTGGCAACAGATTATGCTCGACGCTACGCCGACTTGACGTTGGAACTCGCTCCTCTGTAGGAGCAGCCTCGTTGCACTCGGCAGCTCCTACTTCAGATATAAAAAAGCCCATGACACGTCATGGGCTTTTTCATTTCTACGCGTAGTGCTTACAAGTAAAACGACTTCAGCGGTGGAAAGCCATTGAATTCAACCGCGCTGTAGCTGGTGGTGTAAGCACCGGTCGACAACCAGTACATACGATCACCAATCGCCAGGTTCAGCGGTAAACCGTACTTGTAGTTCTCGTACATGATGTCGGCGCTGTCGCAGGTTGGGCCGGCGATGACCACTTCTTCCACTTCGCCTTTCTTCTCGGTCCAGATCGGGAACTTGATGGCTTCGTCCATGGTTTCGATCAGGCCGGAGAACTTGCCCACATCCGTGTACACCCATCGCTCTACCGCGGTACGGGATTTACGGGCGACCAGCACCACTTCGCTGACCAGGATGCCGGCGTTGGCGATCAACGAGCGGCCTGGCTCCAGGATGATTTCCGGCAGTTCGTCACCGAAGTCTTCCTTGAGGAAGCGGATGATTTCTTCAGCGTAGGTTTCCAGGCTGTTGGTGCGGGTGATGTAGTTGGCCGGGAAACCGCCGCCCATGTTGATCAGCTTCAGGTGAATGCCGTCTTCTTCTTTCAGGCGTTCGAAGATCACTTTGACCTTGGCGATTGCCGCGTCCCAGACGCTGATGTCGCGCTGTTGCGAACCGACGTGGAACGAGATGCCGTACGGCACCAGGCCCAGGTCGCGCGCGAGGATCAGCAGGTCCATGGCCATGTCGGTCTGGCAGCCGAATTTGCGCGACAAAGGCCAGTCAGCGGTGGTCGAACCTTCGGTCAGGATGCGCACGTAGACTTTCGAACCCGGTGCCGCCTTGGCGATGTTGCGCAGGTCGGCTTCGGAGTCGGTGGAGAACAGACGCACGCCCTTCTCGTAGAAGTAGCGGATGTCCTTGGATTTTTTGATGGTGTTGCCGTAGCTGATACGGTCGGCGCTGACGCCGCGGTCCATCACTTTGTCCAGCTCGTAGATCGAGGCGATGTCGAAGCTCGAGCCTTTTCCTTTGAGCAGGTCGATGATTTCGACGGCCGGGTTGGCCTTGACCGCGTAGTAGACCTTGGCGAATTCGAAACCGGCGCGCAGGTCGTCATAGGCCTGGCTGATCATCGCGGTGTCGATTACCACGAATGGGGTTTCTTGCGTGTCGGCGAAAGCCTTCATTTTCTGGAAGGTTTCGCGCGCGTAATAGTCTTCGACGTTGATCGACATGCTGGGATCTCCTACTGGCAAACTAAATTAATCAATGGGTGCAAATGAACGTCCTCCGTATCCCCACTTTGGTTCGCCTACTTCCCAAGGCATGTCGCCGAAAGCAAAAAGGCCATGGGAAGCGGTGCTTTCCCTTGGCCTTGCTGTCTCGTCGTCAGTACTTGAGCCGGATGGATCGTTTCCAGCATGGACGTTCGGCGCGAACTTTAGGGCGTGAGGGGTTTGAGATCAACAAAAAATGTCGCGTTTTTGCACACATCCGTCGTGCGGTCCTGGACAGCTACTGATGTAACCGACCTGCATGACAGTGTGATGTTCCCATCAATGCTCGCTCCTACGCAGAACGTGGGAGCGAGCAGTAGGGGGCGTCAGGCCATTGCGGCCTGCTCAGCCACTTCAGCAGGCGAAACAATGTTGGTCTTGCCCCCTCGGGACTTGCCGGAGCTCAAATATTCGGCAATCGATTCCTGCGTCACTTCACCCAGGAACACCCGCTCCGCATCCATCACCGGCAGCCACGAACGGTTGAACTCGTACATGCGCGACAGCAGGATGCGCAAATGCTCGTCGTACGCCGCAGTGGCGTTGAACTCGCGCAGGTATTGCGTGCACGTGCCCGTCTGGCGGTGCAGGTCGCGACGGCGAACGTAGCCCAAGGCCTTGTTCTCGGCGCAAGTGACTACCACGTAGCGACGGTCCAGTTCGTCCATTAACTCCAGGGCTTCGGCCACCGGGGTTTCAGGGCTCACCGACGGAGCGTTGTCCGCCGCATCTTCGGCTTTCACCAGCAACAGACGCTTGAGGGTGCTGTCCTGGCCGACGAAGTTGCTGACAAAGTCATCCGCCGGGTGCGCGAGCAGCGTGTCCGGGTGATCGATTTGCAGCAGTTTGCCAGCGCGGAAGATTGCGATCTTGTCGCCCAGCTTGATGGCTTCATCGATGTCGTGGCTGACCATGATCACGGTCTTGTTCAGCGCGCGCTGCATTTCGAAGAACTCGTTCTGGATCATCTCGCGGTTGATCGGGTCGACCGCGCCGAACGGTTCGTCCATCAACAACAGTGGCGCATCCGCTGCCAAGGCACGAATTACCCCGATCCGTTGCTGCTGGCCACCGGACAATTCACGCGGGTAGCGATTCAGGTACTGCTTGGGTTCCAGCTTGATCATGCTCATCAGCTCGCGAGCGCGGTCGTGGCATTTCTGTTTGTCCCAGCCCAGCAGGCGCGGAACGATGGTGATGTTTTCCTCGATGGTCATGTTCGGGAACAGACCGATCTGCTGGATCACATAACCGATGTTGCGGCGCAGGGTCACGGCGTCGAGGTCAGTGGTGTCTTCGCCGTTGATCAAGATCTTGCCGGAGGTCGGCTTGATCAGGCGATTGATCATTTTCAGCGAGGTGCTTTTGCCGCAACCCGATGGCCCGAGGAACACACAGATCTCGCCTTCATTGACGGTCAGGCTTACCGAGTCCACGGCTTTCACATCTTTGCCGTTGCTTTGGAAGGTCTTACTGAGGTTTTGAAGTTCGATCATTTCAGGAGTCCTTTTGGAGTCAGCGTGCGTTGCAGCCATTGCAGAAGCAGGTCGGCGAAGATGGCCAGGAGGCTGACCAGCACGGCGCCGACGATCAGCATCGACATGTCGCTGCGGCTGATGGAAGCGAGAATGAGTACACCAAGGCCACCGGCGCCGATGGTGGCGGCGATGGTCATGACGCCAATGTTCATGACCACGGCGGTGCGCACACCGGCGAGGATTACCGGCACGGCGATCGGCAGTTCGACCATGCGCAAGCGCTGGCCGAAGGTCATGCCGATACCACGTGCGGCTTCGCGAATGCCCGGTTCGACGCCGGTCAGGGCGAGGTAGGTGTTACGCATGATCGGCAGCAGCGAGTACAGAAACACGGCGGTGATCGCCGGCATCGGACCGAGGCCCTGGCCGAATGTGGAGTAGATCGGCAATAGCAGGCCGAACAGGGCAATCGACGGTATCGTCAGCAGCACCGTGGCGCTGGCTTGCAAAGGGCCGGCCAGCGTTGGGAAGCGGGTCATCAGAATGCCCAGCGGTACGCCCACCAGAATTGCCAGCGTCACGGCAATACCGACGAGGGTAATGTGCTGCAGGGTGAGGTGCAGCACCAGAGGCCAGTCGAGATGTGAAAAGGCGTTCAGAAATTCCATGGCTTTTCTTCCTCCGGCTACTTATTGGAAAGCGAGGGATGCTGGCGCAGGAAGTCTGCGGCAACGGATGAAGGGCTTTCATGATTGACATCGACCCGCGCATTGAGCTGGCGCATGGTTTCGTCATCGAACAGCTCGGCCAGCGGCTTGAGTTCTGCGGCAAGCTTGGGATGCGCGTCGAGGTAATCCTGACGCACCACTGGCGCGGCGGTGTAGTCCGGGAAGTAATGCTTGTCATCTTCGAGCAACTTGAGCTTGAACGCGCTCAATCGACCGTCGGTGGTATAGACCAGGCCGGCAAATACTTGGCCATTGCGCAGCGCGGTGTAGACCAGTCCGGCGTCCATCTGACGGATGTTCCTGCGGGTCAGGTTCATGCCGTAAAGCTCGACCATGCCGTCCAGTCCGTCGGAGCGATTGGCGAATTCGGTGTCCAGTGCTACCAGATGATTTTCCTTCTGCTCAGCCTGCAGCACCGTGTTCAGGTCGCTGATGGTGTTGATCTGCGGGTAGGCCTTCGCGGTGTTTTCCGGCAAGGCCAGCGCGTAGGTATTGCTGAACTTCGATGGGGTGAGCCAGGTCAGGCCTTTCTTCGCGTCGAGTTCTTTGACTCGGGCGTATGACTGAGCGCTGTCGAGTTTTTCGCTGATGTGGTTATAAGACACCAGTGAAACGCCGGTGTATTCCCAGAGCATGTCCAGTTGACCGCTTTCCTGGGCGCTGCGGGCCAGGTTGCTGCCCAAGCCTCCCGTCACTTGGGGGGCATAACCTTTGGTGCGCAGGTATTGAGAGGTGATTTCTGCCAGCAGCGTCTGCTCGGTGAACACGCGGGCACCGATACGGATGACCGGTTTATCAGCGGCGTGGGCAAATCCCGCGAACAGCAGGGCGCAGCCTAAAAATAAGCATATTTTTTTCATGAGTTTTCCTTTGCCGAGGCTTAAGACGGGCGGAGGCCGCGTTCGAGCCAGAGGCGGCTGGCGAGTGTCACCAGGCCGTCGAGCAGCAAGGCCAGCAGGGCGGTGCAGGCCGCGCCGAGCAGCAGTTGCGGCTGATTGTTCAGGGCGATGCCAGGAAAAATCAGGCTGCCCAGGCTGTTGGCGCCAATCAGGAACGCCAGCGGTGCGGTACCGACGTTGATCGCCAGCGCCACGCGCACGCCACCGATGATGATCGGCACGGCGTTCGGCAGTTCGACCCGCCACAACACCTGAGTCGGTGTCATGCCGATGCCGACGGCCGCTTCCTTGAGCGAACCCTGGACGTTTTTCAGGCCTTCATAGGTGTTACGCACGATCGGCAACAGCGAGGCGAGGAACAGGGCGAAGATAGCGGGGCCGCTGCCGATGCCGAGGATACCCAGGGCGATGGCCAGTACGGCAAGAGGCGGCACGGTGTTGCCGATGTTGAAGATCTGCATGAAGCGTTCAGCGTGGCCCACCATAGTCGGGCGGCTGAGAAAGATACCCGCGGGGATGCCTACAACGAGGGCGGCCAGCATGGAAGCGAGGACGAGAACCAAATGAGCTTGCAGGTAAAACAACAAATCGTCGCGGTAATGTTCGATCGTGTTGATGCCAATCCAGTGGACCAGCAGGGCCAGGAGGGCGACGACAACCGCACCTCCTATCAGCCCTTTGCCATAGCGAATAGCCACAGGCAGACTCCTATTTTCAGTCGGCGAACACTCTTTCGTGTGGCAACGCCTTACTTGGCTGCCGAAAAAATGATCGCGAGAAGCAGCTCGTTCAGGCCGGCAAAGCGGCGTGATATCGAGCCATGAGCACAGCCTCGTCAGGCTGATTTGCGGGTATTTCAGGCCCCCGACGAGTGGTCGTTACGGGGGAGTGGACGTCTCCGTGCTTTAAAAGGTTCCCATCTGTGGCAGCATTTGGCCACCCTTAATGTGCTCAACGGTTCGGTTCTTGGATCAACTTGGGCTATAATCTGCGCCCTTTTTTGAATCACCTGCCAGGCGATTTCCCATGACCAAACAGGCCGCCGAAGTCGCGAAACGCCGCACTTTCGCCATTATTTCGCACCCCGATGCCGGTAAAACCACCATCACCGAGAAGCTCTTGCTGATGGGCAAGGCGATTGCGATTGCGGGCACGGTGAAATCTCGCAAATCTGACCGCCATGCCACCTCCGACTGGATGGAAATGGAAAAGCAACGTGGTATTTCGATTACCACGTCGGTCATGCAGTTTCCGTATCGCGAGCACATGATCAACCTGCTCGACACCCCGGGCCACGAAGACTTCTCCGAAGATACCTACCGCACCCTGACGGCGGTGGACTCGGCATTGATGGTCCTCGACGGCGGTAAGGGTGTAGAGCCACGGACCATCGCGCTGATGGACGTCTGCCGTCTGCGTGACACGCCGATTGTCAGCTTCATCAACAAACTCGACCGTGACATTCGCGACCCGATCGAACTGCTCGACGAAATCGAAGCGGTCCTGAAGATCAAGGCAGCGCCGATCACCTGGCCGATCGGTTGCTACCGTGATTTCAAAGGCGTGTACCACCTCGCCGACGACTACATCATCGTGTACACCGCTGGCCATGGCCACGAGCGCACCGATGTGAAAATCATCGAGAAGCTCGACTCCGATGAAGCCCGCGCCCACTTGGGCGACGAGTACGATCGCTTCGTCGATCAGCTGGAACTGGTGCAGGGCGCCTGTCACGAATTCAATCAACAGGAATTCCTCGACGGCCAACTGACCCCGGTGTTCTTCGGCACTGCACTGGGCAACTTCGGTGTCGATCACGTGCTCGACGCCGTGGTCAACTGGGCGCCGAAACCGCTGGCCCGTGTTGCCAACGAGCGCACGGTTGAGCCAGTTGAAGAGAAATTCGCCGGCTTCGTGTTCAAGATCCAGGCGAACATGGACCCGAAACACCGCGACCGTATCGCCTTCATGCGTATCTGTTCCGGCAAGTACGAAAAAGGTATGAAGATGCGCCACGTGCGCACTGGCAAGGACGTGCGGATCGGCGATGCGCTGACCTTCTTCTCCTCCGAGCGTGAGCAACTGGAAGAAGCCTTCGCCGGCGACATCATCGGTTTGCACAACCACGGCACCATCCAGATCGGCGACACCTTCACCGAAGGCGAAGTCCTGGGCTTCACCGGTATCCCGCACTTCGCCCCGGAACTGTTCCGTCGCGTGCGCCTGCGCGATCCGCTGAAATCCAAGCAACTGCGTCAGGGTCTGCAGCAACTGGCGGAAGAGGGCGCGACCCAAGTGTTCTTCCCTACGCGCAGCAACGACATCATTCTCGGCGCCGTCGGTGTGCTGCAGTTCGATGTGGTCGCCAGCCGTTTGAAAGAGGAATACAAGGTCGAGTGCTCTTATGAGCCGATTACGGTCTATTCCGCGCGCTGGATCGATTGCAGCGATAAAAAGAAGCTCGAAGAGTTCGAGATCAAGGCTGTGGAAAACCTTGCCATCGACGGCGGTGGTCATCTGACCTACCTGGCCCCGACGCGGGTGAACCTGGCGTTGATGGAAGAGCGCTGGCCGGACGTGAAATTCCGTGCGACGCGCGAGCATCACTAAGCGCTAGATGTTCGGTCACAGCAAAGGTGAAGCTTTCGGGCTTCGCCTTTTTTTTCTTTTCGGCATAACCCCTATTCAAAACCAATCTCCCAAGCAATGCTATTTTCATCCATTTGCTAGCGTCCTATCTGGAGAACTGCGCTGATCAGAACTAGATTTTATCCAGCGCCACACAGGCACCCCATGCTTCACCCAACAAAGGATGGAATCGGCTATGAGCATTTTTCAACGCATTGTGCTGTTGTTTAAGGTTTTGGTGATGCTGTCCGTTGGCATGTCGGCGGCGTGGGCAGAGTGCCAGGACCCCGGTGAGCAGGCCTCAAGCGGGCCGGTGACGCACACTGCCCTGATGATCGCCAGATCCGAATCGGAACCGGGCGACCAGGATCAGGGTGGTAGCAAGGACGATGACGACTCGACCACTGACGAACCGGACACCGACGAGGATGAAGGGGCTTAAATAACAGGCAAAAGAAAACCCCCTTCTATCGGCCTGATGCGCAGCCCAGGCAGAAGGGGGTCGGTTAACGCTACAAAAGCGCGCCTCAGTGATTGAGGCGCGTTTTTTTATGCCGCGCCGTCGAGGAATTGCTCGGCGTAGTGGCAAGCTACCTGGCGGCTGTCGAGCAGGCGTAGGGCCGGCTCTTCAGTGCTGCAACGTTCGGTCGCGTACGGGCAGCGCTTGTGGAATGCACAGCCGGACGGCGGGTTCAGCGGGTTGGGCAATTCGCCGACGATCTTGATTTTCGGCTTGTTCGGGTCCGGGTGAATGGTCGGTGTGGCCGACAGCAACGCCTGGGTGTACGGGTGCAGAGGACGCTCGTAGATGTCGTTCTTCGGGCCCATTTCCACCGGGCGACCGAGGTACATCACCATCACGTCATCGGCGACGTGTTGCACCACCGCCAGGTTGTGGGAGATGAACACGTACGCGGTGTTGAACTCTTGCTGCAAGTCCATGAACAGGTTCAGCACCTGCGCCTGAATGGATACGTCCAGCGCTGAGGTCGGTTCATCCGCGACCAGCACTTTAGGCTGCAACATCATCGCGCGGGCCAGGGCGATCCGCTGGCGCTGACCGCCGGAGAACATATGCGGATAACGCTGGTAGTGCTCAGGACGCAAGCCCACCTGCTTCATCATCGCCTGCACTTTTTCGCGACGTTCGGCCGCTGACAGGTTGGTGTTGATCAGCAGCGGCTCGCCGAGCTGGTCACCTACTTTTTGTCGAGGGTTCAACGATGCGTAAGGGCTCTGGAACACCATCTGCACGTCTTTGCGCAGTTGCTTGCGTTCAGCTTTGTTCGCACCGGTGACTTCCTGTCCGGCGATCTTCAAAGAGCCGGAGGAGGGCTCTTCGATCAGCGTCAGGGCACGGGCCAGGGTGGATTTTCCACAGCCCGATTCACCGACGACAGCGAGGGTCTTGCCGGCTTCCAGTTCGAACGACACACCGTTCAGAGCGCGAACGGTCGCATGGCCCTTGAACATGCCACGGGACACTTCGTAATGACGGGTCAGGTCGCGGGCGGTAAGTACGACGGCCATTACGCCACCTCCTGATTCAACGGGTAGAAGCAGCGGGCGAGGCTGTTGCTTTTCGGGTCAAGGGTTGGACGTTGCTGACGGCAAGCATCCTGCACGTACGGGCAGCGCGGCGACAGCAGGCAACCCTGGGGACGGTCATAACGACCGGGAACGATGCCCGGTAGCGTCGCCAGGCGGTTGGCGCCCAGGCTGTGTTCCGGAATCGCCTTAAGCAGCGCTTCGCTGTAGGGGTGCGCCGGAATGTCGAACAGCTGAGGCACCTGACCCACTTCGACCGCTTGGCCGGCGTACATCACGCACACGCGCTGAGCAGTTTCGGCCACGACTGCGAGGTCGTGAGTGATCAGCACCAGGCCCATGTTCTGCTCTTTTTGCAGGGCCAACAGCAGGTCCATGATTTGCGCCTGAATCGTGACGTCCAGTGCCGTGGTCGGTTCGTCGGCGATCAACAGTTTCGGTTCGCCGGCAATCGCCATCGCGATCGCCACACGCTGGCTCATACCACCGGACAGTTGATGCGGATAAGCATCCATACGGCTGGCGGCGCCCGGAATTTCTACTTTTTCCAACAGTTCGATGGCGCGTGCGCGGGCTTGCTTGCCGGACATTTTCAAATGCAGGCGCAGCACTTCTTCGATCTGGAAACCGACGGTGTAGCTCGGGTTCAGCGCAGTCATCGGGTCCTGGAAAACCATGGCCAGGTCCTTGCCGACGATTTTCCGGCGCTGACGGTTGCTGAGTTTGAGCATGTTTTTGCCGTCGAAATTCAGGGCGTCGGCGCAGACGATTCCTGGATGTTCGATCAGGCCCATCAGCGCCATCATGGTCACGGACTTACCGGAACCCGACTCGCCAACGATGGCCAGCACTTCGCCCTTGTCCACGGTAATGTCGAGACCGTCGACCACCGGAACGGCGTTATTGTCGCCGAAGCGAACGTTGAGATTCTTGATTTCTAACAGTGACATTTGAATCTCCTCAGGCGGCGTTCTTGAGTTTCGGGTCTAGCGCATCGCGCAGGCCGTCGCCCATCAAGTTGATTGCCAGCACGCTGAGCAAAATGGTCAAACCAGGCAGACTGACGACCCACCAGGCGCGTTCGATGTAGTCGCGAGCTGAAGCCAGCATGGTGCCCCACTCAGGGGTTGGCGGTTGTACGCCAAGGCCGAGGAAGCCCAGTGCGGCGGCATCGAGAATCGCCGAAGAGAAACTCAAGGTGGCCTGAACGATCAGCGGCGCCATGCAGTTGGGCAGCACGGTGACGAACATCAGTCGTGGCAGACCGGCACCGGCCAGGCGCGCGGCGGTCACGTAGTCGCGGTTCAATTCGCCCATCACCGCGGCGCGGGTCAGACGAACATAAGACGGCAACGAAACCACGGCGATGGCAATAATGGTGTTGATCAGGCCAGGGCCGAGGATGGCGACAATCGCCACCGCCAGCAGCAGGGACGGCAGGGCCAGCATGATGTCCATCAGACGCATGATGGTCGGGCCGAGCAAGCGCGGGAAGAATCCGGCGAACAGACCCAAAAGGATGCCCGGAATGAGCGACATCACCACCGACGACAAGCCAATCAGCAGGGACAGGCGCGAACCGTGGATCAGCCGCGACAGCAGGTCGCGACCCAATTCATCGGTGCCGAGCAGGAACTGGAGTTGCCCACCTGCCAGCCAGGACGGCGGGGTCAGCAGGAAGTCGCGGTACTGCTCGCTCGGGTTATGCGGTGCCACCCAAGGGGCGAACAGTGCGCAGAAAATCACCAGCAGCATAAACATCAGGCCGGCGACGGCGCCTTTGTTCTTGGAGAATGCTTGCCAGAATTCTTTGTACGGAGACGGATACAGCAGGCTTTGATCGACTGCTACCGCTGGAATTGAAGGGGTCATGGTCATAATGATCTCAGCGCTGGTGACGAATGCGTGGGTTGGCAAAACCGTAGAGGATGTCCACCACGAAGTTGACCAGAATCACCAGGCAGGCGATTAACAGGATGCCGTTTTGCACCACGGGATAGTCTCGTGCGCCAATGGCTTCGATCAGCCATTTGCCGATGCCGGGCCAGGAGAAGATGGTTTCGGTCAGCACCGCACCGGCCAGCAATGTGCCGACTTGCAGGCCGACCACGGTCAGTACCGGAATCAGCGCGTTACGCAGGCCGTGAACGAACACCACGCGCGATGGCGACAGGCCTTTGGCGCGGGCGGTACGGATGTAGTCTTCACGCAGCACTTCGAGCATCGAAGAACGGGTCATCCGCGCGATCACTGCCAGTGGGATGGTGCCGAGCACAATGGCCGGCAGAATCAGGTGATGCAGGGCATCGAAGAACGCACCGACGTCATCGGCCAGCAGCGTGTCGATAAGCATGAAACCGGTCCGCGGCTCGATGTCATAGAGCAGGTTGATCCTCCCTGACACCGGGGTCCAGCCCAGGGACACCGAGAAGAACATGATCAGGATCAAGCCCCACCAGAAGATGGGCATCGAGTACCCCGCCAGGGAGATGCCCATCACCCCATGGTCGAACAGGGATCCTCGCTTGAGTGCCGCAATCACCCCGGCCAGAAGCCCCAGGATGCCGGCGAATAACAGGGCGGCCATGGACAGTTCCAGGGTCGCGGGGAAGAGGGAGGTGAACTCGGTCCAGACACTGGTGCGGGTACGCAGGGACTCCCCGAGATCGCCGTGAGCCAGTTTGCCGATGTAATCCAGGTATTGGGCATACAGGGGTTTGTTCAGACCTAGGCGTTCCATTGCCTGAGCGTGCATTTCGGGGTCGACTCGACGTTCGCCCATCATCACTTCCACGGGGTCGCCTGGAATCATGCGAATCAACGCGAAAGTCAGCAAGGTGATGCCGAAGAACGTGGGGATCAATAACCCCAATCGGCGGGCAATAAAACTAAACATCTTGTGGTGTACCTCATCAGCCGGTTAGGCGTGCCCGGCATTCCTGGGTCAGGAATGCCGGTAGTTTCTTATCTACTTCACCCGGGTGGTGGCGAAGTTATTAGTGGTGAGCGGGCTAATGTGATAGCCCTCTACGTTGTTGCGCATTGCGGTGAACATACGGGTGTGCGCCATGCTGATCCATGGCTGGTCCTGATTGAAAATCTCTTGGGCTTGCTCATAGAGCGCTGCGCGTTCCGCCGGGTTAACTTTAGCCCGTGCTTGATCGATCAGCGCCTGGAAGTTCTCATTGCACCAACGTGCGTAGTTTTCGCCGTTTTTGGCGGCCTCGCAACTGAGCATAGGCGTCAGGAAGTTATCCGGGTCGCCGTTGTCGCCCGCCCATCCGGCAGACACCATGTCGTGCTCGCCGTTTTTTGCACGCTTGAGCATTTCTCCCCATTCCATGACGCGGATGTCGAGTTTGATCCCGACCTTGGCCAGGTCAGCCTGCATCATCTGTGCGCCGAGCATCGGGTTCGGGTTGGTCGCACCGCCGCCGTTACGGGTGAACAGGGTGAATACGGTGCCTTCCGGAACGCCTGCTTCCTTCAACAGGGCGCGCGCCTTATCCAGGTCGCGAGGCGGGTTTTTCAGGCTGTGGTTGTAGCCCAGCAACGTGTCAGGGTACGGGTTGACCGCCACGGTCGCATTGCCTTTGCCAAACAGCGCGTTGACGGCCGCTTCCTTGTCAAAGGCGATGTCGATGGCTTTGCGCACGCGCACATCACTCAAATATTTATGAGTGGTGTTGATGGCGATGTACGCAACGGTCATCGCGTTCATTTCATCGACTTTCAGCTTGGCGTCTTTCTTGATGCTCGGGATGTCATCCGGTTTCGGGTACAGCGCGATCTGACACTCGTTGGCCTTGAGCTTTTGCAGGCGCACATTGTTGTCGGTGGCGATGGCCAGAATCAGTGCTTCTGCCGGTGGCTTGCCACGGAAATACTCCGGGTTGGCCTTGAAACGGACCTGAGCATCCTTGGCGTAACGCTGGAAGATGAACGGGCCGGTGCCAATTGGCTTGCTATTCAGGTCGCCGGTCTTGTTGGCTTTGAGCAACTGATCGGCGTATTCGGCGGAGTAGATCGAGGAGAAGGCCATGGCGATGTCGGCCAGGAATGGCGCTTCGCGGCGAGTCAGTGTGAATTTGACGGTGTTGTCGTCAACCTTCTCGACGCTTTTGAGCAGTTCTTTGAAGCCCATGCTTTCAAAGTACGGGAAGCCCACGCTCGACAGTTTGTTCCACGGGTGGTTCGGGTCCAGCTGACGCTGGAAGCTCCAGACCACATCGTCGGCGTTCATGTCACGGGTCGGCTTGAAGTATTCGGTGGTGTGAAACTTGACGCCTTTGCGCAGGTGGAACGTGTAGGTCAGACCGTCCTCGCTGATGTCCCAGGAATCGGCCAGTGCCGGAACTACTTCGGTGGTGCCGGGCTTGAAGTCCGCCAGACGATTGAAGATGGTTTCGGCCACCGCATCGGCTGTGACTGCAGTTGTGTACTGAACCATGTCGAAGCCTTCCGGACTGGCTTCGGTGCAAACCACCAGAGGTTTGGCCGAGACACCAACAGCGACACTCAGCAACGCGGCCGCGATGGCCGCCCGTAGGGGAAGCATTTTCATCAAAGAACCCTCTGCAATCGGTTGAACTGGAAAAACCGAACGGCCGACTCGTCATGAGTCAGCCGTTCGGCTGGCGTTTTTACAGAATGTTGAACGGGATGGTGGTCACGAGACGGAACTCGTTGATGTTGCCATCACCCTGGTTTTCGCTGGCTCGGTGAGTGGTGTAAGTCGCACGAATAGCGGTGGCTTTGAGCGGGCCGCTTTGTACCGCGTACGAAGTACCAATGCCATATTCATAGTGGTGTTCGCCGTCGAGGCTGTTCACGTTGTAAGCGTTGCCGGTGTAATGAGTACCGTCGATGCCCCAGCCGCGAGCCTGGTAGATGTTGAACTTCAGGCCTGGCACGCCGTATTCGGCCATGTTGATGCCGTAGGCGATTTGGAAGGACTTCTCGTTCGGGCCGTTAAAGTCCGAGAGCAAGGAGTTGGCCAGGTAGATGCCGTTGGTTTCGTGCAGGTAGTCGAAGTACTCGTTACCGTTAATTTCCTGGTACGAAAAGGTCAGGCTGTGGGCTTGGTGAGTCAGGCCGAACGACAGGGAGTAGGTGTCGTTGTCGATCTCCCCCATCTCTTTTTTGCCGGTGTCGACGGTTTTGTAGTAGTTCAGGCCGGTGGTCAGGCTCAGGACCGAGCTATCGCCCAGTTCATGAGTGGCGCCGAAGTAGTATTGATTCCAGAAGTCTTCGACTTCGGTGGCGTACAGGCTGGTCTTCAGGCTTTTCAGCGGCTGGTAATTCAGACCGACAGTGTTTACGTGGTCGGACTCAACGTCGATGTTGGAGTATTCGGAGCGGAATTTCGTCAGGCTTTGTTCGGTACGTGGCGAGACGCGGTCGAAGGTACCCAGGTCGAACGAAAGGTTATCGAACTCCTCGCTGTGCAGGGTCACACCCTGGAAGCTCGAAGGCAGCGGACGGTTACCGATGACGTCGACGATCGGGCTGCTGAAGTTCTGGCGACCAGCGGTCAGAGTGGTGTTGGAGATGCGAGCCTTGACGTTAGCCAGACCGAGTTTGCTCCACTGGTCCACGGCGTCGCCGTTGGAGTGAGCCAGGGTACGGTTGGAACCGCCTTTGATGTCTTCACGGCTGCGATCCAGCGCAAGAGCGTTGTATGCCGCGACTTCAGTGCTGAAACCTACGGTGCCTTGGGTGAAGCCCGAGGTGTAGTTGAGGATCGTGCCTTGAACCCAGTTGATCCGACGCGAACCGGTCAGATCTTTGCCGTGTCTTTCGTAGCCAAAAGTACCGCCACGACGTTTCAGTTCGTTGGCGTACCAGTTACGGGTAGTACCCGACAGGCTCTGACCATCGATGAAGCCTTTGGCGTCCGATTGGGCACTGGTGCTTGCCAGCTGGGTCGGAACGAAGTCTTGGCTGACGCTCTCGGCATGGGCCCCCGCGGTGACGCTACTAATGGCCAAAGCCAATAAAGCGGTGCTGCTCAGTTTCATGGGTGACGCTCCTTTCTTTTTTTTTAATGCCGGTCTTTTTTGGTGATCCAGCTATTTGGTTTGGAACTCATTCAAGGCATCGCAAACGTTTGCTGTAGGCCGGATTGGCGAATTACGGCAATACGCTTGTGTGAGGGCGGAATCCGCCCCCCTGCGTTTCTGGCTAATCGGTTATTTTTCTATGCTGACACCCGAGAACACGTTACGACCGAAAGGACTCACCTTGAACCCTTCGATTTTGGCGCTCAACGGCTGATTAACCGTCGAGTGGGCGACTGGCGTAATCGGTACCTGCTGCTTGAGGTACTGCTGCGCCTGTTTGTAGAGCACAGTGCGCTGGTCGCGGTCGGTAACGACTTTGGCCTGCTTGATCAGCTTGTCGTAAGCCGGGTCACACCACATGGAGTAGTTGTTGCCGCCAATGGCGTCGCAGCTGTAAAGCGTGCCGAGCCAGTTGTCCGGGTCCCCGTTATCACCGGTCCAGCCAATCAGGCTGATGTCGTGTTCGCCATTCTTGGTGCGCTTGATGTATTCGCCCCATTCGTAGCTGACGATTTTTACCTTGAGGCCGATTTTTGCCCAGTCAGCCTGGAGCATCTCGGCCATCAACTTGGCGTTGGGGTTGTACGGACGCTGGACCGGCATGGCCCAGAGGGTAATCTCAGTGCCTTCCTTCACACCGGCAGCCTTGAGCAGTTCCTTGGCTTTTTCCGGGTTGTAGGCGGCGTCTTTGATGGTCTCGTCGTAGGACCATTGGGTCGGTGGCATGGCGTTGACCGCCAGTTGACCGGCACCTTGGTACACGGCATTGAGAATGCTTTGTTTGTTCACCGCCATGTCCAGCGCCTGGCGCACTTCGAGCTGGTCGAAAGGCTTGTGGCGCACGTTATAGGCGATGTAACCGAGGTTGAAACCGGGCTTCTCGATGAGCTTGAGTGTCGGGTCGTTCTTCAGCGCGGTCACGTCGGCAGGGCGCGGGTGCAGGGTGATCTGGCACTCGTCGGCCTTGAGCTTCTGAACCCGCACCGAGGCATCGGTGTTGATGGCGAATATCAGGTTCTCAAGTTTGACCCGGCTTGGGTCCCAGTACTGCTTGTTGCCGGTGTAACGGATGTTGGAATCTTTCTGGTAGCTCTTGAACACGAACGGCCCGGTGCCGATCGGCTTCTGGTTGATCTCGCTCGGCTTGCCTTCGGCCAGCAATTTGTCGGCGTATTCGGCGGACAGGAGGGCGGCGAAGCTCATGGCGATGTTCTGGATGAACGCGGCGTCCACGCTGTTGAGCGTCATGACCACGGTCAGCGGCCCGGTCTTCTCGACCTTGGCGATGTTCTTGTTCAGGCTCATCCCGTTGAAATACGGGAACTCGGTCGGATAAGCCTTACGGAAAGGATGCTGTGGATCAAGCATGCGATTGAACGTGAACAGCACGTCATCGGCGTTGAAATCACGGGTCGGCGTGAAGTATTTGGTTGTGTGAAATTTCACCCCTTCGCGCAGGTGAAAAGTGTACTTGAGGCCGTCCTCGGAAATGTCCCAACGAGTGGCCAGGCCTGGTACGACGTTGGTGGCGCCTTTCTCGAACTCTGCCAGTCGGTTGTACAATGGCTCGGCGGCGTCATTGTCGGTCGAGGTCGTGTACTGCGCAGTGTCGAAGCCAGCGGGGCTGCCTTCGGAGCAGAACACCAGGCTGTTATTGGCGGCTTGGCTGATGGAAGTGGCGGCTAACAGGCCGGTGCCCAGCAATGCGGATAAAACCAAGGTATGGCGCATGACGCTCCCTTCTCTCGTTCTCTATGTGTTTTTCAATGTCCCCCGCTTCGTCCGGAGACGTAGAGGCATCATTGATCTCAAGCCATGACAGGCAGCAATAACCGAGAGCCCACGCAGGAACTGGTCAGATCCCGACGGTAGGTGCCGTGGGTCTGGCAGTAAATACGTAGAGTCCTAAAGACTTGTAGGAAATGGCTTCACGTCCGACGCCGCGGCTGTAATGCTCAGCGGAACTGGATGTAGGTGGTTTCCTACTTTCTCGGCAGATAAAGCAACGGCGACGTTAAAAACGTCGCCGTTACATAACCTTATTTGCTGACGCTGACGCCGTAGAAGGAGTTCAAGCCAAACGGGCTGATCTTGAAGTCCTGCACGTTGTCGCGCATGGGTTGGAACACCGTCGAGTGAGCGATAGGTGTCATTGGAACGGCATCTTTGAGGACGTGTTGCGCCTGCTTGTACAGTTCGGTGCGCTTGGACTGATCGGTCGTGCGCTTGGCTTCTTTCACGATGCCGTCGAACGTCTTGTCGCACCACTTGGAGAAGTTGTTGCCTTGCAGCGAATCGCAGCCGAACAGCACGTTCAGCCAGTTGTCCGGGTCACCGTTGTCGCCGCTCCAGCCAATCAGCATCGCGCCGTTTTCGCCGCCTTTGGAGCGCTTGATGTACTCGCCCCACTCGTAGGTCACGATCTTGGCTTTGATACCGATCTTGGCCCAGTCGGACTGCAGCATTTCAGCCATCAGCTTGGCGTTCGGGTTGTAGGGACGCTGCACCGGCATCGCCCACAGGTTGATCTCGGTGCCTTCCTTGATGCCGGCTTCCTTGAGCAGCGCTTTGGCTTTCTCAGGGTTGTACGGCGCATCTTTGATGGTGGTGTCGTAAGACCACTGGGTTGGCGGCATGGCGTTGACGGCCAGCTGACCTGCACCTTGGTAAACCGAGTCGATGATCTGCTGCTTGTTGACGGCCATGTCCAGTGCCTGACGCACTTTCAGTTGCGCCATCGGGTTTGGCTGATCGCTGCCCTTGATCTTGTCCATCACGTTGTAGGCGATGTAACCCAGGTTGAAACCCGCCTGGTTAGGCACTTTCAGGGTCTTGTCTTCTTGCAGGGCTTTCAGGTCGGCTGGACGAGGGAACAGAGTGATCTGGCACTCGTTCTTCTTCAGCTTCTGGATACGTACCGACGGGTCGGTGGTGATGGCGAAGATCAGGTTGTCGATCTTGACGTCGTCAGGCTTCCAGTAGTCCTTGTTCCCGGTGTAGCGGATGTTGGAGTCTTTCTGGTAGCTCTTGAACACGAACGGACCCGTGCCGACCGGCTTCTGGTTGATGTCGGAGGCTTTGCCTTCTTTCAGCAACTGGGCGGCGTACTCGGCGGACTGGACGGAAGCGAAACTCATGGCCATGTTCTGGATGAACGCGGCGTCGACTTCTTTGAGGGTGAACTTGACCGTTTTGTCGTCGACTTTATCGATCTTGGTGATGTTGGTGTCCATCCCCATGTCGGTGAAGTACGGGAATTCGGTTGGGTACGCCTTACGGAACGGGTCATCCTTGTTAATCATTCGATTAAAGGTGAACAGCACGTCGTCGGCGTTGAACTCGCGAGTCGGCTTGAAGTACGGGGTGGTGTGGAACTTGACGCCGTCACGCAGGTGGAAGGTGTAAGTCAGGCCATCATCGGAGATGTCCCATTGGGTCGCCAAACCAGGAACAACGGCGGTGCCGCCGCGCTCGAACTGAGTCAGACGGTTGAACATGGTTTCAGCAGAGGCGTCGAAGTCGGTTCCGGTGGTGTACTGACCAGGATCAAAACCGGCCGGGCTCCCTTCGGAGCAAAACACCAGGTTAGTCGCCGCTTGGGCGAAAGGTGCGGCAGCTAATAAGCTGGCGCCGACTAAAAACGGAATGACCGCGTGTTTAAGCATGGTGGCCTCATGATTTGTTGTCATTTTTGGAATTAGAGGACGACCTCGTGAGTCGTGCCTGCGGATACTTATGCAGGGGCCATACCCATTGCAAGATCCAGAGCGGCCACAAGTCTTAAACTGTGGCACGGGCGTACCTTAATGTCGCATATGTATAAATTTAGGTGCATTTGACCGTTTGCGCAGGTTTTTTTCAGTGCAAATCGCGCACCGACAGAGGGCGGTCGGTGCGCCGGGCGCACCCGGTCGGAGCGCGGTGTTACTTATTTATACTCACACCCTAGAAGGGTGTGAGGCCGAACGGGCTGGTCTTGAAGTCTGGAGCACCGTCGAGTTGGCAATCGGTGTGACAGGTGCTTGTTGCTTAAAGATGTGTTGTGCCTGTTGGTACAACTCAAACTTCTTTTCTGTTTACGGGTTATCGAATCAAGGCATCACCACTTCAATCGCGCCATCCGCCGTCATGCTCACCTGACTCGTACCCGCCTCGACTTCCGGCGTCACCGGCGCACTGTCCATGCTCGCCGCTTTCATCATCATCGGCCCGCGCATGTACGGCTGTGGATAACCGTTGCTGTTCAAGTTCAGGTTAACGATTTTATAACCCTTGCCACCCAAAGCGTCGGTGGCCAGTTGGGCGCGTGCCTTGAAGGCTGCCACGGCGTCTTTGAGCAGCGCATCTTCGCTGGCCTTGCGGGTTGGCGTGGCGATGGCGAAGTCCATGCCGCCCATTTTCAGGTCGGTGAGCAGTTCGCCGGTCAGTTTCGACAGTGCGGCGAAGTCGGAGCTTTCCAGGCGCAGTTCGGCGCGTTCGCGCCAGCCAGTGATTTTCTGGCCCTTGGTGTCGTAGATCGGGTAGCTGTTGCGGCTGCCTTGGCGCAGGGTGATGTCCTTGACCTGTTTGGCCTGGGCCAGCGCTTTGTTCATGGTGGTGCTGACGTCGGCGGCGAGTTTGGCCGGGTCGCTGTTTTGCTCTTCGGTGTAGAGGGTCACGATCATCAGGTCGCGGGCCACTTCCTGACTGACTTCGGCGCGCAGGGCGATCTGGTTGTAATGAAGTTCGTCGGCGGCCAGGGCTGGGAGGCTGGCGATAGTGCCAACGCTAAGGGCGAGGATGGCGGCGCTGCGGCGGAATGTGTGCATGAAAGCTCCTTGGGCGATGCGCAGGGGTAATGTCCGAGCCTGCGTGAAACCATCAGACTCTAGCGTTTATGATCCGGTTCGCACAGTTACAACTTCTATACAGATGATCGGGCCTGGCCTGTGGCTGTTTGCCGCACTTTTGCCTGCCAGCCCCCGTGCTTGGTTATACTCCGCGCGATCCGCCTGGAGCGCTCATCAGGAGAGCTCATGCTCGCCCCCGTTCAAATCACTTCCGCCACTCGCCAGAATCTCTGGCGGCTAACGTTCATCCGCACATTGGTGTTGGCCGCTCAGGCCGGTTCCGTGGGGCTGGCCTACTGGCTCGACTTACTGCCGCTGCCTTGGTTCCAACTGGCCGCGACCCTCGGTTGCTCGATGTTGCTGTGCGCGTTCACGGCCATTCGCTTGCGCACCTCATGGCCGGTTACCGAACTCGAATACGCCGTGCAACTGGCCTGCGACCTGTTTATCCACAGTGCCTTGCTGTATTTCTCCGGCGGCTCGACCAACCCCTTCGTCTCTTATTACCTGGTGCCGCTGACCATCGCCGCCGTGACCTTGCCGTGGCGTTACTCGGTGATTCTGTCCGGTATCGCGTTGACGATGTACACCCTGCTGCTGGCCCGCTTCTATCCGCTGCAAACCTTCCCGATCGCTCGGGAAAACCTGCAGGTTTACGGGATGTGGCTGAGTTTCGCCCTGGCCGCGGCGGTGATCACCTTCTTTGCAGCACGCATGGCCGAAGAGCTGCGCCGTCAGGAAGAGCTGCGTGCCATCCGTCGCGAAGAGGGCCTGCGCGATCAGCAATTGCTCGCTGTCGCGACTCAGGCTGCCGGTGCTGCCCATGAGCTGGGCACGCCGCTGGCGACGATGAGTGTGTTGCTCAAGGAAATGCGTCAGGACCATCACGATCCGATGTTGCAGGACGACCTGAGCGTGCTGCAGGATCAGGTCAAACTCTGCAAAGAAACCTTGCAGCAACTGGTGCGCGCCGCCGAGGCCAATCGTCGATTGGCGGTGGACATGCAGGACGTCACCGATTGGCTCGACGAAGCCCTGAATCGCTGGCACCTGATGCGCCCGGAAGCCAGTTATCGCTTCCAGCGCTTGGGCCAAGGCACCGTGCCGCGCATGGCGCCGCCGCCGGACCTGACCCAGGCGCTACTGAATTTGCTCAACAATGCCGCCGACGCTTGCCCCGAAGGGCTACAAGTGACGCTGGACTGGAATGCCGAGGACTTGACCATCAGCATTCGCGACCACGGCGCCGGTGTGCCGCTGGCCATTGCCGAGCAGATTGGCAAGCCCTTTTTTACCACCAAGGGCAAAGGTTTCGGCCTGGGCCTGTTTTTGAGCAAGGCCAGCGTGACACGCGCCGGCGGCTCAGTGAAACTCTACAGTCATGAGGAAGGCGGCACGCTCACCGAGCTGCGCCTGCCCCGTGTCGCCCGAGGAGACGAACATGAGTGACGAGATCCAAGTCGAAGGCGAAGGTGAAGAACTGCCGCATTTGCTGCTGGTAGACGACGACGCAACTTTCACCCGGGTGATGGCCCGCGCCATGGCCCGCCGCGGCTTTCGCGTCAGTACCGCCGGTTCCGCCGAAGAAGGCCTGACCATCGCTCAGGCCGACCTGCCGGACTACGCCGCGCTGGACCTGAAAATGGACGGCGATTCCGGCTTGGTGCTGTTGCCCAAGCTGCTTGAACTGGACCCGGAAATGCGCGTGGTGATCCTTACCGGTTACTCGAGCATTGCCACCGCCGTCGAGGCGATCAAGCGCGGCGCCTGTAATTACCTGTGCAAACCGGCGGACGCCGATGACGTGCTGGCCGCGCTGCTCTCCGAGCATGCCGACCTCGACACGCTGGTGCCGGAAAATCCGATGTCGGTGGATCGCCTGCAGTGGGAACACATCCAGCGCGTGCTGACCGAGCACGAAGGCAACATCTCCGCCACTGCCCGCGCCTTGGGCATGCACCGCCGCACGCTGCAGCGCAAACTGCAGAAACGTCCCGTTCGTCGCTGAACCTGCGCTGAACGAATGCGAGCCGCTCCTCGCGACAAAACGAACCGATCATCTATGATCGGTTCGTGCGTGTTCTTTTCTTTATCGAGCCTTATCCATGAATCAGAACGCTGAATTTTCCGCGGTCAATGATGCTGTGCGCGGGCAGTTCTTCCGCAAGGTCTGGGCGATTATCACGCCCTATTGGCAAAGTGAAGAGAAGGCCAAGGCCTGGACGCTGCTGATCGCGGTGATTGCCCTTTCGCTGATCAGCGTGGGGATCTCGGTGTGGTTCAACACCTGGTACAAGGATTTTTACAACGCACTGCAAAAAAAGGACGAGGCGGCCTTCTGGCGGCTGATCCTGTATTTCTGCGGCATTGCGGCGGTGGCAATCATCGGTGCGGTCTACCGGCTCTATCTGACCCAGATGCTGACCATCCGCTGGCGAGCCTGGCTCACCGAAAAGCATTTTGCCCGCTGGCTCGGCAACAAGAATTACTACCAGCTGGAACAGGGCGGTTACACCGATAACCCGGACCAGCGGATTTCCGAAGACCTCAACAACTTCACCTCGAACACCCTGGAACTGGGCATTGGTTTGCTTCGCAACATTGTCAGCCTGGTGTCGTTCTCGATCATTCTGTGGGGCGTGTCGGGCAGTATCGAAGTGTTCGGTTTCACCGTTCCCGGCTACATGTTCTGGTGTGTGCTGGTCTATGCCGTGATCGGCAGCTGGCTGACGCATTTGATTGGTCGTCGCTTGATCGGTTTGAACAACCAACAACAACGTTTCGAAGCCGACCTGCGTTTTTCCATGGTGCGGGTTCGCGAAAACGCTGAAAGCATTGCGCTGTACAACGGCGAGCCCAATGAAAACCGTCGCTTGAGCTACCGTTTCGGGAGGGTCTGGCACAACTTCTGGGACATCATGAAGGTGTCCAAGCGTCTGACGTTCTTCACCGCCGGTTATAGCCAGGCCGCCATCATCTTTCCGTTCATGGTTGCTGCACCGCGTTACTTCGCTGGCAAGATCGAACTCGGCGATCTGATGCAAATCAGTTCGGCGTTCGGCAACGTGCAGGAGAGTTTCAGCTGGTTTATCAGTGCGTATCAGAATCTCGCCGCGTGGCGCGCCACCTGTGACCGTCTGCTGAGTTTCCGCCAGGCCATGACCGACAACGAAGAGCGTACGCCGGCAATTGATGTGAAACACCAGGGCTCGGCGTTGAAGGTGCATAACCTTGGCCTCGACCTGGCCGACGGTCGTCACCTGCTGAGCAGCGCCGACATGACCGTGGAGGAGGGTGAACGCGTCATGCTTAGCGGCCGCTCCGGCAGCGGCAAATCCACTTTGCTTCGCGCAATGGGGCACCTTTGGCCGGCTGGCCACGGCAGTATTCGTCTGCCGATGGGGCGTTATCTGTTCCTGCCGCAAAAGCCGTATCTGCCAATTGGCAGCCTGCGTGAAGCGCTGAGTTATCCACAGCCTGGCGATACGTATCCGCAGGAGCGCTACGTTTACGTGCTGGAAGCCTGCCGTTTGCCGCATCTCGCTACCCGTCTGGACGAACCCAATCACTGGCAGCGCATGTTGTCGCCGGGTGAGCAGCAACGTCTGGCCTTCGCACGTGCGCTGCTTTACGCACCGCAATGGCTGTACATGGACGAAGCGACCTCGGCGATGGACGAGGAGGACGAAGCGTCGCTGTATCAGACCTTGATCGATGAGATTCCGGGATTGAGCATTGTCAGCGTCGGGCATCGCAGCAGCTTGAAGCGGTTTCATCCACGGCATGTTCGTATTGAGAATGGCCATCTGGTGGACCAGACCGTGACCGCCTAATGGGCACAACCCTTGTGGGAGCTCGCTTCCACAGGGGCTGATGCTCGTTGACGGTGATCGTACAACCGGGTTGAGCGACGATGCGGTTTGAGCCGCAACTTTCGAGAACGACGTTCACCATGGAAAACCCGATCGACGCACCACGTCTCCCTCGCAAGCGCCGCAGTCTCGCTCAGGAACGGGTGATCGTGTTGTCCGAGCAGATCCGCGACGGTCACCTCAAGCGTGGCGACAAGTTGCCCACCGAGTCGGCGATCATGGATGCCCGTGGCGTCAGCCGCACCGTGGTGACCTGCGCGATGTGCTGGCGATTCTGGAGTTGCGCATCAGCCTTGAAGTGGAGTCCGCCGGCCTCGCCGCGCAACGCCGCAACGCCGAGCAGTTGGCCTTGATGCGTGACGCGCTGGATGCGCTCAATGAAAGCGCCGCCCATGACGACCAACAGCACTACATGAATCGTCTGAGTCGTGAGCACGAAGAGATTTACGAGGCGATTGCGCGGCAGGATTCGGAGGCGGCGCGTGCGGCGTGCGTTTACATCTGACGAACAGCCGGGAGCGGCATGCGCCATGCTCATGAAGAGGCAGCGGCGCAGCGCGGGTAGGTGTTTTCAGCTATCACGCCGGGTCCGTATCGTAATCGACGTACTCGACCGTGTTATCAATCAACACTTTGAATGTTTTGCGGGTGATCACCCATTCCTTTCCGGGAATCATTTCAAAATCGACGAAGTCTCCGACGTTCACATGGAGGTCGAATTCCATGGGCATCTCCAGAGCGACATGATTGCTTCTGGCCGGAAATGTAAACCGGTGTTTTGTTCTCATGGACGTTCACCCGAGCAGTAATTGAGTCACCGATTTAGCCTCTTCCAACGAGTACTCAACACTGTAAGAAGTACCAGTTTCGATGAACGGTCAGTGTCAGTTTGCACCTTCCGCTGCGCCCGGAAAGACGCCATCGCGAGCAAGCTTGCTCGCGAAAGGGCCAAAAGCCTTGATGCAATAACCTCAGCCAGTCCTCAAAATCGAGCGGTCCACTCGTATCGCCAACTCAGCAGCCTCGGATTTCGCATCGAACACCACATTCCCATGGTCATTCACCACTGCCCGGGCAATCGGCACTCCTTTGGACAACAACTCCAACGGCGCGCCTTTCAGTGATTGGCCCGAGGCCAGTTCCAGTTTCAATTTGATAGTCATCATCGATCTCCTTATCAGGCAACGTTGTCAGTCGGTTTGTAATCCTTGAGCAGCAAATAGGTGCTCCAGCCCCACCAGTCATCCACGGTGGCGGTGTCGTTCAGGTTGTTGACGTCCTTGCGTCGCAGCACCTTGTTGCCCTCGACCCTGAACAGCGGCGAGAAGTTGGTCGTCAGGTTCAGGGCTGCTTGCAGATCAGGCATCTTTTTCAAGGCGCCGAAATGGGCGGCCGGCGGGGCGATTCCACTGAGATAGGCCGCGAACACTTCATCCGCAGACACCTGCACCGCCTGATTCACCTGGGTGCGATTAGCGCTGTCGACGGCGTCGAAGTAGCGCTTGTCCCCGTACGCGTGCCATTGATCGCCGTTGCCATTGCGCACATTGAGGCCGAATTTGCTGTCTTCGTCGTGCATGAACCGTGTGATCAATGAACCCAGATCGCTCGGCGTGACCACCGCTGCCAATTGTTTGCGGGGCACTCGCAAGTGGCCGGCGGAAAACAGGTCGGTCAGGTAGTGATCGGCAAAGGCGTTCATCGCATAGGCCAGTTCCAGCTGCTTTTCATCGCCGCTGGTGTGGGCCAACACCGCGTGTTGCACCGCTGCGGTGTGCCCGGCGATATAGGCCAGCAGCGCCCATTCGGCGAAGTGATCGGCGTTGTTGGCGGCCAGTTTCAGGTAGCGGCCAAATGGGAACAACGCCGAAACGAAACTGCCGCCGCCGGTGATCTTGTTCCACTCTTCTGACAACGTATCACCGAGGGCGTCATAAGCCTCGTGAGGTTGTTTACCGTCCTTGATCGCCTGTTTGATCGCGGCGATTTCCTTTTGCATCACACCGAGGATCAGCTTGGCCTCAGCGCTAGAAGCAGGCAGCACGGCCAGCGAGTTGAAAGCATTGGTAAAACGCTGGATTCGGTCAACGCTTGTCGCGCCTTCGCTGATCGGTTGATCGGGAATTCCATAAAAATCCCCCCCCAGCGCAACGACCTGACCGTAGGTCAGCGCCAGCCCGTTGGGTAAATGCAACTCCACCTGCGAAGCCGGGATCGCCGGTGCGTCCTTGATGAAACGCAGCAGTGTGCTGTCGCCGATGGCGGTGTGTTCGCCACCTTCGAACCTCAGTTGTGGCGGGCCTTTCAGGGCTTTGCCGGAGGCGGTGGGCAAAGGCGCGGGAAGGGAAGTCGTAGAGCTGTGATGATCAGCAATCTGCAAGACCACGTGTTGGTTTCCCCCGATGAGAGGGATGCCATGCTCGGTAAAAAGATCATCCAGTTCGGCAATGACCTGTTTTGGTTTTACTTTCTGTTGTGCGTGTAAACCTGACATTTCCATCTCCTTGATATGTCGTCGGTACGATCAAAAATTAACTGTATGCATATACAGTTGTCTGAATCATAGGTGAGAAATTTCCTACGTCAAGAAAATACCTTTCTGACTCAAATTCTGCGGTCGACGATGAAATGCAGTTGACGAGCGCTGTTTAAGTTGTGCGATGACATACAACTTTGGCGCACGCTGAACGGTTTTCTCACCCACAGACGTCGCTACTCAGGGTGTTCGAATAATGAATCCACAAGAACTGAAGTCCACCCTCTCTTGGGGTCTGCTGTCTTTCCCGGTTACCGATTTCAATGCGCAGGGCGACTTCCATCGCGCGGGTTACATCAAACGTCTCGAATGGCTGGCCCCATACGGCGCCTCGGCATTGTTCGTTGCGGGCGGCACCGATGAGTGCTTCTCTCTGGCGGCCAGTGATTTTGTCTGCGGGACGTTGCAATGGGCGGCGGGGATGAACTTGCACGTGTTCACGACCGGGCGGGCCTCGATCGAAGACCTCGGTTGGGAGTTGTTTCACTACTACCTGGATGTGGCGAGTGGCAGGAAACAAACCTGGGCGCAGAAGCACAAACTGCATAACGACATTACCTTGTTCAACCCTGCGCCCATCACCTAAGGCCGAGTAATGATCATTCCCATGCAGAGCGTGGGAATGATCCGGGTGAAAGTGGCTTATCATTAGCCCCCTAACGACGCTCATCCAAGGTTATCCCCAGCATGCTGGCTATCTTCCTCGAAACCCTGAACATCACCGCGCCGGTGTTTGCCATGCTGTTTCTGGGGGCGCTGCTCAAACGCATCGACTGGATCAACGACAATTTCATCCACACCGCGTCGGCTCTGGTGTTCAACGTCACCATGCCGGCATTACTGTTTCTGGGCATCCTGCATGCCGACCTGCACGCCGCGTTGCAACCGGCGCTGCTGATCTATTTCTCGCTGACGACGCTGGTGTGTTTTGCCATCGCCTGGGGCTGGGCGATCTGGAAGTGCCCGCGCGAAGATAGGGGGATCTACACCCAGGGCGCCTTTCGCGGCAATAACGGGGTGATCGGTCTCGCGCTGGCGGCAAGCATGTACGGCGACTACGGGATATCCCTCGGGGCGATTCTCGCGGCGGTGGTCATCCTGTTTTACAACACCCTCTCGACCATCGTGCTGGCGGTGTACAGCCCGGTGATCAAGTCCGACCCCTGGAGCATCTGCAAAAGCCTGATGGTCAATCCGCTGATCATCAGCGTGCTTGTGGCGGCACCGTTTGCCTACTTCAAAATCAGCTTGCCGGGATGGCTGGAAACGTCCGGCCAATACCTGGCGCAAACCACCTTGCCGTTGGCGCTGATCTGCATTGGCGGCACGCTGTCGCTGGCGGCCCTGCGCAAAAGCGGCAACATGGCGCTCAGCTCAAGCCTGGTGAAGATGATCGGCCTGCCGATTCTGGCGACGCTGGGGGCGTGGCTCTGGGGCTTTCGTGGTGCGGAGTTGGGGATTTTGTTCCTGTACTTCGGCAGTCCGACCGCCGCGGCCAGTTTTGTCATGGCCCGTCAGGCCAATGGCAATCATGAACTGGCGGCAGCGATCATCGTGATCACCACGTTGATGGCAGCGGTCACCACCAACATCGGGATCTTCCTGTTGCAGTGGGGCGGGTGGATCTAGTCGGCTTTCTGGTAGCTATCAATCACTTCCTGCGCCGCGCGAAATGCATCGATGGCCGCCGGTACACCGGCATACACCGCGCAATGCAGCAGCGCTTCACGAATCTCCTCCACGGTGCAGCCATTGTTCAGCGCACCGCGCACGTGACCCTTCAATTCCTGCGGGCACTTCAACGCGGTCAGGGCGGCGAGGGTGATCAGGCTGCGGGTTTTCAATGGCAGGCCTTCACGGTTCCAGACGCTGCCCCAGGCGTGTTCGTTGACGAAATCCTGCAGCGGTTGAGTGAACTCGGTGGCATTGCCTAGCGCGCGGTCGACGAAGGCGTCGCCCATCACTTGGCGGCGGACTTCAACGCCAGGTTTTTTATCATCGGTCATGGCAATTCCTTATTGTGGTGTTGGCGCCGCCAGGCGCGCAGCGACGTGAACAGCAAAAACGCCATCAGCGCCGGCAGGACAAAAAACAGCATCAGGTGTTCAAGCTTGCCGGCCAGCGGCATGCCGGTGGTGAACGACACCACGTGCAGACCGTAAGCCAGATACAAACCCAAAAACAGCAGACCTTCGGCGCGTGTCACCCGGTACCCGGAATAGAACACCGGCAGGCACAACACCGCGACGCCGAGCATCACCGGCAAGTCAAAATCGAGGGCGTTGGGCGATACCGACAGCGGCGACGGAGCGACCAATGCGGTGAAGCCCAGCACGCCCAAGAGATTGAACAGGTTGCTGCCGATCACGTTGCCCACTGCGATGTCGCGTTGACCGCGCAAGGCGGCGATCAATGAGGTCGCCAGTTCCGGCAGGGACGTGCTGACAGCGACAATGGTCAGGCCGATGATCCGCTCCGACAACCCCAGATCGGTCGCGACCAAAACCGCCGCGCCCAGCAGCAGGTGCCCGGCGTAGACCAGCATCGCCAATCCCGTGACGATCATCAGCAGACTGCCGAGCCAGGGCGCTTGCGGGACTTCGTGGGTCGTCGATTGCGGGCGGGTTGAGTGCCGCGACTGGCGCAGCAACAGGCCCAGATACAGCACCAGTGCCGCGAGCAGCAGCACGCCATCGGTGCGGGTCAGTTCTTCGTTCCACGCCAATACGAACACCAGCAAGCTGGCGCCGATCATCAATGGAATATCCAGGCGCACCAGTTGCCGTGAAACCCGCAGCGGGATGATCAGCGCCGAGAGTCCGAGGGTGACCAGGATGTTGAAGATGCTACTGCCGATCACGCTGCCGACGGCGATGTCGGCGTTCTGCGCCAGGGTCGCTTGCAGGCTGACTGCCATCTGCGGTGCGCTGCTGCCGAGGGCGACGATGGTCAGGCCGATAATCAGCGGTCGTACATGCAGGCGTGCGGCGAGGCGCACGGCGGCGCGCACCATCAGCTCAGCGCCGGCGATCAGCAACAGCAAGCCGCTGAGCAATTCAATCATGCTGATCAGCGGTAAATCGGCAAGTCCGAAAATGGTCGGTGCTCCGTCTGTCAGTCGTCGAGGGCTTGCACGCGAACCTTCGCGGTGCCACTGCGCAGCATGCCCAACTGTTCGGCCGCTTCACGTGACACATCGATCAGGCGCCCACGAGAGTACGGCCCGCGGTCGTTGATGCGCACCACGCAGGACCTGTCGTTGTTCAGATTGGTGACCTTTACCCGCGTGCCAAAGGGCAGCTGGCGATGGGCGGCGGTCAGGGAATTCTTGTTGAAACGCTCGCCGCTGGCGGTGCGTTTACCTTGGTGTTTGGCGCCGTAATACGAGGCAACACCGGTCTTGTCATAGCCGTGTGGATCGATGGTATCGGTGCTGGCGCAACCGGCCAGCAGAGAGAGCAGGGCGCAAGCGCCAAGTAAGCGCGTCATTTGAGAGCTTCCAAAAACAATTGTGGGAGCGAGCCTGCTCGCTCCCACAGGGATCAGAGCCAGTGTTGAGTGCTGGCTCCATTCTCATCAGCCTTCGAGTTTGCTTTTCAGCAGTTCGTTGACCTGTTGCGGGTTGGCCTTGCCTTTGGACGCTTTCATGGCCTGGCCGACAAAGAAGCCGAACATCTTGCCGCGTTTGGTTTCGTCTGCCGCGCGGTATTGTTCAACCTGTTCGGCGTTGGCCGCGAGCATCTCGTCGAGCACCGCGGAGATCGCGCCGCTGTCGGTCACTTGCTTCAAGCCGCGCTTGTCGACGATCTCGTCCGCGCTGCCTTCACCGTTGGCCATCGCTTCAAACACGACCTTGGCGATTTTGCCGGAGATGGTGTTGTCGGTGATGCGTCGCAGCATGCCGCCCAGTTGCTCGGCTGAAACCGGCGACTGGTCGATGTCCAGGCCCTGCTTGTTCAACAGGCTGCCCAGCTCAACCATCACCCAATTCGCCGCCAGTTTGGCGTCGCCACCGATGCTCGCGACTTTCTCGAAGTAATCGGCTTGCTCACGGCTGGTGGCCAGGACGCTGGCGTCGTAGGCCGACAGACCGAACTGCGCCTGGAAGCGTTCGCGTTTCTGCGGTGGCAATTCCGGCAGGGTGGCGCGCACGTCGTCGAGGAAGGAGTCTTCGATGACCACCGGCAGCAGGTCCGGATCGGGGAAGTAACGGTAGTCGTTGGCTTCCTCTTTGCTGCGCATCGGACGGGTTTCATCCTTGTTCGGATCGTACAGACGGGTCTGCTGGATCACCTTGCCGCCGTCCTCGATCAGTTCGATCTGACGCTGCACTTCGGTGTTGATCGCCTTCTCGATGAAGCGGAACGAGTTGACGTTCTTGATCTCGCAACGCGTGCCGAATTCAACCTGACCTTTGGGGCGGATCGACACGTTGCAGTCGCAACGCAGCGAACCTTCGGCCATGTTGCCGTCGCAGATGCCGAGGTAGCGTACCAGTGCGTGGACGGTCTTGACGTAGGCCACGGCTTCTTTGGCGCTGCGCATGTCCGGCTCGGAAACGATTTCCAGCAGCGGCGTGCCGGCACGGTTCAGGTCGATGCCAGTGGCTCCGTTGAACTCTTCGTGCAGGCTTTTACCCGCGTCTTCTTCCAGGTGCGCACGGGTGACGCCGACACGTTTGATCGTGCCGTCTTCCATGGCGATGTCCAGGTGGCCTTTGCCAACGATCGGCAATTCCATCTGGCTGATCTGGTAGCCCTTGGGCAGGTCCGGGTAGAAATAGTTTTTACGGGCGAACACGTTGTGCTGGCCGATCTCGGCATCAATCGCCAGACCGAACATCACCGCCATGCGCACCGCTTCCTGGTTCAGCACCGGCAATACGCCAGGCATACCGAGGTCAACCAGGCTGGCCTGGGTGTTCGGCTCGGAACCGAAGGTGGTGGAACTACCGGAAAAGATTTTCGACCGGGTAGTGAGCTGGGTGTGAATCTCCAGCCCGATCACGACTTCCCATTGCATGTGTTTCTCCTCAGAAGCCGGTTGGTGTGCGGGTGTGCCAGTCAGTGTTGAGCTGATACTGGTGGGCAACGTTCAACAGGCGACCTTCCTGGAAATACGGGGCAAGCAATTGCACGCCGACCGGCAGACCATCGACAAAACCGGCAGGCATGGACAGGCCCGGCAGACCGGCAAGGTTGGCCGTGATGGTGTAGACGTCTTCCAGGTACGCAGCAACCGGGTCGCTGTTCTTGGCGCCGAGCTTCCAGGCCGGGTTCGGCGTGGTGGGGCCGAGGATGATGTCGACCTCATTAAAAGCTGCCATGAAGTCGTTTTTGATCAAGCGACGAATCTTCTGGGCCTTCAGGTAATAAGCATCGTAGTAGCCGGCCGACAACGCGTAGGCACCCACCATGATCCGGCGCTGCACTTCCGCGCCGAAACCTTCGCCACGGGAGCGCTTGTACAGGTCAATCAGGTTTTTCGGATCTTCGCAGCGATGGCCGAAACGCACGCCGTCGAAACGCGACAGGTTGGAAGAGGCTTCTGCCGGTGCGATCACGTAGTACGCAGGGATCGCGTGCTGCATGTTTGGCAGGCTGATTTCCTTGACCACGGCGCCGAGCTTTTCCAGTTCCTTGACGCTGTTGTGGACCAGTTCGGCAATGCGCGGGTCGAGACCGGCGCTGAAGTATTCCTTTGGTACACCGATGCGCAGGCCTTGCAGCGAGCCGTTGAGGCCAGCGCTGTAATCAGGCACCGGTTCGTCGATGCTGGTGGAGTCCTGCGGGTCGAAACCGGCCATGCCTTGCAGCAGGATGGCGCAGTCTTCGGCCGTGCGAGCCAACG
Organism: Pseudomonas sp. Ma2-10; assembly: GCF_054330215.1. NCBI lineage: Bacteria > Pseudomonadati > Pseudomonadota > Gammaproteobacteria > Pseudomonadales > Pseudomonadaceae > Pseudomonas > Pseudomonas sp. Ma2-10. Next base: position 441,408 of record NZ_JBTEYL010000001.1, on the reverse strand, counting down.
GACCGCCCTGGTCGAGGCTGGAGGCGTAAGCGATCATGCCCCAGCGCGAAACGCGACCGTACGTCGGTTTCAGGCCTGTGAGGTTGGTCAGTGCGGCGGGCTGACGGATCGAACCGCCCGTGTCGGTGCCGGTGGCTGCCGGCAGCAGGCGTGCAGCAACCGCCGCCGCCGAACCGCCGGACGAACCACCCGGAACGTGTTCCAGGTTCCACGGGTTTTTCACCGGGCCGTAGTAGCTCGACTCGTTGGCCGACCCCATGGCGAATTCGTCCATGTTGGTCTTGCCCAGGGTCACGGCGCCGGCAGCGGCCAGCTTGGCGACCACGGTGGCGTCGTACGGAGCTTTAAAGTTGTCGAGCATCTTCGAGCCGCAGCTGGTGCGGATGCCTTGGGTGCAGAACAGGTCTTTGTGTGCGATCGGCGCACCGAGCAGGGCACCGCTCTCACCCTTGGCGCGGCGTGCGTCAGCGGCTTTCGCCTGCTGGAGCGCCAGGTCTTCGGTGAGGCTGATGAAACTGTTGAGCTGCGGATCGAGCTGGGCGATACGCGCCAGCAGGGTTTTGGTCAGCTCTTCGCAAGAAAACTTTTTATCGGCGAGTCCGCGGGCGATCTCGGCCAGAGTCAATTGATGCATTGCAGGCTCTTTCCCTTTAGTCGATGACTTTCGGAACCAGGTACAGGCCGTTTTCGACCGCTGGTGCGATGGACTGATAGGCCTCGCGATGATTGGTCTCTGTCACGACGTCTGCACGCAGGCGCTGGCTGGCTTCCAGTGGGTGGGCGAGCGGCTCGATACCGTCGGTATTGACCGCCTGCATTTCGTCGACAAGCCCCAGAATGCTGTTCAGGGCCGAAGTGATGTGTGGAAGATCGGCATCATCAAGGCCGAGACAGGCCAGGTGAGCGATTTTTTCCACGTCGGAGCGTTCAAGCGCCATGGGAATCTCCAGTGGAAAACAGAACGGACGGCGTCCGTGTGTTAGATTGTCGGAACACTACCGCATTTCTACGGTCATAAGGCCGCGATTGTGGGGGTTGGTGCACAGAAAAGCGGCCAATTTAACATATTGGCGCCTTGCCCAAAATCCCTGTCGTTGTTAGAGTTTGCCGCACTTTTTTACCCACGCGTTGCCTAGGGTCCCTTTCCCATGTTCAAGAAACTGCGTGGCATGTTTTCCAGCGATCTTTCCATTGACCTGGGCACTGCCAACACCCTTATTTACGTGCGCGAGCGCGGCATCGTCCTGAATGAGCCCTCGGTTGTGGCTATTCGGACACACGGTAACCAGAAAAGTGTCGTTGCTGTCGGCACCGAAGCCAAGCGCATGCTCGGCCGTACACCGGGCAACATTGCTGCCATTCGTCCGATGAAGGACGGTGTGATCGCCGACTTCAGCGTTTGCGAAAAGATGCTGCAGTACTTTATCAACAAGGTTCACGAAAACAGCTTCCTGCAGCCTAGCCCTCGTGTGCTGATCTGCGTTCCGTGCAAATCCACCCAGGTTGAGCGTCGTGCCATCCGTGAGTCGGCCCTTGGTGCCGGTGCCCGTGAAGTGTTCCTGATCGAAGAGCCAATGGCTGCTGCGATCGGTGCCGGCCTGCCGGTTGAAGAAGCTCGCGGCTCGATGGTTGTCGATATCGGTGGTGGTACCACTGAAATCGCGCTGATCTCCCTGAACGGTGTGGTTTACGCTGAATCCGTCCGGGTGGGCGGCGACCGCTTCGACGAAGCAATCATCACCTACGTGCGTCGCAACTACGGCAGCCTGATCGGCGAATCCACTGCCGAGCGCATCAAACAGGAAATCGGTACTGCCTACCCGGGCGGCGAAGTTCGCGAAGTCGACGTTCGTGGCCGTAACCTGGCCGAAGGCGTTCCACGCGCATTCACCCTGAACTCCAATGAAGTGCTGGAAGCTCTGCAAGAGTCCCTGGCCACCATCGTTCAGGCGGTGAAAAGTGCGCTGGAGCAATCGCCTCCGGAACTGGCTTCCGACATCGCCGAGCGTGGTCTGGTACTGACCGGTGGTGGCGCTTTGCTGCGTGACCTCGACAAGTTGCTGGCCCAGGAAACCGGTCTGCCAGTGATCGTCGCCGAAGATCCGCTGACCTGCGTTGCTCGCGGCGGTGGCCGTGCGTTGGAAATGATGGATAAACACACCATGGACCTGCTGTCGAGCGAGTGATCTCCCCCGACGCATCTATGCTGTTTAGCGCGCAGGCAGCACTTTGCAGTGCTGCCTGTTGGCGTTTATCTTCTGTCAGTCTGCATCCAGGCCGGTTTGATGCCGTATGAATAAAGAGAACATTTGCCTGGGAGGAGCGGCTTATTAAACCGCTTTTCACCAAAGGGCCTTCGCTGGGCGTGCGCTTGTTGGTGCTGGTCGTGCTATCGGTCGCGCTGATGGTGGTCGATGCCCGCTTCACACTGCTCAAGCCAGTGCGTAGCCAAATGTCGCTGGTGCTGATGCAGTCTTACTGGATCACCGACCTGCCACAGCGGCTATGGCAGGGTGTGGCCAGCCAATTTGGCAGCCGCACCGAACTGGTCGCCGAAAACGAAAAACTCAAAACCGAAAACCTGCTGTTGCAGGGCCGCATGCAAAAGCTTGCCGCCCTCACCGAGCAGAACGTCCGGCTGCGCGAGTTGCTCAACTCCTCCGCGCTGGTCAACGAGAAGGTCGAAGTGGCCGAGCTGATCGGCATGGACCCCAATCCCTTCACCCACCGCATCATCATCAATAAAGGTGAGCGCGACGGTGTCGTCCTCGGTCAGCCGGTGCTCGATGCCCGTGGCTTGATGGGCCAGGTGGTCGAGTTGATGCCGTACACCTCTCGTGTGCTGTTGCTGACCGACATCACTCACAGCATTCCGGTGCAGGTAAACCGCAACGGTCTGCGGGCGATTGCCAGCGGCACCGGCAACCCGGAACGCCTGGAACTGCGTCACGTGGCCGATACCGCCGACATTAAAGAAGGCGACTTGCTGGTCAGCTCTGGCCTGGGGCAGCGGTTCCCGGCGGGTTACCCGGTAGCGACGGTCAGGGAAGTGATTCACGATTCCGGTCAACCGTTCGCTATTGTGCGCGCCGTGCCGACCGCCGCGTTGAATCGTAGCCGCTACTTGCTGCTGGTGTTCACCGACGGTCGTACAGCCGAAGAGCGCGCCAATGACGCTGCGCAGGCTCAAGAGGCCTTGGACCAGCACGGTGGTGGCCCCGTCATTCCCGCGACCGTACCCAAACCTGCAGCCAAACCGCCAGTCTCTGTGCCGGCTACCACAGGAGGACGAGAATAATGGTGGGTGCTACTGCCTCCCGAAACGGCTGGATAGTCTGGCTGACATTCGCCATAGGCATGCTGCTCAGCGTTTCGCCGCTGCCACAATTCATGGAAATCCTCCGTCCATTGTGGCTAGCCTTGCTGCTGGCATTCTGGGCGTTAGCCATGCCGCAGAAAGTCGGGATGGTCACCGCGTGGTGCCTGGGCCTGGTCGAAGACGTGCTTTATGGCACGCTGCTGGGCCAGAACGCATTGATCCTGACGCTGATCACGTACTTGGTGCTGGTGCTGCAACAGCGCCTGCGCATGTTCCCGATGTGGCAACAGAGCCTGATGATCCTGGTGATCTTCGGCCTCGCGCAGCTTGTTCAGCTATGGCTCAGCGCTCTGACTGGCAATCGTCAGCCGACGCTGGCGCTGGTCTTGCCGGCACTGGTCAGCGCATTGCTCTGGCCGTGGGTCAGCTACGGTTTGCGCGGTTTGCATCGACGCTACAAAATCAATTAATTCGGTCAGGCATTTGCCCGCACCTCGACAAGGGAGATGTCTTGATGAAATTGTTGTACCTGGCCTCAGGCTCGCCGCGTCGACGTGAACTGCTCACGCAGATCGGCGTGCCGTTCTCCGTCATCAGTGCGGACATTGATGAAACCCCTTTAGAAAATGAATCCCCTTCGGCCTATGTCGAGCGCCTGGCGCGCTGCAAAGCCGAGGCCGGGCGTCGGACCGTCGTGTCCGATACAGATTTTTGCGTGCTGGGCGCCGACACCGCCGTGGTGCTGGACGGTAAAATTTTGGGCAAGCCGGTTGATGAAGCGCAAGCGTGCGCCATGCTGATGATGTTGTCCGGGTGTGAGCATGAAGTCCTGACGGCGATTGCGGTGCTCGGTGGTGAGCGTTGCGAGTCTCGGGTGGTGAGCAGTCGGGTGCGTTTTCGCAACATCAGTCGTGATGAGGCGGTGGCCTACTGGGCCAGCGGCGAGCCACAGGACAAGGCCGGCGGCTATGGCATTCAAGGGCTCGGAGCGGTGTTTGTCGCCGGGCTCAATGGCAGTTACTCGGCGGTGGTCGGGTTACCGCTGTGCGAAACCGCTGAGCTGTTGGGCCATTTCGGCATACCCTGTTGGCAAACCCTTAACGCGCGTTGAGCGTCGTACTGACAAGATGCGGCCATTATCGTGAACATGCCTGAACGAGACCCTGCCATGAGTGAAGAGATCCTGATCAACATCACGCCGATGGAATCGCGCGTGGCGGTGGTTGAAAACGGTGTTCTGCAAGAGGTCCACGTCGAGCGCACGCAAAAGCGCGGGATCGTCGGCAACATCTATAAAGGCAAGGTCGTGCGGGTATTGCCCGGCATGCAGGCGGCATTTGTCGACATCGGACTGGACCGCGCCGCGTTCATTCATGCCTCGGAAATCTCCCTGCGCGAAGGCCCTGCGGTCGAGAGCATCAGCGCTCTGGTTCACGAAGGTCAGAGCCTGGTGGTGCAAGTGACCAAGGACCCGATCGGCTCAAAAGGCGCGCGCCTGACGACCCAGTTGTCGATTCCGTCGCGTTATCTGGTGTACATGCCGCGCACCGCGCACGTTGGCATTTCGTTGAAAATCGAAGACGAAGCCGAGCGTGAACGTCTCAAACAAGTGGTCACTGACTGTGTGGCCAAAGAAGGCATCAAAGAGGTCGGCGGCTTCATCCTGCGCACCGCAGCCGAAGGTGCCGGTGCCGAAGAAATCCTCATGGATATTCGCTACCTGCGTCGTCTCTGGGATCAGATCAACGAGCAGATCAAAACCATCGGCGCACCGAGTGTGATCTACGAAGACCTCGGCCTGGCGCTGCGCACCTTGCGTGATCTGGTGAGCCCGAAGATCGAGAAGATCCGGATCGACTCCCGGGAGACCTTCCAGAAAACCACACAGTTCGTTGCCGAACTGATGCCGGAAATCGCCGATCGTCTTGAGCATTACCCGGGTGAGCGGCCGATTTTCGACCTGTATGGCGTCGAAGACGAAATCCAGAAAGCCCTGGAACGTAAAGTCCCGCTGAAATCCGGCGGCTACCTGGTGGTCGATCCGGCTGAAGCCATGAGCACCATTGACGTCAACACCGGGGCGTTCGTCGGCCATCGCAACCTTGAAGAAACCATTTTCAAGACCAACCTCGAAGCCGCGACCGCCATTGCCCGCCAGCTGCGCCTGCGCAACCTGGGCGGGATCATCATCATCGACTTCATCGACATGGAAGATGAAGAGCACCAGCGTCAGGTGTTGCGCACACTCGAGAAGCAGCTGGAGCGCGATCATGCCAAGACCAACATCATCGGCATCACCGAGTTGGGCCTGGTGCAGATGACCCGCAAGCGCACTCGCGAAAGTCTTGAACAAGTGCTGTGCGAGCCGTGCAGCAGCTGTCAGGGCCGCGGCAAGCTCAAGACGCCGGAAACCGTTTGCTACGAAATTTTCCGCGAAATCCTCCGGGAAGCGCGCGCCTATCAGGCGGAAGGCTATCGTGTATTGGCAAACCAGAAAGTGGTTGACCGTTTGCTCGATGAAGAATCGGGCAATGTCGCCGAGCTCGAAGGTTTTATCGGGCGCACCATCCGGTTCCAGGTGGAAACCATGTATTCCCAGGAACAATACGACGTGGTGCTGCTCTGAATCGCGGTCTTCCAACCCTGCTAGAACGGCTGGCCTCAGCTTTTTGCAGTATTTTTGCCATGGGAGCCACCTGACATGGAGCGTCTGACACGCATTTTGGCCGCACTGACCCGCTGGGGTCTGGGGCTGTGTGCGTTGGTGTTGGTGTTGTTGGCGTTATACGTCAGCCTCGGCCGAGAGCTGACCCCGCTGGTGGCCGAGTACCGTGCCGAAGTCGAAGCCAAAGCCAGTGCTGCCTTGGGTATGCCGCTGAATATCGGTGAACTGGAAGGTAGCTGGAGTGGTTTTGCTCCGATCATGCTGGCTCACGACGTGATGGTCGGCGAGGGCGCCAATGCCTTGCGTCTGGATCAGGTGCGCGCGGTACCGGATCTTTGGGCCAGCCTGATGGCGCGTGAAGTGCGCATCGCTCACCTGGAACTCAGCGGCCTGAAGATCAGCCTCAAGGAAAGCGAGGACGGCCATTGGGCGCTGGAAGGTTTGCCGGTCCAGCAGGATCAGCCGCTGGATCCTGCGCAATTGCTCAATCGCATGCAGGTGGTTCAGCAACTGTCGGTACTCGATAGCCAAGTCACTTTCCAGCCACTGCAAGAGCAGCCGCTGACCCTGACATACGTCGGGCTGAATCTGAAAACCGGCGTCTCCCGCCAGCGACTCGATGCGCGCTTGACTCTGCCCGACGGACAACCGGTGGCAATCAGTCTGCGGACCCGCCTGCGCGCCAGCGAATGGAAAGACGGCGAGGCCGAAGCTTATTTGAGCCTGCCGCAAAGCGACTGGTCGAAATGGTTGCCTGAGCGACTGACCCAGCAATGGAATTTTTCCGAGTTCAAGGCTGGCGGCGAGCTTTGGGTGAACTGGAACAAGGGTGCCCTGCAAAGTGCTGCGATTCGCCTGAACGCACCGCAACTCAAGGGTGCGTACGCCGAGCGCAAGCCGATCCAGATCAACAATCTGGCGCTCAATGGCTATTACCAGCGCAGCTCCGAAGGCGTGCTGGTAACCCTGGATTCGCTGGCCATGAACCTGGGTGAGACCCGTTGGGAATCGCATGTGCAACTCAAACAAAATGCGGCGACCGACAAGGCTGAAGAGCTTTGGCATCTGCAAGCCGACCGCCTCGATCTCACCCCGATCACCCCGATACTGAATGCCTTGGGGCCGCTGCCCGAAGGCATCGCCACCGCCGTCGAACGACTCAAAGTGACCGGCGGCCTGCGCAACGTGCTGATCGACTTCCGGCCCAATGCCACCGACGACAGCAAATTCAGCTTTGCCGCCAACCTGGATCGGGTCGGCTTCGATGCCTATCACGGCGCTCCGGCGGCACGAAATGTCAGTGGCAGCATCAGCGGTGATCTGGGCAGTGGCGAGTTGCGCATGGACAGCAAGGATTTTTCCCTGCATCTGGACCCAATCTTCGCCAAGCCATGGCAGTACATTCAGGCCAATGCCCGACTGACCTGGACGCTCGATAAAGAAGCCTTCACCTTGATCGCGCCATACCTGAAGGTGTTGGGCGAAGAAGGCAAGATTGCCGGCGACTTTCTGATTCGCCTGCATTTCGACCATACCCAGGAAGACTATATGGACCTGCGGGTGGGTCTGGTGGACGGCGACGGTCGATACACCGCCAAGTATTTGCCGGCCATGCTGAGTCCGGGGCTGGACGAATGGCTGCGAACAGCGATTCTCAAGGGTGCAGTGGACGAAGGCTTCTTCCAGTACCAGGGTTCGCTGAACCACGGTGCCGACGAGACTGCTCGCAGCATCAGCCTGTTCTTCAAGGTTCACGACGCCGAACTGGCCTTCCAGCCAGGCTGGCCACATGTCAGCAACGTCACGGGCGACGTGTTTGTAGAAGACAGCGGTGTGCGGATCCTGGCCAGCAAGGGGCAGTTGCTCAATACCCAGGTCAGCGACATTTACGTCAATATTCCTCATGTGCCAGCGGGGCAAAATGTCCATCTGTTCCTCGACGGTGAATTCGCTGGCGGGTTGGGCGATGGCCTGAATATTCTCCAGGAAGCACCGATCGGCACCGCAGCCACCTTTGCCGGTTGGGAAGGCGAGGGCGATCTGCGAGGCAAACTGAAACTGGACATTCCATTGGTCAAAGGCGAGCAGCCGAAGATCCTCGTCGACTTCAAGACCGCCAAGGCCCGCCTGAAACTGGCCGAGCCAACCCTGGAGCTGACTCAGCTCAAGGGCGATTTCCGTTTCGACAGCAGCAAGGGTTTGAGCGGGAAAAACATCACCGCGCGCGCTTTCGATAAACCGGTTACTGCACAGATTTTCGCCGATGGCGGCTCCGGCAACCTCAAGACTCGCGTCGCCGCCTCGGGCCAGGTCGAGGTCAAGAAACTCACTGATTGGCTGAGTGTTACTCAGCCGTTGCCCGTGTCCGGTGTGATCCCTTATCAGCTGCAACTGACCCTTGATGGGGCCGACAGTCAATTGATGGTCAGATCCAACCTCAAGGGGGTCGCAATCAATTTGCCGGCGCCGTTCGGCATGGCGCCCGACGTCGGCCGCGACACCACGTTCCGCATGACCCTACAGGGGCCCGAGCGCCGCTACCGGGTCAACTACGGTGAGCTGGCGAACTTCGCGTTTGCGGCGCCGGCCGGCAACTTTGCCTACGGGCGCGGTGAGTTGTTCCTGGGGGGCGGCAATGCCGTGCTACCTGGGGCTAAAGGCCTGCGGGTGCGCGGTGTGTTGTCGGAACTGGATGTTGGCCCGTGGAAGGATCTGGTAGACAAGTATGCTGGCCAGGATCCGGGCGGCAACGCCAAGCAGTTGCTCAGCGGTGTGGATCTCAAGATTGGCAAGCTCAGCGGTGTCGGCACTACGCTCGATCAGGCTTCCGTGCAGTTGAATCGCAAACCTGCTGCGTGGGCTTTGCAGCTCGACAGTCAGCAGGTCAAGGGCAGTGCCAGCATCCCTGATGCGACGAAAGGCGCGCCGATTGCGATCAATCTGCAATACGTGCGTTTGCCGGCGCCAGACCCGACGGTCCTGGCCGACGAAAACTCGTCAGATCCGCTGGCCTCGGTGGATCCGACGAAGATCCCGGCACTGGATATCACCATCAATCAGCTGTTCCAGGGCAAGGACCTCGTCGGGGCCTGGCATCTGAAAATCCGTCCGACCGCCAAGGGCATTGCGTTTAATACGCTGGATCTGGGCCTCAAGGGCATTCTCCTGCAGGGCCGCGGCGGTTGGGAAGGCACGCCCGGATCCAGCGGCAGTTGGTACAAGGGCCGGATCAGCGGCAAGAATCTAGCCGATGTACTGAAGGGCTGGGGCTTTGCGCCGAGTGTCACCAGTGAAGATTTTCATATGGATGTCGATGGTCGCTGGCCCGGTTCGCCGGCCTGGCTGGCCACCAAGCGCTTCTCTGGAACCCTCGATGCTTCGCTGAATAAGGGTCAGTTTGTTGAAATTGAAGGCAGCGCCCAGGCGTTGCGAGTGTTTGGCTTGCTGAACTTCAACTCCATCGGCCGCCGGTTGCGTCTGGACTTCTCCGACCTGTTCGGCAAAGGTTTGAGTTATGACCGGGTCAAAGGCCTGCTGGTTGCGACCAACGGCGTATACGTGACGCGTGAGCCGATCCGGATGACCGGTCCCTCGAGCAACATCGAACTCAACGGGACGCTGGACCTGGTAGGCGATATGGTCGATGCCAAGTTGCTGGTGACGTTGCCTGTGACCAACAACCTGCCGATTGCCGCGCTGATCGTCGGTGCACCGGCGATCGGCGGCGCGCTGTTCCTGATCGATAAGCTGATTGGTGACCGTGTAGCGCGTTTCGCCAGCGTCCAATACACCGTCAAGGGGCCGTGGAAAGAGCCGAAAATCACCTTCGACAAGCCTTTTTGACAAACTTTTTGAAAACGCACTTCCCAAGCCTATGGAGTAGCATGGCGGCCTGCCCTTATAAAAAGCGATGAAGGAGCGCGCCATGTCTGTAGCGGTGATTCAAATGGTCAGCCAGAGCGATGTGCTGGCGAATCTGGCCCAGGCCCGACGGCTGCTCGAGCACGCGGCGGCCGGTGGTGCGCAGCTTGCCGTGCTGCCGGAGAACTTCGCCGCCATGGGTCGTCGCGACACGGCCGGCATCGGCCGCGCCGAGGCATTGGGCGAAGGCCCGATCCTGCCATGGTTGAAACAGACCGCCCGCGACCTCAAGTTATGGATAGTGGCAGGCACATTGCCGTTGCCGCCGGTGGATCAACCGACGGCCAAAGTGCATGCCTGCTCGCTGCTGGTGGATGACCACGGCGAAACCGTTGCACGGTATGACAAGTTGCACCTTTTCGACGTCGATGTGGCGGACAATCGCGGGCGTTATCGCGAATCCGATGACTATGCTTATGGTCGTGGGGTAGTCGTGGCGGACACGCCCGTCGGTCGAGTCGGGCTGACGGTGTGTTACGACCTGCGCTTCCCGGAGCTATACAGCGAATTACGCGCTGCCGGGGCGGAGTTGATTACCGCGCCGTCGGCCTTTACCGCGGTGACTGGCGCGGCGCATTGGGAGGTGTTGATTCGAGCGCGGGCCATCGAAACTCAATGTTATGTGCTCGCGGCTGCCCAGGGTGGGACGCATCCGGGGCCGCGAGAAACCTTTGGCCATGCCGCGATTATCGACCCGTGGGGACGTGTGCTGGCGCAACAGGATCAAGGCGAGGCCGTGCTGCTGGCCGAACGCGATAGCAGCGAACAGGCGTCCATCAGGGCGCGGATGCCGGTATCCAGTCACCGGCGATTTTTCTCGCAGGGCGCCCAGCGACCTGCCTCAGAACGATGAATTTAAGGCGTAAAGCATATGAGCGAGTTGTTGTCCTCAGTCAGTGAACACCTCCTGGCGCCCGGCGGCGTAACAATCGAGAGCCTGCAAGGTGTGCTCGGCGATCTGGCCGGCCCGGGCATCGATGCTGCCGACCTGTATTTCCAGGGGCAGATTTCCGAGTCCTGGGCGCTGGAAGACGGGATCGTCAAGGAAGGCAGCTTCAATCTCGACCAGGGCGTCGGCGTGCGAGCGCAATCAGGCGAGAAAACCGGTTTTGCCTACAGCAATGCCATTACCCTTGAAGCCCTCGGCGCCGCGGCCCGTGCTGCACGTTCGATCTCCCGCGCCGGTCAGAACGGCACGGTGCAAGCCTTCACCACTCAGGATGTCGCCCAGTTGTACGGGCCGGACAACCCGTTGGAAGTCATGACCCGTGCCGAGAAGGTCGAACTGCTCAAGCGTATCGACGTCGCGACTCGCGCCCTCGACCCGCGTATCCAGCAAGTCACTGTGAGCATGGCCGGCGTCTGGGAACGAATCCTCGTGGCCTCCACCGACGGCGGCCTGGCAGCCGATGTACGGCCGTTGGTGCGCTTTAACGTCAGTGTGATCGTCGAGCAGAACGGTCGCCGTGAACGCGGCGGTCATGGCGGTGGCGGTCGTACCGATTACCGTTATTTCCTCAGCGATGACCGCGCCATGAGCTATGCCCGTGAAGCGCTGCGTCAGGCGTTGGTGAATCTGGAAGCCATTCCTGCGCCGGCCGGTACGTTGCCGGTGGTGCTGGGGTCGGGCTGGTCCGGTGTGTTGCTGCACGAAGCGGTCGGCCACGGTCTGGAAGGCGACTTCAACCGCAAGGGCAGTTCGGCCTACAGCGGGCGCATGGGCGAGATGGTTGCGTCCAAGCTTTGCACCATCGTTGATGATGGCACGCTGGCCGGTCGTCGCGGCTCCCTGAGCGTCGATGATGAAGGCACCCCGACCGAGTGCACGACGCTGATCGAAAACGGCGTACTCAAAGGCTACATGCAGGACAAACTCAACGCCCGCCTGATGGGCGTGGCCCGTACCGGTAACGGTCGTCGTGAATCCTACGCGCACCTGCCAATGCCGCGCATGACCAACACCTACATGCTGGCGGGCGAAAGCGACCCCGCAGAAATCATCGCCTCGGTGAAGCGCGGCATCTACTGCGCCAATCTCGGCGGCGGTCAGGTGGACATCACCAGCGGCAAGTTCGTGTTCTCCACCAGCGAGGCGTACCTGATTGAGGACGGCAAAATCACTGCCCCGGTCAAAGGCGCGACGTTGATCGGCAACGGGCCGGAGGCCATGAGCAAGGTGTCGATGGTCGGTAACGATCTGGCGCTGGACAGCGGCGTGGGCACGTGTGGCAAGGATGGGCAGTCGGTGCCGGTGGGTGTCGGCCAGCCAACGCTGAAAATCGATGCGATCACTGTGGGTGGCACAGGATCGTAAGGGCGTTTGAAAAAGTGAAGCTTCGGGTGGGCCGCGTGGCGACTCACCCGGGAAGAGATTTAACGCAGACCGCGTTGAGTCTCGTCCAGCTCACGGATGTACTTGAAGATTTTACGGCTCGATGCCGGTGGCTTGTTGGTCGCCAGTTCGTGCTGGGCCTGACGGATCAGGGAGCGCAATTGCTGACGATCAGCCTCCGGGTAGTCGACCACGAACTTCTCCAGGACCGCATCGTCGCCCGCGATCAAACGATCACGCCAGCGTTCCAGGCCATGGAAACGTTCGTTGTACTGCCGAGTGGAGGCATCGAGTTGATCGAGCAGAGTCAGAATGGCGTCAGTGTCCTGATCGCGCATCAGTTTGCCGATGAACATAAGGTGCCGTTTACGCGCGATATTCGCGGTGTGCTTGGAGGCATCGCCCAGAGCCCGGCGCAAAGCGTCGGTCAACGGCAGTTTTGCCAGCAAGTCAGGCTTGAGCGTTGTAAGGCGCTCGCCAAGGTCAACCAGAGCATGAAGCTCGCGTTTAACCTGGGATTTGCTTTTTTCTCCCGTATCGAGGGAGTCGTCGTAAGAATCAACCATGGTGGCCGTCCGCAAAGAAACGCCGCCATGATAACCAGTCGGGGGCCGCTTGTCCGGCCCGGTCGCTCGAAGGCCCCAGCCGAAAGCAGAATTTGAGTGGAGAACAGCATGAGTGCAGTTGAAAGCGTCGGCCCACAAGCGTTGCCGGCACTGCAAGAACAAGTCGAGCAGATCATCGCTGAAGCCAAGCGCCAGGGTGCCAGTGCCTGTGAAGTGGCGGTGTCCCTGGAGCAGGGCCTGTCCACCTCGGTGCGTCAGCGTGAAGTCGAAACCGTCGAATTCAACCGCGATCAGGGCTTCGGCATCACCTTGTACGTTGGCCAGCGCAAGGGTTCGGCCAGCACGTCCGCCAGCGGTCCGGAGGCGATTCGCGAAACCGTCGCCGCCGCCCTGGCCATCGCCAAGCACACGTCTGAAGACGAAGCTTCGGGCCTGGCGGATGCTGCGCTGATGGCCAAGGATCTGCAGGATTTCGACCTGTTCCACGAATGGGACATAACGCCGGAGCAAGCTATCGAGCAGGCCCTGGCCTGTGAAGCGGCGGCGTTTGCCACCGACAGCCGGATCAAGAATGCCGATGGCACCACCCTCAGCACCCACCAGGGCTGCCGTGTTTATGGCAACAGCCATGGTTTTATCGGCGGCTACGCGTCGACCCGGCACAGCCTGAGCTGCGTGATGATTGCCGAGGCCGACGGCCAGATGCAGCGCGATTACTGGTACGACGTGAACCGTCAGGGCAACTTGCTGGCCGACCCGGTGAGCATCGGCCAGCGTGCCGCGCAACGGGCGGCGAGCCGTCTGGGCGCGCGTCCAGTGCCGACCTGTGAAGTGCCGGTACTGTTTTCCGCAGAACTGGCCGGTGGTTTGTTCGGCAGTTTCCTCTCGGCGATTTCCGGCGGCAGTCTGTATCGAAAGTCCTCGTTCCTTGAAGGCACGCTGGGACAGAAACTGTTCCCGGAATGGCTGACCATCGATGAGCGTCCGCACCTGATGGGGGCTATGGGCAGTTCGGCGTTTGATGGCGATGGTCTGGCAACGTACGCCAAACCGTTCGTCGAAAAAGGCGAGTTGGTCTCATACATTCTCGGCACGTACTCTGGCCGTAAACTCGGGATGCCGAGCACCGCCAACGCTGGCGGTGTGCACAACCTGTTCGTCACCCATGGCGAAGAAGACCAGGCAGCCTTGCTGCGCCGCATGGGTCGCGGCCTGTTGGTGACTGAGTTGATGGGCCAGGGCCTGAACATGGTCACTGGCGATTACTCCCGTGGCGCGGCGGGTTACTGGGTCGAGAATGGTGAAATCCAGTTTGCGGTCCAGGAAGTGACCATCGCCGGCAACATGCGCGACATGTTCAAACAGATCGTTGCCGTCGGTAATGACCTGGAGCTGCGCAGCAACATTCGTACAGGTTCGGTGCTGATAGAACGTATGACGGTGGCGGGTAGCTAACGCAAACCGCTACACAAAAAAGGCGTACCACCCCATCAGGTGGCGCGCCTTTTTTTATGCGTCCTACATCGCTCCCACAATGAAGCTTATGCGTTTCGTCGGGGTGTTTCGGTTCTCAATACCGGGTGATTTGCGTCTGAACCAGCCTGAGGAGAGCGTCGAGTACCTGTGCGCCAGGACCATGCAGGACCCGTGACTGGCGCCGGCCCTGCGTGAAGCAGCGTTGCGCCAGAGCAGCAAAACATAGGTCGAGCTGCTGAATTTTATCAGCGAGTACGGCGAGTACCCGCGTACGCATCGATTGCTGCACATCGATGCGCAGACCATGGGAATCCATTACACCCTGCATCACCCGACCTACATCAACGACCTCAACGCTGCGGTGGAAGGCACCGGGTTTGCCGAGTGGCCGGAGCAGCTGCGCGCGGCGGCAATCCTGAAGGCTCCTTGGCTGAGGCGATCGATGAGTAACTGGACGAATGTTTTGTTGAGCATTCGGATGGCTGTTATTGCTGGCGGGGATGTCGCGTTGTTGTGCGCCTGGCTAGTGAGCCTGGCCGAACTGTTGTTGCCCTTGGGATTGGCACTGGCGGCCGGGGCAATGTTACTGATCGGGTTTTGCTTGATGATAGTGATGGATACAGCGCTCGACTAAGCGAGGGTTACTCGCCTTCGCCGAAGAAGTCGTTGATCAAATCCACCAATGCCTGCAGCGCCTCATCAGCTCGTTCACCTTCGGTGCTCAGGTGGATTTTGGTGCCCTTGCCTGCAGCGAGCATCATCATTGCCATGATGCTTTTTCCGTCGACCGTGGATTCCGGCGTGCGTCCTACTCTGATCGTGCAATCCTTGAACTCACCGGCGACGCCAACGAATTTTGCAGAAGCGCGGGCATGCAGGCCCAGCTTGTTGATGATTTCAATTTCCAGAGCAGGCATCGCGGTGTGAATCCTTTAGCTGAGGTCGCGGTGGCGAACCTGGACGTTCTTCAGGGTTTTTTGCAGGGCCTGCCCCAGACGTTCGGTCAGGTAGACGGAGCGGTGATGGCCGCCGGTGCAGCCAATGGCGATGGTGACATAAGCGCGGTTGCTGGCGGCAAAGCGTGGCAGCCACTTGAACAAGTAGGTGGAGATGTCCTGGAACATCTCTTCGACGTCCGGCTGTGCCGCCAGGTACTCGGCAACCGGTTGGTCGAGCCCGGATTGATCGCGCAATTCTGGCTTCCAGTAAGGGTTCGGCAGGCAGCGCACGTCGAACACCAGGTCAGCGTCCACCGGCATGCCACGCTTGAAGCCGAAGGACTCCACCAGGAACGCCGTACCGGGTTCCGGCTGGTTCAGCAGACGCAGCTTGATGGTATCTCGCAGCTGATACAGGTTCAGGTTGGTGGTGTTTACTTTGAGATCGGCGAGGTCGGCAATCGGCCCGAGCAGGGCGGTCTCATCATTGATGGCCTCGGCCAGCGAGCGATTGGCATTGCTCAGCGGGTGACGACGGCGGGTTTCCGAGAAACGTTTGAGCAAGGTTTCTTCGTCGGCGTCCAGATAAAGCACGTCACACTGGATATGCCGGCTGCGCACTTCTTCCAGTAGTTCGGGAAACCGCGACAAGTGGCTCGGCAAGTTACGCGCATCGATGGATACGGCAACCAGCGGTTGTGCCAGTTCGGTGTGAATCAACGCGCGTTCGGCCAGTTCCGGCAACAGACCGGCGGGCAGGTTGTCGATGCAGTAGTAGCCGTTGTCCTCAAGAACATCGAGTGCGGTACTTTTACCTGAGCCGGAGCGGCCACTGACGATGATCAAACGCATGATTAATGACCGTTTTGCTCGTCCAGGACAACCTGATACAAGGCTTCATTGCTCGGGGCGCTGCGCAGTTTTTCGCGCACTTCCTTGCGGTCGAGCATGCTGGCGATCTGGCGCAGTAACTCCAGGTGCGCATCGGTAGCAGCTTGCGGGACCAGCAGAACGAACAGCAGGTCAACCGGGGCGCCGTCGATGGCGTCGAAATCGATGGGTGCATCAAGGTGCATCAGGGCACTGATGGGCGAAGTACAGCCCTTCAGGCGGCAGTGGGGAATGGCGATGCCGTTGCCAAAACCGGTTGAGCCGAGTTTTTCGCGGGCAATCAGAGCCTCGAAGACATCTTGCATCTCCAGATCCGGTACTTCTTTGTGGATAAGGTTGGCAATTTGCTCGAGGGCTTTCTTTTTGCTGCCACCCGGCACGTTCACGAGGGAACGGCCGGGGGTCAGGATGCTTTCAAGTCGGATCATGGGTTGGGAGTGTTAACGACCGGTGGCGCCCTGGAGGAGGCTTTGGGTCTTTTCCTTATGCTTTTTGAGTTGTTTATCCAGCTTGTCGGTCAGTGCGTCGATCGCCGCATACATATCGGTATGCTCCGCGTTTGCGACCACTTCATTGCCGGGAATATGCAGCGTGGCTTCGATTTTCTGCTTGAGCTTTTCGACCGTCATCGTGACTTGCACGTTGGTGATCTTGTCGAAATGCCTCTCTAATCGTTCGAGTTTTTCGCCGATGTAGGTGCGAAGAGGTTCGGTCACTTCCAGTTGGTGTCCACTGATGTTGACTTGCATACAGCTTCTCCTTCGTTGCCAGTGCATAAAGCGGCAGGCAGAAATGCCTGCCACTGGAACGCTGTGGCGTGGCTCTACATCAACCGCTTGCGTTCGCTCGAAGGCGCGATCCCGAGGGATTCGCGGTACTTGGCGACGGTGCGGCGAGCCACCTGAATGCCTTGTGCCTCCAGTAAACCAGCGATCTTGCTGTCACTCAACGGCTTTTTCTGATTTTCCGCGGCAACCAGTTTTTTGATGATCGCGCGGATTGCCGTGGACGAGCATTCGCCGCCCTCGGAGGTGCTGACGTGGCTGGAGAAAAAGTATTTCAGTTCATATATGCCCCGTGGGGTATGCATGAATTTCTGCGTGGTCACCCGTGAAATCGTCGACTCGTGCATGCCCACCGCTTCGGCGATGTCATGCAGGACCAGCGGTTTCATGGCTTCGTCGCCGTATTCAAGAAAGCCGCGCTGATGTTCGACGATTTGAGTGGCTACTTTCATCAGGGTTTCGTTGCGGCTTTGCAGGCTTTTGATGAACCAGCGGGCCTCTTGCAACTGATTGCGCATGAAGGTGTTGTCGGCGCTGGTGTCGGCGCGGCGCACGAAACCGGCGTATTGGGCGTTGACCCGCAGTCGTGGCACGGATTCCTGGTTCAGTTCCACCAGCCAGCGCTCGTTGTCCTTGCGTACGATCACGTCTGGAACGACGTATTCGGCTTCGCCGGACTCGATTTGCGAGCCCGGGCGCGGGTTGAGGCTCTGCACCAGTTCGATCACCTGACGCAGTTCATCTTCCTTGAGCTTCATGCGACGCATCAGTTGGCTGTAGTCGCGGCTGCCGAGCAGGTCGATGTAATCGGTGACCAGGCGTTTGGCCTCGACCAGCCAAGGCGTCTTGGCGGGCAGCTGACGCAATTGCAACTGCAGGCATTCGCTCAGGTTGCGGGCGCCGATGCCAGCGGGTTCGAATTGCTGGATGCGGTGCAGGACGGCTTCTATTTCGTCCAGTTCGATATCCAGTTCCGGGTCGAAGGCTTCGAGGATCTCCTCGAGGGTTTCGTCCAGGTATCCCTGATTGTTGATGCAGTCGATCAGAGTTACAGCGATCAGGCGATCAGTGTCGGACATCGGGGCCAGGTTCAGTTGCCACAACAGGTGGCTTTGCAGGCTTTCGCCGGCCGATGTGCGGGTGGTGAAATCCCACTCGTCGTCATCGTTGCTCGGCAGGCTGCTGGCGCTGGTCTGGTAGACGTCTTCCCACGCGGTGTCGACGGGCAATTCGTTGGGGATGCGCTCATTCCAGTCGCCTTCCTCGAGGTTGTCCACCGTCGGGGCGGTTTCCTGGTAGGAGGGTTCCTGAATGTCGACGTTAGGTTGCTGTTCGGCTTTGTCGGCCAAGGGGTCGGCGTTATCGAAGTCGTCGCCTTCTTCCTGGCGTTCGAGCATCGGATTGGACTCCAAGGCCTCCTGGATTTCCTGTTGCAGGTCCAGGGTCGACAATTGGAGTAGGCGGATGGCCTGTTGCAGCTGCGGTGTCATCGTCAGCTGCTGGCCCATTCTCAAGACTAGCGATGGTTTCATGGCAGGGGCTTAACACCTTATTCGCCGGCGCACATGCGCCATCCACTATAGGGCGCCGGAGCGCCAAACATAAGCAAATTATATGCCCGAAACTGCAACGTTTGCCTAGAGCGCTGTAACAATAAAAAAAATGTTGATTTTTTATTGGGACAAGCGCTCGAGCAACCAGCCAGACACTTCAGTGCTTACAGGCGGAACTCATGGCCCAGATACACTTCCTTGACCAAGTCGTTGGCCAGGATGGTGGCAGAGTCACCTTCGGCGATCAGCTGGCCATCGTTGACGATGTAGGCGGTTTCGCAGATATCCAGGGTTTCACGGACGTTGTGGTCGGTGATCAGCACACCAATGCCCTTGGCCTTGAGGTGGTAGATGATCTGCTTGATGTCGCCCACCGAAATCGGGTCCACGCCTGCGAACGGTTCGTCGAGCAGGATGAATTTAGGGTTGGTAGCCAGTGCTCGGGCGATTTCCACGCGGCGGCGTTCACCGCCGGACAGGCTCATCCCGAGATTGTCGCGGATGTGGCTGATGTGGAATTCCTGCAGCAGGCTTTCCAGCTCTTTGCGACGGCCGGCCTTGTCGAGTTCCTTGCGGGTCTCGAGGATCGCCATGATGTTGTCGGCTACCGAGAGTTTGCGGAAGATCGAAGCTTCTTGCGGAAGATAGCCGATGCCGGCCTTCGCTCGACCGTGCATGGGTTGGTGGCTGACATCAAGGTCGTCAATCAGTACGCGGCCCTGATCGGCCTGTACCAGGCCGACAATCATGTAAAAGCAGGTGGTTTTGCCGGCGCCGTTGGGGCCTAGCAGGCCGACGATCTGACCGCTGTCGATCGACAGGCTCACGTCACGCACGACCTGGCGGCTCTTGTAGCTCTTGGCCAGATGCTGAGCTTTCAGAGTTGCCATTACTGGGCCTTTTGCTCGTCGGTTTTCTTCTTTGGCTGGATTACCATGTCGATGCGCGGACGCGATTCGGTGATCTTGCTGCCCGTCGCGCGACCGGCGCTCGCAAGTTTCTTGACCGTGTCGTAGACGATTTTCTCGCCTTGGGTGACGTTGCTGTCCTTGTCGATGACTTTGGCTCGATCAATCAATACAACGCGGTTTTGCGAGGCGTGGTACTGGATGGTCACTCCGTAGCCCTGAACCGGCTTGGTGTCGCCCGCTGTCTGCAACTGCTCGAAGTAGGCAAGATTGCCCACCGAAGTCACCACGTCAATGTCGCCGGCCGGCGTGCGGGTGATGGTCACGGTGTTGCCTTTAACGATCATCGAGCCCTGGGTAATGATCACGTCACCTTTGTAGGTGGCAACGCCATTTTTGTCGTCCAGTTGGGCGTCGTCGGCCTGAATGCGGATAGGCTGCGCTTGATCGGTCGGCAGTGCCCAGGCGCTCACGCTTCCCAGTGCTGCGCTCAGACCGAGCAAAATAGGGAGGGTTTTAACGAGCCTCATACTGTCCTCTTACGTTCGATAGCAGGTGTATCCTGCTTTCTTTCAAATACGCTTTCATTCCCTTGCCAGTCGTCACACCACCAGCGCCGTCGATTCTAACGGGTTGCTCGGTCTGCGCATATTGCCGCTGCGGGAACACTGTCATGCGGGTGGTGGTAATCAGGGTCCTGCGGTTTTTCTCGTCGAAGCGCGTGATACGCACCGAGTCAATCAGTTCGACTTGAGTGCCGTCGGGATTTACTTCTCCGTGCTCGCTCTGGACGTGCCACGGGAACTCGGTGCCGCGGAACATGTTCAGGTCGGGATTGGTCAGCAGCGTCACTTCGGTGGCTTTCAGGTGTTCAACCTTGTCGGACGTCATGTCGTATTGCAGTTTGCCGTCCGGCAGATATTGCATGCTGTGGGCGTTGGTCGCGTAATAGTCGATCGCGGTTTCATCGATCTTTGCCACCGGCTGATCGAGGAAGCGTTCCGGGCTGATGTTCCAGTAGCCGACCGCCGCGAATATCGCTGCGATGCAACCGAACACCAGGAATTTGCGAATCTTTTTGCTCAGCATAGTTGGCTCACAGGTACGCGGCGTTTGCCGCATCAAGGCGGCCCTGCGCGCGCAGGATCAGTTCGCAGAATTCGCGAGCGGCACCTTCGCCACCGCGGGCCTGGGTGATGCCGTGGGCGTGTTCACGGACGAAACTGGCAGCATTTGCCACCGCCATGCCCAGGCCGACACGGCGAATCACCGGCAGGTCCGGCA
The DNA here is from genome assembly GCF_054330215.1 of Pseudomonas sp. Ma2-10. Taxonomy (NCBI): domain Bacteria; kingdom Pseudomonadati; phylum Pseudomonadota; class Gammaproteobacteria; order Pseudomonadales; family Pseudomonadaceae; genus Pseudomonas; species Pseudomonas sp. Ma2-10. The sequence continues at coordinate 420,770 of NZ_JBTEYL010000001.1, read as the reverse complement.
GGTCGTCGCCGAGATAGGCGACTTGCTCATAGCTTAGGTTGAGTTGGGCAAGAAGTTCGTCGAGCACCACCAGTTTGTCTTCGCGCCCCTGGTACACGTGTGGAATTCCGAGGTTCTTCGCTCGTCGCTCGACCACCGGGGTCTTGCGGCCGCTGATGATAGCGGTCTGCACACCGGCTGCCATCAACATCTTGATGCCTTGGCCGTCGAGGGTGTTGAACGTCTTGAATTCGCTGCCGTCTTCGAGGAAGTACAGGCGTCCGTCGGTCAGTACGCCATCGACGTCAAAAACCGCCAGTTGGATGTTCTTGCCGCGTTGCAGCAGGTCGGTGCTCATCACATTACTCCTGCGCGCAGCAGATCGGACAGGTTGAAGGCGCCGATTGGACGGTCCTCCTTGTCTACCACTACCAGCGCATTGATTCGATTGTCTTCCATGATTTTCAAGGCCTCGGCCGCGAGCATATCGGCCCGGGCGGTCTTGCCGTGGACGGTCATGACCTCGTCGATGGACGTATGGTGGATGTCGATGGTCCGGTCAAGGGTGCGGCGCAAGTCGCCGTCGGTGAAGATCCCGGCCAGTTTGCCATCGGGCTCTACAATCGCGGTCATGCCCAGGCCCTTGCGGGTCATTTCCATCAAGGCGTCCTTGAGTAGCGTGCCACGTTGCACCAGGGGCAATTCTGCTCCGGCGTGCATGACGGTTTCCACTTTCAGCAGCAGGCGTCGGCCAAGGGCGCCGCCGGGGTGGGAAAAGGCGAAATCTTCAGCCGTAAAACCGCGGGCTTCCAGCAGCGCAACGGCCAGGGCGTCGCCCATGACTAACGCGGCGGTGGTCGACGAGGTCGGTGCCAGGTTGAGTGGGCAGGCTTCGTGCTCTACATGCACGTTAAGGTTGACCTCGGCAGCCTTCGCCAGCGGTGATACAGGGTTGCCGGTCATGCTGATCAATTGAATACCCAGGCGTTTGATCAGCGGCAGCAGGGTGACGATTTCATTGGTGGAGCCGGAGTTAGACAGCGCCAGGATGATGTCGTCGCGGGTGATCATGCCCATGTCGCCGTGGCTGGCTTCGGCCGGGTGCACGAAAAAGGCTGTGGTGCCGGTGCTGGCCAGGGTGGCGGCAATTTTGTTGCCGATGTGCCCGGATTTCCCCATGCCGACCACGACCACGCGGCCTTTGCTGGCCAGAATCATCTCGCAAGCGCGTACGAAATCTGCGTCGATACGGGGCAGCAAGCCTTGTATGGCTTCCAGTTCGAGGCGGATGGTGCGTTGGGCAGATTGAATCAGGTCGCTGGATTGGCTCATGTCAGAAATCGTATAGCCTGATGAAAAGGCGGCGATTATAACGGTAATGATCGAAACCCTCACGCAAGTTCGTCACGCTTTGTCATTCTCAGTTACCGAATACCTCCGAATAGAAGCTTTTACTCCGTCAAGTTGCTGAACATGGCGCGGCTTGGGTCTTGGGCGCGTGGCATTTGCAGTGATATAGTTCGCCGCCAGTTCGGCCTGCCCGGGAGGTATGTGCTTTCGCCAGAAAGTCAGGCGTCCGAGTGAGAGGCTGCATCGCAAGGAGTTTAGATGAGTGCCGATAAAGCCTACGCGGTCGAGCTGAAGGGACTGACCTTCAAGCGCGGAACGCGCAGCATTTTCAATAACGTCGATATACGTATCCCGCGCGGCAAGGTCACCGGCATCATGGGGCCTTCCGGGTGTGGCAAAACTACGCTGTTGCGGCTGATGGGCGCACAGTTGCGGCCCACCAAAGGCGAAGTTTGGGTCAACGGGCAGAACCTGCCGAAGCTATCGCGCAGTGACCTGTTCGATGCGCGCAAGCACATGGGCGTACTGTTTCAGAGCGGTGCTCTGTTTACCGATCTCGATGTGTTCGAGAACGTCGCTTTTCCACTGCGCGTTCACACCGAACTACCGGAAGAAATGATCCGGGACATCGTCCTGCTCAAATTGCAGGCCGTGGGCTTGCGTGGCGCTATCGATCTGATGCCTGACGAGTTGTCCGGCGGCATGAAGCGTCGTGTCGCGCTGGCCCGGGCAATTGCCCTCGATCCGCAGATCCTTATGTATGACGAGCCCTTTGTCGGCCAGGACCCCATCGCCATGGGCGTGCTGGTGCGCCTGATCCGCCTGCTCAACGATGCGCTGGGCATCACCAGTATCGTGGTCTCCCATGACCTGGCCGAAACCGCGAGCATCGCCGATTACATCTATGTCGTCGGCGAAGGCCAGGTACTGGGGCAGGGCACTCCCGAGGAGTTGATGAGCTCGCAGGAGCCGCGCATCCGTCAATTCATGACAGGCGAGCCTGACGGTCCGGTCGCCTATCACTTTCCAGCGACGGATTACCGCGCAGATCTTCTGGGGAAGCGTTGATGCGCAAGATTTCACTGATAGAACGGGTTCGCCGGTTCGGCCACTCTGGCATTGACGTGCTGGGGGTGTTCGGCCGTTCGGCGATATTCCTGTTTCATGCCTTGTTTGGCCGTGGCGGCATTGGCGGCGGTTTTGGCTTGCTGATCAAGCAACTGCATTCGGTGGGCGTAATGTCCCTGGTGATCATTGTGGTCTCCGGGGTATTCATTGGCATGGTGCTGGCGCTGCAAGGCTTCAACATTCTATCCAGCTATGGTTCTGAGCAGGCGGTCGGCCAGATGGTTGCGCTGACGCTGTTGCGCGAACTGGGGCCCGTGGTCACGGCGTTGTTGTTCGCCGGACGCGCCGGTTCGGCATTGACTGCCGAAATCGGCAACATGAAGTCCACCGAGCAGTTGTCCAGTCTGGAAATGATTGGTGTCGACCCGCTCAAGTACATCATTGCCCCGCGCCTGTGGGCCGGCTTCATTTCCCTGCCGGTGCTGGCGATGATCTTCAGCGTGGTGGGCATCTGGGGTGGTTCGTGGGTGGCCGTCAACTGGCTGGGTGTCTATGAAGGTTCCTATTGGTCCAACATGCAGAACAGCGTGACCTTTGCAGACGATGTGCTCAACGGCATCATCAAAAGCATCGTTTTCGCCTTTGTCGTGACCTGGATCGCCGTATTCCAAGGCTATGACTGCGAGCCCACTTCCGAGGGGATCAGTCGTGCCACTACCAAGACCGTGGTGTATGCCTCTTTGGCTGTACTCGGCCTGGACTTTATTCTGACCGCCTTGATGTTTGGAGATTTCTGATGCAAAACCGCACCCTGGAAATCGGTGTCGGCCTTTTCTTGCTGGCTGGCATCCTGGCTTTGCTGTTGCTGGCGTTGCGGGTGAGTGGCCTGTCCCCGAGCGCAACCACCGACACTTATAAACTTTATGCGTATTTCGACAATATCGCCGGTTTGACTGTCAGAGCTAAAGTGACCATGGCCGGTGTGACCATCGGCAAGGTCACGGCGATCGATCTGGACCGCGACAGTTTCACCGGTCGAGTGACCATGCTGTTGGAAAAGCGCGTAGACAACCTGCCGACTGACTCCACCGCATCTATCCTGACCGCTGGCCTGTTGGGCGAGAAATACATTGGTATCAGCGTGGGCGGCGAAGAAGACTTGCTCAAGGATGGTGGAACCATCCACGACACGCAGTCGTCGCTGGTACTCGAAGACCTGATCGGTAAATTCCTGCTCAATACCGTTAGTAAAGACGCCAAATGAGGAGCTTTTGAATGATCTCTACCTTGCGACGTGGCCTGTTGGTATTACTCTCGGCCCTGCCTTTGATGGCTAACGCCGTGGCGGCGCCTTCCGCGCACGAACTGGTACAGGACACCACCAATCGGCTACTTGCCGATCTGGCGGCCAATAAAGAGAAGTACAAGCAGGATCCGAAAGATTTTTATGCCGCGCTGGACAGCATCGTCGGACCTGTTGTGGATGCCGAGGGCATTTCCAAGAGCATCATGACGGTTAAATACTCGCGCAAAGCCACGCCTGCGCAAATGAAGACCTTTGAAGAGAACTTCAAAAAGGGTCTGTTCCAGTTCTATGGCAACGCTTTGCTCGAATACAACAATCAGGGGATCGTCGTAGACCCTGCCAAGGATGAGTCCGGCGACCGGACCAGCGTCGGTATGACGGTCAAAGGCAGCAATGGCGCGATTTATCCTGTGTCTTACACGCTCGAAAAGATCAGCGGCGAGTGGAAGCTGCGCAATGTGATCATCAACGGTATCAACATCGGCAAGCTGTTCCGTGATCAGTTCTCTGAAGCGATGCAGCGCAATGGCAATGACCTGGACAAGACCATCAATGATTGGGCCGGGGAAGTCGCCAAAGCCAAGGAAGTCAGTCAGAAGCAAACAACCGAGACGCAAGCTCAATGAGTGTGTCGGCCGTTCGCATGAGCGAATCCGGTGAGTTGACGCTTAGCGGCATGCTGGATTACCGCACTGGCCCCGGTTTGCGCAAGCAGGGGCAGGCGCTGATTAAGTCCAGCAAGGCCGAGGCACTGGTGGTCGATTGTTCGGCAGTGCTGAAGTCCAGCAGTGTCGGCTTGTCGCTGCTGCTGTGCTTCATGCGTGATGCAGAGGCGGCCGGCAAGGCGCTGAGCATCCGCGGGATGCCAGAAGACATGCGCGAAATCGCTCAGGTCAGCGAATTGACCGAGCTGTTGGCGCACCCCTAACCGCATCTATAAAGAGGCCCCCCGTCAGAGTCCTGCTTCGCGGGGTTCGCAGGCGCGGGGCTTTTTTGTATGATGTCCGACCCGCGCGCACAGGGCGCCGATTGAGGTTGAGCATGCAGGCCGTAGAAGTGAAGAGCTTCCTAGAAGGAAAGCTGCCAGGAACCCTGGTAGAAGTCGAGGGCGAAGGCTGCAACTTTCAGCTGAACGTGATTAGCGATGAACTGGCGGCGTTAAGCCCGGTGAAGCGTCAGCAGCAGATCTATGCCCATTTGAACCCATGGATCACCGATGGCAGCATCCATGCGGTCACTATGAAATTTTTCAGCAGCGCGGCCTGGGCCGAGCGCACCTGAGCCCAAGGGCGTCGAGATTCTTATGGATAAATTGATAATTACCGGTGGCGTTCGTCTTGATGGCGAAATCCGCATCTCCGGGGCAAAGAACTCTGCCCTGCCGATCCTGGCTGCAACCCTGCTGTGTGATGGCCCGGTGACCGTGGCTAACCTGCCGCACCTGCACGACATCACCACCATGATCGAGCTGTTCGGCCGTATGGGCATCGAGCCTGTGATCGACGAGAAACTCAGCGTCGAAATCGACCCGCGCACCATCAAGACCCTGATCGCTCCGTACGAACTGGTGAAAACCATGCGTGCGTCGATCCTGGTGCTGGGCCCGATGGTTGCGCGTTTTGGTGAAGCCGAAGTCGCACTGCCCGGCGGTTGCGCCATTGGCTCGCGTCCGGTTGACCTGCACATTCGTGGCCTCGAAGCCATGGGCGCAATCATCGACGTCGAAGGCGGCTACATCAAGGCCAAGGCGCCTGAAGGTGGCCTGCGTGGCGCGCACTTCTTCTTCGACACCGTCAGTGTGACCGGTACCGAAAACATCATGATGGCGGCTGCTCTGGCCAAGGGCCGCAGCGTTCTGGCAAACGCTGCTCGCGAGCCTGAAGTCATCGACCTGGCGAACTTCCTGATCGCCATGGGCGCCAAGATCACTGGCGCCGGTACAGACACCATCACCATCGATGGCGTCGAGCGTTTGCACCCGACCACTTACAAAGTGATGCCTGACCGTATCGAGACCGGCACTTACCTGGTCGCAGCTGCTGTGACCGGCGGTCGTGTGAAGGTCAAGGACACCGATCCGACTATCCTCGAAGCCGTTCTTGAGAAGCTCAAAGAATCGGGTGCCGAAATCACCTGCGGCGAAGACTGGATCGAGCTGAACATGCACGGCAAGCGGCCAAAAGCCGTTAACGTACGCACCGCTCCCTACCCGGCATTCCCGACTGACATGCAAGCGCAGTTCATCTCCCTCAACGCCATTGCCGAAGGCACCGGTGCCGTGATCGAGACGATCTTCGAAAACCGCTTCATGCACGTTTACGAACTGCACCGTATGGGCGCCAAGATCCAGGTCGAAGGCAACACTGCCATCGTCACCGGTACCGAAAAGCTCAAGGGCGCGCCAGTCATGGCCACCGACCTGCGTGCTTCGGCCAGCCTGGTGATCTCGGCGTTGATCGCCGAAGGTGACACCTTGATCGACCGCATCTACCACATCGACCGTGGTTATGAGTGCATCGAAGAGAAACTGCAGATGCTCGGCGCCAAGATCCGCCGCGTACCGGGCTAGTTTCTGCTGCATGGGCACAGGGACGTGCCCGTTGATTTCGTTTCAAGTCGAGCCTTCTCGGGCTCGATGTGTGCCCGGCGCCATTTGCGACCGGGCATCAGTAGCCTGATAAGGACTGACGTTTCCCATGTTGACCATCGCACTGTCCAAGGGCCGCATCCTTGACGACACCCTGCCGCTTCTGGCTGAAGCGGGCATCGTGCCGACCGAGAATCCGGACAAGAGCCGCAAGCTGATCATTCCCACGACCCAGGCCGATGTACGTCTGTTGATCGTGCGCGCCACCGATGTGCCGACTTACGTCGAACATGGTGCCGCTGACTTGGGCGTCGCCGGTAAAGATGTGCTGATGGAGTACGGCGGCCAGGGTTTGTACGAGCCATTGGACCTGCGAATTGCCCTCTGCAAGCTGATGACCGCCGGCCGTGTCGGCGATGTCGAGCCCAAGGGCCGTCTGCGTGTAGCGACCAAATTCGTCAACGTTGCCAAGCGCTACTACGCCGAACAGGGCCGTCAGGTCGACATCATCAAGCTCTATGGCTCGATGGAGCTGGCGCCGCTGATCGGTCTGGCAGACAAGATCATCGACGTGGTCGATACCGGCAACACCCTGCGCGCCAATGGTCTGGAACCCCAGGATTTCATTGCCGACATCAGCTCCCGGTTGATCGTGAACAAAGCTTCGATGAAAATGCAGCACGCCCGTATCCAGGCGTTGATCGACACCCTGCGCAAGGCAGTGGAGTCTCGACACCGCGGCTGATTCACCTGCGCGACGTTAAGTCGCGCCCGTCTATCCGCCTCATAGCCAGAATTCTCAGGTGCCCAAGCGGATCGATGGTAGCTTCGGGTACCTGAGTTTTCGCCATTCCTATGAGGCTCTCGCTATGACCGCACCGACTGCAATTCGCCGACTCAACGCTGCTGATCCGGATTTCGCACATCATCTGGATCATCTGCTGAGCTGGGAAAGTGTGTCTGACGACTCGGTCAATCAGCGGGTGCTGGACATCATCAAGGCCGTGCGCGAGCGTGGCGATGCGGCGCTGGTGGAATTCACCCAGAAGTTCGACGGCCTGCAGGTCGCGTCCATGGCGGACCTGATCCTGCCTCGTGAGCGCCTGGAACTGGCCCTGACCCGAATCACCGCGCCTCAGCGTGAAGCGCTGGAAAAAGCCGCCTCCCGAGTACGCAGCTACCACGAGAAACAGAAGCAGGACTCCTGGAGCTATACCGAAGCCGACGGCACGGTGCTGGGCCAGAAAGTTACGCCGCTGGATCGCGCTGGCCTGTATGTCCCGGGCGGCAAGGCGTCTTATCCGTCCTCGGTACTGATGAACGCGATTCCGGCCAAGGTGGCCGGTGTGACCGAAGTGGTCATGGTGGTGCCGACGCCTCGTGGCGAAATCAACGAGTTGGTGCTGGCCGCAGCCTGTATTTCCGGCGTCGACCGCGTGTTCACCATCGGTGGCGCTCAAGCGGTCGCTGCGCTGGCTTACGGCACCGAAAGCGTGCCGAAGGTCGACAAGGTGGTCGGTCCGGGCAATATCTATGTCGCCACCGCCAAGCGCCACGTGTTCGGCCAGGTCGGCATCGACATGATCGCCGGCCCATCCGAAATCCTCGTGGTCTGCGATGGTCAGACTGATCCGGACTGGATCGCCATGGACCTGTTCTCCCAAGCCGAGCATGACGAAGACGCCCAGGCGATTCTGGTCAGCCCGGACGCCGAGTTCCTCGACAAGGTTGCCGCCAGCATCGCCAAACTGCTGCCGACCATGGAGCGCGCCGAGATCATCGAAACGTCGATCAATGGCCGTGGCGCGCTGATCAAGGTTCGCGACATGGACCAAGCCATCGAAGTGGCTAACCGCATCGCGCCGGAACACCTTGAGTTGTCCGTTGCTGATCCGCAGGCCTGGCTGCCGAAGATTCGCCACGCTGGCGCGATCTTCATGGGCCGTCACACCTCCGAAGCCTTGGGCGACTACTGCGCCGGTCCCAACCACGTGTTGCCAACCTCCGGCACCGCGCGTTTCTCCTCGCCGTTGGGTGTGTACGACTTCCAGAAGCGTTCGTCGATCATCTTCTGCTCCGAGCAGGGTGCGTCGGAACTGGGCAAAACCGCTTCCGTGCTGGCCCGTGGCGAGTCGCTGACCGCCCACGCGCGGAGTGCCGAATACCGCATCGTTGACGAAGACTTTTCACAAGGGCAGGGGAACTGAACATGAGTCAACTCTGGAGCCCGTTCGTCAAGAATCTGGTGCCTTATGTACCGGGCGAGCAGCCGAAGCTGGTGAAGCTGGTGAAGCTCAACACCAATGAAAACCCGTACGGACCATCGCCAAAAGCCTTGGCGGCGATGCAGGCCGAACTGAATGACAATTTGCGCCTGTACCCGGACCCGAACAGTGATGTGCTCAAGCAAGCCGTCGCCAAGTACTACGGCGTGCAGAGCAATCAGGTGTTTCTCGGCAACGGTTCCGATGAAGTCCTGGCGCACATCTTTCACGGTTTGCTGCAACACGATCAGCCGCTGCTGTTCCCGGACATCAGCTACAGCTTCTATCCGGTTTACTGCGGGTTGTACGGCATCGCCTTCGACGCGGTGCCGCTGGATGAGCAGTTCCAGATCAACCCGGCGGACTACGCCAAGCCGAACGGCGGGATCATCTTCCCGAATCCGAACGCACCGACGGGCTGCCTGTTGGCGCTGGATGCCGTGGAGCAAATCCTCAAGGCCAGCCCGGATTCAGTGGTCGTGGTGGATGAGGCCTACATCGATTTCGGCGGTCAGACGGCGATCAGCCTGGTGGATCGTTATCCGAACCTGCTGGTGACCCAGACCCTGTCCAAGTCCCGTTCACTGGCCGGCCTGCGGGTGGGGCTGGCGGTGGGGCATCCGGACCTGATCGAGGCGCTGGAGCGGATCAAGAACAGCTTCAACTCCTATCCGATTGATCGCCTCGCGAATGTCGGTGCAGCCGCAGCGTTTGAAGATCGTGAGTACTTCGACAAGACGTGCCGGTTGGTCATCGAGCATCGTGAGTGGGTCGTTGCGCAATTGGAAGAGAAGGGCTTTGAAGTCCTGCCGTCGGCGGCGAACTTCATTTTTGCCCATCACCCGCAGCACGATGCGGCCGGGCTGGCGGCGAAGTTGCGTGAACAAGGGGTGATCGTTCGGCACTTCAAGCAGGAACGGATTGCCCAGTTCCTGCGGATCTCGATTGGCACGCCGGAGCAGAATCAGGCACTGATAGACGGCCTCGGCGACGTCTAAAGCTGTGCGAGCCTGCTCGCGATGAGGCCATCACATTCAACATTGATGTTGAGTGCAAAACCGCTATCGCGAGCAGGTCCACTCCCACAGAGTTCTGTGGTTATTCGTGATGCGGTTCACCAAGGAAGGTCAGTGAGCTGAATACCCCGCGCGTTGCCACATCCGCGTTGTCCTTCAGCGCAATCACCATCTGCGCCGAAATCACATTCAACCCTTCATTGCGCACCACCACCTGCGCACGGCCGTCGGCATCCGTCTCGGTGCTCAACGTATTCGGCGCACTGCGATAATCGCCAGTCAACTTCACCCCCGCCGCCGGTTTCCCATCCAGTAGTACCCGCACGGGCAGCAACTTGCCCGGTCCGACCGTCAGCGGATCAACCTCTGGCAGAATCAGCAGTTTCATCTGATCAAGCTTCGGCAACTTCGCTCCTGGTTGATAAATCGCCAGGCTGTATTTGAAGGTCTGCGTCGACTCAATGGCCCCCGGCACTTTGCTGCGTCCTTCGTTGATCCATTTTTTATCCGCCGTCTGCGACCACATGCCGTTGTCCAGCGCCACCGCCATCACGGCGGGCGGCTTCAGCGGCTGCAAACGGGCGTGATCGGCCAGGCGTTGGACGGTCACGGGGATCATTTTGCCGTTGACGTCATAGGCCCAGGCGCCGCTGATTTTTTGTGCCTTGAAGGCGTTATCTTCGGCGCCGTGGCCGTAAATCACTTCGATGTTGCCGCGACGTTGTTCGGTCCAGAGGCCATGGGCCGAAACCTCGGTGGCGAACAGCAGGCCGAGCAATGCCAAGGGTTTGAGGTGATACATGGGCATTTCCTTTTACAGATTGAGTGTGAGGCTGACGGCGAAATTGCGCGGCTCACCGGGGTTGACCCAGTAATTGCTGTACGAGCGCTCATCGTATTTCTCGTCGAAAAGGTTGTTCAGGTTCAGGCCGACGGTGACGTGTTCACTGGCCTTGTAGTGGGCCAGCAGGTCGACGGTGTGGTACGCCGGCAACTCGAAATCGCCGCCGGATTCGCCCGAGCGGTCGCCGACGTAAGTGAACGCGGCGCCGACGTCGGAACCGCGCAAATGGCCATTCTGAAACTCATAAACGCCCAGCAGACTGCCGCTGCGCTTGGCGACGCCGAGGATTCGGCTGCCGGTGGGAATGACCTTGTCACCCTCGGTGACCTCGGCGTCTATGTAGGCGAAGGCACCGATCAGCCGCACCGCGTCGGTGACGTGCCCGGTGACTTGCAAGTCGAATCCCTGGCTGCGGGCCTTGCCCATGGCGCGGCTGGTGTCCGTGCCCGGGTCGAGCGCGAGAACGTTTTCCTTTTCGATATGGAAGGCGGCGAGGGTGGAGCTCAACCGGTCGTCGAACAGCTCGCTCTTGATCCCGACTTCGTAACCGACGCCTTCTTCCGGGTCGAAGGATTTGCCGGCAGCGTCCAGACCATTATTCGGTTTGAACGAGGTGGAGGCGTTAGCGAACAGCCCGATTTCGGGTGTCAACTGATAAAGCAGGCCGGCCCGTTGAGTCAGGGCGTCGTGGCGCTGGCGGCTGGTGGCACCGCGGCTGTGATCGTCGATGCTTTGCTCGAAGTGCTCGAAGCGTGCACCGAGCATGCCGCGCAGTTTGTCGGTGAAGACAATCTGGTCCTGCAGGGTCAGCGCGCGGCTTTCGACGTGTTCAAAAAGGTCAGTGCCGGAGCGCTTGCCGTTGGGTTTCGGCTGGTCGTAGACGGGTTGATAAATGTCGATGGCGTAGGGACCGCCGGCAATGGTCGTTACCCGTTCGTTTTTACGGAAGTTCTCATACTCGCTGCCAATCAGCAGTTCGTGCTGCCAACTGCCGAGGTCGAACAGACCGCGCAGTTCGAGTTGGGTGATGCTGTCGTGCCAGTTGGTATCGCGCTCGCGGTAGCGTCGTTTGAGGGTGTGGCCGTCGGTATTCAGCGGGCGGTTTTCGGAGGCGTAGCCCCAGAGTTTGCCTTCCTTGTAATGGCTGGCCAGGCGCAGCTTCCAGTTGTCATTGAGATGATGTTCGAGTGTGGCTTGCAGCAGATTGTTGTGGTTGTCGATGTTGCCGTCGTTGGGCTCGCCAAGGAAGGTCGAGCGCGAGACGCCACTCCATGTGTTGTTCGGCGCGACGATGCCGCGATCGAACGTGGAGCTGTGACGGACGAATTCGCTCTCCACCAAGAGGCTGGTGTCCGGGTTCAGTTGCCAGTTGAAGGAAGGGGCGACGAATACTCGTTGGCTGTTCACATGGTCGCGAAAGCTGTGGTTGTCTTCGACGGCCAGATTGATTCGAGACAGCACGGTGGCGTAGTCATCGAGCGGCGTGTTCACGTCGAGGGCGGTGCGGTAGCGATCCCAACTGCCGGCGCTGGTTTGCAGGGTGGTGAAGGCTTCGGGCTGGGGTTTTTTGCTGACGATGTTCACCGTACCGCCGGGATCGCCGCGTCCATAGAGGCTGGCGGCGGGGCCTTTGAGCACTTCAATGCGCTCGATGTTAGCGACGTCCGGGGTGCTTGGGTAACCCCGGTTGGCGCTGAAGCCGTCCTTGTAGAACTCCGAGGTGGTGAAGCCGCGCACGCTGTATTCGTAAAGCGTCAGGCCGCCGAAGTTGTTCTGCCTGGACACTCCACCGGCAAAGTCCAGGGCACGCTCGACGCTGTTGCTACCCAGATCGTTGAGCACGCTGACGGGAATGACGCTGATGGATTGCGGGATGTCGCGGATCGCGGTGTCGGTTTTGGTCGCGCTGGAAGACCGTGTCGCGCGGTAGCCCTTGACTGGGCCGGTGGGCGATTCGTAGTCGGAGGTGACGCTGGTGACATCCAGTTCGAGGGGGCCGGGCTCTTCGGCGAAGACCGGATCCCCCAGCAGACCGAGGGCAAGACTGGCCACGGAAGCCATTGTTCGAGACGACATGTTATGTTGTTCCAATCGACGTATTGAAACAATATAACATGTCTAATGAGAATGTCTGCTGTTAGCCCGAGCGCCTCGGGCCAGGGTCAGTTCTCTTCTTTCTCTTTAGCCGGTGCCGGTGGTGGTCGCAGGCCGATCTCAGCCGTGAGCTTGAGCTCTTTGCCATTGCGCATGACCAGGATCGTGACCTGGTCGGTCGGTTTGATCCGCGCGACCTGGTTCATCGAACGACGACCATCGCCGGCCGGTTCGCCGTCGATGCTGAGGATCACGTCACCCAGTTGCAGACCGGCCTTCTGCGCCGGGCCGTCACGGAAAATCCCCGCGACCACAATGCCCGGTCGCCCCGACAGGCCAAACGATTCCGCCAGTTCCTGGCTCAACGGCTGCACTTCGATACCGAGCCAGCCGCGAATCACCTGGCCGTGTTCGATGATCGACTTCATCACCTCCATGGCCAGTTTCACCGGGATTGCGAAACCGATGCCCTGCGAACCGCCGGACCTGGAGAAGATCGCCGTATTGATGCCGGTCAGGTTGCCGTTGGCATCCACCAGCGCACCGCCGGAGTTGCCGGGGTTGATCGCAGCATCGGTCTGAATGAAGTCTTCGTAGTTGTTCAGGCCCAGCTGATTGCGCCCGGTGGCGCTGATGATGCCCATGGTCACGGTCTGGCCGACGCCGAACGGGTTGCCGATGGCCAGGGCCACGTCGCCGATGCGGATGTTGTCGGAGCGACCGACCGTGATCGATGGAAGATTCCTCAAGTCGATCTTCAGGACCGCGAGGTCGGTTTCCGGGTCGCTGCCAATCACTCGGGCCAGGGTTTCACGACCGTCCTTGAGCGCCACCACGATCTGGTCGGCGCCGCTGGTCACATGGTTGTTGGTCAGCAGGTAACCTTCCGGGCTCATGATCACGCCGGAGCCGAGGCTCGACTCCATGCGCTTCTGTTTGGGCGAGTTGTCGCCGAAGAAGCGGCGGAACTGCGGATCCTCGAACAGCGGATGGTTCGGTTTGTTGATGACTTTGGTGGTGTACAGGTTGACCACCGACGGCGCGGCCGTGGTCACCGCGTCGGCATAGGACACCGGACCCTGTTGCATAGTGGTGGTTTGCGGGGCTTGCTGCATGTTGACGTCGAGGTTCGGGAGCCCGACCCACTGTGGGTAACGCTGGATTATCAATAGAGCGATAAGCACGCCAGCCAACAGCGGCCAGCCGGAAAAACGCAGCGCTTTAAGCATTAAGCACGTCCTGAGAGGTTGCAGGCGGTATGAGACCGCCCATAATGTCGCGCATTATACGAGGCCAAGCGTGCCTCTGAGCGGGATATTTAGGAGTCTTTTATGGCCGTCGCCCTGAGCACCCTGGTCGAAGAAGCTGACCGTTACCTTAGCAGTTCAAGGATTGCCGATTACTGCCCCAACGGATTGCAGGTCGAAGGCCGGCCACAAGTGATGCGCATCGTCAGTGGCGTCACCGCCAGCCAGGCGTTGCTCGACGCCGCTGTGGAAGCCCGAGCCGACCTGGTGCTGGTGCATCACGGTTATTTCTGGAAAGGCGAGAATCCGTGCATCACCGGCATGAAGCAGCGTCGGTTGAAAACCCTGCTCAAGCACGATATCAGCCTGTTGTCCTACCATCTGCCGCTGGATCTGCACCCGGACGTTGGCAATAACGTTCAGCTGGCACGTCAACTAGACATTACTGTCGAAGGCCCGCTGGACCCGGACAACCTAAAAGTTGTCGGCCTGGTTGGTTCATTGAACGAGCCGGTGACGGCCCGCGATTTTGCCCGTCGCGTACAAGAAGTCATGGGCCGCGAGCCGTTGCTGATCGAAGGCAGCGAGATGATTCGCCGCGTTGGCTGGTGCACCGGTGGCGGTCAGGGGTACATCGATCAGGCGGTGCTCGCTGGCGTCGATTTGTACCTCAGCGGTGAGGCGTCCGAGCAGACCTTCCACAGCGCCCGGGAAAACAACATCAGCTTCATCGCCGCCGGCCACCACGCCACCGAACGCTATGGCGTGCAGGCACTCGGGGATTATCTGGCGCGGCGTTTCGCTCTTGAGCACATCTTCATCGATTGCCCGAACCCCATCTGATACCGGGTCTGCCGAACACACCTCAAGCGCGCTCCCACCGCGGTCTGCACGGGCCAAACGAGGGGGTATATTCATATACCCTTTCGATCTAGCTTACGTCCTGATTAGAAGAGGTCGCTGTGCTAGGATCGCCGCTCGAACACGGCCCGCTGGCCGTCCATAAGATCGTTTTCGTGAGTAGCCATGGTCGACAAACTGACGCATCTGAAACAGCTGGAGGCCGAAAGCATCCACATCATCCGCGAGGTCGCCGCCGAGTTCGATAACCCGGTGATGCTGTACTCCGTCGGTAAAGACTCCGCCGTGATGCTGCACCTTGCGCGCAAGGCATTCTTCCCGGGCAAACTGCCGTTCCCGGTGATGCACGTCGACACCCGGTGGAAGTTCAAGGAAATGTACGCGTTCCGCGATCGCATGGTCGAAGAACTCGGCCTTGACCTGATCGTGCACGTGAACCCCGATGGCGTCGCGCAGGGCATCAACCCGCTGACCCACGGTAGCGCCAAACACACCGACATCATGAAAACCGAGGGCCTCAAGCAGGCTCTCGACAAGTACGGTTTCGACGCCGCTTTTGGTGGTGCCCGTCGTGATGAAGAGAAGTCCCGTGCCAAAGAGCGCGTGTACTCCTTCCGCGACACCAAGCACCGCTGGGACCCGAAGAACCAGCGTCCAGAGCTGTGGAACGTCTACAACGGCAACGTCAACAAGGGCGAATCCATTCGTGTGTTCCCATTGTCGAACTGGACCGAACTGGACATCTGGCAGTACATCTATCTCGAAGGCATCCCGATCGTGCCGCTGTATTTCGCCGCCGAGCGCGACGTTATCGAGATGAATGGCACCTGGATCATGATCGACGACGAACGCCTGCTCAATCACTTGAGCGATGAAGACAAGGCGCGCATCGTCAAGAAAAAGGTCCGTTTCCGCACGCTCGGTGACTACCCGTTGACCGGTGCGGTCGAGTCTGAGGCCACCAGCCTGACCGACATCATTCAGGAAATGCTCCTGACGCGAACTTCCGAACGCCAGGGCCGGGTCATCGATCACGATGGCGCAGGCTCGATGGAAGAAAAGAAACGTCAGGGTTATTTCTAAGGGGTTGTCATGTCGCACGTATCTGATTTGATCAGCGAGGACATCCTCGCCTACCTGGGCCAGCACGAACGCAAGGAAATGCTGCGCTTTCTGACCTGTGGCAACGTCGACGACGGCAAGAGCACCCTGATCGGGCGCCTGCTGCACGACTCCAAAATGATCTACGAAGATCACCTGGAAGCCATTACCCGCGACTCGAAAAAAGTCGGCACCACCGGCGATGACATCGACCTGGCATTGCTGGTCGACGGCCTGCAGGCCGAGCGGGAGCAGGGCATCACCATCGATGTCGCTTACCGTTATTTCTCCACCGCCAAGCG
Source organism: Pseudomonas sp. Ma2-10 (assembly GCF_054330215.1). Taxonomy (NCBI): domain Bacteria; kingdom Pseudomonadati; phylum Pseudomonadota; class Gammaproteobacteria; order Pseudomonadales; family Pseudomonadaceae; genus Pseudomonas; species Pseudomonas sp. Ma2-10. The sequence continues at coordinate 404,751 of NZ_JBTEYL010000001.1, read as the reverse complement.
CAAATTCATCATCGCCGATACCCCCGGCCATGAGCAGTACACCCGCAACATGGCCACCGGTGCATCCACCTGTGACCTGGCGATCATCCTGGTCGACGCCCGTTACGGCGTGCAGACCCAAACCCGTCGCCACAGCTTCATTGCCTCGTTGCTCGGCATCAAACACATCGTTGTCGCCATCAACAAGATGGACCTCAACGGTTTCGACGAAACAATCTTCGAGTCGATCAAGGCCGATTACCTGAAGTTCGCCGAAGGCATCGCGTTCAAGCCGAGCACCATGGCCTTCGTGCCGATGTCGGCGCTCAAGGGCGACAACGTAGTGAACAAGTCCGAGCGCTCGCCGTGGTACACCGGCCAGTCGCTGATGGAAATTCTTGAAACCGTCGAGATCGCCAACGACCGCAACTACACCGACCTGCGTTTTCCGGTGCAGTACGTCAACCGTCCGAACCTGAACTTCCGTGGTTTCGCCGGCACCCTGGCCAGCGGCGTCGTGCACAAGGGCGACGAAGTCGTTGTGCTGCCGTCGGGCAAGAGCAGTCGCGTGAAGTCCATTGTCACCTTCGAAGGTGAGTTGGAGCACGCCGGTCCTGGTCAAGCGGTGACGCTGACCATGGAAGACGAGATCGACATCTCTCGCGGTGATTTGTTGGTGCATGCCGACAATTTGCCGCAAGTGACTGACGCGTTCGACGCCATGCTGGTGTGGATGGCCGAAGAACCGATGCTGCCGGGCAAGAAATACGACATCAAGCGCGCCACGACCTACGTGCCGGGTTCGATCACCAGCATCGTCAACCGTGTTGACGTGAACACCCTGGAAGAAGGTCCGGCCAATTCGTTGCACTTGAACGAAATCGGTCGGGTCAAGATCAGCCTCGACGCAGCCATCGCGCTGGACGGTTACGCGAGCAACCGCACTACTGGTTCGTTCATCGTCATCGATCGTTTGACCAATGGCACCGTCGCGGCCGGCATGATCATCGCTCAGCCGTTGAGCCATGGCACCAGCACGCATCACGGCAAACTGGCGCACGTCGCTACCGAAGAACGCGCGCAACGCTTCGGCCAGCAACCGGCCACTGTGTTGTTCAGCGGCTTGTCGGGCGCCGGTAAAAGCACTCTGGCTTACGCGGTTGAGCGCAAGTTGTTCGACATGGGCCGTGCGGTGTTTGTACTCGATGGCCAAAACTTGCGTCACGACCTGAACAAAGGTTTGCCACACGATCGCGCCGGGCGTACCGAAAACTGGCGTCGTGCGGCGCACGTTGCGCGTCAGTTCAACGAAGCGGGTCTGCTGACGCTGGCAGCCTTCGTTGCGCCGAGTGCCGAAGGTCGTGAGCAGGCCAGGGAGCTGATCGGCAAGGAGCGTCTGCTGACGGTTTACGTCCAGGCCTCTCCTGCGGTCTGCGCCGAGCGTGATCCACAAGGCCTGTACGCGGCGGCCGGGGATAACATTCCGGGCGATTCCTTTCCGTATGACGTGCCGCTGGACGCCGACCTTGTGGTCGATACCCAGTCGCTGTCGCTGGAAGAAAGCGTCAAGCAAGTGCTGGATCTGCTGCGCGAGCGTGGCGCGATCTAAGCGTTAGCCGTTAATAAAGAACCCGCCGATGAGTGATCATCGGCGGGTTTTTTGTGTCTGGGAATGATTAGTTAGATGGGTGTTCGTGGTGCATCTGTGCAAGCAACGCGTCCTTCTCCTGCCACAACTGGTTGATCCAGCCCTGGAACTGCAATCGATACTCGCCATCCTGGTCGTAGTTCTTGCCGATGAACTGCGGCGGAATCTTCATCTCCTGAAAGTGCACCACCACGTCCTTCACGTTCCCACAGAGCAAATCCCAATAACCGGGCCGGCCGGCCGGATAGTGAATGGTCACGTTGACGATGGCTTCCAGCTGTTCACCCATGGCATCCAACACAAACGCAATGCCGCCAGCCTTTGGTTTGAGCAAGTAACGGAACGGCGATTTCTGCTGGGCATGCTTGGCTTCGGTGTAGCGCGTGCCTTCGACGAAGTTGAAAATCCCCACCGGGTTATGGCGGAACTTGTCGCAGGTCTTGCGGGTGGTTTCCAGGTCTTTGCCTTTCTTCTCCGGGTGCTTCTCCAGGTAGGCCTTGGAGTAGCGCTTCATGAACGGAAAACCGAGCGCCCACCACGCCAGACCAATCACCGGCACCCAGATCAGTTCCTGTTTGAGGAAGAACTTCAGTGGACGAATCTTCCGGTTCAGCACGTATTGCAACACCATGATATCGACCCAGCTCTGGTGGTTGCTGGTGATCAGATACGAGTGCTGATAGTCCAGACCTTCCAGACCGCTGAGTTTCCAGCGCGTGTGTCCGAGCAAGTCCATCCACGCTTTGTTGTTGCTGATCCAGGCTTCGTGGATATGGCTCATCAGCCAATCGGTAAAACGCTGGGCGGCGGGGAAGGGCAATAGCAGTTTGAAGATCGCTACGATGAACAGGGGAGTGCAGCAGGCAATCGTGTTCAGCGCCAACAGTAGCGAGGCAATGATGCCTCGCAGCGGTGCAGGTAGGGAATCCAGCATTTAAAGATCCAAAGGTCGGTTGGCAGCTTGAATCGCGGTCAATGCGATGGTGTAGACGATGTCGTCGACTTGCGCGCCGCGCGGCAGGTCGTTCACCGGTTTGCGCAGTCCTTGTAGCATCGGCCCGAGGCTGACGCAGTCGGCGCTGCGCTGCACGGCTTTGTGGGTGGTGTTGCCGGTGTTCAGGTCGGGGAACACGAACACTGTGGCGCGACCGGCCACCTGGCTGTTCGGCGCCAGTTGCCGGGCAACGGTTTCGTTGGCGGCGGCGTCGTATTGCAATGGGCCGTCGATCAGTAGCGAGTGCTGTTGTTCATGGGCGAGCAACGTCGCTTCGCGTACTTTCTCGACTTCTTCGCCGCTGGCCGATTCACCGCTGGAGTAGCTGATCATCGCCACGCGCGGGGTGATGCCGAAGGCGGCTGCCGAGTCGGCGCTTTGCAGCGCGATCTCTGCCAGTTCGCTGGCGCTCGGGTGCGGGTTCATCACGCAGTCGCCGTAGACCAGCACTTCCTCGGGGAAGAGCATGAAGAACACTGACGACACCAGCGTGCAGCCCGGCGCGGTCTTGATCAGTTGCAAGGCTGGACGGATGGTGTTGGCGGTGGAGTGAATGACCCCGGACACCAATCCGTCGACCTCATCGAGCGCCAGCATCATGGTGCCGATCACCACGGTGTCTTCCAACTGCTGTTCAGCCATCGGCGCATTGAGGCTTTTGGTTTTGCGCAGGGCGACCATCGGCTCGACGTAGCGCTCGCGAATCAGGTCCGGGTCGAGGATTTCCAGCCCCGGCGGCAGCTCGATGCCTTGGGCGCGAGCCACGGCTTCGACGTCTGCCGGTTTCGCCAGCAAGACACAACGGGCAATGCCGCGTGCCTGACAGATCGCCGCGGCTTGCACGGTCAACGGCTCGCTGCCTTCAGGCAGGACGATGCGTTTGTTGGCAGCCTGGGCGCGCTGGATCAATTGATAGCGGAACACCGCGGGCGACAGGCGCATTTCCCGTGGCGTGCCGCAGCGCTGGTGCAGCCACTTGGCGTCCAGGTGGCTGGCAACGAAATCGGTGATGATCTCCGCGCGTTCGCGGTCGTCGATCGGGATTTCCTTGTTCAACCCGTTCAACTGGTTGGCGGTGTCGTAGGAACCGGTGCTCACCGACAACACCGGCAGGCCCGCCTGCAACGCGCCACGACACAGGTCCATGATGCGCGGGTCGGGCAGGGTGTCGCTGGTCAGCAACAGGCCGGCCAGCGGCACCCCATTCATGGCCGCGAGACTGACGGCGAGGATGATGTCGTCGCGATCGCCGGGCGTCACCACCAACACGCCGGGCTTGAGCAGCTCTACGGTGTTGCGCATGGTACGGGCGCAGATGATGATTTTGGTCATGCGCCGGGTCTCGTAATCACCGGCATTGAGAATTTGCGCGTCCATCAGGTCGGCGACGTCGCGGGTGCGTGGGGCGTTCAATTCCGGCTGGAACGGGATGCAACCCAGCAGACGGAAATCGCCACTGCGCAGTAATGGCGAATGCTCTTTCAAGCGCGAGGCGAAGGCCTCCATGCTCTCCTCGGTTTTGACTTTGTTGAGGATCACGCCAAGGACTTTCGGGTCTTTTGGACCGCCGAACAGTTGCGCCTGCAACTCCACGCGGCCGGACAGTTCGGTCAGCACTTCGTTTTCCGGTGCCGAGACCAGGATCACTTCGGCGTCGAGGCTTTTCGCCAAATGCAGATTGACCCGCGCGGCATAACTGGCGCTGCGGGTCGGGACCATGCCTTCGACGATCAGCACGTCCTTGCCGACGGCCGCCTGCTGATAAAGGGTGATGATTTCTTCGAGCAACTCATCCAGTTGACCGTCGCCGAGCATGCGCTCGACGTGCGCCAGACCGAGCGGCTGAGGCGGTTTCAAACCGTGAGTACGCGCCACCAGTTCAGTGGACCGTTCAGGCCCGGTGTCACCCGGGTGCGGCTGGGCAATCGGTTTGAAAAAGCCGACTTTGAGGCCGGCCCGCTCAAGGGTACGCACCAGCCCAAGGCTGATGGAGGTCAGACCCACACCAAAATCGGTGGGTGCGATAAAAAAAGTTTGCATGCGAATTCTCTGGAGGTGCATGGCAGTGGTGAACGCCTATGACTGACGATCTACCGAAATTCAGTCGCCAAGGTTATCGCTAACCGAGCCTTGTGCGCACCAACCGCAATCAAAGGGCTGGCCTATTTTTTCAATACGTTGCGCGGGGTCCAGGACCCAGGCGCGCGATTGCCACGGCGGCTGGTGACGCAGGTGCTGGGTGTGGCCGCAGGAAAGCTCGGCCACCCAGTGCCCGTCCTCATCCTGATGGAAGCCTGTGACCGTCGATCCTTTCGCCGCTACCCGTCTGTCCGGGTTGTGTTCGCTTTCGGGCGATTGCTTCGCTAAACTTGGCCATTCTTCATTCTTATGCAAAAGGTCTCGCCCCATGCTGATCGCCGCCAATAAGGCTGTCTCCATCGACTATACCCTGACCAACGACGCCGGTGAGGTCATCGACAGTTCCGCCGGCGGCGCGCCGCTGGTCTACCTGCAAGGCGCAGGTAACATTATTCCGGGCCTGGAAAAGGCTCTGGAAGGCAAAGCAGTCGGTGACGAACTGACTGTCGCCGTAGAACCTGAAGATGCCTACGGCGAATATGCTGCCGAACTGGTCAGCACGTTAAGCCGCAGCATGTTCGAAGGCGTCGACGAACTGGAAGTGGGCATGCAGTTCCACGCATCCGCTCCGGACGGTCAGATGCAGATCGTCACCATTCGCGATCTGGACGGCGACGATGTCACCGTCGACGGCAACCACCCGTTGGCCGGTCAGCGCCTGAATTTCCAGGTCAAGATCATCGACATTCGTGACGCCAGCCAGGAAGAAATCGCTCATGGTCACGTCCATGGCGAAGGTGGCCATCAGCACTGATTTTCTGCGCTAAGCTTTCGAGTACTGGAGAGGCGCCCGAGGGGCGCCTTTTTAGTCCGCGGCTGTCCCTGGTGACACCGCCAAGTGGCTGTTTCGAGAAGAACACGGGAATCTGGAGTTCGTCATGAGTGCTTTTCACGACCTTAAATTGACAGGCCTGGATGGTCAGGAGCTACCTTTGGCGCCCTTCAAGGGGCACGTCGTGCTGGTGGTTAACGTCGCCTCCAAATGTGGCTTGACCCCACAGTACGCGGCGCTGGAAAACCTCTACCAGCAATACAAGGACAAAGGCTTCAGCGTACTGGGCCTGCCGTGCAACCAGTTTGCCGGGCAGGAACCGGGTACCGAGCAAGAGATCCAGGCATTTTGCAGCCTCAACTACGGCGTGAGTTTTCCGTTGTCCAGCAAGCTGGAAGTCAACGGTCACGATCGTCATCAGCTGTACCGTCTGCTGGCGGGCGAGGGTGCTGAATTTCCCGGTGACATCACCTGGAACTTCGAAAAATTCCTGCTGGGCAAGGATGGTCGTGTGCTGGCGCGATTCTCGCCGCGCACGGCACCGGATGATCCGTCTGTCGTTCATGCGATCGAAAAAGCGCTGAGCTGAACCCAAAAAATCGCAGCCACTGAGCTGCGATTTTTTATGCCTGCCTTTTGATCCTTAATCACCACAATCAATAGTGCTGTGCATTGCTTGCCGCGCTGCATATTATCGCCGTCATAAAATATCTATCCCGTCGATACCGTTTTCGTGGAGCGTCCCATGCCCGTCAGAGCCCTGTTCAAACCGTTCCACCTCGGCACCCTCGAACTGTCGACCCGCGTCGTCATGGCGCCAATGACCCGTTCGTTTTCGCCGGGTGGCGTTCCTAATTCCAAAGTGATCGAGTACTACCGTCGTCGCGCCGCTGCGGGTGTAGGTCTGATCATCACCGAAGGCACCACCGTCGGCCACAAGGCTTCCAACGGCTACCCGAACGTGCCGCATTTCTACGGCGAAGCGGCGCTGGCCGGATGGAAAAAAGTGGTCGACGCGGTTCACGCTGAAGGTGGCAAGATCGTTCCGCAGCTGTGGCATGTCGGCAGCGTGCGCCGCATCGGCACCGAGCCGGAAGCCGCCGTGCCGGGTTACGGTCCGTCGGAGAAATTGAAGGACGGTCAGGTCGTGGTGCACGGCATGACGCAGCAAGATATCCAGGACGTGATCGCTGCATTTGCCCAGGCCGCCAAAGCTGCCCAGAGCATCGGCATGGACGGCGTGGAAATTCACGGTGCCCACGGCTACCTCGTGGACCAGTTCTTCTGGGAAGGCAGCAACCAGCGCACCGACGAATACGGTGGCAGCCTGGCTAACCGTTCGCGTTTCGCCATTGAACTGATCCAGGCTGTACGTGCTGCGGTCGGCGAAGGCTTCCCGATTATTTTCCGTTTCTCTCAATGGAAGCAGCAGGATTACACCGCGCGTCTGGTGCAAACACCGCAAGCGCTGGGCGAATTCCTCAAGCCGTTGTCCGACGCTGGCGTGGATATTTTCCACTGCTCGACGCGCCGTTTCTGGGAGCCGGAGTTCGACGGTTCCGAGCTGAACCTGGCCGGCTGGGCCCGTAAACTCACCGGAAAACCGACCATCACCGTGGGCAGTGTCGGCCTGGATGGCGAGTTCCTGCAGTTCATGGTCAACACCGACAAGATCGCGCAGCCAGCCAGCCTGGAAAAACTGCTGGAGCGTTTGAACAATGATGAGTTCGATCTGGTGGCGGTAGGTCGTGCGCTGCTGGTGGACCCGGACTGGGCGCAGAAGGTGCGTGACGGCCGTGAAGAAGACATCCTGCCGTTCAGCCGTGAGGCGTTGATGACCCTGGTTTAAGCTGAGGCTCTATGCTTGAGGCAAGCGGGGTCTGACAAGCCCCGCGCAACTGCCCCTCAAATTGCTCGATAATTGCTGCCCAGCCCTGGCGACTCGCATGCTGACGCGCATTAAGCCGCATGCAGCGCAAGGTTTCGCGCTCCTCCAACAGCCAACACGCCGCATCGCAAAACGCCTCTTCGTCCCCCGGCATCGCCAGTACGCCGTTGTAGCCGTGGCGAATGTGCTGGGCCGCTGCTGCCTGATCGTAGGCCACCACACCCAAACCCGAAGCCAGTGCCTCAAGCACCACGTTGCCGAACGTCTCGGTCAGGCTTGGAAACACAAACACATCCCCCGACGCGTAGTGACTGGCCAAGGCTTCGCCGCGTTGCGCCCCACAGAAAATCGCCTCGGGCAGTGCTTTCTCCAGGGCCACTCGTTGCGGGCCGTCACCGATCACAATCAACCGAATTTTGCGCTGTGGGTAAGTGGCTTTCAGTGCGTCGAAGCAACGTTTGAGCAAACCCAGATTTTTCTCCGGTGCCAGACGTCCTACGTGGATGAGCGCGATGTCGTCGTTGCCCAACCCCCAGCTCTCACGCAGGCCGCTAATCCGTTTGGTCGGGTGAAACAACTGGCTGTCGACCCCACGCGACAGCAACGCCAGCCGCTCGAAATGCCGGCGCTCCAGTTCCATTCTTTGACTCACGCTAGGCACCAGGGTCAGCGTCGAACGATTGTGAAACCAGCGCAGGTAATGGGTCAGCAATCGCGTCAGCAGCCCAAGCCCATACTGACTGGAGTACTGCTGGAAATTGGTGTGGAAGCCGCTGACCACTGAAATCCCCAAGCGCCGCGCCGCGCGCAACGCGGACAATCCCAGCGGTCCTTCCGTGGCGATATACAGCACGTCCGGTCGATGACGTTTCCAGCGCCGCAGCAGCTTGTGCATCGACGACTGACCCCATTGCAAGCCGGGGTAACCCGGCAGCGGCCAGCCCCGACACAGCAGCAACGCACCGTCACTGCCCAGCTGCTGATCGCAACCCTGACGCGGTCGCACCAATTCCACCTGATGCCCGCGCGCGCGCAAGCCGTCGCACAAGCGGCCGAGGGTATTGGCCACGCCGTTGATTTCGGGAGGGAAGGTTTCGGTGATCAGAGTGATATGCAGAGCTGTCGTCATGACCTCAGTCTCGGCTGAGGCCATGTCGTCAGTGTGACGGGTTGATGATGAATTTGTGACCGGGTCAGCGCTGGGCTACCAGGTTTTCCGCGCCGCGTTCACGCACCCAGAACAGGGTTGCACCCGCCACGGCGGCCGGCATCATCAGGATGTTGACCACCGGAATCAACAGCACCAGATAGACACTGCCGCCGAAACTCATGCTCTGCCAGCGCTTCTCGCGCAGCCAGGCGAGCATCTCGTTCCAGCCCAGTTTGTGGTTGTCCGCCGGGTAGTCGATGTATTGGATCGCCATCATCCACACCCCGAACAGCAGCCACAGAGGCGCAGCGATGATGTTTACCACCGGAATGAACGAGAGGATGAACAACCCGATGGCGCGTGGCAGAAAGTAGCCGAGCTTGCGCATTTCCCGGGCCAGGGTGCGGGGGATCATGTCGATCAGTTCGCCCCAGTTGAAGGACGGGAAGTCGTCGGTGCCGCGCACCACGACTTCGACTTTTTCCGCGAGGAAGCCGTTGAATGGCGCGGCGATGACGTTGGCCAGCATGGTGAAGGTGAAGAACACCATCAACACCACCAGCACCACGAACATCGGCCAGAGAACATAACTGAGAAAACTCAGCCAGTCGGGCAGGGATGGCATCAACGTATCGACCCACAGGCTGAATTGATGGCTGGCCAGGTAGATCAATCCGACGAACAGCACCAGGTTGATTACCAGGGGCAACAATACGAACAAGCGCAGGCTTGGGCTCAGGACCAGCTTGAGGCCTTCGCGCAGGTATTGCGGGCCGGACAGAACGGGGGCGGGCATAACGTGCTCCGAACAAAAGGGAAACGCGCCGACCTTACCGGCTTTGCCTGACAGGCGAAAGCGCGGTAGCAGCATCGACATTAACTGTAACAAAGGCGCCTATCTATCCATCGTGATGGGATAGAGACCGCCTATGAGCTGGATTGTTAAACCGTATTTCCTTAATCTTCGCCTCCTCGATACGCTGCACCCAATCTTTTTACAGGACTGTCGAGCCCAAGCCTTCCCCAAGTGCTTTCAACGGTCCTTTTTTATTCCCGTCGGTAACCCGGCGTTCCGCGCCAGAAGTTTCGGCCCGGTCAACAGGAGCAGGTCATGTCTGAAGTCCGTCATTCGCGAGTGATTATTCTCGGTTCCGGCCCTGCCGGTTACAGCGCCGCAGTTTATGCCGCCCGTGCCAACCTCAAGCCACTGCTGATCACCGGCATGCAAGCCGGCGGTCAACTGACCACTACCACCGAAGTCGATAACTGGCCTGGCGACGTCCATGGCCTGACCGGTCCGGCGCTGATGGACCGCATGAAAGAGCACGCCGAGCGCTTTGAAACCGAAATCGTTTTCGATCACATCAATGCCGTGGACTTCGCTGCCAAGCCTTACACCCTGACCGGCGACAGCGCGACTTACACTTGCGACGCACTGATCATCGCCACCGGCGCCAGCGCCCGTTACCTGGGCCTGCCATCGGAAGAAGCGTTCATGGGCAAAGGCGTTTCGGCCTGCGCGACCTGCGACGGTTTCTTCTACCGCAACAAGCCAGTGGCCGTGGTCGGTGGTGGCAACACCGCTGTTGAAGAGGCGCTGTACCTGGCCAACATCGCCAGTAAGGTCACCCTGATCCACCGTCGCGAAACCTTCCGCGCCGAGAAGATCCTGATCGACAAGCTGAATGCCCGGGTTGCTGAAGGCAAAATCGTGCTGAAGCTTAACGCGACCCTGGACGAAGTCCTGGGTGACAACATGGGCGTGACCGGTGCCCGTCTGAAGAACAACGACGGCAGCTTTGACGAGCTGACAGTCGACGGCGTGTTCATCGCCATCGGCCACACCCCGAACACTTCGCTGTTCGAAGGTCAGCTGACCTTGAAAGACGGCTACCTGGTGGTGCAGGGCGGGCGTGAAGGCAACGCCACTGCCACCAGCCTCGAAGGTATCTTTGCTGCCGGTGACGTGGCTGATCACGTTTACCGCCAAGCCATCACCTCGGCCGGCGCCGGTTGTATGGCGGCACTGGACGCCGAGCGCTACCTCGACGATCTGCAGAACGCTTCGTTCTGATTGCTTAGCGATGAAAAAACCGGCCTTGGCCGGTTTTTTTTGTGTTCGCAGAAAAGTCCCTCGGTTTCGATTAGACCCGGAACCGCTCCTGGACAAAGTCCATGACCTTCAACGATTGATAGATGGCATTGGCGGCAATCCGTCCGAACGGTCCGCCGTTCCAGTCCAGCAAGTACGGATTAAACAGTTGATAACGCGCACTTTCCCCGCACACCGCTTCGGCGATGACCCTGCCGCCAATCGAGCCGGTATTCAAGCCATGGCCACCAAACGAGGTGCAGGCCCAGACGCCCGGTTCCAGTAATCCCAGGTTGGGCATCTTGTTGGTGGAGTAACCCATCAGTCCGGACCAGGCTAATTCGATTTTGACCGGAGCCAGTTGTGGATAGACCGAGACCATGTCGGCCTTGAGCAGGGTGGCGAGGGTCTTTTCGTTCTGTTCGTTGCGGGTGGTGATGCGTCCGCCCCAGAGCAGGCGATCGCCTTCGACCACGCGGTAATAGTCCGAGGCGCGGCGGTCGTCGGAGAACGCGGCGCCGGAGTCGAGGACGTTTTTGATTGAGTCGCCCAAGTGTTCGGTCAGCACCACATAGGTCGCGATGGGCAGGAAGGCGCGGCTGAGTTTTTGCAACTCCGGGCCGCCGTAACCGCCAGCGCAGAACACCAGGTCCTGGCAGCACACGGTGCCGTTGGCGGTCTGGACAATTTTGTCGGCGCCGTCGCGCCGCCAGTCCAGCATTTTTGATTGTTCGAAAATCCGGCCTCCCGCGGCGTCGATGGCGAGGGCCAGCCCCAGGCAATAATTCAGCGGGTGGAAGTGCAGCGCCTTCGGATCCTCGATGCCTTGGAAATAGCGCAGGGTGTGGGCCCGTTCGCGGACCTGAGGGGTGTCGAGGTAGTTGAGTTCATAGCCGAAGTCGCGGCGCATCGTGTCGATGTGGTTTTTCACACTCGCACTGTCGTCGTAACGCTTGACCTGAATCGTGCCGGCGGATGGATCGCAGCCAGTCAGTGCCAGTTCGGCGATGTTGCGGCGGACAATCTCCACACCCTCGACCGACATCTGAAAAAGCGCCCTGGCCTGTTCCAATCCCAGTTTCTTGCGAATCGCTCCCGACCCTGCAGCCCATCCCGGCGAGACCACACCGCCATTTCGACCGGACGCGCCCCAGGCGACTTGCTGGGCTTCGAGGATGATCACGCGTTTGCCGCGCCGGGTCAGCTCCAGGGCAGCGGTAAGGCCCGCGATCCCGGCGCCAATGATGCAGACGTCGCAGGTTTCATCAGTGCTCAGTCCGGGCCTGGCTGCGCGAGGCAGCGAGGTTTGGGAATACCAGGTGGTAGGAAAGGACATGGTCAATCCTTGAGTGCTGCCTTTGGTGGGAGCGAGCAAGCCCGCTCCCACAGGGGAGGATTGGCTTACTTGACGGTCGAATAGTCCACGCCGTACCACTTGGTGGACAGCTTGGTGAGCGTGCCGTCCTTGTGCATCTCGCCGATGATTTGACTGAGCTTGGCTTTCAACTCCGCGTCACCCTTGTCGGTGGCAATGGCCAGGGGTTCGTAGAACACCACGCCATTGTCGACGGTACGCAGCGGGTAGTTTTTCTTGATGGCCGCCTCCAGCGTGCTGCGCTGAGTGAGGATGCCGTCGAGACGAACGCCGTCGCCCAGTCGCAAGTCATCCAGCGGTCCAAGGGAGCCGGCATAGGTTTTCATCTTTTTGGTCTGTACGTCGTAGGTGACTGGCGGCAGTTCAGTTGCTTCGATGGCCAGCGCCTGATTCAGGTAATCCTCGGACGTGGTGCCGCCTTCGACACCGATAGTTTTGCCATTGAGGGCTTTGTGGTCGGTCAGTGTGGATTTGTTGTGAACCGCAAACACGTAGGGCACGTAGTAATAGGTCGCGGGGAAGTCGAGAATTCGCGCGCGACTTTTGGTGGCGGTCATCGAGCCCACAGACATGTCCCAGCGGCCGTTCCACTTACCCGCGGTGATCACGTCCCAGTCAGGGGTGATGAATTTGACCTCGACTCCGAGACGCTTGGCGATCTCCTTGGAAACGTCGATATCAAACCCGTCGATTTCATTCTTATCGTTGATAAACCCTTGGGGAGGCCAGGTCGCCGACGTGGCGACGGTCATTGTTTTACTTTTCTGGATCTTGTCCAGTACGGCTCCGGCGTTGGCGGCGCCGACGAACACCAGCGACATTGCGGCTGCGATTACGTGTTTTTTGCTGACCATGTCCATCTCCACTTATCGTTATTGTTATGAAGGGGCAAAGCGGTGCTCAGTGACCAATGATCTGTGACAGGAATTTCTGTGCGCGTTCAGTTTGCGGGTTGTTGAAAAACTCGGACGGGGTGGCTTGTTCGATGACTTGGCCCTGGTCCATGAACAGCACGCGGTCGGCGACCTTGCTGGCAAAACCCATTTCGTGGGTTACGCAAATCATGGTCATGCCGTCGGTGGCCAACTCGCCCATCACGTCCAGCACTTCGTGGACCATTTCCGGATCGAGGGCCGAGGTTGGCTCGTCAAACAGCATCACTTTGGGGTTCATGCACAGTGCCCGGGCAATCGCCACGCGCTGCTGCTGGCCGCCGGACAGTTGGGAAGGGTACTTGTCGGCATGTTCGGCAATGCGTACCCGCTCCAGGTAAACCTGAGCGCGCTTTTTCGCCTCGGCGTTCGACACGCCTTGCACCAGTTGCGGGGCCAGGGTCAGGTTGTCCATCACGCTTAAATGTGGGAACAGGTTGAAGCTCTGGAATACCATGCCGATTTCCCGGCGCACCGCGCTGACACTTTCAGCCTCGCTGGTGAGGGTGATGCCGTTGACCTGAATGTGGCCTTTCTGGAAATTCTCCAGATGGTTGATGCAACGAATCATCGTCGACTTGCCCGAGCCTGACGGACCGCACACCACCAGAATTTCGCCGGTGGCGACGTTCAGGTCGACATCGCGCAACGCGTGAAAATCGCCGTACCACTTGTTCAGGCCGGTGATAGAAATCATTGAAGGACGGGGTTGCGCAGCAGGCGCAAGGTTGAGTTGTTCAGCCGTATTGGTTCGAATCATCGCGCATCAACCTCTGACAATGGATCGGTTGACCCGTTTTTCGATCCGCGCCTGCACCCGTTCAAGGATGAACGATAGGGCCCAGTAAATCATCGCAGCGGTGATCAGCATTTCCAGGTGGCGGAAGTCTGCGCGGCCCTGGGTCTTGGCCAGGTACATCAATTCCCAGACACCGATCACCGACACCAGCGAACTGTCCTTGAGCATGGCGATGAACTGGTTGCCGGTGGGCGGGATGATCACCCGCAAGGCTTGCGGCATGATCACCCGGCTCAGGGTCTTGAACGGGCTAATGCCGAGGGCTCGCGAGGCCTCCCACTGACCCACCGGAATGCTCTGGATGCCCGCACGAAAAATCTCTGTCATGTAAGCGCCGTAGCACAGCGACAACGCGAGGATGCCGGCTGGCACTGCGTCCACCACATAACCCAGTTGCGGCAGTCCGAGGTAAATCAGGTAGATCTGGATCAGCAGTGGAACACCGCGAAAAAATGAGGTGTAGAACGAGGCGATGGCATTGGCTAGGCCGTTGTTCGACAGCTTGGCCACGGCACCTATCAACGCCAGCACGAAGGCAATCACGATCGCCACAGCGGAGATGTATAGGGTGGTCGCGGCGCCCTGGATGATCAGGAAACCGATTTTGTCGAGGATGAAGCTGTAGGAAAGGTCGAAGGTGTCGAAGAACGCCAGGAACAGGATCAGCAGTTCGATCCATACCACGGTGGTCTGCACCTTGAATTTCAAGCGTCCGAGGACGTGAAAGTTCAGCGTGCCCAGTGCGGCAATCGCCAGGCCGATGGCGATATTGCGAACGGTCAGGTTGTCCGGGGCATTGCCCAACAGCGGATGCAGGAAATGACTGAGGCCGCTGTTGCCCAAGTTCATCAGGTAGGCGCCGAGAAACAGCACTACGGCTACGCCGAGCAGGAATTGAGGATCATTGGACTTTTTTTTATAAATTATATTGTCGTGATACATGACTGCCTCAGGCTTGTCGGTGGTAGTGATCTCGCTGGGTAAAAGAGGTGTTTGGCCAGTATTGCGATGCAAAATAGGGGACTACAAGCGAACATAATTCGCTATGTCAGTCCCGGATCGCAGTTTGCTTTTCAGGAAAGTTTCGCCAGGTTTGCTTCAAGGATATCCAACCCCTCCTCCAGCACCGCAGCCTCAGTGGTCAACGGCGCCAAAAGCCGAATGATGTGGCGCGACTTGCCGCTGGGCATCAGCAGCAAGCCCGCGTCTCGTGCCAGCGCGAGCAGTTGTGTCAACTGCGCCGATGCCGGTGTGCCGTCGGCATTGATCAACTCAATGCCGCGCATCGCGCCAACGCCCGTCAAGCGACCCAGAAACGGGGACCGCTTGTTGGCGCGCCAGGCCTCGTAGCGGCTGACGATGGCTTCTTCTTGTTGCGAACCCCATACGTGCAGGTTCGCATCGGTCATCTCGTCCAGGGTTGCCAGTGCCGCGGCGCAGGCAATCGGGTTGCCCGAATAGGTGCCGCCCAGTCCGCCCTTGGGCAAGGTGTCGAGCAGTGACTTGCGCCCGACCACTGCACCCAGCGGCACACCGCCGGCGATGCTCTTGCCCAGCAGAATCAGGTCCGGCTCAATGCCCAGTCGCGAAAAGGCAAAGCGCTGGCCGGTGCGGCCGAAGCCGGACTGGATTTCATCAGCGATCAGCAGGATGTTTTTTTCATCACAGAAGCGACGTAGCGCTTGGGCGAACTCCACGTCCAGCGTCAGGAAGCCCGATTCGCCCTGTACGGGTTCGACGATAAAACAGGCGACGTCGTCGACGTCGATCTCGACGCTGAACAGCCGGTCCATGGCTTTTAGAGCCTCGGCGCAGGTCACGCCGTTGTCCTTGCTCGGGAAGGGCAGGTGAAAAACCGGACCCGGCAGCACGCCGATTTTCTGTTTGTAGGGCGCGACTTTGCCGTTGAGGTTGAGCGTGGCGAGGGTACGGCCATGGAAGGCGCCGTCGAAGGCGATGACGGCCGTGCGACCGGTGGCGCCACGGACGATCTTCAGGGCGTTTTCCGCTGCTTCCGCACCGCTGTTGGTGAGCATGCCGCTGACCGGGTAGCCCACCGGAATAAATGCGGTGAGACGATCCATCAGTTCGATGTAGGGCGCATGCGGAGCGGCGTTGAACGCGTAGTGGGTCAGCCGGGTGGCTTGTTCGCGAATGGCCTCGACGATGCGCGGATGGCAATGGCCGAGGTTCAATACACCGATGCCGCCGACGAAGTCGATGTAGCGTTTGCCATCGGTGTCCCAGACCTCGGCATTTTTGCCGTGGCTGAGCGTGACGGGATGAACGATGTTGATCGACTGGCTGATGGTTTCGCTGCTCATGGATGACCGACTCTGAAGAAGGGATGCTTCTTTTTATCTAAGCCGTGAGCAGCGGTGCCCGGCAAACGAAATAAAGTTGCCGGGTCAATCTTAAAAGTCGGGATGTGATTTGCGGGCGTTGAATCAGCGGCGAGTCAGCGGCTGTTGAGTGAACTTCACACCGGCCAATCCATGAACAATCAGCGCGCGGATATTGCCGTGATCGCTGCCCTCAGGCGTCGCCACCACCGAACGGTAATGCTCGCCGAACGCCAACAGCGCCTCTTCATCGCTCAAGCCTTCCAGCAGCGCCAGACCCAGGGTCTTGCACGAGCCTTCATTCTGGCCGGCTGCGTTTTCCACGCTGCCATTGTTGAACGCCTGAGGTTGATAGTCGTAGCCGGCGGCGATGAACGCCAGGGTATCGGCAAAAACGTGTTCGCCGCTCTTGAGGCTGGCGCGCAGGGTATTCACATCACTCATTGGGTTTTCCTTTGGCGAACGCCGCTTGTTGTTCGGCGTTGGCTTCTTGCTGGTATTGGGCTTTCCACTCGACGTACGGCATGCCGTAAACCACTTCGCGGGCGTCATCGAGGCTGACCTCGATCTGGCGTTCGTCGGCAGCGGCCTTGTACCACTTGGACAAGCAGTTACGGCAGAAACCGGAGAGGTTCATCAGGTCGATGTTCTGCACGT
Source organism: Pseudomonas sp. Ma2-10 (assembly GCF_054330215.1). Lineage (NCBI taxonomy): Bacteria > Pseudomonadati > Pseudomonadota > Gammaproteobacteria > Pseudomonadales > Pseudomonadaceae > Pseudomonas > Pseudomonas sp. Ma2-10. Next base: position 387,984 of record NZ_JBTEYL010000001.1, on the reverse strand, counting down.
CCTTGCGGCTGTCCAGGTGGGCGACCAGCCGGCGAAAGGCGGCGGCTTCGAGTTCCAGGCGTTGTTGATCGTTCATGGCGGGCTCTGTGCAATCAAATCGTGTGAGGATGATAAAAGTCTGACGAACAATGTGCCAGACGGTCAGCGGCTCGCGGCCAGGGTAATAGACACCGACTCGGCGAATCGCAGGGCGTGGGGTTTGTCGACTTCGACCTCGGCGTACAACACCGACTCGTTGGCCATGACCAGATCGAGAATTTCCTGAGTCAGGCGTTCGAGGAGGGCGAAGCGATTGCCCTCCACGTGGGCGATGATCGACTTGGTGATGGTGCGGTAGTTCAGCGCGTGATCGATGTCGTTGTCACGCACCGCTTCCTGAGCGGCATACAGGATGGTCAGGTTGATCAGGACATCCTGCTTGTTGAGGATTTCATCCTCGTTGATCCCGATGAAGGTCCGCAGGCACAGGTCCTTGACCCGGATGCGTGCCGTTCCTGGTTGAAGTTGTGGCATTGCTACTTGCTCCGTCCAATCAATTGCAGGAACTCCTGGCGGGTGTTGCTCGACTCGCGGAAGGCGCCGAGCATCACCGAGGTGTTCATGGTCGAATTCTGTTTCTCGACGCCGCGCATCATCATGCACATGTGCTTGGCTTCGATGACCACCGCGACGCCCGCCGCACCGGTCACTTGCTGCACCGCGTCGGCGATTTGCCGAGTGAGGTTTTCCTGGATTTGCAGGCGACGGGCGAACATGTCCACCAATCGTGCAATCTTCGACAGGCCCAGCACCTTGCCCGTTGGAATATAAGCCACATGCGCCTTGCCGATGAAGGGCAGCATGTGATGTTCGCAGAGCGAGTACAGCTCGATGTTGTCGACGATGATCATTTCATCGTTATCGGAAGCGAACAGCGCGCCGTTGACGATCTCTTCGACACTTTGCGCATAACCATGGCAGAGGTACTGCATGGCTTTTGCCGCGCGAACCGGGGTGTCTTGCAGACCCTCTCGGTCGGGGTTTTCACCGAGGCCGATGAGGATTTCGCGATAGCTCTGGGACAGGGATAACGTCATGGAACATCCTTGCGGGGGCCGTTTATTTGATGTGCCGTCCGCCGTTGACGGTCAGGGTCGTGCCGGTGACATAAGGGTTGTCGAGCAAATAACGCAGGCTCTGGTAGATCACTTCGCCGCCGGGTTCGATACCCAGCGCGGACTTGGCCAGTGCCTTGGCGCGGTACGCTGCGTCGTCGTCGGGGGTGAACATTAGCAGGGCTGGCGCGATACCGTTGACCTTGATTGTCGGCGCGTATTTCGCGGCGAAGGACAGGGTGAGGCTGTCGAGGCCGGCTTTGCTGGCGCAGTAGCCGATGTGTTTGCTGCTGCCCTTGCGGGTCACGTCGTCGCTGATGTGCACGATGTCGGCGGGGCTTGAGCGTTGCAGCAAGTCTGCACAATGCAGATTGATCAGGTAGGGCGCCAGCATGTGGACGTTGAACATGCGGGTGAAGGCCGTGGCGTCGGTGTCCGGGGTTTCGGCCAGCCATTCGGAGGCGTTATGGACAATCGCCCGCAGGCTGTCGGTGTGGTTATTCAGATCGCTGATGAACGCAAAAATCCCGGCTTCAGTGGAGAAGTCTGCAAACACCGCGGTCGCCCCCAGATCGCGCAGGATTTGCACGCCGGGGCGTTCACTGCGGTAACTGAAGATCACCGCTTGACCATCCTCGAGCAAACGCTGCGCGCAGTGCAGACCGACACGTTGGCCGGCACCGGTGATGAGGATTGGAGCTGCGGAAGAGGTCATGAACGGCTCGCGTCGCGGTAAGAGCAAAACTATACCAGCGACGTGGGGCGTACACCTATTGTGGTGGCAGGCTTAGCGATTCTGCGTTGAAGGCTCGGCGGGCAGCGGCCGTTGCGGCGTGGTGTTCAGCCAGTTGGTCAGCAGTCGGGTCGACAGCAGAATGAAGAAGTAGACCATCAGCGGGGTCAATCGGCGACGCGGCGCGCCACCAACGACTTGAACGGTGGGGGGGTAGGGGAGGTAGAATGGGATCCAATTTATACATGGACGTAGAATTGTAAAATGCCTGTCTTGACTGATGTTATCCCTGGATTGCAGCGTGGTCTTCCACTCGAGCAGGAAGAGCTGTTTCCGATACGCGAAGTAGCGCGCCTGACGGGGGTCAACCCGGTCACGCTCCGTGCATGGGAACGACGCTATGGATTAATACAGCCTGCGCGCACCGACAGTGGGCATCGACTGTATTCCATGACCGATATCGATCGGGTCCACAGCATCCTTGGTTGGATCGAACGCGGCGTTGCTGTCAGTAAAGTCGGCAAGATTCTGGCCAGGATTGCACCGCTACAGGCCTTATCGCACCTCCTCCCGAATGAACTCGTGCACGCTGACTACACGCAATGGCAGCAACAGATTCAGGCGGCGGTGAGTGCCTTTGACGAGGTTCAACTGGATCAGGTCTATGGACTGATCTTTTCCAGTTATCCCTTTACCGTCGTGTTTCAGGACATTCTGCGTCCACTCTGGAAGCAATTACTGCAGCGCCATGACGCGTTCGGCCGGGCTAGCGAGTGGTTTTTCCTGGATGGCTTTCTGCGCGCTCGAGTGTTGCAACGCCTGCTGCTGGTGCGTGTCCTGCAGCCGCGACGGGTGATTGTCTGCGCCCTGAACGATCAGTGTCGTGAACTCGAAGTCCTGGTAGCGGCGCTGTTTCTGAACAGTGCCGATTCGGCTATTCAGGTGTTGGCTATCGGTCAGCCGTTCGACGAATTGACGCTGGTCTGCGAGCGGGTCAAGCCCCAGGCGCTGGTGCTGTTTTCCAATCACGCGCCTGTGCCCGAATTGCCACGGCGATTGAAGCGCCTGGCCTTGAGCCTGGATTGTCAGTTGATGCTGGCGGGGGATGCGTCCGACCTGGTACAGGAGAACCTGACCGGATCGTCGATTGGATGCTTGGGTAACGAAGGATTGGTCATGCGTCAGCGTTTGAAACAGTTCCTGGCAGGCACCCTGGACACTTGAATCAGAGATGCATGGCTGGATGCGTCAGCCGATGCTGTTGAAGGATGTACTGGCGCAGGCGCTCGGTTTCGTCCTTGTCATCCTGATTCAACTGGTAGGCATAGAAGCCGTTGTCGGTTTCTTTCTCGAAGGCGCCGCGCAACGCGATCCGCTCATAGCCGGACGGGCTGAACCACAAGGCGAAATGTTTTGGCGGTTTGGTCTTGTTGCGAACTTCCAGCAAAACCCCTTTGAACGACACTTCGTGCACCCACATCGTACCGGGTTGGCCACTGGCATTTTCCAGTGCAACTGGTTCCTCGAGTACCAGGCGCCATGGCCGGACCATCGGTCCGTCTTCATAGATACTGGGGACGCCGAGGCGTAAATGCATCGCGTGAAACTCGTCTTCCACCAAGTGCAGCGGGAAGGTCATTTGCTGATTTTCGAAGTTGGCCTGGATGGTGACTTGCTCATGGGCGGCAAGGCGTGTGAGCAAGTCACGGATTTGTGAACCTCCGTTGACGAGCAGGCTCGACGTCGCATCCCGCATATTGAGTTTCGGGTTGTGTTGCATGGTCTGGATAAAATCCAGCTCATCCTGGGTCAGGAGTGCGTCGCGTTGCATGATCTGCTCAACAGAAAAAGTTACAAAGTCATCGGTGATTGTAGTTAATGACAATCAATTCTTTGATTTGTTTTTGCCGTTCGTCGCTTTTAGTGCGGCAAGCTCGGCCTGGACCCCGGCCAACTGCGCCTCCAGTTGGGCAACTCGCTGCTGCGCCTTGACCTGAACAGTGACGTCTTTCTGCACACCAACAAAATAAGTCTGTCCGTCATCCGGGTTTTTTACTGTTGAAAGGGACAGTTCGTTCCAGAATGGCGTGCCATCTTTGCGGTAATTTCTGAGGATTTTCCGACAGGAACCGCCACTGCTCAATGCCTCGCGAATCGCCGGGAGTGCTTCCTGATCGCGGTCACCGGACTGAAGAAACCGGCAATCCTGGTAAAGGATTTCTTCGCTGGTGTAACCCGTCAGGCGTTCGAATGCCGGGTTGACGTAAATCAGGATCTTGTCCTGCTCGCCTTCCTTCTCGGCAACCACGATGCCGTCGTTGGACGCGTTAATCACCATTTGCAGCAGTTGGGCGTTAATCATCGGAGAATCCTTTCCAATTTGATTGAGCGCTGCATTTTAGAAGAACACCGATTACTGTCTACTGGCCATCAACGTTAATTGAGAGTCAATCGCAGCTTTTTTGCCATGGCTGTTAATATTCCCCGTCTTTTTACTCAGCTTCAGGATCAGATTGATGAAAGTCGCCATCCTTTCCGGCTCGGTCTACGGCACGGCTGAAGAAGTCGCCCGCCATGCCGCGAGCATTTTGAACACCGCAGGTTTCGAAACCTGGTACAACCCGCGTGCAAGCCTCGCCGATGTTCAGGCCTTTGCTCCCGACGCCTTCCTGGCGGTGACCTCGACCACCGGCATGGGCGAGTTGCCGGACAACCTGCAACCGTTGTATTTCGCCATTCGCGACCAGTTGCCGGCGGCCTGGCGTGGCTTGCCGGGCGCCGTGATTGGTCTGGGCGATGCAAGTTACGGCGACACGTTTTGTGGCGGCGGCGAGTTGATGCGCGAATTGTTCGGCGAACTGGGCTTACGCGAAGTCCTGCCCATGCTGCGCCTGGACGCCAGCGAAAGCGTGACGCCGGAAACCGACGCCGAGCCTTGGCTGGCGGAGTTGGTCAGCGCTCTGCGGGGTTAGTCAGGGTTCTGACGGGGCTGCGCAATCTGTTCGCCGCACCGTTGTTGGCGGCAGTACGTTGACGTGGATCCAGGTTCGTTGGCGTACTGACTCGCTAGGCCATCAAGCTGGCTGCCAATGCAACTACACGATCCCCGGGGCGTGACTAGACTGTTGTAGCGTCGGTAAACAATAGAAACCCCAAGAATAAAAATCAGAGGTTCCTTGCCGTGAACGTAGCCCCCGTCCAATCGCCACACAGTGTCAAGGATCAGGTCAGCGCCGCCGAGTGGCAGACCCGCGTCGATCTTGCCGCCTGCTATCGTCTGGTTGCCCTGCATGGCTGGGATGACCTGATTTTTACCCACATTTCGGCCAAGGTCCCCGGTACCGAAGACTTTCTGATCAACCCGTTCGGGCTGATGTTCCACGAGATTACCGCGTCCAGCCTGGTCAAGGTCGATCAGGCCGGCAACAAGCTGATGGACAGCCCTTACGAGATCAACCCGGCCGGTTACACCATCCACAGCGCCGTGCACGAGGTTCGTCACGATGTCGTCTGCGTGCTGCACACCCATACGGCGGCGGGTGTCGCGGTGTCGGCGCAGAAACAAGGCATTTTGCCAATCAGCCAACAATCGTTGTTTGTTCTGTCGAGCCTGGCTTATCACGCCTACGAAGGTGTTGCGCTTAGCCATGAAGAGAAGGCGCGACTGCAAGCCGACCTCGGCGAAAACAATTTCCTGATGCTGCACAACCATGGTCTGTTGACCTGCGGCGGCACGATCGCCGACACGTTCCTGATGATGTTCACCTTCCAGCGCGCCTGCGATATCCAGGTGCTGGCGCAGAACGGTGGCGCCGAGTTGATCGCCATCGAACCGCAGATTCTGGCAGGCGCCAAGGCGATGATCGCCGGCGTCACCAAAAGCGCTCAAGGGATGGGCGGCGCACTGGCCTGGCCAGCGCTGCTGCGCAAACTCGATAAACAAGACCCGGGTTATAAACACTAATGGCCCTCGCCGAGATCCCCCTGTGTGTCTGGCGCAAACGCGGCCAGACGTTCGTATTCCGAGGCCAGACCATCCGTTACTGGACGGCGGGGCAGGGTGAGCCACTGCTGCTCATTCATGGCTTCCCGACCGCCAGTTGGGACTGGCATTACCTTTGGCAGCCGCTGACCCAGCGTTATCGGGTGATTGCCTGCGACATGCTCGGCTTTGGCGACTCCGCCAAACCGGTGGACCACGAATACAGCCTGCTGGAGCAGGCCGATCTGCAACAGGCTTTGCTGGCGCACGTGAAGGTCGAGCAACCGGTGCACCTGTTGGCCCACGATTATGGCGACAGCGTGGCCCAGGAACTGTTGGCCCGGCATTACGAAGCGCGCATTCATATCGGCAGTTGTGTGTTCCTCAATGGCGGCCTGTTTCCCGAAACCCATCGCCCGATACTGATGCAAAAACTCCTGCTCAGCCCCTTGGGCTGGATGATCGGGCGAGCCTTTTCCCGTGACGGTCTGGTGAAGAGTTTTCAGCGGATTTTCGGTCCGCACAGTCGCCCCACCGAGAGTGCGATGGATGATTTCTGGAGTCTGATTGAGAGCAATCAGGGGCCACGGATCATGCACAAATTAATCGCCTACATCCCTGAACGCCGTGTCCAGCGTGAGCGTTGGGTCAGCGCGATGCAGCGTGGTGAAGTGCCGTTGCGGGTGATCGATGGTGAGGTCGATCCGATCTCCGGCGCGCACATGGTCGAGCGTTATCGGGAACTGATCCCGAACCCCGACACGGTCTTGTTGCTCGGTATCGGCCACTACCCTCAAACCGAGGCGCCGGGGCAGGTGCTCAAGCACTATCTGGCATTTCGCGATCAGCTGGTTTCAATGCCGCGCAGGGTCGCCTGTTCCTGACTATCCCCCTGCCTTATCGCGCACCATTCAGCCTCACCCCAGTTCATTGTGACCCGCATCGCCGTGCCTGACACTCGGACTCATTGTCCCCTGGCCTGCTGGAGTCCCCCCAATGAATGAGTCTGTGCGCTTCGAAGATAAAGTTGTGATCATCACGGGTGCAGGCGGCGGTCTGGGCCGGGCCCACGCGTTGCTGTTCGCCAAACAGGGCGCCAAAGTGCTGGTCAACGACCTCGGCGGCTCGGCTCAGGGCGAAGGCGCAAACGCTTCGGCGGCTGACCGGGTGGTGGCCGAAATTCGTGAGGCCGGTGGTATCGCCCAGGCCAACCATGACTCCGTCACCGACGGCGAAAAAATCGTTCAGAACGCCTTGGACACCTTCGGCCGTGTCGATGTAGTGGTCAACAACGCCGGGATCCTGCGGGACAAAACCTTCCACAAAATGGAAGACGGCGACTGGGACCTGGTTTACCGCGTCCACGTCGAAGGCGCCTACAAAGTCACCCGCGCCGCCTGGCCGCACCTGCGCGAGCAAAACTACGGCCGCATCATCTTCACCGCTTCGACCTCGGGCATTTACGGCAACTTCGGTCAGTCCAACTACGGCATGGCCAAACTCGGCCTCTACGGCCTGACCCGCACCCTGGCCATCGAAGGCCGCAAGAACAACATCCTGGTCAACGCCATCGCCCCCACCGGCGGCACCCGCATGACCGAAGGCCTGATCCCGCCGCAAGTCTTTGAACAGCTCAAGCCGGAACTGGTCAGCCCGCTGGTGGTGTACCTCGCCAGCGAGAACTGCCAGGAAACCTCCGGGCTGTTTGAAGTCGGTGGCGGCTGGATGGGCAAGGTGCGCTGGGAACGAAGCCTGGGTGCGGGGTTTGATCCGCGGATTGGGTTCTCGCCGGAAGATGTGGCGGCGCATTGGCAGCAGATCTGCGATTTTGAAGACGCGGCGCACCCGCAGGACAACCTTGAAGCGTTGAAGGAAATGATGGCGAATTTGCAGAAGTATTCGCTTTGATGGAAACCAGCAAGGTCACCGTTCTTGACCTTGCTGGTTCTTGATAGTCGGCCCCGACATCTGGTTTGCAGCGGTGATCAGGGAAAATACTTGTGAACCAATGCCGCCAGATTCGCGGCCGTTTGCGCATCCATGATCCCGTCGTACGTTTCCGGGCGAAAGTGCAGCTGAAAGGCCCGAACCAGTTGTGTGAAACCTTGTTCAGTTGACGCACGGGACACGTCGTACCCGTAAGTCTTGAACAGTGTGAGCAACTTGGCTCGGGCTGGAATGCCGGTCTCGTTGTATTGCTGCAGATAGGTGTCTCGGGTGGCATCGTCGAACCAGGCACCGACGCCTTTCAAGTAAAGGGCATGCCAAGGGAATTTCGGCCCGGGGTCACTCTTGCGGCCGACCGCAATATCCGAGTGCCCCAGAACATGGGGCGGGCTGATAGCCGGGTAACGTTCAAGGATGTTCAGCGCCAGCTCTTCAATGGCGGCAATTTGTTCTGGCTGATACGGCGGAAAGTTGAAAACCCCTTGGCTAAACGTTGCAAGGTTGACGATTTCAACGCCGATTGACGTGTCGTTCAGATTGCTTCGATTGCCCCAGGTACTGACGCCCGCATGCCACGCCCGCTTGGTTTCGTCGACGAGATTGAAAACTTCCTGCCTGGTATAACCTGCTTTCAAGTAGCTCGGGTCGGTGATGTCGGGAACCAGATAGTGGGCGCTGACATTCGGGCCGGTCAGTGCGTTGACCGAACTGGAGAAGTTGCCGGCTGTGTAGTGGAGAATCAGAAAGCGTACTCGGGTGTTGAAGCTTTTGGTGGCGCGGTATTTATTGTAGTCAATGGGATTCATGGAGATATTGCTCGCCGTGGATTAGGTTGAAGTCAGCGTGATTGCAAAATGAATGGCTGACTTGTCATTAACCTTAATCGCTGGCGCGCTTCGTGCGATTACAGATCTATGTAGTCGCTTTCCGAGAAGTGTGTAGGTGGTAGGAAGTTTCGCGAGTTTGCATAAGAACTGGCGGTATAAGAAGCAAGCACGAATGCTTGCTTCTTTGTTTGGATTACTGTTCTTCAGGTTTGAAGCCTGGTTTGCCGTTGGCTGCTCTCCAGGTTTTAATGGCGTTTAACGCGCCCGTAGGGCTGTCTTCAACACCCTCTGCTGGGTAATATAAAATATCAGTGCCGTTTGGGTGTTCTGAAGTATCTACGATGTTGTCAACAACTGCATCGTGCTCTTTCTCTGATGAGTAATCGCCTTCAAATAACCTGTTTATGAGACTTGGGAATTCGGTTTCTGTGTATTCTTCGAATTTATTTTTTAATTTCATTTTTACATTTCTCCCTTTTTTGAATGGGCTTCGATGTGCTGCTTTGGTGTTAGTACACGAAGATTATCTATGTCGTAGACCGAGCAGCCTTCATTGATTGGCTTAACGTGGTGAATTTCAAATTTTTTACGTGCACCAACTTGATCCGAAAACAGAGCAGCCGGTGATAGCCCATTTCTAATATCAAGCTTGTTGACTTCGGTAAACTGATCAATCAGAAATTGGTCATTCGCCACGGCCTTCCAAAATACTCTGCGAAACGCTTTAAAACTCGAAAACTCCCGTCCTCGAAATTTATCCGCAATCTGCATCGGAATCGGCGCTCCTTCTCCCGTCGAGGCAGCACCCAACCAGTGTCCGGAAACTGCTTGTCCGGCGCCACTGGCAACACCGGGATCCTGCCGCCGATCCCTGAACATCGTGAATGTCGGAGGGATCCCGGAGTCGATCGGAAAAACGGTGATGAAGCCACCAAATCCGTAGCGATCCAGCTCTGGAAACGGATTGATTCGCCCTGTGTCAGGGGTGACGGTAGCGCCTTCATAGATCGGCAGGTCAGTGTCGATCAGCGGAAATTCCGTCGAAGGATCCTGCGGTTCTACCAATGGCGTCCAGGTGATGACGGGACCGTTAGAGACGGTGCTGCCGGATACGTAAACATTCTTGCTCGCGTCAAAGTGAGCAAACCTCACCGGCACACTCGCGGGTACTGTCACTCCGTCAGTAGTAACAACAACGATCTCTACCCTGTTGCCTACCGTCCTCGAGCCGAGTCTCACTGGCAGGTCGGTTTCCCCTCCGACGGCTGCCAGTTCATACAGGTCGGTCGTTGAATTAGGAGCGAGTTCGCTTCTGAAGCTGAGCCTGAGCCCGAAACTGCGCCTCGGTCTGAGCTTCCACCTTCATGCGGGCTTCTTCAGCAGCAACCCGTTGTGCTTCTTGTTCCGCTTCTCGTTGTCTTTGTTCTTGCGCATGCGCAGCGGCAAGAAGGTGCTGCACATGTATGTGTTGATTATTTAAAAGCTGAATTTGCTCTGTCAGTCGCTTTGCAGAGTAAGCAGCTTTATAGGAGGCAACCCATTTTGAATAAGCGGGCCCATAGGGCGTGACAGTTCTATCCAGAGCTTGAGCTCTGGCTAGATAATCACCAATCGTTGTGTTGAGTGGGCTGTGTCCATAGAAAGCATTGGCCAACACCGTATGGGTGTGCAGTTCAGCGGTCTTTTGTTGGATTAATACGTTTCTGACATTTAGTTCGTGCTGATAGGCCTGCGCCGACGTAGAAACTGATGATGGATGTTGTGCTCTCACATTAGCGAGGTCAACCTCAGTTGATCTTGGCAAGTCCTGAGATTTCGCACCATATTCATTTTTTACAAAAGCCTCCGTGGCCTTGATGTTGTCTCGGGTTTCGCGCCTTAGCCCTTCGCTGTGTGTAAGGCCAGAGCCCATTCCTCCTGGTCGTGTCGGCGGAACGCGAAATCCACCGCCTTTTGAGTCTTTTCCTGGTTTTGGTTGTTTTCCAACATAAGTGGTTGGCAAAAATTCAATTTTGCCGTGTTCTCCGACAACATTAGTTGCTGGTAACTGATACGGGGGACCTTGTTTTTCTGGCATTGTGAATCTTCCATGACGTCATTAATCGGTGGTGCTGAATAAGGTTACGCCAGGAGGTTTGAGGCTGGGTCCGAGAAAGTTGTAGGTTGTTTCTATTTGGAGTGTGCGCAGTTTTGCACTGTTTTTTGTGAAATAGAAAGAGGGGTCCTTAATTTGTGTAAGAACATTCTCTAGTTGTTGAGCAGTACTCGCGCTAACGAGGGCTGTTCAGCAATTAAACGAAACGCGCCCATAAAAAAGGCCGCTGCAAACGCAGCGGCCAAAGTAAGACGATTGATCAAGGAGCAATAAATCAACGTCAGTGAACACGGGGCGATGAGTCGAACATCTTCAATTCATCTGAAATCTTTCGCCAATGACGTGGGTGGGTCACTCGCCATTGCTTCGTGCTTTCCGGCCAGTTGCCGTGAAAGCCCGGCAAGAATAAGACCTTGAGTCCTAAGGAAAAATAGCGATTCATGACATGAACTGTTGCAGCATGAGCAACAGTGCTGACAGACCCCGCCTACACGCCATGCGTTGCGTTGATAACCCCCCATCCAGCCCATCCATAACCTGCGCAAATCCCCGTCCCATGCGGGTATTCATCCTTTGGAGGTACATCGTGAATACCTCCTTGGTGCGCTTATCGCTCCCCACGTGCGGCAGTAGGGTGGGGCCTTCTGTCACTCACCGGGGAAGACGCATGACAAAAACAACAATGCGCGCCATCTTCACGCCGCAAGCGCTGGCCGCTGCGGTTGCCTTGGGTTGCTGCGCCCAGGCGCAGGCTGTTTCATTCAACATTGGGGAAATCGAGGGGAGCTTTGACTCTTCGCTGTCCGTCGGCGCGAGCTGGGGCATGCGCGATGCCGACAAATCCTTGGTGGGCGTGGTTAATGGCGGGACCGGCCAGTCTTCGACCGGGGATGACGGGCGGCTGAACTTCAAGAAGGGCGAAACCTTCTCCAAGATCTTCAAGGGTGTTCATGACCTTGAGTTGAAGTACGGCGACACCGGGGTGTTCGTGCGTGGCAAGTACTGGTACGACTTTGAACTCAAGGACGAGAATCGCGAGTTTAAACCGATCAGTGACAGCGGTCGTAAAGAAGGCGCCAAGTCCTCCGGGGCGCAGTTGCTCGACGCTTTTGTCTATCACAACTACTCCATCGCCGATCTGCCGGGCACTGTGCGCGCCGGCAAGCAGGTGGTCAGTTGGGGTGAAAGTACCTTCATCGGCAACTCGATCAACAGCATCAACCCGATCGATGTTTCAGCGTTCCGCCGTCCTGGCGCCGAAATCAAGGAAGGCCTGATTCCGGTGAACATGTTGTTCGCTTCTCAGAGCCTGACCGACCAACTGTCGGTGGAAGGTTTCTATCAACTGGAATGGGACCAGACTGTCGTCGACAACTGCGGCACCTTCTTCGGCAACGACGTGGTGGCGGATGGTTGCAACAACAACTACACCGTCGGCAGTCCGGCGATTGCACCGTTGCAACCGATCGCTGCAGCGTTTGGACAAGGCTTCGAGGTCAGTCAGGAAGGTGTGATCGTCCCGCGTGGCGGTGACCGCGATGCCCGCGACTCCGGGCAGTGGGGGACGGCGCTGCGCTGGCTCGGCGACGACACCGAGTACGGCCTGTACTTCATGAACTATCACAGCCGTACGCCGACGGTCGGGACCACCACTGCCGGCCTGACAACGTTGGCACGGATCCCGGCCATCGTCAGTGCCGCCAACAGAATCGCCCCCGGCACCGGGGCGGCACTGGCTCAGAGCGTCATGCTCGGTCGCGGCCAGTATTACCTTGAGTACCCGCAAGACATTCGTCTCTACGGCGCGAGCTTTTCCACCACCTTGCCTACCGGCACGGCGTGGACCGGCGAGATCAGCTATCGACCCAACGCTGCGGTGCAAGTCAACACCAACGACCTGACCCTGGCCATGCTCAACCCGATTGCAGGCGGCGCGGCATCGCCTATCGCGACCACGCCCGGTGCCGACAACAAAGGCTACCGCCGCAAGGAAGTGACGCAGGTCCAGAGCACCCTGACGCAATTCTTCGACCAAGTGCTGGGCGCCCAGCGGCTGACCCTGGTTGGCGAGGCGGCGGTGGTGCACGTCGGTGGCCTGGAGTCGCGTACCAAACTGCGTTACGGCCGTGACTCGGTGTATGGCCAATACGGTTTTGGCGGCGATACCGATGGCTTTGTTACCTCAACCTCCTGGGGCTACCGCGCCCGGGCGATCCTCGATTACGCCAACGTGATCGGCGGGATCAACCTCAAGCCCAACCTGTCCTGGTCCCACGACGTCGCCGGTTACGGCCCCAACGGGCTGTTCAACGAAGGCGCCAAAGCGGTCAGCGTCGGCGTCGATGCCGACTACCGCAACACCTATACCGCGAGCCTCAGTTACACCGATTTCTTCGGCGGTGACTACAACACCCTGCAAGACCGCGACTTCCTGGCGTTGAGCTTCGGCATGAACTTCTGATCTGGCTGAGAAGGATGATTTTAATGTGCAAGATGATTCTGCAATGCGGCGCCCTGGCCTTGAGTCTGCTGGCTGCCAACGTGATGGCGGCGGTCTCGCCTGAAGAAGCCAACAAGCTTGGCACCAGCCTCACGCCGCTGGGCGCCGAGAAGGCCGGCAACGCCGATGGCTCGATCCCGGCCTGGACTGGCGGCATCCCGAAAAATGCCGGCGCGGTGGACAGCAAGGGTTTCCTGGCTGACCCGTTCGCCAGCGAAAAACCACTGTTTATCATCACCGCCGCGACGGTCGACAAGTACAAAGACAAATTGTCGGAAGGCCAGGTGGCGATGTTCAAGCGCTACCCCGAGACCTACAAGATCCCGGTTTATCCGACCCACCGTACCGTGGCCGTACCAGCGGACATCAATGAGTCGGCCAAGCGCAGCGCTCTGAACGTGACGCCGATCAACGACGGTAACGGTCTGGCCAATTTCACCGGCAACCGCTATTACGCCTTTCCGATTCCGAAGAACGGTGTCGAGGTGATCTGGAACCATATCACCCGCTATCACGGCGGGAACCTGCGTCGCACCATCACCCAGGCAACGCCTCAGTCCAATGGTGATTTCACCGTTATCCGATTCAAGGACGAGGTTGCGGTACCTTCGTTGCTCGGTGATTTTAAACCGGGCAGCGATGAAAACGTCCTCAGCTACTTCAAGCAGCAAGTCACCGCGCCTGCGCGCCTGGCGGGTAACGTGTTGCTGGTTCACGAGACCCTTGATCAGGTCAAGGAACCGCGCAAGGCCTGGATTTACAGCGCGGGCCAGCGCCGTGTGCGCCGTGCGCCTCAAGTGGCCTATGACGGCGTGGGGTCCTCGTCCGACGGGTTGCGCACCACTGACAACTTCGACATGTTTTCCGGCGCACCGGATCGCTACGACTGGAAGCTGGTCGGCAAGAAAGAAATGTACATCCCTTACAACAGCTACAAGCTCGACTCGCCCAGCCTCAAGTACACCGATGTGATCAAGGCCGGGCATATCAATCAGGATCTGACCCGCTATGAGTTGCACCGGGTCTGGGAGATCGTGGCCACGGTCAAGCCGAACGAGCGGCACGTGTATGCCAAGCGTCACATGTACATCGACGAAGACAGCTGGCAGGTGGCGCTGGCCGATCACTACGACGGTCGCGGTCAGCTCTGGCGTGTGGCCGAAGGTCACGCTCAGTTCTACTACGACTACCAGGTGCCGGCCTATACGGTCGAGGCGCTATATGACTTGATCGCCGGTCGTTACATTGCACTGGGGATGAAGAACGAGGAGAAACGCAGCTTCGAATTCAACATTGACGCAAAAGCGGGAGACTACACGCCGGCAGCCCTGCGGAGTACGGGGGTAAGGTAATCGTCCTACAGGCTCCTGCACACAAAGGTGACCCTCCGGTCACCTTTTTTATAGGCACAAATCAGTACGCTGAATACTTCTTCAACAAGCTGCAAAGAGAGGGCTAGGGTGGCGCCACAATTATAAAAAGGCGCACCACTATGACCGCCATGACGCTGTGTCGGGACCGTCCTGGATACCTGCCCCGTCTGTCTCCCCACCACCTGTCTCGCGACCGGTTGACTGAGCCGTTACTGGCATCGACGGCGCGGGTGAAATTACTCTGCGCGCCCGCTGGCAGTGGCAAGAGCGCGCTGCTCGCCGAATGCCTGTTGCGGGCGCCCGCGCAGTGTCAGGTCTGTTGGTTGCCGTTGCTGGGAGAGCCGATCAATGTTGTCGATTTTCGGCGGCGGTTGGCTCAGGAATTGGGGCTGACCTCGTCGGATGAGCCCACGTTGCTGGAGTATCTGACGCGATCACAGATGCCAGCCTGGCTGTTTTTCGATGACTATTGCCGCGTCCCGAACCCCGAGTTGGACCTGCTGCTGGATCGCATGCTAACGGTCAGCAGCCCGATGGTGACCTGGTGGTTGGGCACCCGTCGTCGCCCACAATGCAACTGGCCGCGCTTGCTGCTTGATGATGAGTTGTATGAGTGCGAGCACTCCACGCTGGCGTTTAATCAAAGTGAGATCGCCCAGCTGTTGCGGCATGTGGCACCGGTCGAGGCCAATGCAGTCGCCGGCAAGATCATCCAGCGCAGTGGCGGCTGGTGCGCCGGCGTACGGATTGCACTGCTGCAAAAATGTGACGGGTCTCACACCACCACGCCACAGGGCCGAACGAACACCTTACTCGATTACCTGAAGCACGAGTTGTTCACCACGCTGACGCCGGAGCTGACGGAAGCCTGGCAGGTACTCGCCCATTTACCGCGATTCAATGCAAGGCTGTGCGATCACCTGTTTGGCGCGGGTGAAGGTGCGCAATGTTTGAGGACGTTGCAAGAACTGGGTTGTTTTATCGAGCCTTGGCAGGACTTGACCGACTGGCTGCAGATTTTCCCACCGCTCACCCAGTTGATGTGCGATGAGCAATGGCCGGCGAGACGTTCCTGGCATCGTCGTGCCTGCCAGTGGTTCGCGGGCGAACTCGATTGGAAAGCCGCCTTCGAACAAGCACTGCTGGCTGAAGAGTTTGAGGTCGCCGTCAGCCTGTTGCAGCATTTCAGTTTCGAGCACCTGTTCGAGGAACAGACGGTCGTGCTGTTGTTGCGTTTGCATGAGCAACAGGGCGAGGAGCTGACGTTGGGCAGCCCGCAATTGGTTGGATTGATTACAGCTGCGCTGTTATTCGCCGGACGTTTCGAACAGGCGACTGCCTGTATCGCTCATTTGGCGCATTTCACGCCTCAACCCTCGGCGGTGCTTCAGCGTCAACTGATTGCACGTTGGCAGGCCCTACAGGGTTGGTTGCTGCATTTACAGGGACGAATGGAGGCTTCGCGCGCGCACTTTCTTGACGCAATGAGCGCGCTCGATCCCGAATGTTGGACGGCGCGGCTGATGTGTTTGTCCGGTTTGACGCAACAGGCCTTGCTGCGGGGTGAACTTGATGTGGCGCAGGCGATAAACCGCGATGCGTTGTGCCTGGCGCGAGCCCAAGGCTCATTGGTGTTCGAAGGGCTGCTGGAGCTCGATCACGCGCAATTACTGGAGCAACGTGGCGCTCTCGGTCGCGCAGAAACACTACTTGCCAACATGGCTGATCTGCTCGGTGAACAATCAACCCGTTCCAAACCATTGCTGGGCCGAATTGCCCTGCGTCGCGCGCGTCTGGCTTTGTACCAAGGGCAGGACGAACGTGCATCGGAACTGTTCCAGACAGGGTTGGACGTTTGTTTGCGCAACCACGACAAGCGCGTGCTCTACGGCTTTCTCGGTCAGGCGCAGCTGGCAGCCAATCAGCGTGACTATGCCCTGGCCTTTGTCCGGCTGCGCGACGCGGAGCGGCTGATGCAGCAGCGACAGATTCCGGACACCGTTTACAGGGGCGTCCTGTTGCAAGTCAGCAGTCATTTCTGGTTGCAGCAAGGGCGGCCGGAACTGGCTCATGAAGCGTTGACTCGTGTGTTGCGCCACTATCGTGGGCCGCACGCGCGACAGGCACCGCCGGCGACGCTGGACTTGATACCACGTATCGAATACCTGCTGGTTTTGGCGGAGGTTCATCTTCAACGAGCGCAAGAGCCACTGGCCCGGCTCAAGCGGTTTGCTGATTCTGCAGAAGCGCAGGGCGCTCATCGTCTGGAGGCCGAGTTGCACCTGGCGATGGCGGAGGTGGCTTTTGTTCAGGGCCAAGTGGCTTTGGCCAAAGAGGCTTTTGAGCAAGGTCTGGAACACATTCGTCGTTGTAACTTGTCGTTCTTGTTGTGTCAGCTTCGTCTACGTCAGCCGAATTTTTTAATCGAATTGGGTATGACTGCTTGCATTACACGTCAAGTAGATGCCGCGGGCGGCGATAACCCGCTTAGTCTGCGAGAGACACAGGTGTTGACATTAATTGCGTCTGGCAATTCGAATCAGCAGATCGCCGAACAGCTTTTTATTTCATTGCATACGGTAAAAACTCACGTACGGCGAATTTACCAAAAGTTAGACGTGGAACGCAGAACTCATGCGGTTGCCAAAGCCCGGTTGTTGGGTTTATGGGCGTAGAGCGCTGAGGAGAAGTGGATGTTGATAATGTAACTTTAAAGTACTACATACGTTGAAAGTAAATCTGGCTTTATTTATGGGTGGTGTCTGATTTAGCGTGATTGCAAGTGGGTGAAGTTTAACGCTTTGCTCCTGTAATTAAATAATTCAGAGAAATTGGTTATGGATGATCAAAAGATTTTAAGTTCGCAGTTTGAATTGGCTGAAGTCAGTGAGGCGATGAAGCAGCTGTCTAGTCAGCTGGCGAATGCGCCTTCGTTCAAAGGATTGCTTCAGGAATGTGCGTTGAAGGAACTTCAGCGACTGGATCCGGAAGTGTATGTCAGTCGGGTGTTTATCAATTGGCACGGCAGTACTTCGGCGTCTGTCAGTGAGCCAACAGGTTTGTTAAATGACGTACTGATGGAGTGTCTGTTACGTGGGCGTGCACCTGTTTATAACGCTGCTGAGTATGGAGTATACGACTGGCGTGACTCGACGGCGGACGAGGACCGCCACCCGGCTCTGGATATCGTAACGGTTGGCAAACTGATCACAGAACTACTTCTGAATTTGCCCGAAAAGTACGCTGCAGTTATTGACCAGCACTGGTCTGCCTCTCAGGGTTCCGACGCCACAGGGCGACCATTGTCTACGCGTAAAAGCATAGTGCGAACCCTCTATGTCAGGCTTTTCTGGCGTGAGTTGGCCGTCATGGCCGCGGAAGGTGGTTTGACACCGGACGACGAAAAGAAAGTCAATGAGTTGGCCAGCCCTCTGCTTCCCAGCGCGTTTTATGGTGTCTCGGTTCAGTTGCACAAAGGAGGCTTTGCGGCATTGGCTTCGACCTTCGTCATGCGCCTGGATGGTCAGTCGTTGGGGGCGATTATCCCGGCGACTGACAGTGCAGTGATTCTTTATACACCGAGTCGAGGTGTGGAGAAGTTCGCTACTTCGCGGGCACTGCATGAGGTACTCAAGAAGCGTCTGAGTGAGCCGGACCAGCGGGCAGAGCTCCTGAAAGGTCTTTCGTCCGATGACGCAGATCAGGTCAGCGATAGTCCTGATATTCGTTATTCGAGAATTGATGAAGATGTATTTTCGGCTTGCATCAATGCCGCGCTGAAGAAACAAAAGGCCAATATCATTGGTCAACTACGGGGCATGAACGGTTCGCGTTCGGATAACGAAAAAACGGTGCAGAAAATTGGCTCAATGCTGCACCTGGAAGAGATGAGCGAGGAGGCGAAAGGTCGTGCCGCCGTTTTCATTAAGTTGGTGTCAAGCAATGCCCGGCCAAGATGGTTGAAGGAGAGCTATGAAACTAACCAAGAAATTTATGCTTCCCTTGAACAGAGATTGCTTGAAAGCGAGGTGGGATTTCATGAGGCGACTAAAGTTGCTTCTACGTTTAAAAACTATGTCCACGGAGTGGTAGAGGATTTCATTTCGCCAAGTACAGATGAGCGTATTGATCCCGACACTATCTTTGTGAGCGTTCGGCATACTGTTAAATTAGCGGGCGGAAAAAAAGTAGAGCACAGTGAGCGAAAAACGCTGACTCAGGCTTTTATGTACGGTGCTCATGATCAAGAGGGGCAGTACGTGGTGGTTGTAGAGGAGTTCTATAACAATCCAAGGTTAAGTCCTTCTAATATAGCGCAGGCGATTCAGTCGTTAAATCTTCGTGTGGCGTATAACATGGCGAGGCAACGGGTTTATTCACAGGATCACGTCGTCGAATCAATGCGAGAGCGCTTGGGGCGAAAGACTGCCTTGACAATGTTTGGCGCGATCTTGCAAAACCACGTTACCTCGGTCGCTCAGGACATAGTGCAGCGTTACAACTTCGGTGATCCGACGATAGAGATAACCGGGATTGCGTTGGGGGCTAGAGTCAAGCCGATGAAAGATTTAATGGTGTATCGGAGGAAAAGTGCCGATGTTAATAGAAGTCCCCATGTCCTTTATGCGCCGGGTTTTCCGACGGGGCAGGAGTGGTTTCAGTTTCCTGATCTGAAAAGCTTACAGCAGCAAATGGGTCATTGGGCTTTTGACAAAGAAGGGCAGACCTATTTGAGGGGGCAGGGGTATTCAAGTGAAAGAGAAACGTTGGAGGAAATGTATCACCTAGAAGAGCCAAGCTTGATGTTGCAAGAGTGGTGGTGGTCCTCGATCCTACTGACACCGTGGGTCGAAGTTGGTCTATTAAAATGGAGTGTCCAGAATATAATCAGCTGGGAGGCGGACGAGGCGGAAGTCGCTACGCCGCGGTGGTACAGGAACTCGAATGTGGCAGATCAGCTTCTGTTGAATCGCTTAAATGCAGACTTCAAGGCGATTTATCAGATGTCCAAAGACAAGCTTGATATCGAGCCATTCCGTAAATTCGCTCGAAGCCTGGTGATGAAGACGCTGAACGAGTACCTGAGTCGCTCCGGACCTCATCCGGAAATTGATCCTGATGAGGTGTGGGTGAAGTTTCACGCTGATTCGAAAATCAGTTTGACCAACTTGTTCATTCAGTGGCAGTTGTGGCGCAGTGATATCTCGATCTTTGAAAAATTTTTCTTCGGCGCCAATCCTGTTGGCGGAATAATTCTTGATCTCAAGGAACAGTTGAGAGATGCGTTGTTCTGGACTTTTTCCGATCAGCCCATTGCGGCGCTGAATGCAAAAGTAATTAATGCCGTCATTGATCTGATGCCAGGTGAAAAATACATTGAGTACCTTAAGGCCAAACTTCTGCATGCTCCGGATGTTGATTTGAAGGTGAGCCTTTATCGCAAGCTCAAACAAAATGAAATGCTCAGGTCGGCACTCACGCAGAAAATGAAAGGTGAGATGTCGCAGGAGCAGTTCAATTGGTTGAAGGGGTTGATTGACGGTTTTGATCGAGACATCCCTCGTGAGAGTTACATTATCGCAGGTGGCAAGCCGGGTATTGGGGCTTACGGATTTACGCTTGAAGGTCGCAAACTGGAAGGCGCCTATGTCTTCGGTCGCAGGGTTAACGATCGTGAAGAATTAATTATCTATATACCTGATACGCCCGACGGCAAAGACTTCTTTTCTGTCGAAGCGTTAGCTGCTCGATTGAAGAGTTTCCGTTTTGGCCAGCATGTTTTGACATTGGCGCGTCTGGAACATAGAAAAGTCATAGAAAACACACTAAACCGTTACAGTCGTTGGAACGATCCGATCTCGTCCACGCCTGTGTTGGAGAATAGCTATCCGGTGTTGACGTTCAAGCAGGAATACGGGTCCATGATTGGACGCTTTATAGCCGATGTGGATTATCAGACGACAAGCCCGGCCGAAGCGATATGGCAGGAAGCAAAACTTCTGATTGATTTGGCACTTGATGTGGTGTCGTTGTTAATCCCGCCAGTTGGCATTGTGGTGAGCGTGCTGCGAATCACTCACTCAGTCGTTCTGGGAATAGTTGCTTCCAGCGAGGGGGATGACAAGGCGGCCAATGCCTATTTTGCCACTGCGTGGAGAGGGGCTATTACTCTGTATATCGGTAAAATCGCTTCGGTAGGAGCCGCTGTTAATGCTGTTGGCCTACTGTCCAGAATCAAGGATATAACCGACCTCGTCTCGACAGTAACCGGGGTCCCGGTAGGCATTAGCTATATAACGGCAGTCGCCGTTCCACAACACGAGGTGCAGAGCACGACTCGATTGATAGGTTAATGCAGTGATCAATACGCCTGGAAACATCCTGGCGTCGAACTAAAGCTGCATTTCAACGATGGATGGGAGATGTCTCATACCCCATCCGCCAACTCACACCCCGCGTCGCAGCCAACAATCGCTGCGCCGCCGGGCCGCTTTCATCAGCGTGAAACAATGACGCCGGGCCGACAATAGTCATCACCGCCGCAACATGCCCGACAGCATTGAACACCGGCGCCGACAACGCATCGACCCCCGGCATCAGCAAACCATGCACATGATGCAGACCGCGTTCGCGGATCTGTTCGCACAACGCCTGATAGGCCTGATCATCCACCAGCGCATGGGTCGAGCCGCTCTGCAGTTCCTGCTCTCGCAATTCGACGGTTTCACGCTTCGGCAGAAAGGCACCGAACACCAGCCCTGTGGACGAGCTGAGCAACGGCAACACCGAGCCCAATTGCGTTACCACCGTCACCGCACGTACGGCCGGTTCGATATGCACTACGGTCGCGCCCTGATTGCCCCACACCGCCAAAAAGCAGGTTTCGTTCAGTTCATCGCGCAATTCGGCCAAGGGCAGGGCACCCACTTTCAGCACGTCCATACTGTTCAGAGCGGCGAGTCCGACGCGCAACGCTTCGCGCCCCAGACCGTAATGGTTGGTGGCAGCATTTTGTTCAGCAAAACCGCTGGCAATCAGCGCCTGCAAATAGCGGTGAACCTTGCTCGCTGGCATTTGCACGTGTTCGGCCAGACGCGACAACGAGGTGGAGGGCGACAACTCGGCCAAGGCCTTGAGGATGTCGGTGCCGACTTCGGCCGAGCGGACTTTCTGTTTATCGTTGCTGCGCGGCGTTTCCATGGAGGCGGTCTGATCCCGGGACGAATGGGCGTCTTTATAGCTTGACGGTCAATACCAATCAAATTACGTTATGCGTAATCGAATTACGATAAATATAACCCAGGCGTGCCGAGAGCTCTTCAATGGAGTGACAGGCTATTGCCTACTCCCTGTTCAGGAGGCTCCATGAACCTCGATTCAACGGCGCCCGCGCTGGCTTATCAGTCCGGCTTCGGCAATGAATTCAGCAGCGAAGCGTTGCCCGGTGCCCTGCCTATCGGCCAGAACTCCCCGCAAAAAGCCCCGTACGGTCTCTACACCGAATTGTTCTCTGGCACCGCGTTCACCATGGCCCGCAGTGAAGCGCGGCGCACCTGGATGTACCGCATTCAGCCGTCAGCCAATCACCCCGCGTTCGTCAAACTGGATCGGCAACTGGCCGGCGGCCCGTTGGGTGAAGTGACCCCCAATCGTCTGCGCTGGAATCCGTTGGATATCCCGAGCGAGCCGACCGATTTCATCGACGGTCTGGTGAGCATGGTCGCCACCTCGGCTGCGGAAAAACCGGCCGGGATCAGCATCTACAGTTACCGCGCCAACCGCTCCATGGAGCGCGTGTTCTTCAACGCCGACGGCGAACTGCTGTTGGTGCCTGAGCTGGGACGCTTGCGTATTGCAACCGAATTAGGCGTGCTTGAACTGGAGCCACTGGAAATCGCCGTGCTGCCACGCGGTCTTAAATTCCGCATCGAACTGCTCGACCCGTACGCTCGCGGCTACATCGCTGAAAACCACGGTGCACCGCTGCGTCTGCCGGACTTGGGGCCTATCGGCAGCAACGGCCTGGCCAATGCGCGGGACTTCCTGACCCCGGTCGCCCATTACGAAAACCTCAGCCAACCCACCACGCTGGTACAGAAATTCCTCGGCCAGTTGTGGGGCTGCGAACTCGATCATTCGCCGCTAAACGTGGTCGCCTGGCACGGTAATAATGTGCCGTACAAATATGACCTGCGTCGTTTCAACACCATCGGCACGGTCAGTTTCGATCACCCGGACCCATCAATCTTTACCGTCCTGACGTCGCCGACCAGTGTCCACGGTCTGGCCAATCTCGACTTCGTGATCTTCCCGCCACGCTGGATGGTCGCCGAGAAAACCTTCCGTCCACCGTGGTTCCACCGCAACCTGATGAACGAATTCATGGGGCTGATCAAGGGCGAGTACGACGCCAAGGCCGAAGGCTTCGTGCCCGGCGGCGCGTCCTTGCACAGTTGCATGAGCGCCCACGGCCCGGATGGCGAAACCTGCACCAAGGCGATCAACGCCGAACTCGCGCCAGCGAAAATCGACAACACCATGGCCTTCATGTTCGAGACCAGTCAGGTGCTGCGCCCGAGCCGATACGCCCTGGATTGCCCGCAACTGCAAAACAACTACGATGCCTGCTGGGCCAAACTGCCCGCCACTTTCGACCCGACCCGGAGATAACCCATGACTCAGACTTCCATCACTCGTAGCTGGGTTTCCTCCGCCAATGGCCATGCTGATTTCCCATTGCAGAACCTGCCGCTGGGCGTGTTTAGCGTGAAGGGTTCGGCACCGCGCAGTGGCGTGGCCCTTGGCGAACATATCTTTGATCTGGAAGCTGCACTGGACGCCGGCCTGTTCGACGGCGCCGCAAAAACTGCAGTCGAAGCCACCCGTGGCGGCCAGTTGAATGCGTTCTTCGAACTGGGGCGTGACGCTCGCGTTGCCCTGCGCGAACGCCTGTTGGAACTGTTCAAAGAAGGCAGCACCCTGCACGGCAAGATCGAAGCCCAAGGCGCAAAACTGCTGCCACTGGCGGCGAACTGCGAGATGCACCTGCCGGCGAAAATCAACGATTACACCGACTTCTACGTCGGCATTGAGCACGCGCAAAATGTCGGCAAACTGTTCCGTCCCGACAACCCTTTGCTGCCGAACTACAAGTACGTGCCGATCGGTTATCACGGTCGCGCTTCGACCATTCGCCCGTCCGGCACCGAGGTTCGCCGTCCGAAAGGCCAAACACTGCCGGCCGGCCAGACCGAGCCGACGTTTGGTCCGTGCGCACGTCTGGACTATGAGCTGGAGCTGGGCATCTGGATCGGTCAGGGCAACGAGATGGGCGACTCGATCGCCATCGGTGACGCTGCCGATCACATCGCCGGATTCTGCCTGCTCAACGACTGGTCGGCGCGCGACATTCAGGCTTGGGAATACCAACCGCTGGGGCCGTTCCTGTCGAAAAGCTTTATCACCAGCATCTCGCCTTGGGTGGTGACTGGCGAAGCACTGGAGCCATTCCGTCGCGCTCAGCCGGCACGTCCGCAAGGCGACCCACAGCCGCTGCCGTACCTGTTCGATAAACGCGATCAGGCCGCTGGCGCCTTCGACATCGAACTGGAAGTGCTGCTGCTCACCGAAGGCCTGCGCGAGCAAAAACTGCCGGCCCATCGCTTGACCCTCAGCAATACCCGACACATGTACTGGACCGTGGCGCAAATGGTCGCGCACCACAGCGTCAACGGCTGCCAGTTGCAGGCCGGTGACCTGTTCGGTTCGGGCACCTTGTCGGGGCCGGAAAACGGTCAGTTCGGTAGCCTGCTGGAAATCACCGAGGGCGGCAAAAAGCCGATCGAACTCGCGTCTGGCGAGGTGCGTAAATTCCTTGAGGACGGCGACGAAATCATCCTGCGGGCTCGCTGCACCCGCGAGGGTTTTGCCTCCATCGGTTTCGGTGAATGCCGCGGCAAAGTGCTGCCAGCGCGCTAAGAGGATCGGGTCATGGAACTCTATACCTACTACCGTTCGACTTCGTCCTTTCGGGTGCGTATCGCGTTGGCGCTCAAGGGGCTGGATTACCAGGCGCTTGCGATCAACTTGATCGCGCCGCCAGGTGGCGAACATCGACAGGCGCCGTATCTGAGCATTAATCCGCAAGGCCGAGTGCCGGCCTTGCGCACTGACGAAGGTGAGCTGTTGATCCAGTCGCCGGCGATCATCGAATACCTGGAAGAACGTTATCCACAGGTGCCGCTGCTCTCCAAAGGCCTCGCTGCTCGCGCCCATGAGCGCGGTGTGGCGGCGGTGATTGGTTGCGACGTGCATCCGTTGCACAACGTCAGCGTGCTCAACAAGTTGCGGCAGTTGGGGCACGATGAACCGCAAGTGGTGGCGTGGATCGGGCACTGGATCAGCCAAGGATTGGCGACGGTGGAGCAGCTGATCGGCGATGAGGGTTTTTGCTTTGGTCCGACACCTGGGCTGGCGGATGTTTACCTGATCCCGCAGCTGTACGCGGCCGAGCGCTTCAGTATTTCACTTGAGGCGTATCCACGGATTAGTCGGGTGGCGGCGTTGGCGGCGACGCATCCGGCGTTCATCAAGGCGCATCCGTCGAATCAGCCAGACACCCCTTGAATCAGAAACACGATTTTTTGCGTTTAATGGACGATGGCGTTCGGCGGCAGGTGCCCCAGCCGTTCAGTCAGGCGAATCCGCTGAATCGGGTCGTCACTAAGCAGCAGGGCATGCTCCAGGTCAAAGCGCTCGGCGTTGGGGCAGTCCAGCCGTTGATAGAGACTGGCCCGGGCCAGGTAGTCGGAGGCGCTGGCGTTGCCCAGTTCCAGCACTCGTTCGGCGTCGATCAGAGCGCCGATGCAGTCATCGTTAGAAAGGTGTAACTGACGCAGGTTGCGTGACAGCCGCTGCAGCATTTGCACGGGTTCGGCCGTGAGCAAGTGCTCGGCGCCAAGCTTCATGTTCGGGCCGTATTGGCGTTGCAGCAGTTCCCGGCAATCGTTGGGGTACAACCGACGTCCGCCGCAGGGGTCGAGCAGGTGATCGGCGCCCGGTACCCGCAGCAGGAAATGCCCAGGGAAGTTGACTCCAGCCAGGGGGATTTCCAGACCTTTGGCCAGTTCCAGAGCAATCAACCCCAGACTCAGCGGCTGCCCACGTCTGCGTTCCAGCACTTTATTGATCAGCGCGACGTGCGGACGCAATGGCGTGGAGTCGTCCTGAGCAAAACCCAGGTCATTCATACGCCGTAACAATGGCTGGGCCAACTCGCTCACCGGCAACATCGGCAAGCCGTAACTGACCCGTTGTTGCAGGTCTTTGAAATCGTTCAGCACCGCCTCGGGATTGACCTCAGTGTCGTGTTCGGCGGCAATCCACAGCGCCGCCTCGAACAGCGCGGGCGGTGAACGTTGCAGGCAGTCGAAGAAACGTTGGCGGGGGGTCATCACAATCTCCGGGTAATGCCTCGTTTTAGCCCCGTCTCCGGCATTCGTCCAGTGCCGAACATAGGCGGCTGCAGGTTATGTCCGAAAGTCTGTATGACGGCGTCGCTTATTCCGGTGCGCTTCTGCAATTTTCGCGTGCAAGCCTATACTGGCGACTACAAGAAGTGATTCGGGAGCCCTACGATGTTCGCTCTCATGCAAAGCACTCGCCTTGAATCGCTGCATCTGAGCGTCGACCCGGTCACCGGGTTGAAGGCGGTCATTGCCATTCATAACAGCCGTCTGGGGCCTGCCCTGGGCGGGTGTCGTTACCTTGCCTATCCGAGCGACGAGTCCGCCGTCGAGGATGCAGTGCGCCTTGCCCAAGGCATGAGTTACAAGGCGGCGCTGGCCGGTCTGGCTCAGGGCGGCGGCGTGGCGGTGATTGTTCGCCCGGTCCATGTGGAAAACCGCGGCGCGCTATTCGAAGCCTTCGGGCGTTGCATCAATCAGCTCGATGGCCGCTACGTCACCGCCATCGACAGCGGCACCTCGGTGGCGGACATGGATTGCATCGCCCAACAGACCCAGCACGTCACCAGCACCACCTCGGCGGGCGACCCGGCACCGCACGCGGCGATGGGCGTGTTCACCGGTATTCGTGCCACCGCCATGGCCCGGCTGGGCAGCGATAACCTCGAAGGCCTGCGAGTGGCGATTCAAGGGCTCGGCAACGTTGGTTATGCCCTCGCCGAACAACTGCACGCCGCCGGTGCCGAGCTGCTGGTCAGTGACATCGATCACGGCAAAGTGCAATTGGCGATGGAGCAACTCGGCGCTCACCCGATCGCCAACGACGCGCTGCTCAGCACCCCTTGCGACATTCTTGCGCCCTGCGGTCTCGGTGGCGTGCTCAACAGCCACAGCGTGGCGCAATTGCGCTGCGCGGCGGTGGCCGGTTCGGCAAACAACCAACTGACCCATCTGGAAGTCGCCGATCAACTGGAGCGGCGGGGCATTCTGTATGCACCGGATTACGTGATCAATTCAGGCGGGCTGATCTACGTTTCGCTCAAACACCGCGGCGAAGAGCTCACGACCATCACCGCACACCTGTCGAAAATCAGCTCCCGGCTGACCGAAGTCTTCGCCCATGCCCAAGCGGAAAAACGCTCGCCGGCCCGAGTGGCTGACGCGTTGGCGGAGAAAGTGCTGTATCGATGAGGTTGAATCGACGAAGGATTCGCGACGAACCGGTGGCGGTCGATAGCGCAGTGGTGGTGCATCCGGTCCTGCCGCTGTCCCTGACCTTCGATCATCGCGTGGTGACGGGGGGTGAGGCGGCGCGTTTCTTCAAGGCGCTGGTCGAGGCGCTGGAACAACCGGAAGCTTAGGTTTTTCGCAGGCATGAAAAAGGCCCTGAGCCATTCGACTCAGGGCCTATTCAATTCGGGCGTTGCTTACTTGGCTGCCTTGAGGGCTTTGGCTGGCTTGGTCGGCTCAGCGACTTCAACAGGTTCAGGCGCCTCAACAGGGGCGGCCTTTTCAACGACTTCAGCAGGCGCGTTCAGCAGTTCCGACAGAGCATCCGGCTGGCTCTTGAACGCCTTGGCGAACACATCGCGGTTCTTCGCCATGTAGATCCCGGCTTCTTCCACTTGCTGTTCGGTCAGGGACGGAACGGCTTTTTGCAACACTTCAGCCAGCAATTCGGCCAGTTCGAGCATTTTGTCATGACGGTCAGCTTCGGCTTTATCCATGAACAAGCGCTCCAGATCTCGGCTGCTGCGGTATACCACTTCGACGGCCATTTACCACCTCACATGCCTTCACATTAAGTTGTCTTATTCGACTACTGTATTTATATACAGCGAAAAGGATAAGCG
Organism: Pseudomonas sp. Ma2-10; assembly: GCF_054330215.1. NCBI lineage: Bacteria > Pseudomonadati > Pseudomonadota > Gammaproteobacteria > Pseudomonadales > Pseudomonadaceae > Pseudomonas > Pseudomonas sp. Ma2-10. The sequence continues at coordinate 360,115 of NZ_JBTEYL010000001.1, read as the reverse complement.
AATCCCTGCGCTTTGGGTAGTGGCTTTTTAATGTAGACCGAAATCAGGGTTTGTGAGATGCAGGTGCGACCAAACGCCACGGAGCACGTTTTAGAGCACCTCGCCATCATGTGACAGGCGCCTCTGGCCTTTTTTCTGCATGCAGAACAACCGTCACGTCAAACCCGCATCATCCGCTCGAACCGAGCTAAGGAAGAATCACCGTGAAAATCAACTGGGCCGAGAAACTGCGGCAGAACGTGCATCAACTGGCCGAGTCTCTGGGCAATCTGTTCGTCGAGACCTTCCACTACCTGGCGCTGTTCGCCATCGGTGCCGTCACCGCGTGGGCGGCGGTGATGGAGTTTTTGCAGATGATCGAGGCAGGGCACATCAAGATCGATGACATCTTGCTGTTGTTCATCTACCTGGAACTGGGGGCGATGGTCGGGATTTATTTCAAGACCAATCACATGCCGGTGCGCTTCCTGATCTACGTGGCGATCACCGCGTTGACGCGACTGCTGATCTCCAACGTCTCGCACCACAATCCGCCAGACCTTGGGATCATCTACCTGTGCGGCGGGATTCTGCTGCTGGCATTTGCGATTCTGGTGGTGCGTTACGCCTCGTCGCAATTCCCTTCGGTGAAAATCGAACACCCGCAACGCAAGATCGGTGCGGGTTCCGGTGAGCATCCCGACGTGGAGAAGGGCGAGCTTTAAAGCCCCATGGCTGACCGGCTGTGGCCCTTGATGTGGGGCGGCGGCAGGTTACGGTTGCAATTGTCGCCGTCGGTCATGGCTTCGAGGATGGCCACGGCGCTGTGCCCCTGTTCGATGGCAATGCCGAATTGAATGCTTTGCACCAGGCGTTTGAGGCGCTGGGGGTCATTGCGTTGTTCCGCGCTGATCATCCGTTTGGCGACCACATGACCGCTGTTGGACAGGGTCAGCATGATGCTGCCATCCAGACCCTGAATGCTCAGGTTGATCTGATAGTCCGGTGCAAAAGCATCGGTAATGAGCTGAAAAGGATTGTCCATGATGCGTTACCGCCTGATTGAACGTGCAGTTGTTGACCCGCCGTGATCGGGATTAGTTCGCAACACCAGACCATCGGCATTCCATGTTCCTGGACTTTCACCCGTGCAACGTAGGCGCTGCCGAAGGCTGCTCCATAGGCACAGCAAAGGGCATGCCGGAAAAATTGTCGAACAATAGACACGGCAAAAACAGAGGCGGGCACTACAGCCCGCCTTCTTTTTATCTGCCCGTTTCAGGGCATGAATGAGTAGATGATCGCAGACAGTGCAATCAAACCGATCAACACTACGAACACGTTCGAGGCCTGACCTGAGTACTGGCGCAAGGCTGGCACTCGACGGATGGCGTACATCGGTCATCGTTTGGCGTCGTTATTGTTCTTGCTCGGGCTCACGTGTTGCGGGCGGTCAGGGAATGCTCCTCAGCATTCCACCCAGCTAACAGCCAGGCCGCCCCGTGAAGTCTCTTTGTATTTGTCGTGCATGTCGGCGCCGGTATCGCGCATGGTGCGGATGACCCGGTCCAGGGAAATGAAGTGTTTGCCGTCGCCGCGCAGGGCCATTTGCGTGGCGTTGATCGCTTTCACGGCGGCAATCGCATTGCGCTCGATGCACGGCACTTGCACCAGGCCGCCAACCGGGTCGCAGGTCAGGCCGAGGTTGTGTTCCAGGCCGATTTCGGCGGCGTTTTCCAGTTGCTCGGGCGTGGCGCCGAGCACGTCTGCCAGCCCGGCGGCGGCCATGGCGCAGGCGGAGCCCACTTCGCCCTGGCAGCCAACTTCGGCGCCGGAGATAGACGCGTTTTTCTTGCAGAGAATGCCTACAGCCGCAGCGCCCAAAAAGAACGCCACCACGTCATCGTCCGACGCGTCCGGGTTAAATTTCATGTAGTAATGCAGCACTGCCGGAATGATCCCCGCCGCGCCGTTGGTCGGCGCCGTGACCATGCGCCCGCCCGCTGCGTTTTCCTCGTTCACGGCGAGGGCAAACAGGTTGACCCACTCCATGGCCGACAGCGTGGAGGTGATGACATTCGGCTTGCCGATTTCCAGCAGGCTGCGGTGCAATTTCGCCGCGCGACGCGGAACATTCAGACCGCCGGGCAGGATGCCTTCATGGCGCAGCCCTTGCTCGACGCATTCGCGCATCACCGACCAAATGTGCAGTAGCCCCTGACGGATTTCGGCTTCGCTGCGCCAGGCCAGTTCATTGGCCATCATCAACTCGGAAACGCGCAGACCGTGCAGGTTGCAGAGCCTGAGCAGTTCGGCGGCGCTGGAAAAATCATACGGCAGCACTACCTCGCTGATTGGCGCGATGCCGGACTCGGCTTCGGCCGCTTCGATGATGAAACCGCCACCAATCGAATAGTACGTTTGCTCCCACAACTCACCGGTTTCGCCAAAGGCTGTCAGGGACATCGCATTGGGGTGATAGGGCAGGCTCTCGTCGAGCAGCAGGAGGTCGCGTTGCCAGTTGAAGGCGATGGTGGTTTTGCCCGCCAGAGACAGTTCGCCGGTTTCGCGCAGGGTCTGGACTCGACTGTCGATGGACGTGGGATCGATGCTGTCCGGCCACTCGCCCATCAGACCCATGACGCAGGCGCGGTCGGTGGCGTGACCGACGCCGGTCGCCGACAGCGAGCCATAAAGTCGGATTTCTACCCGCCGTACGTCAGCCAGCAATTGTTGGTCAATCAGGGCTTGGGCGAAGGTCGCGGCGGCGCGCATTGGGCCGACGGTATGGGAACTGGACGGACCGATGCCGACTTTGAAGAGATCGAAAACACTGATAGCCATGCTAAAGCCTATACACGCAATGGAAGAGGAATCGCTGCCATTTTTGTAGGACAAGCGCAATGTCGGCGATACTGCCTACCTCGGTCCTACGTGACCAACGAAACTTCCTAAGACAGCCTTTAGCAGGACTAAACAATGAGTCGCCAATTGCACGCCCAGACTTACGTCTGGCTGCACGTGTTTTCCTGTGCCGCGCGGCACTTGTCATTCACCCGTTGCGCCGAAGAACTGCACATCACGCCGGGTGCGGTCAGTCAGCAAATACGACAGCTGGAAGAGCGGCTGGGTTTTCGCTTGTTTCACCGTCGTGCTCGGGGTGTGGAATTGAGTGCCGAAGGCCAGCGACTGGCCATCACGGTCAACGAGGCTTACGGCAGCATCGATGCGGAATTGCGACGACTGGACGCCGGAATGATTAGCGGGATTTTGCGGGTGCGCTCGATTCCATCGTTCCTGAGTAAATGGCTGACACCACGACTGCCACGTTTGCAGCAGCGCTTTCCGGACATTCAATTGCGCCTGGTGGCTGAGGACAGCAGCGTGCCATTACACGAAGGCGACTTCGATTTGGCCATCGACCTGAATGACGGCAGCTATCCCGGTTTGTTATCGACAACCTTGCTCGACGAGCAGATCTTCCCGGTCTGCGCCCCAAGCCTGTTGCGCGGCCGGCCGCCGCTGCATGGCCCGGCGGACCTGATGCATTTCCCATTGCTGCACGACATCACCGCCTGGCGCGGCAGTTACGAGTATGCAGAGTGGGAGTTCTACCTCAATACCATCGGCTTCGAAGGTGCGGACGTGCGGCGCGGGCACACCTTCAATCGCAATCACCTGACTATCGAAGCGGCGATTGCCGGGATGGGCGTGGCAATTGCGCGACGAACCTTGCTGAACGATGAGTTGGAGCGTGGGACGTTGATCGTGCCGTTTGGCTTGGCGGTGCCCAATCACAAGCGTTACGTGCTGCTCTATGCGCCGGGGGCGCTGAGCCATCCGGGCGTGCGTGCGGTGCATGACTGGCTGGTGGAAGAGGCGGGGATTTTTCGAAGCCTGCATCCGCTGGCGGAGCGGCAGATGTGAGCAATTGTGACAAAAGAGTCAGGCGACCAAACTCCCGACAGTAACAGCGCTTTTGCTCCTTGTCCGGCTTTTTTTGCGTATGAAAATTTATCTTTTTCTAGGGGTTGAATTGTTCTGCGAGCAGACCGATTGTGTAAGTAAGAGGACACGGTGATGACGCCCACGTGCCAGCCGATGTGCCTCTCGCGAGCTAGCTGAAATAAGGGATGAACTATGCAAATCCAAGTCAACAGCGATAACCATATTCAAAGCAGCATCCGACTGGAGGAGTGGGTACGTACTACCATTGAGAGCACGCTTGAACGTTATGAAGAGGATCTGACACGCGTCGAGGTTCATCTGCGGGATGAGAACGGCGACAAGCCCGGTCCCCATGACATGCGCTGTCAGCTGGAAGCTCGGCCAAAAGGCCACCAACCGATTTCTGTGACCCATAAAGCCGCAAGCCTGGAACTGGCGATCGACGGTGCGGCCGAAAAACTTGAACATGCGCTTGAGCACCTGTTCGGCAAACTGCGGGGCAAACCACGTGCCGCTGTGGTGCCGTTCGAGAGAGTCGCTGCCGATGCGTTGCTGGAAGACGAGTTTCTCGAGAACGAACAGGCTGTACAAAACGGTTGAAGCCTGATTAATTTTTTACCTTTTCACCGACAAACGGGTCTGCTTATGCAGGCCCGTTCTTGTTTGTGCTGACTGACCGCTGACGGCAGTAACACCGACTCCGTCGGATCTATTTTGCATATGAGAATATTTATCATTAGTATTGCGATCTTGTTAGCCCCGTGACGTTCACGAGGCTTCACCCGTTTCAAGGTCGAAACATGAAAGGCAAAATCGCTGCGCTCCCCGTTTCCTACCGACTGGCCGTCACTTCCCGAGTGTTGGCCGCCGTGCTGGGGGGGTACTTCGTCGCGGCATTGGCCAGTGTCAGCCTGACGATGTGGCTGCCCATGGCTCGTGGCGAAGCGGTGGTCGCCGGGATGATGACCTCGTTTCTGGTGTATCTGGTCGCCGTGCTCTGGTGCTTTGCCTGTCGCAGTGCGTGGCACGCCTGGTTCGGATTGATCGTGCCAAGCGTGGTTTTGGCGGCGGTGTCGGGGCTGGCTTACTGGATGGGGCACTCATGAAAGAGGGCTTTCGACAGGCCATGGCCTGGTTGCACACCTGGGCCGGGTTGATCTTTGGCTGGCTGCTGTTCGCGATTTTCCTGACCGGCACTCTCGCCTACTTCAAGGATGAGATCAGCCACTGGATGCAGCCGGAAATCCCCGCCCGTTCGCTGTCCTCCGAAGCCACTCTGACCCTGGCCCAGCACTACCTTGAACGGCACGCTGCGGGCGCCTCGCGATGGCTCATCGATTTACCGGATGCTCGCGAACCCGGGCTGTCGGTGAGGTGGCAGCAAGCATCGGCGAAGCCCGGCGTGCGCGGTCAGTTCACCGAAAAACTCCTCGATCCGCAAACCGGCGCAGAAGTGCAGGGCCGGGACACACGCGGTGGCGAGTTCTTTTACCGCTTCCACTTTCAACTGCAGATGCCCTACCCGTGGGGGCGCTGGCTGTCGACGATCGCAGCGATGGTGATGTTCGTCGCGCTGATCAGCGGGATCATCACCCACAAGAAAATCTTCAAGGACTTCTTCACCTTCCGCCCGCGCAAGGGCCAGCGCTCCTGGCTCGACGGGCACAACGCGGTGGGTGTTCTGGTGTTGCCCTTTCATTTGATGATCACTTACAGCAGCCTGGTGATTTTCATGTCGATGGTGATGCCAGCGAGCATCCTTGCCGCGTACAAAGGTGATGTCGAGGCGTTTTACGATGAGGTGTTTACGGCGTCCAGTTCGCCCGAAATGGCAGGCAAGCCGGGCCAGTTGATTCCGTTGGCACCGCTGCTGGAACGGGCCACCGAGCAGTGGTCGGGCGGACGAACCGGGTGGCTGACAGTGAACAATCCGGGTGATGCGAATGCCTCGGTGATTCTTGCGCGTGACGGCGCCGACCGAGTGGTCCACGACTTTGGCAACGCGTTGACATTCAATGGCGTGACCGGGCAACTCCTCAGCGCAACGCCCAAGCAAGCATTGCCAATGGCCATTGCCGGCGGTTTCTACGGCTTGCACATGGGCCATTTCGCCGGCCCGGTATTGCGCTGGCTGTACTTCATTTTTGGCTTGGCGGGCACCGCGATGATCGGAACCGGGCTGGTGATCTGGCTCGGCAAGCGTCAGCTCAAACATGCGAAGAGCGCCGTGGTGCCGTTTGAGTTGCGACTGGTAGACATCCTGAATATCGCCAGCATGTCGGGGTTGATGGTCGCGGTGGCGGCGTTCTTCTGGGCCAATCGATTGTTGCCGGTCGGAATGGCCGGGCGGGCGGACTGGGAGGTGAACAGCTTCTTCATCGTCTGGGGCTTGAGTGTGTTGCACGCCATGGTCCGCCGTGGTCGTGCCGCGTGGGTCGAACAGTTGGCGCTGGCGGCGTTGCTGTTCTGTGCGGTGCCGCTGCTGAACGCACTGACCACGCCTTATCACTTGGGCGTCACGCTGATTCAGGGCGATTGGGCCATGGCCGGTTTCGATCTGACGTGCCTGGGCAGTGGTCTGTTTTTCGCGTGGGCTGCGTGGAAAATGCAGCGCGCGGGGCAGACTGGACTCGTCACCCGAGCGCGGGCGAAATCGATAATGCTTGAGCAAGAGGCGCACTGAATGTTCCTGGCGTTGTTGCTGTGCTATGGCGGTTTCACCGCGCTCTGTTTATCGATGGATCGCAAGCATGCCGAACTGTTGGGGCGCAAGTCCTCGGCCCGTCGCCGCCAGGGAATGAAACTCAGTGGCTGGTTGTTGCTGGCGTTATCGCTGTGGGCTGCGGTGTCGTCGACGGGCTGGGGACGTGGATTGGTCGAGTGGTTTGCGGTGTTGATGCTCAGCGCTTTGCTGCTGGTGTTGTTGATGCCGTATCGCCCGCGCCTGGCCCTGGTGTTGGCCGGATTGAGTCTACTCACCAGTCCCGTCGCCGTGTTTGCAAAGGGCTGACCCGATGATCACCCGTCCACCGGAATCCGATGACGATGAACATCGCGGTGCGCGTGCGCATTTCCTGCGGGTGTTCCTTTCCCAGCGTTCGCAAATGGAAGCGCTGGTGAGCCGACGAGTTGGGTGTCGGGCGACGGCCGCGGATCTGGTGCAGGACTTGTTCCTGCGCTTCTGGCGTCGACCGCTGGTGCAGGTCGAAGAGCTCAGCACTTACCTGTTGCGTTGCGCCGGCAATATCGCCATCGACCATTTGCGCAGCGAAGGCACGCGGGTGCGGGTCAACGAGGGCTGGATACCGGATCAACCGGACAGCCACGGCAGCGAACCGCAAGCCGCGTTGGAGGCGGGTAACGACTTGCGTCACGTCGAAGCGGCGTTGCGTGCGCTGCCTGAGCGTACACGGCAGATTTTTTTGCTCAACCGTATTCACGGGCGCAAATACGCCGACATCGCGAAGGTCATGGCTTTGTCCCAAAGCGCCGTGGAAAAACATATGATGCGCGCCCTCGAGGCTTGCAAGGCCAGCCTGCGGGAACCCGATCCGCGCACGCCAGGGAAAGCACTGTGAACAACACCGAACGCGTCATCCCGACGCCTGCTCAGGAGCAGGCGGCCTTCGCCTGGCTAAGTCTGTTGCATGACCAGCCCAGCAGCGGCGATCAGGCCACCTTCAGTCATTGGTTACAGGCCGACCCCGCCCATGCCGAGGCTTACGCCCAGGCGCAAGGGGTGTGGGCGTTGACCGAAACACCGGCCCGAACGCTGGCCGATGAAGACGCGTTTGCCTTGCAGGGTTACCTCAACGCCATGAATCGCTCGCGCCGTACCCGTGTTCGGCGTTGGGCCGGTGCGTTGGCGATGGCCGCGTGTCTGGTGCTGATGATCGGCGTCGGTGCTGGCTGGCACCCGTCGCGCTGGGTGGATGATCTGGGCGCGGACTATGTGTCGGCACCGGGGGAAATTCGCACCGTCACGTTGGCGGATCAGTCGCAAGTCACGCTTGATGCTGACAGCGCGATTGCGGTGGATTTCAGTCGTGGCGAGCGGCGCGTTCAACTGCGGCGCGGCGCTGGATTTTTCAGCGTGACCCACACCGGCGAGCCGTTTGTGGTGGACGCTGAAAAAGGCCAGGTGCGGGTGCTGGGGACTCAGTTCGAAGTGCGTCTGCAACCGCACGGCGCTCAGGTCACGGTGTTGTCCGGACGGGTGGGTGTGACGGCGGACAAACACGCCGCGCAACAAATCCTCATCGCTGGCCAGCAAGTGGCCTATGGCGAGGGGTCGGCGGAAAAACTCCATGCGATCGACAGCGAAGCGCAATTGGCGTGGCGTCAGGGATGGCTCAATTACTACAAAATGACACTCGCCGACGTGGTGCAAGACCTTGGGCGTTATTACCCAGGACGGATTGTGCTGCTCAACGATGAACTCGCGGCGCGGCGGGTCAGTGGCAGCTTTGCGAGCAAGGATCCGCAAGCGGTGTTGAGTTCGTTGCAGGGGGTGTTGGGGTTTGAGCAACGCAAGGTTTTGGGGCATCTGATTATTTTGCGTTGAGGCAATGCTAAATTTTTTTCACAATTTTGGTGAGGTAAACCCCAGCGCCATCCGTGTAGTGACTGAAACTGCGAGTCATTCGCATCCAGTAGGTTCTACACAGGTCATGAGCAATGAAGTCCAGGGCAAAGTCGGGTTCGGTCAAACAATGGTTGGGTACGTGTGCCTTGAGCTTTTCGGCGTTGGCATTGCTGCCGTTGAGTGTGGCGGTGGCGGCTGAGGCCGGCAGTGCCCGACAGAGTGCGCAGTTCAGCTTCGCAATGGCGGCCAAACCGCTGCCTCAGGCCTTGAGCGACTTCAGTCGGATCACCGGCGTCAGCGTCATCTACACCGATGAGGCGCCGTACGGCCTAACCGCCCCGGCGATCAATGGGCAGTTGAGCGCCGAACAGGCAATGCAGCGTTTGCTCAGCGGTTCGGGGTTCACCTTCCGTCGCTCCGACGGCCGCACTTGGGTGCTGGAGCCGTTGCCTACCGAGGGTGCCTTGAACCTGGGCGCGACCACCATCACCTCGGTGGCCGATCAATCCATGAGCTATCAGCCACCGCCCACCAGTTCGGTGATGCGCTCATCGGCCTTGCTTCAGGAAATTGCGCAGACCGTCAACGTGGTTCCGGCTCAGGCCATCCGTGATCAAGCGCCGCGCAATCTGGATGACGCGCTGGCCAACGTCAGCGGTATTACTCAAGGCAACACACTGGCGAGCACTCAGGACTCGGTGATGACTCGCGGTTTCGGCGACAACCGTAACGGCTCGATCATGCGCGACGGCATGCCGATCGTGCAGGGCCGTGGCATGAATGCGACCGTGGACCGGGTCGAAGTGCTCAAGGGCCCGGCCTCGCTTCTTTATGGCATTCAAGACCCGGGCGGCGTGGTCAACATGGTCAGCAAGAAACCCGAGCTTGAGCAGTACAACGCGTTGACCCTGCGTGGCTCGACCTATGGCGACGGCAAAAACGGCAGCGGTGGCGGCCTCGACAGCACTGGCGCGTTGGGTGACTCCGGGTTGGCGTATCGCATGGTCCTGGACCACGAAGACGAAGATTACTGGCGCAACTTCGGTACTCACCGCGAGACATTGGTAGCACCGTCACTGGCCTGGTTCGGCGAAAGTACCAAGCTGCTGTTCTCCTACGAACACCGCGAGTTTCTGACCCCGTTCGACCGCGGCACGATCATCGACCCGCGTGACAACCATCCGCTGGACATCTCCCGCGAGCGTCGCCTCGACGAACCCTTCAACAACATGGAAGGCCGCTCGGACCTGTATCACTTCGAGGCCGATCACGAGCTCAACGACAACTGGAAAGCCCACTTCGGCTACAGCTGGAATCGTGAAACCTACGACGCCAGCCAAGTGCGCATCACCGCCATCGACACCAACAAAGGCACCCTGACCCGCAACATGGACGGCACTCAGAACGCCATCAGCACCGACCGCTTCACCACCGCCAGCCTTGAAGGCAACATCCCGCTCGCGGGGATGAAACATGACCTGGTGTTCGGCGTCGATGATGAGCACCGCAAGATCTACCGCGAAGACCTGATCCGCCAGAAAAGCCTGAGCACCTTCAGTTACGTCAACCCGGTTTACGGCCGTGAAGTCGCCGGGACCACCGTCAGCCCGGCGGACAGCGCGCAGACCGATGAACTGCGCAGCGACTCGATCTTCCTCCAGGACTCGATCCACCTGACCGATCAATGGATTCTGGTGGCCGGCGGGCGCTTCCAGGCATACGACCAGTACGCCGGTAAAGGCGTGCCGTTCAAGGCCAACACCGACAGCAACGGCCAGAAATGGGTGCCTCGCGCCGGTCTGGTGTATCGCTACACCGATGAATTGTCGTTCTATGGCAGCTACACCGAGTCGTTCAAACCCAACTCGACCATCGCACCCTTGAGCGGCAGCAGCACTGTGCTGGACGGCAGCGTTGCGCCGGAAGAAGCCAAGTCTTGGGAAATCGGCGTCAAGCTGGATATGCCGGGTCGCGTGACGGGTAACGTCGCGCTGTTCGACATCAAAAAACGTAACGTGCTGGTGGCCAATTCTGAAGGTCCCGTGACGGTCTACAGCGCCGCCGGTGAAGTGCGTTCCCGTGGTCTGGAAGTGGACCTGAGCGGTCAACTGAGTGATCGCTGGAGCATGATCGGCAGCTATGCCTACACCGACGCCGAAGTCACCGACGACCCGACCTACAAAGGCAAAAAACTGCAAAACGTAGCGAAGCATAGTGGCTCGCTGTCGGCGGTTTATGACGTTGGCACCATCGTCGGGGGGGATCAGTTGCGGCTTGGCGCGGGTGCGCGTTATGTCGGTGAGCGAGCGGGTAATGCCGTGAACGATTTCGACTTACCGAGCTACACCGTGGCGGATGCATTCGCCACTTACGACACCAAAGTCGAAGGGCAGCAGGTCAAGTTCCAGCTCAACGTGAAGAACGTGTTTGACCGAACCTACTACACCTCGGCGGCGAGTCGGTTCTTTGTGTCGATGGGGGAGTCGCGGCAGATTTCGCTTTCGAGCACGTTGGCGTTCTGAGGCGGCGTTAGCGCAAAAACGCCTGGCGATACCCGCCGGGCGTTGCGCCCAATGCCTGCCGAAACCGATGGGTGAAATGACTCGCACTGGCAAAGCCGCACGCCAACGCAATCTCCCCCAGCGGCTGCGACGTCGAACGCAACAACTCCCGCGCCCGGCTCAGTCGCCGTGCCAATACATACTGATGCGGCGGCAACCCAAAGCTCTCGCGAAACATCCGAGCAAAGTGGTATTCGGATAGCGCACACAACGCCGCCAACTGGCCCAAGCTGATGGCCTCGGCCAACTGAGTGTCGATGAACGCCACCAATTGCCGTCGCTGATGCGCAGCCAATCCACCTTTAAGCCGCAAGCCCTCACGCATTCCAACCTGACCGAGCAAAACGTGGCTGAGCATTTCATGGGCCAGGCTGCTGGTGAGCACGCGTTCGCCGGGCTCGTCCCAGTTGAGTGTGAGCATTTGCCGAAAGCGCCGGGCTTGCGCCGGGTCGTCCAGAAAGGTGGCTTCGCGCAGTTGCAGCTCGCGAGGTTCGCGGTCCAGCAAAGTAACGCAGCCGAGGGCGAATTGTTCGGGGCTGAAATACACGTGGGCCAGGCGAATGTCGCCGTTGATCACCCAGCCCGATTGATGCTCGGCCGGCAGGATGCACAGCTTGTCGGGGCCGCCCTTGGTGCCGGGCTGGTCGCGGCGAAACGTGCCGGTGCCGCCGGCGATGTAACAGGACAGGGTGTGATGACTCGGCGCTTCGTAGTCCTGGGCGTCGTGATGGTTGCTCCACAAAGCCGCAGCCATGCCGTCACCGAGCTCGGCGCTGTGCTCCAGGCGAGCATTGGGCGAGCGGTTGAGGGCTTGAAAGACTTGCAGGGTTTGCAGTGCGGCCATGATTGGTTCTCTCCGACGCCTTGCATCCTACTCCGTAGCCGTTCTGCTGCCAGCCTGTGGCCCGACAAAAGCGCAAGTTTATGCAAGTGCGAAAGGCCTGGGCGCAGGACACTGAAGGCCTATCCAGGAGTCTTTGTCATGAACCTTTCGTTGTATCTGCTGACCGTGCTGATCTGGGGCACCACCTGGATTGCCTTGAAATGGCAATTGGGCGTGGTGGCGATTCCGGTGTCGATCGTCTATCGCTTCGGCCTCGCCGCGTTGGTGCTGTTCGTGATGCTGCTGCTGAGTCGCCGCCTGCAAGTGATGAACCGTCGCGGGCATTTGATCTGCGTGGCGCAGGGATTGTGCCTGTTCTGCATCAACTTCATGTGTTTTCTGACCGCCAGCCAGTGGATCCCCAGCGGTTTGGTCGCGGTGGTGTTTTCTACCGCCACGTTGTGGAACGCACTCAATGCTCGCGTGTTCTTCGGCCAGAAAGTCGCTCGCAATGTGCTGATGGGGGGGGCGCTGGGGCTGCTTGGGCTTGGCCTATTGTTCTGGCCTGAGGTGGCGGGCCACACCGCGAGCCCGCAAACCTTGCTCGGGTTGGGCTTGGCATTGCTCGGCACCCTGTGTTTCTCGGCCGGTAATATGCTGTCGAGTTTGCAGCAGAAGGCGGGGCTGAAGCCGCTGACCACCAACGCCTGGGGCATGGCTTATGGCGCGGCGATGTTGTCGGTTTGGTGCCTGGTCAAGGGCATTCCGTTCGACATGGAATGGAATGCGCGCTACATCGGCTCGCTGCTGTACCTGGTCATTCCGGGTTCGGTGATCGGTTTCACTGCCTACCTGACGTTGGTCGGACGGATGGGGCCGGAACGCGCAGCTTATTGCACCGTACTGTTCCCCATCGTGGCGCTGAACGTGTCGGCGTATGCCGAAGGCTATCAATGGACCGCGCCCGCCTTGATGGGTTTGGTACTGGTGATGCTGGGCAATGTGCTGGTGTTTCGTAAGCCCAAGGCGTCGATAGTGCAAGGGAGCGGCAAACTGGCGTGAAGGTGTGGTTAATCGAACGCTGACACTTCAGCGTTCGATTTTGAGCACGATGTAAATCAGCAGTGGAAACATGAAGTCTACGACGTGTCGGGCCCAATCCTTGGCGTTCCAGAGTGCAGATTCATCCATGTTGAACCATTCGGTGCCGATCACTTGTAGGCAGATGTAATAGACAAAAAGGCCAATCAATAAACCGACGATCGCAAACTTCTTCGCTTCGTGAAAAGCGGCTGCAGGTGTATTGATGTTTCGATAAAGATGGTAGGTGCCCAGCAGGCAGAACGCCGTGTAAATAACTTCCAAAGTGATAATTAACCAATAAATGCGGTGGTGGAGCATGGGCGAAGTGATCGCTCTGTAGCTCAGGTTCAGGTTTTCTCGGGTGGTGTCCATGCTGAGAATATGGCCGACGTATTCGTAATTGGATGGGTAGTCGGTAACGTTGCTGTACATCACCATTAAGCCAAAGAAGCTTATATAGGTCATTAGTATTACTTTGCTGTATCTAATCAGTTTGTCGGTCGTAAGGTCGTTCAAGGTAGGGGCTCTCCATAACTAAAGTCCGTCAGTTTGACTAAGTAATGGGAGTCTATAGTGCGTGTGTTTTTTGTAGCAGTGAACTGAATGACAAGGTGTGTATTTCACGGGCAGGCGGTTAAAACGCCTGCCCGTTTTAGTTAGTGCTTCCAGACCTGTGGGTTCACCAGATCTTGCGGTCGCTCACCGAGTAAAGCGCTGCGCAAGTTAGCCATTGCACGGTTGGCCATGGCTTCGCGGGTTTCATGAGTCGCCGAGCCGATGTGCGGCAATGTCACCGCGTTTTTCAGTTGGTACAGGGGGGACTCGGTCAGCGGTTCTTTCTCGTAAACGTCCAGCCCGGCACCGCGAATCCGGTTGTTTTGCAGGGCTTCGATCAAGGCGGGTTCGTCCACCACCGGGCCACGGGCAATGTTCACCAGAATCGCGCTTGGTTTCATCAACGCCAGCTCGCGATGGCTGATCAGGTGCCTGGTTTTTTCGCTGAGCGGCACCACCAGGCAGACGAAATCAGCTTCGGCCAGCAGTTGATCAAGGCTGCGCAACTGCGCGCCGAGCGCTTGCTCCAACTCGGTCTTGCGGCTGTTACCGCTATAGATGATCGGCATGTTGAAGCCCAGCCGTCCGCGTCGGGCAATGGCCGCGCCGATGTTGCCCATGCCGACGATGCCCAAGGTTTTGCCGTGTACATCGCAGCCGAACAATGGCGCACCAACGGTGGCTTTCCACTGGCCAGCCTTGGTCCAGGCGTCCAGTTCGGCAACGCGTCGGGCGCTGCTCATGAGCAGGGCGAAGGCCAGGTCGGCGGTGCTTTCGGTGAGGACGTCGGGGGTGTTGGTGAGCATGATCCCGCGTTCGTTGAAGTAGGCGACATCGTAGTTGTCGTAGCCGACCGAGACGCTGGAAACGACTTCCAGTCTCGCGGCGCTCTCCAACTGTGCGCGCCCGAGTTTGCGCCCGACGCCGATCAGGCCATGCGCGTGGGGCAGGGCTTCGTTGAATTGGGCGTTGATGTCGCCGTTTTTCGGGTTCGGCACGATGACGTCGAAGTCTTGCTGCAGGCGTTCGATCATTTCAGGGGTGACGCGGCTGAAGGCGAGGACGGTCTTTTTCATGGGAGGAGGGCTCTCGGCGCAGGTGAATGCCAAGCACGCTAGCATTCTTCCGCGCAGGGGGGCTGGAAATCAGTTCGCCACCCGAACCCCACCCATGCTCCCGCTCAATTCATACGCCACCAATTCCGCCTGATGCGCCGCCAATATCTCCGGCAAGGACCCGCGCAAATACTCGACCCACGTCTTGATCTTCGCATCCAGATACTGCCGCGAAGGATAGATCGCGTACAGATTCAGTTCCTGCGACCGGTAGTTCGGCATCACCCTGACCAGCGTGCCGTTACGCAAACCTTCGATCGCCGCGTACACCGGCAACACGCCAATGCCCATGCCGCTGATGATCGCGGTTTTCATCGCATCAGCCGAGTTCACCAAAAACGGTGAGCTATTGATCGTCACCATTTCCTGGCCTTCCGGGCCGTCAAAGGTCCATTTCTCCAGCGGGATCACCGGGCTCACGAGGCGCAGGCACGCGTGGTTCAGCAAATCGCTGGGCTTGTGTGCGTAGCCGTTGGCTTTCACATACGCGGGCGAGGCGCAAACGATGCTGTAGGTGATGCCCAAACGCTGGGAGACGAAGCCCGAGTCCGGCAGTTCGCTGGCGAGCACGATGGACACGTCGTAGCCCTCGTTCAGCAAGTCGGGCACGCGGTTGGCCATGGTCAGGTCGAACGTGACGTCGGGGTGAGTCTTGCGGTAACGAGCGATGGCGTCGATCACGAAGTGCTGACCGATGCCGGTCATGGTGTGCACTTTGAGCTGCCCGGCCGGGCGGGCGTGGGCGTCGCTGGCTTCGGCTTCGGCTTCTTCGACGTAGGCCAGGATCTGCTCGCAGCGCAATAGGTAGCGCTTGCCGGCCTCGGTCAGGGCGATGCGGCGGGTGGTGCGGTTGAGCAGACGGGTTTGCAGGTGGGCTTCCAGGTTGGAGACCGCGCGCGAAACGTTGGCCGTCGTGGTGTCGAGTTGCACGGCGGCGGCGGTGAAGCTGCCGGCCTCGGCCACGTAACTGAAGGCGCGCATGTTTTGCAAAGTGTCCATGGGGTGCTCTCTAGGCGAATGGCAAATTGTGACACGAAGTTGCTGACTTTCTACAGGCGACGAAAGATGAACCAACGGATTATCGCGTTAACGGTAACAAAGATTCACAGGATTCCTAGCTTATCGCCAACAAAGCCGCCCCCTAGAATTGCGCACCTCAGGAACAACTCCCCCACCTCAGGAAATCGCAGCAGTGCCGCGTCGCATCAACAGAGCGCTTCAGACGTTCAGTGTTTTGGCTTTAACCCTGGCAATCAGCGGCTGCATCGGTACCGCAGGTATTGCCCCGCAGGGCAAGGCGCTGGAGGCCGATTCACTGGCCACCGACGAAGCCATCCAGAACGCTGCACAGGACGCTCACTGGCCCACCGCGCAATGGTGGCAGGCCTATGGCGACCCGCAATTGAACCGCTGGATCGACCTCGCCGTGCAAGGCAGCCCGACCATGCTCATGGCGGCGGCGCGAGTGCGTCAGGCCAAATCCATGGCCGGGGTCGCCGAGTCTGCCGAGTCGCTGCAGATCAATGCTCAATCCACCCTCAAACGCCACAACTGGCCCGCCGATCAGTTCTACGGGCCGGGCGAGTTGGCGAACACCACCACCTGGGACAACAACGCTGCGCTGGGCTTCAGCTACGCCTTAGACCTTTGGGGGCGCGAAAGTAACGCCACCGAGCGCGCCGTCGACATGGCTCACATGAGCGCCGCCGAAGCGCGTCTGGCTCAGCTCGAATTGCAGAACAACATCGTGCGCGCCTACATCGAGCTGTCGTTGCATTACGCGCAACGGGACATCGTCGAGGCGACCTTGAAACAGCAGCAGCAAATTCTCGACCTCGCGCAGAAGCGTCTGAACGGTGGCATCGGCACCCATTTGGAAGTCAGTCAGGCTCAAACGCCGCTGCCGGAAACTCACCGCCAGATCGATGCACGGGACGAAGAAATCGCCCTGAGTCGCAATCAACTCGCTGCCCTGGCAGGCTTTGGTCCGGGGGAAGGCGCGCAGTTGCAGCGGCCAATATTGTCGTTAGGTGCCGCGCTGAAACTGCCGTCGTCGTTGCCCGCGCAGTTGCTCGGGCAACGCCCGGACGTAGTCGCCAGTCGTTGGCAAGTGGCGGCTCAGGCACGGGGTATTGATGTCGCGCACGCTGGTTTTTACCCCAACGTCGACCTGGTCGGCAGCCTCGGCTACATGGCCACCGGCGGTGGAGCGCTGGAGTTTTTGACCGGCAAGAAGCTCAACTACAGCGTAGGCCCGGCGATCTCGTTGCCGATCTTCGACGGCGGCCGGTTGCGCTCGGAGCTAGGCGAGGCCTCGGCTGGTTACGACATCGCCGTGGCCAAGTACAACCAGACGCTGGTCAACGCGCTGAAAAACATTTCCGACCAGTTGATCCGCCGCGAATCCATGGACAAGCAGCACACCTTCGCCGCCGAGTCGGTGGCCACTGCGCAGAAGACTTACGACATTGCGATGATCGCCTACCAGCGCGGGCTCACCGACTACCTCAACGTGCTCAACGCCCAGACCTTGGTGTTCAAACAGCAGCAGGTTCAGCAGCAGGTGCAGGCCGCGCGACTGAGTGCTCATGCTGAACTGGTAACGGCGCTCGGCGGAGGACTGGGCGCGGGTAACGACGTGCCGAAAGACAGCCAGACGCAGGCGCCGAAAACCCCGGCCATTCTCCAAGCCCTCAATCATTGAGCAGGATTTCATGACGCCCTTGCCCGCACCTTTGCGCTGGCTGTATTCCCTTGAATGGCGCCGGGGCTTCTTCGACTGGGCGCGCAGCGATGGCGTGACCTGGGTCTATATTTTCAAGGTGCTGTTCGCCGCGTTTCTGACCCTGTGGCTGGCCATGCGCCTGGAGTTGCCGCAACCGCGCACGGCGATGATTACCGTGTTCATCGTCATGCAGCCGCAAAGCGGTCACGTGTTGGCCAAGAGTTTCTATCGCTTCCTTGGGACATTGGCCGGCTCGGCGGTGATGGTCGCGTTGATTGCCTTGTTTGCGCAGAACACCGAGTTGTTCCTCGGTTCGCTGGCGATTTGGGTGGGCATCTGTTCGGCGGGCGCGGCGCGCTATCGCAACTTCCGAGCCTATGGTTTCGTGCTCGCCGGGTATACCGCTGCGATGGTGGGTTTGCCCGCACTGGCGCACCCGGACGGCGCGTTCATGGCGGCCGTCTGGCGGGTACTGGAAATCTCTCTGGGGATTATTTGCTCCACGCTGGTCAGTGCCGCGATCCTGCCGCAGTCCTCCAGCGCCGCGATGCGCAACGCCCTGTATCAGCGCTTCGGCGTGTTCGCGCTATTCGTCACGGATGGCTTGCGCGGTCGCAGCAAACGGGAGGCTTTCGAGGCGAGCAACGTGCGCTTCATCGCCGAGGCCGTGGGGCTGGAAGGGTTACGCAGTGTCACCGTGTTTGAAGACCCGCACATGCGTCGGCGCAACGGTCGGCTCAGTCGGCTGAACAGCGAATTCATGGGCATCACCACCCGTTTCAACGCCTTGCACCAGTTGCTCGAACGTTTGCGCAGCAGCGGCGCCGATCACGTGGTTGCGGCGATCAAACCGGGATTGCAGGACCTGGCTGAACTGCTCGACGGCTTCAGCGGCCGTGCGCTGACCAACGCCGATGCGGGGCGTCTGGTCATCGCGCTGACCGCCTACAAAGAAGGTCTGCCGGCGCGCGTTCGCAGCTTGCGCAGGATTTTTCAGGAGCGCAATCCGAGCGACGCCGAGCAGCTGGATTTTCATACCGCATACGAACTGCTCTTTCGCTTCGTCGACGACTTGCACAGTTATGCACAGACCCATGCGTCGCTGGCGGATCACAGCCATGCGCGCGAGCAATGGGACGAGCCGTTCACCCCGCAAACCAACGGGATGGCGTCGGCCGCCTCGGGGATTCGCGCGGCGTTCATTCTGGTGGTTCTGGGCAGCTATTGGGTCGCAACGGCGTGGCCGAGCGGTGCGACGATGACCCTGATCGCCGCTGCTACCGTGGGTCTCTCGGCGGCGACACCGAACCCAAAACGCATGGCGTTTCAGTTGGCTTGCGGGACGCTCCTGGGGGCCCTGATCGGATTCGTCGAGATGTTTTTCATCTTCCCCTGGATCGACGGTTTTGCGTTGCTCTGCGTGATGCTTGCCCCGGTGATCGTGCTCGGTTCGTTTCTGACCTCGCGCCCGCAATACGCCGGTGTCGGCCTTGGCCTGCTGATTTTTTTCAGCACCGGTTCAGTGCCGGACAACCTCACCGTTTACAACCCTTATACCTTCATCAACGACTACATCGCCATGGTGCTTGGCATGCTGGTCTGCGCGGCGGCCGGGGCGATCATTCTGCCGCCCAACAGCCGCTGGTTGTGGCGTCGGCTGGAACAGGATTTGCGCGGGCAAGTGGTGTACGCCATCAGCGGCAAACTCAAGGGATTGGCGTCGAGTTTCGAAAGCAGCACCCGTGACCTGTTGCATCAGGCCTACGGTCTCGCGGTGGGGCAGCCGCAGGTACAACGGGACTTGCTGCGCTGGATGTTTGTGGTGCTGGAAGTCGGCCACGCGATCATTGAGTTGCGTAAGGAACAGGCGATCCTGCCGGTGCATCCGGCTTATGCCGAATCCCAACCGTGGCGTCAGGCGATCCGGGTGATGGGGCGCTCGCTGGTGCGGCTGTTTCTGCAGCCGAGCCAGAGCAATCTGGAACGCGGCCTGATCGCTGTCGATCACGCGATCAGCCGCGTGCAAGCCACCGACGAACCTTTCGCGCCGCACTTTGACACCTCGGCCCTGCGCCGGGTGAAGAGCTACCTGCACTTCATCCGGACTTCGTTGCTGGACCCGCAATCACCGCTCGCCGGCTACATAAATGCCACCGCCAAGCCCCCAGGACTTGAACATGCCTCGTGAAATCGCCTTCCACGGCGTGTACATGCCGACCATGACCCTGATGTTTTTCATCGCGGCGGCGCTGGCCTGGGCACTCGACCGGTTCCTGTCCGGGTTCGATTTGTACCGCTTCTTCTGGCACCCGGCGCTGCTGCGCCTGAGTTTGTTTACCTGCCTGTTCGGCGCCCTGGCGCTGACTGTTTACCACTGACTCTCTATCACTGAAGAAGGCCCTGATGAAAAAGCTTTTCAGCCTGCTCGCCACTCTATTGGTGCTGGCCCTTGCGATGTGGATCGGCCGGACGTTGTGGGTGCACTACATGGACACGCCATGGACCCGTGACGGCCGGGTGCGCGCCGACATTATCAATGTCGCCGCTGACGTCACCGGGGAAGTGGTGGACGTGCCGGTGCGCGACAATCAACAGGTAGCGAAGGGCGATTTGCTGATGCGGATCGACCCCGAACACTACCGCATTGCGGTCAAACAGGCACAGTCGCTGGTGGCCTCGCGCAAGTCGACGTGGGAAATGCGCAAGGTCAACGCCCTGCGCCGCGCTGACATGGACAACCTGGTGATCTCCAGGGAAAACCGCGACGACGCCAGCAACATCGCCGATTCGGCCCTGGCCGATTACCAGCATGCTCAGGCACAGCTCGAAGCCGCCGAACTGAACCTCAAACGCACCGAGGTCCGCGCAGCGGTGGACGGTTATGTGACCAACCTCAATGTGCATCGCGGCGACTACGCGCGCATTGGCGAAGCGAAAATGGCCGTGGTCGATATGCATTCGTTCTGGGTGTATGGCTTCTTCGAGGAAACCAAATTGCCCCACGTGCGCGTGGGCGATAAAGCCGACATGCAGTTGATGAGTGGCGAAGTGCTGAAGGGGCACGTTGAGAGTATTTCTCGCGGCATCTACGACCGTGATAACCCGCAGAGTCGCGAGCTGATTGCGGATGTGAACCCGACCTTTAACTGGGTGCGCCTGGCGCAGCGGGTGCCGGTGCGGATTCACATTGATGAAGTGCCGGAGGGTGTGCTGTTGGCGGCGGGGATTACTTGTACCGTGGTTGTTAACAGGCCATAAGACCGAGTTGCTAAAAGACGACACCTCAGCCCTTGCAAAACGTCTCATGCAAATGCCGCCAAAGCACCTTGCCCCCCGCCTGGGTCTCAAACACCACCGTTGACCGGCGATCAGAGTGCAAGCCGGTCGCATCGGTCTGTTGTTCGCGATAACTCACCACTGCGCCGTCGTCGTACCGCGCGATGCCGCGCAATTCGCTGAGCTCAATTCTGAATCCAAGCTTCTTGCCGCCCGCCATCAAAAACAACGCACTCAACGCGTCGAAGTCCAGCACCCGGCCCAACGGCGAGACCATGGAAAATTGTGGCGAAAAACGCGTCAGCAACTGTTCAAGCGCCGGCTCGTCCTGTTCCTCGGCCAACCATTGCTCGATGGCGACGTGGGCCTGGATCACTTCGTCAAAGTATTCGGTGTAGTCGGTCATGGAAGTTGCCCCTTCAGTCCGAACCGCTTCATTAACCCCGCCTCCAGCAGGCCTTTAGGCAACAACCCCGCCAGCAACGGCAACGCCCGACTGCCATTGCCCAGACGAATCAGGCGCGGTGGTTTGCTCTGCTGCACGGCCTTGAGCACACCGGCGGCCAATTCACTGGCCGGGGTCGGGTTGTCCTGGGAGGCCTTGGCCCGTGCGCGAATGCCGTCACGCAGCGGCCACCACGGCGATTGTTCGGTAATCAGCTGCTCCGCCTCATGGCCGGCATTCTTGGCAAAACTGGAGGCAATGGCGCCCGGCTGGACTTCCATGACCCGCACGCCGAACGGCGCCAGTTCCATGCGCAACGCATCGGTCAAGGCATGCACCGCCGCTTTCGAGGCGCAGTAGGCGCCGGCGAATGGCGTGACCAGAACCCCTGATACGCTGCCGATGTTCACCACCAGACCCTTGGCGTGGCGCAGCACCGGGAACAGGGCGCGGGTGACGCCGACGATGGCGAACACGTTGGTTTCGAATTGCCGCTGCATGGCCGGTACACCGCCGTCGAGCAACGGCCCCATGGCGCCGTAACCGGCATTGTTGATCAGCACGTCGAGGCCGCCATGTTGCTGGTTGATGCGCTCGCTCAAGTGTTCGAGTGCCGCTGCGTCGTTGACGTCCAGTTGCACGGCGGTGAAGCCGGCAGCGTTCAGCGCTGCCACGTCTTCTGTCTTGCGGGCGCTGGCCCAGACTTCGTATCCGGCACTTTTGAACACCTCGGCGAGGGCGCGACCAATGCCGCTGGAACAACCGGTAATCAACGCAACGGGCATGGCGCGATCCTTGTGCAAAAAGAGAGAGGGAGGATCAATCGGAGAAACTACCTTTTAAACGCTCGGCGCGAAACGCCAGCGTTTGCGGGCGATAGCCGGGACGCAGCGGTGGCAGCGGCAAACAGTCTTCCCAGGCCGCGCCGGCCTGCAGTTCGCCGGGGCCACGATAGCGTGGTGCGGTGTATTGATTGTCGGCCAGATTGACCGTGTCGCCCGGCGCATAGGCTGCGATGCGCCAGCGCAGTTTGGTCAGCGGCACGTCGTTGCCGTTATTCATTGTCAGTTGCAGTGGGCGATCGGCCGGGCACTGTTCTGGCGCGTAAGTGATGCGCAACTCCAGGCGCGCCAGTTGCTTGGCCTCGCGGTTGTCCATCCAGATCACCCCCGTGGCTACCACACCCAGTCCGATGGCCGCCGCCACCGAGACCGGCAATGCCTTGGCCGGGTAGCGCAGCAACAAAATCAGCCAGGTGATGACCAGCAGGACGCCGATGAACATGTTTGAACGCTCCTTGAACTCATGACCACCATCCTACCGAAGGGCTGAAGGAATGGACATTCATCGATCAAGGTCTTTAGCCGTTAGATCGTTTCCACGCAGAGCGTGGGACGAGAAATAAAAAAAACCGCCCAACCCGCTGCGGATAGGGAAACGCAGCGGGTTGGACGGGGGCTTCTTGTATGACAGATCAATTACTGTGAGATGGTTTTCACCGACACGCCGCGTTCAATCGGGTTGGAGCGACCGTAGATATCTTCAAACCGCTCGATATCGTCTTCGCCCAGGTAGCTGCCCGATTGCACTTCGATGATTTCCAGCGAGATCTTGCCCGGATTGCGCAAGCGGTGGACCGAGGCGATCGGGATGTAGGTCGACTGATTTTCAGTGAGCAAGAACACGTTTTCGTCGCAGGTCACTTCCGCAGTGCCGCTGACCACGATCCAGTGTTCGGCGCGGTGGTGATGCATCTGCAATGACAGGCACGCGCCGGGTTTGACCGAGATGCGCTTGACCTGGAAGCGGCCGCCCATGTCCACCGAGTCGTAGGAGCCCCACGGACGATAGACTTCGCAGTGGGTCTGGGTTTCGCTGCGGCCCTGCTCGTTAAGGGTGTTGACCATCTGTTTCACGCCTTGGACCTTGTCCTTGTGGGCGATCATCATGGCGTCCTTGGTTTCGACGACCACGATGTTTTCCAGGCCGATCACCGACACCAGTTTGCCGTTGCCGTGGATCATGCAGTTTTTGCTGTCCTGAATGACCACATCGCCTTTGGTGACGTTGCCGTTGGCGTCTTTTTCATTCACTTCCCACAGCGACGACCAGCAGCCGACATCGCTCCAGCCCGCGGTCAGCGGTACAACGCAGGCGCGCTGGGTTTTTTCCATCACCGAGTAGTCGATGGAATTGTCCGGGCAGCAAGCGAAGGTGGCGGAGTCGATGTCGACCGTGTCGGCATCCTGCTCGCTGCGCTCCAGGGCCAACATGCAGGTGTCGTAGATGTCCGGATCGTGTTTTTTCAGCTCTTCCAGGAATCGGCTGGCGCGGAACAGGAACATGCCGCTGTTCCAGAAATAACCGCCGGACTCGACGAACTCGGTGGCGCGTTTCACGTCCGGTTTTTCGACGAAGTGCGAGACGCGGCTAACGCCTTCCGGCAGCAGCGAATCATTGGTCGACTTGATGTAGCCATAGCCGGTTTCCGGTTTGGTGGCCGGTACACCGAACAGCACCATTTCGCCGTTTTCCGCAGCGACTGTGGCCAGGGCGAGCGCGCGTTGCAGGGCTTTCTGATCTTCCAGCACGTGGTCGGCTGGCAGCACCAGCATCAACTCGTCGCGACCTTCGTTGACCAGCATCATCGCGGTCAACGCAACTGCCGGAGCGGTGTTGCGGCCAAACGGTTCCATCAGGATGCGCTGGGTGTCCAGGTTACGGGCACTCAGTTGCTCGTTGACGATGAAACGGTGTTCCTTGTTGCAGACTACGATCGGGGTGTCCATGCCTTCGAACACCAGGCGTTCCAGGGTTTGCTGGAACAATGTTTGTTCGCCGGTCAGGGCGAGAAATTGCTTAGGGAACTGTTTGCGCGAAAGCGGCCAAAGACGTGAGCCACTACCACCTGACAAGATCACCGGAATCATGTTGTTACTCCTTGAAAATCGTATGGGTCAGAGCTACTGCGTTCTGTCGTTTCACTCTTGTTCTTATTCCGTGTCCGGGTAGCCCGTGGGCTACCCGACAAAATGATTAGCGCGTCGAAACCGGGCGTTTTACCCAGACTGGTGCCAGGTTGCTGCCCGTGCCGGTGACGTACAGCACGGCGGCTTCACCACGTTCCAGGGCCACCGGTTTCACGTCGCCGACTTTCTTGTCGCCATCGTATAGCGCCAGGCTGACTTTAACCGGGTTGATTTCACGCTCGCCACGGCCCTTGGCGGCCACGGTCGGGATCACTTCGGTCTTGCCGTCAGCGGTTTTCAGGGCCAGGGCTTTGTCGCTGAGGTTCTGCACGCGAACCAGCGATTTTTGCTTGTTCTTGAACGGCGGTTCTTCGATCAGTTGCGGTGCGCCGCTGGCGTTGTTGACCAGGGTGTAATAGTGATCACCGGCCAGTTTCACCGCCAGGGACTGGCTACCGACCTTGGCGCTATAGTCGCCGCCCGGCATGAAGCTGAAGTCAGTGCTGGACAGTGGCGCGACGTCGGCCAGGTTTGTGGTGCCCACGGTGGCGCTGACTTCAGCGTTACCGGCGTTGTAGACACGTACGAAGCTTGAGCCTTTCGGTGCGGTCGGACCGTAGAGCGCGGAGTCGCCACCGGCGAAGGCTTGCATCGACAACACGCTCATGCCAGCGACGAGAGCGAAAGTCTTGGCGAGACGGCGAGGAGTAGTAGTGAAAGTCATGGTGTACCTCTCTTTCAGTTTTGCGCCCGGTCGGGCGTCTCGGATTTAGTGTTTGCGGCTACGTTTTGTTGGCGAGCACCGGCTTCTTTGAGCTCTGCGACCCACTGCGGGTCGGCGTCACCGATTTCGTTGTTCACAGGCAGATAACGTTCAGGAAACTCCCAGATCAGCACCTGTGGCGGGCTGTTCTTGAAAGCATCACTTTGCAGATAGCTGAGCATCGGCAGAATCGGGCCATGGCCGTCTTCGGCGTAATCGACTACATCACTGTTCAGCGCTTGTTTCAGCGCACCGACGAAGTTCCAGTTGGGGTTGGCGCTGTAGCTGGTGCCGATCAGGGCCACCGGCACTTCAGTGTTGGCGAACAAGGCGTCATCACTGGCTGGCTGGTCTTGTGCCGCAACGGTGTTGCGCTTCTGCAACGGCTCAGGCTTGGGCATCAGGTTTTCGAACAGCGGGTCCAGCGGCAGGAACAACCGCAGGTCGCCCTTGTGAGTCACCTTCTCCGCAGGTTCAGTGACGAAGTGTTGCGGCTCGCCGCTCAGCGGGGTTTTTTCGGCGATGGTTTTGGCCAGGGTTTCGGCTGCGATTTGCGCGCCTTCCGGGGTCCAGTGAGTGTCGGTGCGCAGGAACACCTGCTGACCGTTCAGTTTGGCTTTCAACATCGGGCCGAACAGGTCGGGAGCGAGGATCTTGTTGGCCGCCACACGAGCGTGGAAGTCTTCATAAAGGTTGGCGTGGATACTCGAAGGCTTCACGGCACCCAGGTGTTCCGGGTACAGGCGAGTCTTGGCTGGCACAATCGCCATGACCAGTTTCACACCTTTGGCCTTCAGTTCCTGGCGCACGCCTTCAACCAGCGCGTAGTTGCCTTGCAGGTTCAGTTCTTCGTTGACGATCGGGTTGAATTCCTCATCGCTGTACAACCATTGATCGCGGCCGAGCACGACGCCCGGACGACCTTCGTTGAACAGTTTGAAGTCCAGCGCCGCCCAAAGGTTGGTGCCCAGGCGCTTGATCGGGAACTCGTCGTCGTAATGCGTTTCCACGGCTTTGGTCCAGCGGCCATTGAGCACCGTCGTTTCGGCAGAGGTACTGAAACCGATGAAACTGCGCGTGGACCACAGGCCCAGGACCAGCAGCGTCACCATGAACAGGGCGATGTAGAGGATGCGTAATGAGCGGGTCATCGTCAGATCCCTCAGAACTGGAAGTAAAGGAACGGCGAGAAGCTTTGCGCCGAGAGTTTGAAAATCGAGGCGATGAACAGCACCAGCACCAGCGTGCGCATCACGTATCGAGACCAGTGCGCCGTCCAGTAGGCCGGTTGCACAGTCGCTTCAACGCCGACGGTGTAGCCAGGCTCGTGGATGCTGCCCGGGTTGTCGCCCGGTACCGCTTTGATCATTCCAGGGGTTGCGGCAGCCGGGCCATCGGCCTCGACGTTCACCACAGGCTTGGTCTTCTCAGGCGGCAGGTTGCTGTAGAAGTCGCGGATGCCGAAGAACGCCAGGGTCATGTAAGCCACCACCAGGGTCGCCACTTGCAGGCCGCTGAGGCTGGCCGCGTTGAGTTCCGACAGTGACCATTCGCCGAAGCTGAACATCGCGCCGTACATACGACCGGCGACGTGCAGGTTTTCCGAGCGGAAGATTACCCAGCCCATGACCACGAGCAGGAAGGTCAGCGCCCAGCGGATCGGGTTGATGCTGCGCGGCGAGGTATTCAGGCCGAGGGCTTTTTCGATCGCCAGCCACATGCCGTGCCAGGCGCCCCAGACGATGTACGTGATGTTCGCGCCGTGCCACAGACCACCAAGGAGCATGGTCAGGAACAGGTTGCGATAGGTCGTCAGCGTACCTTTACGGTTACCCCCCAGCGTGATGTACAGGTAGTCACGCAACCAGGTCGACAGGCTGATGTGCCAGCGACGCCAGAACTCGGTAATCGACTGGCTGATGTACGGCTGTTTGAAGTTTTCCATGAAGCGGAAACCCATCATCAAGCCCAGACCGATTGCCATGTCGCTGTAACCGGAGAAGTCGAAATACAGTTGCGCGGTATAGGCCAGCGCGCCGAGCCAGGCATCGCCCGTGGTCGGATTCTGCAAGGCGAAGCAATGGTCGGCCACGACCGCCAGGGTGTCGGCGATGAAGACCTTCTTGATGAAGCCCTGCATGAATCGCGTCGCACCTTCGGAGAACTTGTCGAGGGTGTGGGTGCGGTTGTTGAACTGGTCGGCGAGATCGCGAAAGCGCAACACCGGACCGGCGATCAGGTGCGGGAAGATCGCCACGAAAGCCGCAAAGTCGATCAGGTTGCGGGTCGCCGGGGTATCACCACGGTAGACGTCGATGATGTAGCTGATGGACTCGAAGATGTAGAACGAGATCCCGATCGGCAACAGCACGTGGGTCAGGATGAACGGCGACAGACCAACGGAGGTCATCATCGCGTTGATGCTGTCGACGCCGAAGTTGGCGTACTTGAAGTAGCCGAGAATGCACAGGTCGACGGCCACGCCCAGGAGTAACCAGCGTTGTGCCGGTTTGGTCCGAACGCCTGCGGCGCCGACTTTGAGGCCGATCCAGTAGTTCCACAGCGTGACGGCTGCGAATAGCGCAAGGAAGTCCACACGCCACCAGGCATAGAACACGTAGCTGGCGATTAGCAGCAGCAGGTTGCGATAGCGTATTCCGCTTAAGTAGTACATGCCGAGAAAGAGCGGCAAGAACAAAAACAGGAACACGTTGGATGAAAATACCATCCCGGTCTCTCCATGTTTAACCAACAGTCAAGGGCCGCAGCCCCCCCAAACCCCCCCACGAAAAAACCGGGGGAATATCACTCAACTCAAATCGTGCACTGACCCTGTGGAAGCGAGATTGCTCGCTCCCTTCCACAGGGAATTGGCGTTAGTCCTAGGACCCTTTGCCCTTCTCATTTGCCGGGTCGTAGACCTTGGTCAAGTCACCACCGAGGCGAAAGGTTTTGAACGGCTGCATCTCGTGCTTTTTCTCAAGCACATCCGGCGAGCAGGTGTAGAGCGAGCAGAACGGTTCGAGCCAGGCGAATTTCGAGTCGATTTTCAGGTCGGTCATGTCCTGTTCCTTACCGTTCTTGTTCTCGAAGCTGCTCGGGTCTTTGACACCCGCGAGCACTCGATCACCCAGGCGTTTCAAGGCGCCGTTGTTTTCCTGACGCAAGTCCACACCGTTGACCTGAGCGTAACTGGCGATCATCGCGAGCGGCGGCAGGGCGTAGTTGTGGTAGGCGAGGGCGCGTTGCTGGCGCTTGAGTTCGTTGGGCAGGAAGCCCTGGGCGTCGATTTGATTGGCGCCGACCTTGAATTCCTTCACCGACCAGTCGAACAGGTCGCGGCGGTTGGTGGCGATGGACGTTGCCATCACCGACCAGGCGGACCAGTACGAGTGGTTGTTGGTTTTTTCCAGCGGCAGGTTGTCCCAATCGCTGACCACCTGATCAGCCATTTTGCTGAACCAGGCCTCAATCAACTGCGACTCTTGCGGGTGGTTTGCCAACGGATGCGAGTCGGAGAACTTCAGGCGGATATAAGACGACGCCATGCTGCCCAACGCCCATTTGCGCATGGACTTGCCGGTGTGGTTGAAGTCCTTGGACATCAACGCATCGGCCTTGGCCCAGGCGGTCAACCAATTCAGGGTGCATTCCAGCTGTTCCGGACGACCGTCACGCATGTACTGCATCACGCGCTTGCTGGTGCCGCGCTCAATCTTGGTGATGTCGGCCGTGGTGTCACGGAAGGCTTTTTCCGATGCCTTGTTCAGGGTCGAACGGGCCTTGTCGGAACCTTCATATTTGCTGCGAAATTGCAGAGGACCGGTGTATGGCGTTGGCATCGCATCACAGCCTTTGCTCTTGTCGCCGGTTTTGACTTTTTCAATCGGCGCGAAGTAACCCTGGGGCGGACGCAAGGGCGCGGCGGCCTGAGTGGCTCCGGCGAACATCGCCAGCGTCAGCAGGGAGGGCGCGATCAGTCTTTTCAAAGTTCGGGTTTGCATGCATGTCATAAGAGGTTGCCTCATTGCCCGGTCTGAGCCGTACGCTGCCCAGTGCCAGGGAATACATTGCGTTTGCAGATTTTCGCTTCGACTTTCTGTGGCGCGGCACCTGCTTCAGGGCCCTGGACTTCGACGGCCAGCAGATTCTGCGAGGCCCAGTCTTCGTCCGTGCGCAACTCAAAGGCGAAACGCCCGTCGGTGTCGGAGGTTTCCGGTTTGTCGATCTTGATGTCCTCGTGGCGACCGTTCATGTACCAGAGGGTGGCTTGCAGAGTTTTCACCGACGGATCGGCGAAGCGGATATCGACCTGATGGTTGCTGTTTTGCAGGTTCAGGTTCTTGCTGTTGACCATCAATTCGTTCTTGCCCGGTTTCAACGTGGTGCTGCTGGTCATCTGTGCATCCTTTCCTTCGCAACCGTTGTCCAGCAACGCCATCATCTGGCGGTAGATGGTTTCCTGGTTGAGGCGGTAGAGCGGCGAGAATTCCCAGATCAGAATCTTCGGCGGATTGGTCTGGAACTCTTCGCTGCCCAGGTACTGCAGCATCGAACCTTCCAGGCCACCGCCGGGGAACGACACGTTGAGGATGTCGGCGCTGATGGCCTCTTGGAGGAAGCCGGCGAAGTTGTAGTTTTTGCCACTGTGGCTGGTGCCGACCAACGTGATCTCCGGATTTGCGGAATCACCGAACAGGTCGCCATCCGCGGCTTCGCCTTTGGGCTCGGTAGTGAATTGATCCATGTACTGGACCGCGTAGCTGGTGCCACAGAGTTGACCGGCCATGTTGTGCAATGTTCCGGTCTTGCCCATGCGACCCGACTTATGGCTCTCGAACTCGCGCTTCGGAATGTCAGCGAATTCAGGCAGTTGCTTGACTTTTTCGCCGACGATTTTCGCTGTGCGCTGAGCGCCATACGGCGTCCAGTGCTGGTCGCCACGGAAGTAGAAGTCGTGAGCGGGCAGGGTGTCGGGCAGTGATTCGTTGGTCAGCGGCGACAGGTCCGGTACGGTGTAGCCCATCTGCTCGAAACGGCCGAGCATGGTCTTGTAATTCCTCAAGGCCTTGTCGAAATCGAATGAGGCCTTGTCTTGCGGGTTGAGCTTGTTGCGGTTCACCAGGCCACGGGTCGGCTGGTAAACCACGACCAGTTCCACGCCTTTGCTCTTGAACGCATCGTGCAATTCTTTCATGCGTTTGTAGCCGGCCGGGGTGGTGTCGAACTCAGTGCGCAAGTCTTCTTGCGTACGGAACAGCCAATCGCCCTGAGCCTGCACCAGCGTGGTGAAGTTCTGCTGGTAACGCGTGGTGTAGTTCTTCGCGTCATGGGCTTCGGGGCAGAGGTTGCAGCACGGTTCGGCGCTGAATGTTGGCGGACTAATGTTACTTGCAGCTTCGTTCGCACGAACGCCGCCGCTGGCCGCGAGAATGCCGGCGGTCAGGGCCGACAGGCTGAGTAATTTGATCAAGTGTGAGTGCATAAAATTATCCTCAGTCCTGCATTTCGGTCTGGCGTTCGACAGGGTCGATCAGCACGGCTTTCTGCTGGCGCACCAACAGGTCGAGAATTTCATCCTGACGCTCGCCGAGAATCCCGTTGAAGCTGATGCCGCTGGACTTGGTCGGGGCGAGCATGGACACGCGATACAGTTCGACGCTCAGGGGTGAGTCGATGGACAGCGGGCCGCTGCCGTTGCCCGCCAGTTCGCCACCCACGATGATCAGCGACACCTGGGCATCGAACGGGTCGAGCTTGATGTCACGGTCGGTGTCGCTCAGGTCTTTGATGTGGCCGTAGACGCCGGTCAGGCCGTTGGCCATGGACAGGTTTTCGTAGAGTCGGATGTTCACACTGTTACGAATACGAATACCGTGACGACGGTTACTGATCACCTTGTTGCCGTAAATCAGATTGTCCGCACTCTCGTAGAGGGTGATGCCGTCGGTATGGTTTTTGTAAATCTCGTTGTAGGCGATGATGTTGTTGACGCTGTTACGGTCGATCACCAAGCCAGACAACTTGTTGTCATAGCTGCGGTTGTTGAAGATGAAGCTGTCGTTGACCTCACGGGAAATAATGATCCCGTGTTTTTTCTTGGTCCCGAAAACCGTGTTGTCGGCGATGATCAGACCGTGGGAACGGTCATGCGGGTCAATGCCGTAAACGATGTTGTCTTTGTAGGTGTTGCCCTTGACCACAAAGTCGCGGGTTTCGTAGCAGTAGAAGCCGTACCACATGTCCGAGAACTCCGAGCCGACGATCCAGCCGCTCGGTTCAGGGCGCTTCATCACTTTGGCCATGTTTGGCGTGTACTGAGAAATACTTACGCCGTAGGACTTACTGTTGGCGTAGCCGAAACTGGCGATCTTGCTGTTGGCGATGTAGGTCTCGGTGCCGCCCCAGGACAGCAGGAACGGACGGAACTCCTTGGGCGACTTGAAGGCCGCCGGGCCGTTTGCCTTCTCGCTCCAGCCAGTGATTTTGGTATCGCGCACGAATAGCTGGCCGTCGTTGACCAGGAACGAACCGGCCTCTTGGGACAGGCGCAGTTCCTGGGTCTGCTTGTCGATTTCCAGGATGCCTTTTTCACCCACCACGATCGGCAGCTTCGCCAGGAACACACCCGGCGAGGTTTCGCTGAAGTACTGCTTGGGCAATTTCTTGGCCAGGTCCTTGAGGTTCATGTAGCCGTCGTCGATGAAAATCGCCTGTGGGATACCGTGCTGACGCACGACCCATTCGGCCATCTTGTTATCGCCGCCGATGAAGTCCTTCAGGGCGTTTTCCTGCATCATCCGGCGCACGCTGATTTTGCCGGCCTTGGTGCGCACGATTTTCGCGGCGATGGCTTCGGCGGTGTAGCCGGAGGTGTCCGGCAGTTTCGGCTTGGCCAACTCCAGCGGCGCGGTCGGTGCACTGCTGACGGTGTAGGTCTTGGCCTGTTGCAACCCTTTCGCGATGGTCACCGGCTGGACTTTTTGAACCGGCGAGGCCGGCTCCACAGTGGCGAAGGCTGCCGTGCTGGCCAGTAACATCGCGCCGGCCAGCACGGTTATCGAGCCTCTCTTTGGACTGGTCATGTCGGGAACTCCCTTAGCGGTTCGCATCAGAAGCGCCAGATCACGTCGACAAACGCGCGGTGCATGTACGAGTCGACGCCTTTGCCATAGGCATCGCCGGGCTTGAACACGCCGCCACGCAAACGCACCAGGGCCGAAGGCTCATCGATCGATTGGCTCAAGGCTGCGGGCAGCAGGCCTTGCTTGAAGTACTTGGTGACGACCACGTCCAATTCCTGACCGAGGTCTTTGTTACCATCTTCCAACGGCAGAGACGTGCTGGAAAGAATGGCGCCGGTGGCGTCGTCGGTGTTGTTCTGGACGGCGTTGATGCCGTTGCTGCCGACCGGCTTGTTACCGTCGACGCGCCAGAATTTGTGGTAGATCACGCTGGCGTCGTATTCGTCGTTGAGCATCCACGAACCGAACAACGTCGCGCTTTGCATGTTGTTCATTTCGCCACGGAAGGCTTCGCCGAAACGGTGAACCCGCGAGCGAGTACCGGTGTAGTTCGAACGGTTGCTTTCCAGGCCGTTCTGTTCGTAATCGGCGCTGGCACGGGCATAGGCTGCACCGACTTGCCATTGCGGATCGAGGCGCAGACGCACGCCCAGGTCAGTGGCCCAGCCATCTACATTGCCACTGGTTTTGGCGTGTGCTGGTGTGGTGCCATCGGCGTTGAGCGGGTTGACCTTGTCGCGGTCGCCGCTCATGCCGGTGACGCTGCCCCAGTAGTTGACGGTGTTGGTGTTGCGCCAGTTATAGGCATCGCTGTCGGCAGTAAGGCCGAGCCAGCTGATATCGCCATTCTCTTTCTTGTCCAGAGAGTCGGCGGGGACACCTGGCTGCGCGGTATCGAGCTTGCCGTCATCGTGGGTGTGATGACCGCGAATGCCGACCCAGTTGCCCGGGTTCCACTGGTACGCCGCATCGGCGTAAGCGTGCAGGCGATCCTTGTCCTTGGGCGCGAGTTCTGTGAGGTCGGTGCGGTACTCGCTGAAGCGCTCGGCAACACCGGCGTTGGCGCGCAACAGGGTGGTGTCGAAGGTCCAGTTCAGGGCTTCGATGTTGGTGTCGCGCCATTGACCATCGTCATTACGCAGACGCTGGCGGCCGAGCTTGAGCATCTCGCCGGGGTAGGGCGTAAGGCCGCTGTAGCCGACCCAGAACTCACGCATCGCCAGGTAGTTTTTCTTGCTCTTGCGATCACCGTTGTCGGTGGTCTGAGTGCCGTC
The DNA here is from genome assembly GCF_054330215.1 of Pseudomonas sp. Ma2-10. Classification (NCBI taxonomy): domain Bacteria; kingdom Pseudomonadati; phylum Pseudomonadota; class Gammaproteobacteria; order Pseudomonadales; family Pseudomonadaceae; genus Pseudomonas; species Pseudomonas sp. Ma2-10. The sequence goes on along the minus strand of NZ_JBTEYL010000001.1, from coordinate 326,989 downwards.
GCTGTCGGACTGTTGCAGGGTGTCCGTCTCGATGATGTCGGTGGACGTCACGGCCTGACCCATGGCGTAGCCGCTCCACGCGCCGCTCTCGCCATAAATCCATGGGCGCAAGTCGAGGCCGACGCCGTTGACGTCTCCGCCGCTCTGCGTGCCCAGGTCGGTGTCGCCTTCGGACTGGGCGGTGACTTTCACGTCAAGGCCGAAGTTCTTGCTTTCAGTCAGGGCCGCCAGGGTCGGGCACGACCACAGCAGGGCGAATGACAGGCCAATACCGGCCTTAACGAATGGATTCAACTTCATAGGGATTCCTCGCCGTCTTCTTCCAGTGCGTGCAGTTGCAGCGTGTTCTGGCTCAAGGCACCACGAACGGCCTGTTCTTGTTTCAACAGGCGTTGGGCCTCTTTGATCTGGGCTGGCGGCAGTTGGGCTTGGAGTGTTTGCGCAAGCTCGGTGGCTTGCGGGGTGTTCTGGGCCTTGGCCAATTGGCTGAAGACATAAGCGTTAAGCGGGTCGGGCCGGGTGCCCTTGCCTTGGGAGAACAGTTGGGCAATCGCGAAGTCGGCGCTGTTCTGGCCGTTACGCGCAGCCTTGAGCAGGTGATCCAGCGCTTTTTGCGAATAGACCTTGCCCAGGTAACCGCGACGGTAGATCTGGCCGAGGTAGTAATCGGCGGCCACTTCTCTGCCGACGGCTTTCTTGAAGTGTTCTTCGGCGACCTTCGCGTCGACCAGCACCATTTTGCCTTCGTAGTAGAGCTTGCCCAGCAACAGTTCGGCGCGCGGCTGGTCGGCAGCGCGGCCGTTATCCAGGTACTTCATCATCGTGTCGACGTCAGCCAGTTCGGGGAAGTCGTAGAGCAATTGCGCCAGGCTGACCCAGGAAGCAGGGTAGGCAGGAGCGATGCCTTCGAGCAGCGATTGAGCGGTTTTCTCATCGGTCTTGCCCAGGGATGCATCGCCCAGTACGCGAGCCACGCTGTCCACCCGCTGCGCGGAAATTGTGCCGCGAGCCTGAGCGGCTTGCATTTGCTTGATCAGCTCGGCCTGTTTCTCTGGCTGGGCTTTTTTCTGATAGACCGTGGCCAGTTCGACGTAGCAGATGTCAGTGGTGTTCAACGCGGCTTTGCAGATCGTTTCCACTTCGTCCAGATGCTGGTCGTAAGTGCCCAGGGTGCGATAGAGCAGCACTTGGGCCAGGCCCGCTTCGGGCTTGCCTTCGCTGCGCCATTGGCTGATCTGCTGTTGCGCGTTGATGTTCGGGAAACTGTGCGGGTATTGCAGGTACAACATCGCCAGCGGAATCAGGGTATTGCCTTCGCCAGCGACCGAGGCTTTTTTCAACAGGCCTTCGGCTTCGTGCTGTTCGGCTTCGGTGGAACCGGGTTTGGCCACCAGCAGACGACCCAGGCGAGCCTGCGCTCGCGACGATACGCTGGCCGCGGCGCGATACGTTGCCTCGGCTTTCTTGATCTGCGCCGGGTCACGGCTGTCGACCTGGATATCGGCGAGGCCAACCTGTGCTTCGCTGTAGCCCAGGTCTGCCAGTTGCTGGTAATTCTGCGCCGCCAGCGTGGTATCACCGCGCTTGAGGGCTTCGTTGGCCAGGCGCTGGTCGGGCAGGCCGGCGCATCCGGTCAGGGCGATTGCCATGGCCAGAGTCAGCGGGACCGGCAGGATTCTGAGTGGGCTAGTCACGGGCATGTCCTCTGTTTTAACGACCGGCGGCCATGGCTTTGTCGATCAGCCAGTTCAGGTTCGGACCACGAGTGGCGTTGACTTCAACCGGGCGGCCGGCGAATTTGCTGTCCAGCGGCTCGTCAGGCTTGATCTGCACGCGGATGTCGGACGACAGGTCGGCGCTTTTCAGGCTGGTGCTGCTGCTGATCGTGCCGGAGCGGATTTTGTCTTCGCCTGCGATCTGGAAGCTGACCGAGCTGCCTGGCAGCACGTCGCTGAACTGGCGATAGGAGAAGCGCGCTTCAACGTTGGCTTCGCTGTTGCGCGGCACCAGTTGGAAGATCACGTCGCCCTTGCTGGCGTACTGACCGTCGGCGACCATTTGCTGCGCCACGGTGCAATCGCACGGCGACGTCAGGGTGCCGGTCATTTGCTTGCCGAACAGTTCTTCAACCTTGGCCGGTTGCAGTTGGTCTTCGTCCAGATGGCCCTTGAGTACGTCGAGCATGCTGGTGCTGAACGTCGCCAGCGGGGCGCCTTTGGCCGCAATGCCGTCGGTTTTGATCAGGCTCTGTACCGTGCCGTCGCGCGGCATGGTGATGTTCATGCCCGCCACGCTGACCAGACCGGCCTGGGCGTGGCTGACGAAGTACATGCCGTACACCGACTTGAAGATGAAGCCGAATGCCGTCAGGCCGACGAGGAAAATCGCGAAGCTGAAAGTCACTGCACGCAGACGACCGAACGGGGTCATGCCGTGGCCGCCATCCTTGACCTTGCGGGCCTTGGTGAAGTTGTCGCGTTGCAGGGTGGCCAGCACTTCACCCATGGTGACGATGTCGCCTGCCAGGTGAGAAGTGATGAGGTGGCGCAGGGTGGAAATGTCCTGAGATTCGAGGTTCTGAAACTGGCAACCGGTACGACCGGTTTCGCGCTCGTGGGAGCGCACCAGTAACTCGACGTCCATGGCCAGGCCGAGGTTATCGATGACGAACTGCAGGCGAGCCTTGTACACGTCGCCGATCTTCAGTGGCTGCTGACCGGCGTTGAAAGCCAGGCCGCCAGCGGAGAGGTCGATGACCCGAGCTTCTACCGGGGTCCGGTCAGGACCGTAGAAACGCAGCTTGGCCGGGATTTTCACCCGGGCGTGTTGGCGCTGAGCTTCTGATTCATGCACTACGTTGGCGTTGACGGCGGTATTCATATGGGCGATTTCCTAGTTAATTCAGGCGAGTTCGGTCAGACCATCATCAGCAGCACGGCAACAAAGATGCTGCCGGCGGAGAAGGTCATGGTCCGAGACGACCAAGTGTTGAACCAACGTTGAAAGCTGGCGAGATCACGGGTCAATTTGGTGTCCTGGCGAGTCCAGGATTGTTGGTCGAGGCGGAAGAACACGTAGATCTTCACCAGCGCGCCGACGATCTGGTTGTAATAGAGAATCGCCGGGTAGGCCGGGCCGATCGTGTGACCGGACAAAGACAGCAGCACGGTCAGGATCAGGCGGGTAATGCCGATCCACAGCAGGTAAACCAGGATGAACGCGGCGCCGTACTTGAAGGTGGCGATGAGCGCGACGGTCAGGCCCAGCAGTGACGTCCACATCGACACACGCTGGTCGAACAGCACCACCGAAGTGAACAGGCCGAGACGTTTCATCCCCAGGCCCAAGGCGCGGGAGTTCTGCCGCAGGTTGTTGCCGTACCAGCGGAACATCAGTTTGCGGCTGGCCTTGATGAAGCTTTTTTCTGGCGGGTGTTCCACGGTGTGGATCGCGGCGTCCGGTACGTAGAACGTGTCGTAGCCCAGGCGCATCAAGCTGAACCAGCTCGACTTGTCATCACCGGTGAGGAACTTGAAGCGGCCCAGGCGCCAGTGTTGCAGTGAGTCGCTTTCCACGTCGGCGATGAAGTCCGGATCGGTCACCACAGTGGCGCGGAATACCGACATCCGTCCGGTCATGGTCAGCACGCGCTTGGACAGCGCCATCGAGCACATGTTGATGTGGCGCTGGGCGAACCGCAGTTTGTGCCACTCGCTCATGATGTAGCCGCCGCGCACTTCGCAGAACTCGTTGGTGGTCAGGCCGCCGACATTGCCGAACAGCTGAAACCACGGCACGGTCTTGAGCACGACGCCTTCGGCGAGCACGGTGTCGCCATCGATCACTGCAACCACTGCTCGGTCGTCCGGCAAGTGGCGGGAGATGGCGCGGAAACCGTAGGCCAGGCCATCGCGCTTGCCGGTGCCGGGAATGCGCACGAAGTCGAGCTTGACGCGAGCCGGTGGGTTCATTTTGGCCCAAAGGCTTTTCACCAGCTTCTCATCGGACATTTCCACGATGGAGCAGACCATGGTGGTCGGCAGGCCGCAGTCGATCGCTTCGCGAATCACCGAGGCGTAGACCTGGGCGGTGGTCAGCGCATCGATACGAAAACTGGTGACCATCAGAAACACATGGGAGGGGTCTGCCGCTTTACCCAGCTTGCGCACTTTGCGCCGCAGGTGCGGGTAGACCACGTACAGAAACAGCATGCCGCGCAGAAAGTGCGTAGCACCCATCGAGTAGCGCCAGATACCGACGATACCGATCAGCAAGATGAAGTCATTCGACTCGGAGTCGAACGTGGACGCAGGCAACGCCATGGCGATGCCCATCAATAAACTGAGGTAAAACAGCCAACCGGCGACCTGAAGTAGGCCGTGCTTTAGCCTGTGCATAATCTGCATCCGTCTCTATCTCGGGCGAGCCTGTGGGGTGGCCCGATGGGGTTAAGGCAGGCGAAAAAGCCGGGAGGGTTGCGGGATTTGTGAGCCCTGCAAACCCTCCCCAAGCCGCTTGTTACCAGCAGATGCCTTCAGTCCGGCCACTCACGTTGGTGGCTTGGGACATGAAACCGACCAGGTCGATCACTTGCTTGCCGTGTGGAGCGTGTTGCGCCAGCGCGCGGAACTTCTCGTCACGGTTGCCGAGGATGATCACGTCGGAGTTGTTGATCACGTCGTCGAAATCGGCGTTGAGCAAGGATGAGACGTGAGGAATCTTCGACTCGATGTAATCCTTGTTCGCACCGTGGACACGGGCGTATTCGACGTTGGTGTCGTAGATGCTCAGGTCGTAGCCTTTGCCAATCAGCATTTCCGCCAGATCAACCAGCGGGCTTTCGCGCAGGTCGTCAGTACCGGCCTTGAAGCTCAGACCCAGCAGGGCGACTTTGCGTTTGCCGTGGCTGGTGACGATGTCGAAGGCGTTCTGCACTTGGGACTCGTTACTGCGCATCAACGAGTTCAGCAGCGGCGCTTCCACGTCCAGGGACCCGGCACGGTAGGTCAGGGCGCGAACGTCTTTGGGCAGGCAGGAGCCGCCGAACGCGAAACCAGGGCGCATGTAGTACTGGGACAGGTTCAGAGTCTTGTCCTGGCAGACCACTTCCATCACGTCGCGACCATCGACGCCGACGGCCTTGGCGATGTTGCCGATCTCGTTGGCGAAGGTCACCTTGGTGGCGTGCCACACATTGCAGGTGTACTTGATCATCTCGGCCACTGCGATGTCCTTGCGGATGATCGGAGCGTCAAGTTCTTCGTACAGCGATTGCAGAACGTCGCCCGACGCCTTGTCGAACTCGCCGATGACGGTCATTGGCGGCAGATCGTAATCGGCGATCGCAGTGCTTTCACGCAGGAACTCTGGATTCACTGCAACGCCGAAGTCGACGCCGGCTTTCTTGCCGGAGCAGTCTTCGAGGATCGGGATCACTACGTTTGCCACAGTGCCTGGCAGTACGGTGCTGCGAACTACGATGGTGTGACGGGTCGTCTTGTCTCGCAGGACAAAACCGATCTCGCGGCACACGGCTTCGATGTAGTTCAGTTCCAGGTCGCCGTTCTTCTTGCTCGGCGTGCCGACGCAGATCATCGACAGGTCGGTATCGCGAATTGCTTCGGCGAAGTCGGTCGTGCCGCGCAACTTGCCCGTCTCGATACCCTTGTGCAGAAGCTCGCCCAGACCCGGTTCAACAATCGGCGATTTACCGGCGTTGATCATATCGATTTTGTCTTTGGCAACATCGACGCCAACGACGTCATGGCCCCGTGCAGACAGGCAACCGGCACATACTGCGCCGACGTAACCCAAACCAAATATGCTGATGCGCATCGCAATTACCTCTGTGTTTATCAAGCCATTACATGGCCGGAGTTAATGGTGTTCAGCGGTCATAGTGCACTCGGAAGTGCGTCTCAACGGCGCCGCGATACCGCGTGCAGGCATGTAAGTTCCGAGTGTCTAAATAAGTTCACTCAAGGTGCGCGCAACTAGGCTTTTATTGTTATGGCGAGCCCTGTTATGCAGCTGATCTTCTAGTCAGAAGACATTCGTGCAAAGGTCTTACGCGCTTGATGCCAGGCCAGAAGCCCGTAAATCAAGCGGTTTGGTGCTCAGGTGAGCACGTTTATAGGGGCGCAGCCTTGGCCTTGTAGGGGATATTGATGATGCTTATCTCCTGTCCTTTATGTGTTGCCCAGATCAGGGGCCAGTCAGCAGAAGTTAGTGTGACAACTTGGCTGCATGAGCCTCTTCTCTGCGTAAGTTATCTCGTACAAGTTAAGAGAAAATGGTTACCGGTGGTATGAGCGACGCATTTGGACATAGTTCCAGTCCACCCATCGCGAATTCTGAAGTTTCTTGAAATATTGAAAAAGATGGCACTGCTCTCATATTGATAGCAACGCCTGTTTCACCCTTGATACATAGGGTTGTGGTCGGATTAGATAGTTATGTGCCACTACCGATAAAAAAACGCAGTGCCACTACTGAAAAACTTCAGCGAAGTCGAGTGAAACTAAAGTTAGAAAATTAGTTGATTGTTTTTTGACGTCAGTAAAATGACGAAACAGGCGGGAATTGTTGGACGATTGGACGTGACGCACGACCCATTAATGAGGCGTGCGCCAGCCAAGTGTTTACTCGGGTGCGTGATCGCGCAGGAACACCAGGTTGTCCGGTTTAGACTGCTCGGTACTGTAGCGATAACCTTGTAGGTCGAATTGCTTGAGGGCTTGCGGGTCGTTGATGCGCTCTTCAATGACGAAGCGACTCATCATGCCTCGGGCCTTTTTCGCGTAGAAGCTGATGATCTTGTACTGGCCGTTCTTCAGATCCTTGAATTCGGTATTGATGATGCGCGCGTTCAGAGCGTTGCGTTTGACCGCCGAGAAGTACTCGTTGGAGGCCAGGTTAAGCAGAACGTCATCGCCTTGATCGGCCAGGGCTTCGTTCAGCCATTCGCTGATCCGTGTGCCCCAGAAGGCATACAAGTCCTTGCCACGGGCATTCGCCAGTTTGGTGCCCATCTCCAGTCGATACGGCTGCATCAGGTCCAGTGGGCGCAGCAGGCCGTACAGGCCGGACAACATGCGCAAGTGCTGCTGGGCGTAATCGAAATCGGCCTCGCTGAAAGTTTGAGCATTCAATCCGGTGTAGACGTCGCCCTTGAAGGCGAGCAGTGCCTGTTTGGCGTTTTCCGGAGTGAACGCCGGCGTCCAGCTGCCGAAACGCGCGGCGTTGAGTCCGCCGATCTTGTCGGAGACGTGCATCAACTCGCTGATCTGCGCAGGGGCCAGTTCGCGCAATTGCAGGATCAGCTCCTGAGAGTGGTCGAGGTATTGTGGCTGGGTGAAGCGCTGGGTCGCCGGGGGTGTTTCGTAATCGAGGGTCTTGGCGGGGGAAATCACCATCAGCATGAAGTCGTCTCCTTTAATCGTGGAGGCGATTCTAGGGGGTTGTCTGTGTTGACTCCAGCTATGAGCGTCATAGGTGATCGGTGGTGTCATGCGATCTTTTGATCTTCCCGCGATATAGTGCCGCGCGGGTTTTGTTATGGAGACATCCCATTGCGTATCGTTTTTCTATTTTCGGCCTGGCTGTTGAGCTTCGGTGCCATGGCGGCGCCGGGGGATGTGGCGACGCTTGATCGCAGCACCTGGCCTGAACAGCTCAACAGCCCGACCCTGTTTGATGTGGCGTCACGCGCCGAGATCCTCATGTTCGCTCACGTCCTGTTGGCCAGCGAAACCCTGGATGAAGTGAGCCTGGCCAAGCGTCTTGGGTTGCGCACGGTCAATCTGGAATCGATCAACAACCTGCGCCAGCGCATGTGGCAGCGACTGCTGAGCAACTATAACTACGCCCAGCAGAGTTGTGATCAGGATGCGTCCTTCTGTTTCCTGGTCGAGGACATGGACACCCTGCGCCGGCAAGCCGCCAAGTTTCAGGTCAGCGATGAGAGCTACTACATAAAGTGGGCCGAGCCGAGCCGACTGTTCCACGCCCAGTACCTGGACGAGCAATTGCGCAAGGCAGCGCTGTTTCCGCAAACCAGCAGCGAAGTGGAGCGTTTTGGCGACTATGAGCGCAACGGCGATCAGATGCATGACCGGCTGTTTTTGCTGACCTTCGACAGTGCCGCCAATGCCACGCCGGATAACACCGCCTGGGCCACGGAATACCTGCGCAAGTGGAACATGAGTGGCACGTTCTTCGTCCTCGGCAAGGACATCCAGGCCCGTCTGGCCGATCGTTCGGTGGCCAACCTGCAAGCGACGTACTCAAAGCAATGCATTGGCGTGCAAGGTTGGGAGTTTCGCTCCCACAGCCATTGGCAGGACTGGCAGGACTCGGTACGACGCAGCGTCGAACTGGTCAAAAACAAACTGCCCGAGAACTACGTGCCATTGTTTCGGCCGCCCGATGGTCAGCGTCGGTCTGACGCGGAAGGATTCTTCAAGTCCCAGGGTTTGCAGGTGGCGCTGTGGGATATCGATGCCCAGGAGGGTGCCGGCAAGCTAAAAGCCAATCAGAGCGCGCAACGGGTGTTGAGCCTGATGTTGTTGTGGCGTCACGGGGTGATCAACTTCAACGTGAAGCAGGATGCGCTGAAAACGGCGATGCCCTGGCTCATCACGCAAACGGCGCAAAGCGGAATCGGCTGGGAAGACTGTCAGGGCGCGTTTCGCTGAAAACGGCCAAAGGCCGTAAACATTGGGTGATGAGTGATTTTTGGCGGGCATTCGATGCAGGCCGACTTCCGACTTTAACGGGATGATGGCAATCCGCCTAGTGCTATTGGTCACTCTGAAAAATAAACTTCAAAAAAACGTCAAAGTACTTTTTTCTGTCACAGGTTTTGGAGTATTACGAAGACAGACCGCCGAAACCTGCAACACAGGTGGCGTCTTCCAAGACCCCAATTTGTGTGCAGTTCACTTGAGTCCCAACAGGTGAATTCGGTGGCCACTTCGAGGCGCAGCACTGTCACGGTATTGCGTCGACTGGCTCCCACAAAGGTGACCGAGTATGGATGATCACGGACGTAGTTCTTCCTCCAACCAGCCAATCCTTTATGTACTCGATACCAACGTACTGATTCACGATCCAAACGCCTTGCTTAACTTCGAAGAACACCACGTTGCCATCCCGATGACCGTGCTTGAGGAGCTCGACAAGCTCAAGAGCGGGCATCACAGCGTGGCTGCAGAATGCCGTCAGGCGATTCGCCTGATCGACAAGACCTTGGGCGATGCCAGCCCTGAAGATGTCGAACTCGGTGTCCCGATCCAGCGTGGCAAGAGTGGGCCCAAGGGTTTGCTATCAATTTTGATGAGCAAACGTGCCGAACCGAACATCATTCTGCCCGAGCACCTGAACGACAACATCATCATCAACCAGTTGATCGACCTGCACGCGCGCGAACCAAAACTGCCCGTGGTGCTGGTCACCAAAGACATCAACATGCGCCTCAAGGCCCGGGCTTGCGGGATTGCGGCCGAGGACTACAGCACCGACCAACTGGTTGACGACGTGTCGCTGCTGCCCAACGGTTATCACAACATGACCGGCTCTTTCTGGGACCGTGTGAGGAATGTCGACACCCGTCAGGATCATGGCCGCACCTGGCACCAAGTGCAGTTGATCGACAACCTGCCGGCGGTGCACGTCAACGAGTTCATTATTGATGAACAGGGCTTTGTCGGCTGGATCAAGGAGATCGATGAAGACAAGCTGCTGATTCTCGACCTGCATCAGGAACCCCTGTTGCACCAGGAAGCCTGGGGCCTGAAACCGCGTGACATCTATCAAAGCCTGGCGCTGTACGCCTTGCTCGATCCGGATATCCACCTGGTCAACCTGACCGGGGCCGCGGGTTCCGGTAAAACCATCCTCGCACTGGCGGCGGCGATCGAGCAGACCATGGTCAGCAAACGCTATCGCCGGATCATCGCGACCCGTAGCGTGCAGGGCCTGGACCAAGAGATCGGTTTCCTGCCCGGCACCGAAGCGGAAAAAATGGAGCCTTGGCTGGGCGCCATCACCGACAACCTCGAAGCCTTGCACATGGATGACGAAAACACCCATGGCAGTGTCGATTACATCCTCAGCAAAGTGCCGTTGCAGTTCAAATCCCTCAACTACATTCGAGGCCGCAGCTTCCAGCAGAGTCTGATCCTCATCGATGAATGCCAGAACCTCACGCCGCACCAGATGAAAACCATCATCACCCGTGCCGGCGCCGGTTCCAAAGTGGTGTGCCTGGGTAACCTGGCACAAATCGACACCCCTTACCTGTCCGCGACCAGTTCCGGGCTGACGTACCTGACAGAACGCTTCAAGGATTTCCCCAACGGTGTGCACATCACCCTGCAAGGGGTGCCACGTTCGATTCTGGCTGAATACGCTGAATCGCATTTGTAAACGCTTGACCAAAACCGGGCGACCTGAAATTCGCCCGGTTTTTTGTGCCCGGCGAGTAACCCTGTGGAAGCGAGACTGTTTGCGATGGTGCCACCGCAGTAACGCCATAGCCCAAGACGCCTGTGTCATTCATTTGAAATGCGAGTTGCCTCTGACGAGAAATCATCGCGATATTTAAGATGTAGAAGTGCACCGAAAAATACGGCGATACCTCCAGAGAGGATAAAAACGCCACCGATTGAAATATGTGTCGATAGCCATGCACCAAAAATCGGCCCTGTGATCATAAATAACAACGTTAAACTGCGTGCGGTGGCTGACACTGTCCCCAAATGAGATAACGGGCAGTATTTCTGCAGGGTCACGCCAAACCCTAAAGATGTAAGCCCATAGGCGCAGCCTGCGATGAAGAAAATAAATATCAAAGTAGCCAGTGCCGAAATGTCTCCTGGCAATGGAAGTAGTCCGGCAATTGCTACCATTAGACCAAACATTAGTAGAGATAGCGTTGAACATAGAGACATTCTGCTGGGGTAAATTATTTTGAAGCTCAGGCCGGCTAAAAGTCCTCCTAGTGCCGTAGCACTAACGATTGCTCCAAATGCATATGCACCGAAACCAATGCCTTTCAGAAATAGACTCAGCAATGAATCGTAACATCCCAGTACGGCAGATTGAATGAGTGTGCAGATGAAGAATAATTGCGTGGATGGTCCACTGCGTAATAACACCTTCAAGGCTTTTAAGCTTCCAAATGATCTTTTTTCGGGCGCGTGTATTTTTTTCTGTCGATTGTTTAAAGAGAGAAAAATTACGCAAAATACACCGAATAGCGAAAAAATAGCGGAGATTAAAAACCCGTATGCTTTGTCTGTTGTGCTGGCAATAATACCCGCGGCCAGAGGTGAGCAGACCTTGATTAAGTGATCCATTACGGTGATCAGTGAGATATTGTTGACGAGGTCTTTGTTGGCCAGAAGCTTTCTCGTCAAAATTATTTCTGCTGCTCCGGAACCCAGATTAGATATTCCTTTGAGACAGACAAGCGCTAGGAACATAACTTCAGAGTGTGCTGAAAATAATAGGCAAGCAACGATAAAACGGAGTGAAAAACTTATTAATAAAAATTTTACAGGGCTCATGTGGTCAGCCAGAGATCCAAAAGCAGGCCCTAGCAAAAGTAATGGAAGTCCATACAGCGCTGCTGCATAGCCCAGCGTTTGTGGAGATGCATCGAATTCAAATGTCAGGACCGTAAACATCAGAACGAAGTCGACCCACAGTGTGACGGAACTGCTGAGGCGTATCCCGCATAAGTAGCCGTATCCTTTGACTTCGGGAAGGCTCACTGCTCTGTCCGGTTAGTGCGATACATTACGTGATCTACTACACGCATAGATACTTCGTTGTTTGGGTAAAATATCTCAAAATTGATGAGTGAGCTTATAAGTCCCCTTCCTTTGACATTTAATGAGGTGATGCATAGGACGCTAACGCCGGATATTTTTTTGAATGCTGATAATAAATTATACATGTCGGCATTTTCCTGATGGCTGACGGTCTGGACCCTGGCAGTCCTATCAGCCTGAGTAATGGCTTTAAGTCGCTTGTCAATTGTGTTTTTACTTCGGTGACGAAACTAGTCGTATTAAAAGGGAGGGTCAATAATTTGGGTTGTAGGATTATTCTTTGGGTGTGGTTCCGTCATTCGTACGCCAAATTCCTACTGGGTATTTTTTTAGACAAGTATTCAGTCTGTTGCGCAAGCGTTGATAGAGCGCAGTGCTTCTGGGGCATTCGGAGTATTGTCGATTCAGTAACATTAGATTACTGAATCGGGCTCGGTGACTTGTCTAATCGCGGATGAATGTTGACCATGACAGAAGACATAGACGCTGATCGATGAATGCCAGAACCCCACGCCGCACCAGATGAAAACCATCATCACCGGTGTCGGTGTCGGTGTCGGTTCCAAAGTGGTGTGCCTGGGTAACCTGGCACAGATCGACCCCCCTAACCTGTCCGCGACCCGTTCCGGGCGGCCTCACAGGTCGCCCGGTTTTTATGCCCAACACATAACCCTGTCGAGATCCGTTAATCAAACGTGCGGATTTTTGACCCACAGGTTTACAATCGGGGCTCCTGATCAGGAGTATCCCTGTGCTGACTCATCTCGATTCCCAAGGTCGCGCCAATATGGTCGACGTCACTGAAAAAGCCGTGACGTTCCGTGAAGCAACAGCCCAAGCGCTTGTGCGCATGCTGCCCGAAACCCTGCAGATGATCGTCAGCGGCGGTCACCCCAAGGGTGATGTGTTCGCCGTGGCGCGTATCGCGGGCATTCAGGCTGCGAAGAAAACCAGTGATTTGATCCCTCTGTGCCATCCGCTGCTGCTCACCGGCGTCAAGGTCGAGCTCAGTGCCGAAGGCGACGACACCGTGCGCATTGTCGCGCGCTGCAAGTTGTCCGGACAGACCGGCGTAGAGATGGAAGCCCTGACCGCCGCCAGCGTTGCGGCGCTGACTATCTATGACATGTGCAAAGCGGTGGATCGCGGCATGACTATCGAAAGCGTGCGGCTTCTGGAGAAGCTCGGTGGCAAGAGCGGCCATTTCCAGGCGGATCAACCATGAACGTCACCGTGAAGTTTTTTGCCCGTTACCGTGAGGCGCTCGGCGTGGACTCGGTGAAGGTTGAAGGTGATTTCGCCACGGTCGACGATGTGCGTGCGCTGCTGGCCCTGCGTGACGGTGCCGAAGTGTTGAGCGAGCAAAACTTGATGTGCGCCCGCAACGAAGACCTGTGCCAACTCGATGAGCCGGTGAGCGATGGCGATGAAGTGGCGTTTTTCCCGACCGTGACCGGAGGCTGAGCCATGGCGATTCGCGTGCAATCGACGGCGTTCGATCCGGGTGCTGAAGTCAACGCCATGCATGCCGCCAATGTGGGCGTCGGTGCGGTGGTGAGTTTTGTCGGCTATGTTCGCGACTTCAATGAAGGACTCGACGTCGCCGGGATGTTCCTTGAGCACTACCCGGGCATGACCGAAAAAGCCCTCGCCAAGATAGCCACAGAGGCCAAGCAGCGCTGGCCGCTGCTCAGGCTGGAAGTGCTGCACCGCATCGGCGCCCTGGAGCCGGGTGAGCCGATCGTCTTCGTCGGCGCCGCCAGCGCCCACCGCCAGGCCGCGTTCGATGCCTGCGCCTTTGTCATGGACTACCTGAAAACCCGTGCGCCGTTCTGGAAGAAAGAAAACACCTCTGACGGGTCGCGTTGGGTTGAAGGACGTGACAGCGATCATGCGGCGGCGGATCGCTGGAAGCCGTAAGTAGCCGATAAAGATCGCCTCACGCTCCTGCGTGGGAGCGATCAACGCCCCTAAATTCCCTTCCCCTCCATCGGCTGGCAGAACAGCAGGTGTCCTGATTGACGGTCGATACATAAAAGTCCAGTATGGATTTATAAGTACAATAAAGCGCTTCCCGTTTCTGCTCTTTCTTCTGTCTTTCCAAACCAACAACAACCCGCGAGAGAACGAACATGAAGAAGTTCCCCCTCATCACCGGCCTGTCTCTGAGTCTCTTGGTGTGCAGCAGCCTGTTCGCCGCCGATAAAACCCTACGCATCGGCATCGAAGCGGCTTATCCACCGTTCGCGTCCAAAACCGATAAAGGTGAGATTGTCGGGTTCGACTACGACATCGGCAATGCCCTGTGCGCGCAGATGAAGGTCAAGTGCGTTTGGGTCGAAGGTGAGTTCGACGGTCTGATTCCTTCCCTCAAAGTGAAGAAAATCGACATGGCGCTGTCGTCCATGACCATCAATGAAGACCGCAAGAAGTCGGTGGATTTCACCCACAAGTATTACTTCACCTCATCGCGTCTGGTAATGAAGGACGGCGCGGCAGTGGATGACCAGTACGCCAGCCTCAAGGGCAAGACGGTTGGCGTGCAGCGCGCAACCACCACTGACCGTTATGCCACTGAGGTTTTTGAACCGAAGGGGATCAACGTCAAGCGTTACGGCAACAACGAAGAGATTTACATGGATCTGGCTGTCGGTCGCCTGGATGCCATCTTTGCCGACACCATCCCGCTGAATGACTTCCTGACGATGCCGCGTGGCAAGGGTTATGCCTTTGTCGGGCCGGAGCTCAAGGATCCGAAATACGTGGGCGAGGGCGCCGGGGTTGCAGTGCGCAAGGGCAACACCGAGTTGGTCGCCAAGCTGAACACGGCCATCGACGGCATTCGCGCCAGTGGCGAATACCAGAAGATTTCAGAGAAGTACTTCAAGTCTGATATCTACGGCGATTGATCAGTTGCTGGCGGGGGCTTTCTCACGAAAGCCTCTGCGCGGTTCCGATTGCTGAAAAACGGGTAAAAGTTAATCCCTTCTTAACCGGCTTGTCGTCTATTCCCCAATATCCCGCTGTGCGCGCCGGACTCTCAAAGGTCAGGGCCAGCGTGTAGACTTCTGGGCAATCGATATTTAGAAGGGAAACGCAATGAGCGAGGAAACGATGCGGTTGGGCCGTGAACGGCGCTATCTGGTGATGCTGGGCATCATTTGCCTGGGGCTTATCGGTGGTGCGCTGTATATGCAAATTGTTCTGGGCGAGGCGCCATGCCCGCTGTGCATCCTGCAACGTTATGCGTTGCTGCTGATCGCGTTCTTCGCGTTCATCGGCGCGGCCATGCGCACCCGCCGCAGCATCACGGTATTTGAAACCCTGGTGGTGATCTGCGCCATTGCAGGCATCGGGGTGGCCGGGCATCACGTCTATACCCAGTTCTATCCGGCGGTCAGCTGTGGCATCGATGTACTGCAACCGATAGTCGACGGTTTGCCACTGGCGAAGATCTTCCCGCTGGGCTTCCAGGTCGACGGCTTCTGCTCCACGCCGTACCCGCCTATCCTGGGTCTGTCGCTTGCACAATGGGCGCTGATAGCCTTTGTGCTGGTCGTGGTGCTGGTGCCGCTGCTCACGTCGCGTAATCGTAAAGCCCTGCGCTGAAATCATCCGCCGCATCGCTGGCACACCCAAAAACGCCCCGGCCCTCGTTGAGAGGGCCGGGGCGTTTTGCGTTTCAGGGCGCAGGGAAAATAACCTTGATGCGCGACAAGTATGGGTGAGGCACGTATGCGACACGTTGTCACAGTAGGAGTGTCGCAAAGCATTTCAAGTCGCCGAATTGGTCTATGGCTACACAACAAAATTGACCTGTTTCAGCGTCTGGCAACTTCAGCCTCAAAAATCCGGAACATGCAGTTTTAACAGGTCCGGGCGAATTGCCGGAAGCCCTTGTCACATGGGGACTTTGGCAGGGCCGAAGGAGGGCGCAGAGCCTTCGGTACTGTCTGAACTGCCTGAGGTAGACCTACAGTTTTTGCTGTTTTTGTTGAGAATGAATTTCGATACCATGGCGCGCTTTTGCAAATATCGTTAATGATTGTTGCTGGAATGGATAAAAATTATTTCGGGATGAGACATGGTTTATAAAACGTTACATATCTACAATCGCCCGCACTGAATTACCGACACTGCTCATCCCTGAGCAGGAATAGGGCGTCGAGAGGCTCTTTGGCTTCATGCGACTCCCAGATGTCGGTGCCTTCCAATTATCCGCACCAAATGGAATTGGTCTGTAACAAGGCCTTTGACCACGAATTCGAATAAGAACTCAACGCTAGCCCAGGATTTGTCGAGCAGCGTCTGACGCGCGACGGGCAGCCACTTATTCAATCCAAGAAAAATGCCAACCCTTGGCAGGGTGAAGTGTTGGCGATCAAAACCCAACTGCATTGCGCAAGCTGCTTTAGAGGTCGTGAGATGAGTAAAAACAGGTACCCCAGACTACTAGGCTTATTGCCGCTGATCGGCACGTTGCTGCTGTCAGGCTGCAACATGACCTTGCTCGACCCCAAGGGCCAGGTCGGCCTGGACGAGCGAAACCTGATCATCACCGCAACGCTGCTGATGCTGTTGGTCGTGGTTCCAGTCATCGTCATGACCTTCCTGTTCGCCTGGAAATACCGCGCGTCCAACACCAACGCTGTCTACACCCCGAAATGGTCGCACTCCACCAAGATTGAAATCGCGGTGTGGGCCGTTCCAGTGCTGATCATCATTGCTCTGGGTTATGTCACCTACAAATCGACCCACGCGTTGGATCCTTACAAGCCGCTGGAATCCGACGTCAAGCCGATCACCATCGAAGTGGTCGCGCTGGACTGGAAGTGGATGTTCATCTACCCGGAACAAGGCATCGCCACCGTCAACAAGATCGTGTTCCCGGCGCACACGCCGATCAACTTCAAGGTGACTTCGGACTCCGTGATGAACTCGTTCTTCATCCCGGCCCTGGGCGGCCAGATCTACGCGATGGCCGGCATGCAGACCAAACTGCACCTGATCGCCAATCAGAACGCTGAAATGGACGGTATCTCCGCCAACTACAGCGGCGCTGGTTTCACCGGTATGAAGTTCAAAGCTATCGCCACCTCTCAGGAAGATTTCGACGCCTGGGTCAGCGAAGTCAAAAAGGCACCTAAACAGCTTGAAAAAGCTGAATACGAAGCCCTTTCCAAGGCAAGCCAGAACAACCCAGTCGAACTCTACTCCTCGGTCACGCCGAACCTGTTCCAGATCATCGTCGACAAGTACGAAGGCATGAATCCGGGCAAGCCGATGCACCACGAGAAGAAAGAGCACGAAATGGCCGCCATGGAAGGGATGGACATGAGTTCGCATTCAGCTGCCGGGGCAGAGGAGTAAACGATGTTTGGTAAATTAAGTTGGGAAGCGGTCCCGTTCCACGAACCGATCGTGATGATAACCATCGCCATGATCGCGCTCGGTGGTCTGGCGCTGTTCGCTGCAATCACCTATTTCAAGAAGTGGACCTACTTATGGTCCGAGTGGCTGACCTCGGTCGACCACAAGAAAATCGGCGTGATGTACATCATTGTTGCCATGGTCATGCTGCTGCGCGGTTTTGCCGACGCCATGATGATGCGTACCCAGTTGGCCATGTCCACCGAGGGTTCGCCTGGCTACCTGCCGCCTGAACACTATGACCAGATCTTCACCGCTCACGGTGTGATCATGATCATCTTCATGGCGATGCCATTCTTCACCGGCCTGATGAACCTTGCAGTGCCGCTGCAGATCGGCGCGCGTGACGTGGCCTTCCCGTTCCTGAACTCCCTGAGCTTCTGGCTGCTGGTGTCTGGCGTGGTGCTGATCAACCTGTCCCTGGGCGTCGGCGAGTTCGCCAAGACCGGTTGGGTTGCGTATCCGCCACTGTCGGGCCTGCAATACAGCCCGGGCGTGGGGATGGATTACTACATATGGGCGCTACAGCTATCCGGGTTGGGTACGACGCTCACGGGGGTCAACTTCCTGGCCACCGTGCTGAAAATGCGTACCCCGGGCATGAAGATGATGGACATGCCGATCTTCACCTGGACTTGCACCTGGGCCAACGTCCTGATCGTGGCCTCGTTCCCGATCCTGACCGCTACCCTGGCACTGCTGACGCTTGACCGTTACATGGATTTCCACATTTTCACCAATGAACTTGGTGGCAATCCAATGATGTACGTCAACCTGTTCTGGGCTTGGGGCCACCCCGAGGTTTACATCCTGATTCTGCCGGCGTTCGGGATCTTCTCCGAAGTCATCTCGACCTTCACCGGCAAGCGTCTGTTCGGCCACCACTCGATGGTCTACGCATCGGGTGCGATCTCGATCCTGGGCTTCATGGTCTGGCTGCACCACTTCTTCACCATGGGTTCGGGTGCCAGCGTCAACGCCTTCTTCGGTCTGGCGACGATGCTGATTTCGATCCCCACGGGGGTGAAGCTATTCAACTGGCTGTTCACCATTTACCAAGGGCGTCTGCGTTTCACCAGCCAGGTTCTGTGGACCCTGGGCTTCATGGTGACTTTCGCCATCGGCGGCATGACCGGCGTACTGCTGGCCATTCCGGGTGCGGACTTTGTCCTGCACAACAGCCTGTTCGTGATCGCTCACTTCCACAACGTGATCATCGGCGGTGCGGTATTCGGCTACATCGCAGGCTTCGGCTTCTACTTCCCGAAAGCGTTCGGCTTCAAGCTGCACGAAGGTTGGGGCAAGGCAGCGTTCTGGTTCTGGATTTCGGGCTTCTTCGTCGCGTTCATGCCGCTCTATGCACTGGGCTTCATGGGCATGACCCGTCGTCTGAATGCCACCACCAACCCTGAGTGGGTGCCGTACCTGTACGTCGCCATGTTCGGCGCGGTGATGATTGCGGTCGGTATCGCCTGCCAGTTGATTCAGCTTTACGTCAGCGTGCGTGATCGCAACAAGCCGGAAAACATGTGCGAACACGGTGACCCGTGGAATGCCCACACGCTGGAATGGTCGACCTCGTCGCCACCGCCGTTCTACAACTTTGCCGTGCTGCCAAAAGCGGAAACCATCGATCCGTTCACCGAAGCCAAGGAAAACGGTACCGCGTACATGGCTCCGGCCCGTTACGAACCGATCCACATGCCAAACAACACCGCGACCGGTGTGGTCATGGGTGCTCTGTTGACCGTGTTCGGTTTCGCGATGATCTGGCACATCTGGTGGTTGGCCATCGTTGGCCTGGTTGGCACCGTGGGCTACTTCGTGATCCACGCTGCCCGCGATGATCAGGGCTATATGGTGCCGGTCGACGTGATCGAGCGCATCGAAGCCGAGCAGCACAAGCGTCTGGTAGCGGCCGGAAAAGTTCCAGCCTCCGCCACCCGTGTTGAAACCTCGTTGGAACAGGCTTAAACCATGTCGAACTTAGTGACCACTGCTGGACACGCCCATGGCACGGACCATGGGCACGACGACCATCACCACGACTCGGGCGAGATGACCGTATTCGGTTTCTGGCTCTACCTGATGACCGACTGCATTCTGTTTGCGTCGATCTTCGCGGCGTACGCGGTACTGGTTAACAACGTAGCGGGTGGCCCGTCGGGCCACGACATCTTCGAACTGCCGTACGTACTGGGCGAAACCGCTCTGCTGCTGTTCAGTTCGATCACCTACGGCTTCGCCATGCTGGCGTTGTTCAAGGGCAAGAAGAACCAGGTGCTGGGCTGGCTGGGCATGACCTTCCTGTTCGGCGCCGGCTTCATCGGCATGGAGATCAACGAGTTCCACATGCTGATCTCCGAGGGCTTCGGTCCTAGCCGCAGCGGCTTCCTGTCCGGGTTCTTCACCCTGGTCGGCACCCACGGTCTGCACGTGACCAGCGGCCTGATCTGGATGGCGATCATGATGTATCAGGTGCAGAAAAACGGCCTGACGGCGACCAACAAGACCCGTCTGAGCTGCCTGAGCCTGTTCTGGCACTTCCTGGACGTGGTGTGGATCTGCGTATTCACGGTTGTTTATCTGATGGGGACTATGTAAATGGCTAACGCAGCTCATTCCCACAATGGCCACGACGCCAGCCACGGCAGCGTCAAGTCCTACGCGATCGGCTTCATTCTGTCGGTGATCCTCACGGTCATTCCTTTCGGCCTGGTGATGTACCCATCGCTGCCGAAAGCCCTGACCCTGTGGATCGTACTGGCCTTCGCAGTGATCCAGGTACTCGTGCACCTGGTGTACTTCCTCCATCTGGACCGCTCCGCTGCCCAGCGTAACAACGTGATCGCGCTTGTTTTCGCTGCACTGGTAATCGTTCTGTTGGTAGGCCTGTCGCTGTGGATCATGTTCAGTATCCACTCCAACATGATGGCGCACTGAGGAAAGTCCGGATGTCCTTTAAGCACTTTATCCAAATCACCAAACCGGGGATCATTTTCGGTAACGTGCTTTCTGTGGCGGGCGGATTTTTCCTGGCCTCGAAAGGGCATGTCGATCTGGCCATTTTTCTGGCCGCCATGATCGGCACGTCGCTGGTGGTGGCTTCCGGTTGCGTGTTCAACAACTGCATCGACCGCGACATCGACCTGAAGATGGAACGCACCAAAAACCGGGCGCTGGTCCAGGGCTTGATCTCCCTGAAACTGGCCCTGACTTTTGCGACCGTCCTGGGTGTTTTCGGCGTTGCTCTGTTGTACAAAGTGGCCAACCCGTTGGCCGCGTTGTTCGCGGTGATCGGCTTTGTCATCTACGTCGGTTTCTACAGCCTGTACCTCAAGCGCAAGTCGGTTCACGGCACGCTCGTGGGCAGTCTGTCGGGCGCCATGCCGCCGGTGATTGGCTACGTCGCTGTGACGAATAGCTTCGACATGGCCGCACTGACGTTGCTGGTGATGTTCAGCCTGTGGCAGATGCCGCATTCCTACGCCATCGCGATTTTCCGCTTCAACGATTACCTGGCCGCATCGATTCCGGTGCTACCAGTGAAGCGCGGGATTGCAGTGGCGAAGAAGCACATCCTGCTCTACATCCTGGCGTTCCTCGTGGCGACCTTGATGCTGACCTTCAGCGGCTACGCCGGCATGAGCTACCTCGCCGTCGCCGCGGCCATGGGCATGTACTGGTTGTACATGGCCTGGACGGGTTACAAGGCAGTGGATGACACGGTCTGGGCACGTAAGTTGTTCGTGTTCTCGATCTTCACCATTACCGCGTTGAGCGTGATGATGTCGCTGGACTTTAAAGTGCCAAGTGAGCTGTTGCTGACGTACGCGCCTTAAGATCCGGATGCTGTACAAAAAGCCCCGCCTTCGAGAGAAGCGCGGGGCTTTTTATTGATCGCTACCACGCGGAACATGGGAACGATCAAGTGGGGGCGTATGCCGTCGCTCCCGTGGGGGGGGTGATGACCCTGACACCATGCAAGGCCAGATTGGTGTGCATGGTGAAGTAACACGGATCGTCGAGCCGTACCGTGTCGCCGGGTTTGACCAGCAGGCGCATCAACGCCGGCGTCCCGGTGATTCAAGCCCTCTCCCGCGCCTCTGATCTGCTCCACGTCGCGAAACTCCTTGCATCAGACGCCGCGATGGTTCGCGATACCGACCGCTATGCCTGGGCGTCGCATTTTTTGCAGGAGATGAGCAAAGCGATCATCGATGATGTGGTGAAAGTGCTCGACGCACCGGGTAGCAACCGCGCTTGAACAAAAAAGCCCCGCACATCTCCCGAGGCGAGATCTTTGGGCTAACCTGTCAAAAAATGGATCCAATTTTTGATAGAGGAGCAGAGATGACTGAACACATGACCTGCGATGAGCGATTCATCGCGCTGGCAAAAGAGCTCGGCTACGACATCTACGGTGAGAATACGGCTGGCGGGCATTACTCGCTGTTGGTGCGGCATCACGATGAGCTTTATATCAGCGGTCTGGTGCCGCTGATGAATGGTGAAGTTCAGTATCCGGGCAGGGTAGGCCTGGATCTGACGCTGGCGGATGCACAGAGCGCTGCCAGCATCAGTGCGTTGCGCGGTCTGGCATTGATTGTTGATGCTATCGGTTCGCTGGACAAGATCAAGTTGCTATTGCGCGTCACGGTTTACATAAAGTCCACCGCGGATTTTGTCGACTTGAGCGAAGTGGCCAACGGTGCGTCGGACGTTTTCAGTCATGTACTGGGTGATGCCGGTAAACATACACGAACCACGATCGGCGTTTATCAACTGCCGAAAGACGCAGCCATTGAAGTTGACATGATCGTTGCGATACGGCCATCAACGCTCTAACGATGAATTTGTAGGCAATAGAAAGGCCCGCGCTGAATCTCAGTGCGGGCCTTTTCGGTCATCGATGGCGGGTGTTACTGCGCGGCGATGCTGTAGCCATCGAACGCGGTTTGCTGCTGAAGCGCGGTGATGATGTTCTTGCGGTTAACCGCTTGTTCGGCCCCGGCATTGTCCAGGAACGTCTCGCTTTGCAGCTCCGCTTCTTCGCCTTCACCGACGAAGGTGAAGCCCAGGAACTCGAGTGCTTCACGGTCAACGTTCAGTCTCGAACGCGGGGTGCGCAGCGGCAACGTGACGCTGATGCCGTCTTTACTGATGGTGAACACTTCGACATCTTTCTTGGCGCGAGCCGCTTTGCTTTTGCCACTGCTTGGGTTGCTGATGGCCTGGTGGGTCTGGTTCAGCACTTTCAGTGCGAGGCCATAGACCAACTCCTGAAATGCCGGATCGTCCTTGAAACTGGAAAGAATCCGGCTGATCGGGAATTTGCTGCTCAAGTCTTCCAAGGCTGCAATGTCGGAGGCCTCGGCGTCCTTGAGCTGCTTGAGTTCACCCATCAGCTCGTAGGCTTTATCGTCGTCGAAGCTGTCGTGAGCCTGGCGAATCGCGGCACGCAGTTCGCGGATCTGGTCACTTTCGCGGGTGGACTGGAAAGCGTCCAGGACCATCTCGCTGATGGTCTTGGCCTGGGGCAGGTGATGTGAAAGATTGATGGAGTTTTCGTATTCCGCTTTGGACGACAAGGTGACTACGGATTCAGCGGTATTGGAATCGGACATTGAAATTTCACTACTTCTTTTAACTTGGGTTGAGGCGAGAAAGCGCTGGGCCTTTTCAGGCCGCCTAATCTATTGGACCGAGGCGGCGTTGTCACGGATGAACAGGCGGCTGGTCATCATTTTTGGCACAGCGGCTTTTAACTGGCGGCTATCGGGGGCGTTTTGCCTGAAGTGTCAGCAGTAGTCGATAAACCTGCCGAAATGAGTGCCGCAATATTAGCCGTTGCTTTGGCCCAGGCAGTCGACTATTTCCCCAGCGAATTCAGATTCATCGACCGAACCGCCAAGTTCTCAGCCGTTTGCTGATCCACCGCCAACGGAAAGCGGAAGGTCGCGCCGCGGCCGGGAACATCAATCAGCTGGATTTGGTGGCCGTGCAATTGCAGGATCCGGTGCACGATCCGCAATCCCAGTCCACCGTCACGCCGTGCGCCGCCAATGTTGAACGGGCGCAGGAACAGACCTTCGCGCAGTTCGGCAGTGATGCCGGGGCCGGTGTCGCTGACGGTGACCTCAATGAAAGGTCCTTGAGGGCGCAGGCTGAGCTCGATTTCTCCCCCTTGAGGCGTGTGGCGCAGGGCGTTGTCGAACAGGTTGGTGAGCACCCGCTCGATCAACCCAAGGTCGGCGCAGGCCGCCGAAACATTGGGTGCGAAGGTGGCCTTCAGTTCGACCTGACGCGCCTCGGCCGTCAGTTCGAACTTCTGGAAAATGTCCTGTACCAGATCGGTCAGCGAGAAACGCTCCAGCACCGGTTGCACGAAACCATGTTCCAGCCGCACCAGTTCCAGCAGCGATTGCGCCAGACCACCCACCTTGCGGCTTTGATCCAGCGCGATGCCCAGGTAACGGCGGCGCTCGGCGGGTGACAACGTGGCGTCCTTGAGCGACAAGGTTTCCAGGTAGCCGTGCAGCGAGGCGAGAGGTGTGCGCAGGTCGTGGGAGATGTTTGCCACCAGTTCGCGGCGTTCCTGATCCTGGCGGGTCAACGAACGCCATTGCTCGCCGAGGCGCGCCTGCATCTGCCGGAAGGTGGCGTCGAGTATGGCAATTTCATCGTGACTGGCGGCTTTTTCCACCGGGACGGATGCAGGAGGTGTTACCGGAGCGCCATCAATGTCGAACCGGCTGACGGTTTCGGTCAAATGGCGCAAAGGTCGGGTGATGAGGGCGAATGCCGTGAGGCCGGCAATCAGGCACAGCAACGCCACCAGCCCGATGGACAACAGCGCGGCACTCAGGGCGGCGCTGGTGGCGCCGCGTTCGGCGAAGCGGTCGTGCGCTTCGCTGAGCAGCACCACATAGAGATAGCCCACCGGTTTTCCGTTGACCTGCAATGGTGCGGCGCTGAATACTTTGCGGCCATCGACGCTGCGCGGATCGTCGCCGAGAACTGGCAGGGCATCGCCCTTGAGCAGACGCTGGATCGGCGCCAGATCGACCTGCTCCCGGCGTATCCGACCCTCGGGCGCAGCACTGCCGACAATCCGGCCCTCGGGGTCGAGCAGGTAGACCTCGACACTGGGATTGACCAGCATCAGTTGGCTGAACAGGTCGCGCACGGCGTCGGGCATCAGGCCTTTGGTGTCCATCAGCACGGTGTCATGGGCAATGTGTCGGGCCAGATCCCGCGACAACCCTTGCACCACTTCCAGCTCATGTATCTGGTTGGACCGCACCTGCAACCAGGCCGACGTGCCGCAGCACACCAGCAGCAACACGGCGAACACCAGAGACAGGCGCTGAGTCAGGGTCAGTCTCACGGCTGCTCCTCCCTGACCGCGAATTTGTAGCCTCGTCCCCATACCGTGAGGATGCGCGCGGGTTGCGCCGGATCGGCCTCGATTTTTGCCCGCAGGCGGTTGATGTGAGTGTTCACGGTGTGCTCGTAGCCTTCATGGCTGTAGCCCCAGACTGCGTTGAGCAGGTCCATGCGTGAGAACACTTTGCCGGGCTGACGGACGAAGAAATACAACAGGTCGAATTCCCGTGGCGTGAGGTCGAGGCGGCGACCGTCAAGGGACACATCGCGAGTGATCGGGTCGATGGCGAGGCCGTCCGTGATCAGGCTGCCGGCGTCCATTTTCAGGTTGCGGGCCATGGCGTCGACCCGTCGCAACAGCGCTTTGACTCGGGCCACCAGCTCGAGCATCGAAAAGGGTTTGGCCAGGTAATCATCGGCGCCGAGTTCGAGCCCGAGAATCCGGTGCACTTCGCTTGAGCGCGCACTGGTAATGATGATCGGTGTGTAGCGGGCCATGGCGCGGGCGCGGCGGCAGATTTCCAGGCCATCGACGCCGGGCAGCATCAGGTCGAGGATCAGTGCGTCCCAGCTTCCTTGCTGCAGCAATCGCATGCCCTCATCGCCGTCGGCGCAGTGCACCACCTCGAACTGCTCATCGCGTAGATGCAGGCAGATAAGGTCGGCGATATGCAGGTCGTCCTCAACCACGAGGACGCGTTTGGTCTGTTCCATCAAGCTCAATCCTTCGGCGCAATGAGCGCATTGTGCAGGTTTTACGGGGCCTGAGTTATCACGAATTGTTTAACTTCTCGTGAGGATTTGGCGATCAACCCAAGCCTAGGCTGTGTTCCATGACAGGCACCTGGAATTTTTGGAGACGACCATGTTTTCACGGCGACAGTTTCTCATAGCAGGCGGCGGGCTAGGCGCTGCAGCCTTGGTCATCGGTGTATTGCCAAAATTTTCCGCGCGTTCTGCACTGATCAGTAATGCCGGTGCGGCGGAGATGTTCGAGGTGAGCCACAGCGACAGCGAATGGCGCGCCATGCTCAGCGCCGAGCAGTACGAAATCCTGCGCGAAGAGGGCACCGAACGGGCCTACAGCAGCCCGCTGAACAACGAACACCGTGACGGTACGTTTGCCTGTGCCGGTTGCGATCTGCCGCTGTTTTCCTCCACGACCAAGTTCGACAGCCGCACCGGTTGGCCGAGCTTCTGGGCGCCGCTGGACAAGGCTGTGGCCACTCGTCAGGACCGCTCCTTCGGGGTACTGCGCGAAGAGGTCCACTGTCGGCGTTGTGGCGGTCATCTGGGCCATGTCTTCGAGGATGGGCCCAAACCCACCGGCTTGCGCTACTGCATGAACGGCCTGGCGATGACTTTCGAGCCGCAGGCGGCTTGATCCATGGGTACTCCCGTTCACTAATTTTTGCAGGTCGACATTATGTGGCTTCTGGTCCTCGCTTACCTCGGTGGTGTGCTGACGATTGTCAGCCCGTGCATCCTGCCGGTGCTGCCTTTTGTCTTCGCTCGCACCGGGCAGCCGTTTGTGAAGAGCGGGTTGCCGCTATTGGCGGGAATGGCGCTGACCTTTGCGCTCGTTGCCTCGTTAGCGGCGGTGGGCGGCGGTTGGGTGGTGCAAGTCAATCAGTACGGTCGTTGGCTCGCATTGCTGTTCGTTGCACTGTTCGGGCTGACGCTGTTGCTGCCTCGATTGGCCGAGCGTCTGACCCGGCCGTTGGTGGCAGCGGGCAGCCGGTTGTCGCAAGCCGCGGGTGCCGATGCACGGCCGCGTCCCGGCGCTTCGTTTCTGATCGGCGTCGCCACAGGTCTGCTCTGGGCTCCGTGCGCCGGGCCGATTCTGGGGCTGTTGCTGACCGGAGCAGCGCTGCAAGGGGCAAGCATCGCAACCACCTTGTTGTTGCTGGCCTACGCCGCGGGTGCCGCAACCTCCCTCGCGGTGGCGCTGCTGCTGGGAGGTAAAGTTCTCGCGGCGATGAAGCGTTCCTTCGGCGCTGGCGAGTGGCTGCGTCGAGGTCTGGGCGCTGCAATGCTGGCCGGTATCGCAGCGATCGCCCTGGGGCTGGACACCGGTGTTCTGGCGCGGATTTCGACGGCGTCCACCGGCGGTATCGAGCAGGCTTTGGTGGGGCAGCTGACCGAAAAAACACCGTACGTTAGCGGGGCGGTAATGGCGCAGATTCCAGCCTCGGGAAGTGCAATGAAAGCGGCTGACAAAGCGCCGGCTACACTGCCAATTGAAGGCAACCTGCCATCGCTGGATGGTGCGGTGCAATGGCTCAACTCGCCCCCCCTCACAGCGCAGGCCTTGAAAGGCAAAGTCGTGCTAGTGGATTTCTGGACTTACTCCTGCGTCAACTGTCTGCGCGCACTGCCCTATGTGAAGGCTTGGGCCGAGAAGTACCGCGATCAGGGATTGGTGGTGATTGGCGTGCATGCGCCCGAGTTTGCGTTCGAGCGAGACGTAGGCAATGTCACTAAAGCCATGAAGAACCTAGGCATCAACTACCCGGTGGCCATGGATAATGACTTCAAGGTCTGGCGAGCTTTCAACAACCAATACTGGCCGGCCCACTATTTTGCCGACGCTCAAGGTCGCATCCGTTATCACCATTTTGGTGAGGGCGCGTACGCCGAATCGGAACGGGTGATCCAGCAACTGCTGCGCGAAGCAGGTGCCGCGAAGGTCGCGGACGGACTGATCAATACCAGCACCGAGGGTGTTCAACTGACCCCGGACATGAACGAAGTGCAATCACCGCAACCCTATGTCGGCTACCAGCGTGCCGAGCATTTGGTGCCTGAAACCAGCCTGGTGCCGGACAAGGTGTCGGCCTATAGCGCCCCGGCCAGTCGCACCGTCTACCGCTTCCATGCCCGCGATCTGCATCTGGTGCCTGGCGCTGACGGTAAACCGGTGCGCTTCAACATGTTGGTTGACGGAAACCCCCCGGCGATGCCCCCGGCACTGACGTGGCGACCGACGGCAGTGGCAACGTGACTGAACAACGCTTGTACCAATTGGTGCGCCAAACGGGCGGCGTGACGGATCGCACCTTCAGCATCGTATCTCTCGATCCCGGAGTGTCGGCGTATGCGTTTACCTTCGGTTGATCATCATTCTATTTATTCAGGAATCAGCCTCATGAAAACCCTATTTACCTGGCGTCGCACCTTGTTGGGCCTGGCCGCTGCCGGCGTCATCGGCCAATGTCTGGCGTTCTCTTCCGGTGCGGCGCAAGACGCGGTCATCATTCCGCCACCCACCTTCGACGAAAGCACCCAGGCTGACAGCGAAAGGGCTGTTTTTGCCGGCGGGTGCTTCTGGGGTGTCCAAGGCGTGTTCCAGCATGTCAAAGGGGTGAAGAACGCAGTCTCCGGTTACGCCGGCGGTGCAGCCAACACTGCTCAGTACGATCGGGTCAGCGGTGGCGATACCGGTCATGCGGAATCCGTCGAAGTTACCTTCGACCCCCGTCAGGTCAGCTACGGCACCTTGCTGCAAATCTACTTCTCGGTGGCTCACAACCCTACCGAACTCAACCGTCAGGGACCTGACCGTGGCACTCAGTATCGCTCGGCGCTTTTCCCGGAAAACAGTGAACAGCAACGTGTCGCTCAAGCCTACATCGCCCAACTCGATGCCGCCCATTCGTTCAACAAACCCATTGTCACCCAGTTGGAGACCTACAACGGTTTCTACCCGGCCGAGGAGGAGCATCAGGACTTTCTGACCGAGCACCCGACCTATCCGTATATCGTGATCAACGATCTGCCGAAGGTCACACAGTTGAAGCAGCTGTACCCGGATCGGTATCAAGGGGAACCGGTTTTGGTGAAGGCGGGTAACTGAGCATCTCGTACGATACCCAAGTGACCCGCCTGTCGAGGAGATGAGTGCATGGGGTATTCGGTGGGCTAGTGCTTGCCCC
The DNA here is from genome assembly GCF_054330215.1 of Pseudomonas sp. Ma2-10. Classification (NCBI taxonomy): domain Bacteria; kingdom Pseudomonadati; phylum Pseudomonadota; class Gammaproteobacteria; order Pseudomonadales; family Pseudomonadaceae; genus Pseudomonas; species Pseudomonas sp. Ma2-10. The sequence continues at coordinate 298,398 of NZ_JBTEYL010000001.1, read as the reverse complement.
ATCTCTGCAAGGCAAAGTCGACGAAACTACGCAGTTTTGGCAAACGGTAGCGATCCTGGGCATACATCAGGTTCATCGGTCGGCTCGGCGGCAAGTAATTGTGCATCACTGCCACCAGTTTTCCGTCCTTGAGATCTTGCTCCATCAACGCAGCAGGCAACACCACGATGCCCATACCGGTTCGCGCCGCTTGATGCAGTCCTGCCGAACTGTTGATCAACATCGGTCCATTGACCGCGACTGCCATTTCGCCCTCGGGACCGTTCAGGCGCCAATGTTTTTCCACCGACTGCCAGTCATCCCCGGCCGGATAGGCAAAGGACAGACAGTCGTGGTGTTGCAGATCATCAGGTTTCTCTGGTGTGCCTTTGCGCACCAGGTACTCCGGTGATGCACACATGGTCAGGCTGTAGTCGAGGAGTGGGCGGGCGATCAAGTGGGTCTCCACGGTATTTCCCAGGCGAAACGCCACGTCGAAACCGTTTTCGAGGAGGTCCGGACGACGATTGGTGAGGACCACATCCAATTTTACGCTTGGACACAACAGGGTGAATTCACTCAGGGCGGGTGCCAGTTTTTCGGTGCCGAACGTCAGCGGCGCGGTGATGCGCAAGGTGCCGCTCGGTTCGTCGAGGGCCTGCTCGGCCAGTCGTTCGGAATCGGCCACCAGCCCCAGCACTTCGAGGCAACGCTGATAATAAGCGGTGCCGAATTCCGTTAACCGCTGGCGTCGCGTCGTACGGTTGAGCAGGCGCACACCCAGGCGTTGCTCCAGCGCCCGCAGGTGATTGCCGACCATGGTGGTGGACATTTCGCACTGCAGCGCGGCGGCGGTCATGCTGCCGGTTTCCACCACTTTGACGTAAACGGTCATTGCCTGGAACAAATCCATTATCAAGCCTGGCTTTAAAATGATTGAAGTATTGCAGCGTTTATCCAGATCAGGTGGCTAACCATACTGCAAAAACACCGACCATTGATGGAGCTTGATGTCATGACCGCCGCCTGCCTGATGACCACTTACCAACCCTTGGCCTTGAGTTTCAGCAAGGGCCTGGGTACGCGCCTGTGGGATCAGGCCGGTCGTGAGTACCTGGACGCGGTGGCGGGCGTGGGAGTGACCAACGTCGGTCACTGCCATCCGAGAATCGTCTCGGCCATCAGCGAACAGGCCGGGTTGCTGTTGCACACTTCCAACCTCTACAGCATCGACTGGCAACAGCGGCTGGCGCAGAAACTGACGCAATTAGCGGGCATGGAGCGCGCCTTCTTCAACAACTCGGGTGCCGAAGCCAACGAGACCGCGCTGAAACTCGCTCGGTTGTATGGCTGGAAAAAAGGCATAGAACAACCGCTGGTGGTGGTCATGGAAAACGCCTTTCACGGTCGCACGCTGGGCACCTTGTCCGCCAGCGATGGCCCGGCCGTGCGCCTGGGCTTCAGCGAGTTGCCGGGGGATTTCGTCAAAGTCCCATTCGGCGACCTCAAGGCGCTGGATAAGGTGCAGCAAGCCCATGGCCCGCGCATCGTGGCGATCCTGATGGAGCCGGTTCAGGGTGAAAGCGGTGTCCAGATGGCCCCGCCCGGTTACCTGAAAGCCATTCGCGAACTCTGCACTCGGCGCTCGTGGCTGATGATGCTCGACGAAATCCAGACCGGCATCGGTCGCACTGGCCAATGGTTCGCCTCTCAGCACGAAGACATCGTTCCGGACGTCATGACCCTGGCCAAAGGCCTGGGCAACGGCATTCCCATCGGCGCCTGCCTGGCCCGGGGTAAAGCCGCCAACCTCTTCACCCCTGGCAGTCACGGCAGCACGTTCGGCGGCAATCCCCTGGCCTGCCGGGTCGGATGCACCGTGCTGGAGATCATCGAAGAACAAGGGCTGCTGGACAACGCCAAACATCAGGGCGAGCGTCTGCTGACCAGATTGCGCATTGAATTGGCGGACGACCCGAACATCCTGGAGATCCGCGGCCGGGGTTTAATGATTGGCATCGAACTCAAACAACCGATTCGTGACTTGACCCTGATCGCCGCACGGGATCACGGCTTGCTGATCAACGTGACACGGGGCAAGACCATTCGCTTGCTGCCGCCGCTGACGATTGATGAGGGGGAAGTGGAGATGATTGTCAGAGGGGTTTGCCGGGCGGTGAGTGCGGCTGTCATTCGGCGCGCGTGCATCTGATGAATGAAGCGGCGCGAAGGGGGGAGCTGGTTGTCGATGGCGACGCATTTCTCTGGGTGGCGGCGTTCCGGGATTACTGATGTCGAAGAGCGGGTTGTGGTGAGCCCGCTCACCACAACCACCGACAATAAATCTCTCGCCCCTGTGCAGTTGACGAGAATACGGCGTTATATCACCGCGCCAACCGTGGCGGGTTCGCCGTCGACCACTACGTTGTACGGTGCTTGTTCGCGATCACGCAGGCCGTAATCACGAATCACCGATGTCACGCGCACGCGATAATCATCGAAGATTTTGTCGCGCCCGGCGCGCTGGGCCGACAGGTGGGCTGTCACGTTGCGCCACTGCACCACGGCTTCCTCATCGCGCCAGGTGGTGACCGACATCACCTTCTTGGGGTTCAGCGTGCTTTGAAAGCACTCGACGGAGATAAACCCGTCCATGGGTTCAAGCAGCGGGGTCAGCTTGTTGACCAGATCAACATAGGTCTCGCCCTGGCCCGGCAGTGCCTGTAACTCAAACAATACGACGATCATTTTTGATTCCTCATCCTTGACGGTATTTTTCAGGTGGTGTTACACGGTGCAAATGCGGTGGGCGGTTGCCCGACCGCTTTTAGTGTTTTATCGGGGTGCTCAGATTGTTCAGCCAGGCCCGCATGACGTGGCCCGCGGCGCGGGTCAGGCGGTCGCCGAGGTTAATGGCCTCGCTGCGCAACGCAACAGGATCGATTCCGGTTTGTGCCAGTTCGCTGGCATGGCCAACCAGCCATTGCTCGATGTTGGCAGTGTCGGCTTCGAGGTGAAATTGCAGGCCGAGAATCGTGTTGCCCACGGCGAACGCCTGATGAGCCCCCATCGGGGTACTGGCCAGCAGCGCAGCGCCCTCCGGCACATCGAACTGGTCGCCGTGCCAGTGCAGCACGGGGGTGTCCATCAGCGCGGCGAGCGGCGATTCCTGACCGGTCGCGGTCAGGGTCAGCGGTGAAAAACCGATCTCCTTGACACCCATCGGGTAGACGTTGGCGTGCATGGCCCGGGCGATCAATTGCGCACCGAGGCAGATGCCCAGCAGGGGATTACCGGACGCAACGCGCTGGCGCACCAGCTTCAGTTCGTCTTGCAAAAACGGATACAGATGCTCGTCATGGGCCCCGATAGGGCCGCCGAGTACGATCAGCAAGTCGGCCTGCAACACCTGCTCGCTGTAGATGGCATCGACCGTGGGGTCCAGGTAAATCAGCGAATAGCCTTCTTCGGCCAGAATGGCATCCAGGGTGCCAACGTCTTCGAAGTGAATGTGGCGCAGTGCAATGGCAGTTTTCATGGAAAAACCCAGTTGTTGAAGAAAGGACGGTAACGGTTCATGCCGTGATGGTGAGGTCGACCTTGATCGTCCCGGATTGCGGGAAGGTGCAGCAGGCGAGGACGTAGCCTTCGTCCTTGTCCTTGTCCGTCAGGCAAAAGTCGGGCTCAAGGGTGTAGTGACCCTGCGACACCTTCAGCCGGCAGTGACCGCAGATGCCGGCGCGGCAAAGGCTGCGCACCGCAATACCGCTGGTTTCGAGCATTTCCAGCAAATTCTTGCCGGCGGGTGGCTCCAGCACCTGATCGTTGTGGTTCAAGTACAGGCGCAGCGTTGTGTCGGTCTGAGCCTCGGTCTGTGCGGCGGTGACCGGCGCGGCCGGTGGCGTGAATGACTCGATCAGCAAGCGGCTGGCGGGGAACATGGCTTGCGTGTGTTCGCGCATGCCCTGGGCGAAGCCATGGCTGCCGCAGATCACTACGCTCTCGGGGTTACCCAGCCGGCTCAGGTCCTGGGCTTGGGGACGACCGGCGCTGAAGTGCCCGTTGTTGTTGACCGCTTCGCGGGTGACGAACACCTGCAAGGAGAACCACGATGTGGTCAGCTCAAGCTCCAGCAACTCATGTAGAAACGCAATCTCGGCGATGGTCGGCACACACAGCAGCAGACTCACATCGGGCACCGCCAGTCCGCGTCGCGCGCGCTCGACCAGGCCGCGCAGTAACGCAATCGGCAAGGTGATGCCGATGCCGCCGGCGAGCATGCCGACCTGTCGGCAACCCAGAACCGACGCCAGCGAAATATCACCCGCTACAAACTGCACCGAGGTGGTCGAACCGGCTTGCAGCGTAGCGTGCAACTGGTCCGAAACCCCGCCATGACCCTCGCGCTTGACCGCAATGTCGAATCGGTCGGTGCCGCGCTTGCGCGTGATCGAATACAGCCGCTGATGATGGGTGCCCGCCATGTCTGCGGCGTGCAGGGCTACGTGTTTTCCTGCTTCCAGGCTGTCGAGGAATTCGGCGGTTGCGTCCACTGCGCGCAGGGTGAAGACTTTTACGTTGGCCGCTTCAATGGTCACGTGTTCGCACAGGGCCTGGAGGGACGTCATAGCGTTCATGCGCGGGCCTTCTCGCCTAAGGTTTCAAGGGCATGCTCGGCACTGCTGAGGCCGTTGCCGGTCAAGCCGATCCGGTCTATCAGGGCTTCGAGCGAGTCGGTGTAGACGCTGATTTCGTTGTTGTCGCCCACGTCATGCAGGATCTCGCCGGCATGGGGGAAATCCAGCATCGAAAACACGGTGGCCCATGCGCCCATTTCGTTATTGGCGAACATCTGCACCGTGCGCAGGATGATCGAGCGCAGGTACTCGCGCTCCTTGCGGCTCAGGCCATTGACGATGTCGGAAGCGACGAAGCTGAAGACGCTGGAATGGCTCCACTCGTCCATAGCGTGGGTGCGCGTGACCTCATGGCACACCGCCTGAATGCTGGCGTCCTCGGCCATGGTCTTGAGGTAGTCGGTGATCAGCGTTTCGCTGGCACACGCGACGCCGAAGCGGGTCAGGCGTCGCTCCCATTCGGCGGTGCAGTCGGCCAGGAGGGCCTCGCGCCAGGTCACCAGGTTGAAGGCGCTGAAGTCCAGCGGGGCGAGCTTGCGCATGTCATAGATATAGTTGCAGGCCATGATGGACATGCGCGTGTGCAGGGCTTCGTCGAGCAGTGCCTGAGACATCACGTCCTGCAGCAGGGCGCGGTTGTTGCTCGGCGGCGGGGTCTTGATGATGTCCTCGCAGGCAGGCACGACCACATTGCATTCGATGTAGATGGTCTTGAGGTTGTAGATGCCCCACGCGTAGGACAGGCATTTGGATTGCAGGTCCTGGGGGGCTTCGAGCCAGGCCTGGTGATGACGAAATGGCAGCAGCGACAGACTGAAGTCGTGCTTGTCGGCATCAAAGGCGAGGCCCCAGTAGTTCGGTTGCGGGTTGTTGACGGCGGCGCGGGTTTTCCAGAGCGTGGAGAGTTTGGCCAGCATATTTTTTACCGCGTCATCGGTACCACAATTCAAACGTTCCATGTTTTAACTCCAAGGAAATCGACGATTGGTGTTCGGGTTTACCGTGCAGTCCTTGCAAAAATAACGGGTCCGCAAAAGCGGGGGGTGAAGCGCAATAAATGCGGGACGATGCCCTTCAAGTCTGCGGCAAAAACACACTGGGGCTATTGACCCAGCTCACTTGAATGCCACTTGCAGTGCCGTCATTTTTCGAGCCTTGGCCATGGAGCGCTCCTGCATCAGGGTCAGTACAACGGTCAGTCCCATGAAGGCGGCGCTGGCCCAGAAAATTGCGTCGGGGTGGCCTTGGTCGAGCAGCCAGCCGAACCCGACGGGGCCGATGGCGCCACCGATGTTGAAACCGGTAGAGACGATGCCGAAGGTTTTTCCTTCGGCGCCCTTTGGGGCCGCCGCACGTACCAGCATGTCGCGGGACGGTGCGATCACCCCGGTCAGGAAGCCCGCAGCCCCCAGCACAACCAGCAGCGCCGGCTCGCTCAGGCGTGCCGTGGCGACCAGCAGCATCAGCACGCTGGCCAAGGCAAACGCGCTGGCTGCCACTAAGCCATGGCGGCGGGTCCGGTCGGCCAAGGCTCCCCCTGCCAGCACGCCGAAGGCGCTGGCAAAGAGGAAGGCGGTCAACGCCGAGTTGGCCCAGGTCAAGGCCACTCCCTGGCCTTGCATCAGGGCGGCGACCGAGAACTTCTCAATCGCGCCGGTGCTCAGGTTCAGCAGCACGAACAACAGGGTCAGGCTGAGCACCATAGGCGAGAGCAGTGACAGGCGACTGGCGCCGATGGGTGTCGGGTCGGCGGCGGGATACACGCGACTGACCCCTGCCAGTGCGGAGCCTGAGATCAACAACAGCGCCAGCGCGACAAACCCCACCAGTGCCGCCGCTGCGAAGGCCATGGCCGGGTTGCTCGCCACCGCGATACCCAGCAAAAACACAGGGGCTACGGCCGCGCCAAGGAAACCGGCAAAGGTATGCACGGAGAACGCCTTTCCGATGTGGGCGGGGTCAATGTGTCGGGACAGCAGGGCGTAGTCGGCCGGGTGATAAATGGCGTTGGCGACACCGGCCAGCACCATGCCGATCAACAAACAGGTGTAGCCGGGCAGGAGTGCAATCAGCAGGAAACTGCTGCTGCCCAGCGCTAGTGCGACCAACAGCAAGCGCCTGGCACCGTGGCGGTCAACGGCAAACCCCATGGGCGCCTGTACCAGCGCCGTGACGATATTGAACAGGCTCAACGCCAGGCCTAGCTCGACATAATCCACGTTGAAAAAAGCCGGAAGCAGGGGGAATAGCGCCGCCAGCACCATGATGTGCAAATGACTGACAAAGTGCGCTGCAGCGACCTGAGGCAACAACCCGATACGAATCGTCATGGCGAAACCTATGTGATGAGCATGGCAAAACCGGCACAGAGCTTAATGAGGCGATGGTCTTGTTCGATAGTCCATTATCGGTGAACCAGCCAGACCACTTTGAATGGCTGCAATTTCACCATGCCTGCCGCTGCGTAGACGTGTGGCAACGGCATTGAGCCCGGTGGTCTGCAACATCGGCACGAACTGGTATGGTTGGCTGGCCCGTGGGCGGCTAGGGTAGTGCGGCGTGTTATCGGGCGTTTACACAGGGAGTGACCATGCCGCATTTCGCTTATCGGGAGGGCCACGCGCTGCCAGGGGTCAGTGGCGTTGCGCTGCCCCAGGTGGACGGGGAGGTGTGGCGCGCCATCGACGCCGAGCGCCAGCGCCAAGTGCAGTCAATCGAGCTGATCGCCGCCGAAAACGTGGTCAGTCGTGCGGTGCTCGAGGCCCAAGGGTCGGTGCTGACCAATAAATATGCCGAGGGCTACCCAGGGCGTCGCTATTACGCCAGTTGCTGCAATGTCGATGCAATTGAAGAGCTCGCCATCGAGCGGGCCAGGCAACTGTTCAGCTGTGCCTACGCCAACCTGCAACCCCATTCGGGCAGCCAAGCCAACCAGGCAGTGTTTCTGGCGCTGCTGGCGCCGGGGGACAAGATCCTGGGCCTGGACCTCAAGTCCGGTGGGCACCTGTCCCATGGTGCTGCGTTCAACTTGTCCGGGCGATGGTTTCAGGCCCTCAGCTATGGCGTGCACCCGGTGACCCAGAGGGTCGACATGGATCAGGTCGAGCAGATCGCCCGACAAGAACGCCCACGCCTGATCATCGCAGGGGCCTCGGCGTATTCACGGGCGCTGGATTTCTCCCGGTTTCGTGCGATTGCCGACGAGGTGGGTGCGTTCCTGATGGCCGACATCGCCCACGTCGCCGGGCTGGTCGCGGGTGGTGCGTATCCGTCTCCAGTGCCGTTTGCCCACGTCACCACCCTCAGCACCCACGCCACGTTGCGCGGTCCGCGTGGCGGGATGATCCTGTGCAATGAGCAGGCCATTGCGCAGAAGATCAATGCGGCTGTGTTCCCCGGCCTGCAGGGCGCGGCACTGATGCACACCGTTGCAGCCAAGGCCGTGGCGCTGGGCGAGGCATTGCAACCGGCCTTCGGCGCTTATGCCCACGCCGTGGTCGCCAATGCCCAGGCCTTGTGCGGCCGATTGGCTGAAGGTGGGCTGTTGGTCGTGTCGGGCGGCACCGACTGTCACTTGGGGGTGATTGATCTGCGACCCTGGGGCCTGGTGGGGAATGTCGCCGAGCGTGCGTTGGAGGCAATCGGCATTACCGTGAACAAAAATGTCGTGCCCGGCGATGAGGTCAAGCCCACCGTGACGTCCGGCATTCGTCTCGGCAGTGCGGCGTGCACTTCGCGTGGCATGGGGGTCGATGAATTCAGGGAGATCGGCGACATGATTTTGGCCATGCTCGGTGGCGTGCGCAGCGGTGCCCTCGACGGCCGCACTGAACGCTCGATTCGTGAAGGCATCAGCGACCTGACCAAGCGTTTCAGGCTGCCGTATTAACCACCTGCGCTTTTTTAAAAGAAATTCCAATGCCCGGTATCATCCCCACCGGCCGCCCAGGCCCAACAGTTGCTGATGAACTATGCCCTGGGCCATTAGATTTTCAGGGCGTTGGCCAGGCGTAACATGGCGGCTTCGATTTCATACGCGGTCAGAGAGGAGTAGCCCAGCAGCCAGCCCTGTTGCTTCGGGTGGCCCGCGTACAAGCCGCTGAGGCCGGACAGTTGCACGCCGGCAGTGGCGGCCTGACGGATGGTTTTTTCCTCGGACCATCCGGCTTTCAGCAAGCAGGGGATTTGCAACCCGCCCGGCGGCAGTTCGGCGGTGACCACCGTGCTCAAGTACTTGCCGATTGCGTCATGCATGATCGACCGGCGTCCGGCATACAGCTTGCGCATGGCCCGGACATGCGCGTTGTAATGGCCGTCTTCCATAAAGCGCGCCAGCGTCAGTTGCAGCATTTGCGGAGTGTGGCCGTCCATCATGCTGCGCGCATAGGCAAAAGGCTTGACCAGCTCGGCGGGCAGCACCATATACCCCATGCGCAGGCCGGGGTAGAGGGTTTTGCTGAACGTGCCGATGTAGAGCGTGCGCCGATACTTGTCCAGGCCCTGCACGCACGCCGTGGGTTGCCCGTCGTAATGGAACTCGCTGTCGTAGTCATCCTCGATGATCCACTTGCCTTTTTGCGCCGCCCAATTGATCAACTCAAGACGCCGCTCCAGTGGCAACGTTGCGCCGGTGGGGTATTGGTGCGAGGGCGTGACATACACGCAATTGGCGCCGCTGCGGTCGGCGTACAGCAGGTCGGTGCGGATGCCCCGTTCATCGACATCAATGGGCAGCACCTTGGTTTCGGCGATTTCGAAGGCCTTGCGGGCACCGTAATAGCCGGGGTTTTCCAGCAGAATCGGCTTGCCAGCGTCCACCAGCAACTGCGCGCACAGATACAACGCCTGACGCGTACTGCTCAACACCAGCACCTGGTCGGGGGAGCATTTGGCGCCGCGCTCGAGGTTCAGGTAGGTGGCAATCGCTTTGCGCAGGGGCTCGGCCCCTTGTGGATCGCCATGCAGCAGCACGTTCGCGCGATAGTCTTTCATGACCTGGCGCTGCAAACGCTCCCAGACATCCGTTGGGAAGCTGCGGGTTTCCGGCAGGCCGGTGGCGAATGCTTTGATGACTTGCTGATCGCGCACGCCGCCGGTGTCGAAGATCATCCGCCCGCGTTGGCTGAGTTCGGCGCCCGGTGCGGCGACGCTGCTCCTGACTTCCTGAGCCTTGAGGCGTCGGCGGCCGGCACCGCGTAATTCGACGCCCACCGTGTTGCAGACGTAACTGCCGGCGCCTTCGCGGCGCACGATAAACCCGTCCCGATGCAACTGCACATAGGCGTTCTCAACGGTGTCGCGGGCGCAGCCCAGTGACTTGGACAGAACCCGCGTGGCGGGCAGTTTCAAGCCGGGGGCGAGGGCGCCGTCGAGAATCAGCGCACGCAACGCACGTTGGATCCGCTGGTGCAAATCCAGCAACTGAAACTCAGCGTCGTTGAGGCGCATCTTCAGGGTTTCCAGCTCGAAGGTCTTTGCCATGTGGTCTGCTCTCTTTCCATGAATTGGCAGGTAATGTCAGGCCAGTTTATCCATAGACTCTGACCCTCGCCACCCCAGGCTATACCTCGGTGATTACGCACAGGGCGAGCGTTCTTGAACAGGAGTTACTCAACCATGGCACGGTCACACAACTTCAGCGCAGGCCCTACCGCGGTGCCGTTGGACGTCCTCACTCAGGTGCACGAGGAGTTTTTTGATTTTGCCGGCACCGGCATGTCCGTGATGGAAATCAGCCATCGTTCCCAGGTGTTCATGGCGGTGGCCCGCGAGGCCGAACGGGACCTGCGCGATATCCTCGGGGTGCCGCCCGCCTACAAAGTGTTGTTCCTGCAAGGGGGCGCCTCGTTGCAGTTTGCTCAAGTGCCGATGAACCTGATAGGCGATAAAGGCACGGCGGATTACCTGCACACCGGCCTCTGGTCGGGCAAGGCGATCGAGGCTGCACGGCGCTACTGCGATGTGCGCGTGGTTGCCAGTGCCCACGCGTCCGGTTTCGACCGTATCCCCCACGCCTCGGACTGGCGCCTTAACGCCGACGCCGCCTACTTGCACTACACCGAGAATGAGACGGTGCACGGCGTGCAGTTCATCGACACACCCGCGAGCGACGCGCCGCTGGTGTGCGATGCCTGTTCAAGCCTGCTGTCCAAGCCGATCGACATCGCCAGGCATGGACTGGTGTATGCCGCCGCGCAGAAAAACATGGGCGTGGCCGGGTTGACGGTGGTCATCGTGGACCCGGCGTTGCTGGAGCGTTCCCATGCCTTTACCCCGGACATTCTCAACTACGCGCGCATCAGCGACGCGCAGTCGATGCTCAATACCCCGGCGACCTTCCCCTGGTACCTCACCGGCCTGACGCTCAAGTGGATCAAGCACAGCGGCGGTCTGCAGGCCCTGCATCAGCGCAACCAGGTGAAGGCGCGAATGCTGTACCGCGCCATCGATGAGAGTGACGGGTTTTATCGCAATGGTGTGCAGTTGCCGTACCGCTCCATCAACAACGTGCCCTTCCGGCTGGCCGAGGCGGCGCTGGAGAAGGCCTTTTTGCGCAGCGCCGAGCAGGCCGGGCTCAATGGCCTCAAAGGCCACGCCAGCGTCGGCGGCCTGCGCGCCAGCCTCTACAACGCCGTTTCAGTGCCGGCGGTCGAGGCGCTGTGCGATTTCATGAACGCGTTTGCGCGCGAGCATGGCTGAGCCGACCACGCAAAGTGGTCTGGTCTGCTGCGTTAAAGCGTAGGGGTAAAACCTGCCATTCAACCGCTATAAATAACCGCTTGCCAGCGGCCGGATACATCGTCCAGCAAGGAGCCAAGACCTATGTCATCTACTCAATCCCTTTCGTCCCTGCGTTTGCGGGACCTGCTGCACCCGGTGGTTGCCGGGTTGATTTCGGTGATCGTCAATTACGGCGGCACCTTCATCCTGGTGTTTCAGGCCGCCAAGGTCGCAGGGCTCAGCCCTGAGTTGACGGCGTCGTGGGTTTGGTCTGTGTCGATCGGGGTAGGGGTGACCGGGCTATTCCTCAGTTGGGTGAGCCGCGAGCCGATCATCACCGCCTGGTCGACCCCGGCGGCGGCGTTTTTGATCGTCGCCTTGGCGACCACACCCTACGCCGAGGCCATTGGGGCGTACATGATTTCGGCTGCAGCGTTCGTGCTGCTGGGCGTGTCCGGTTACTTTGAAAAAGCCGTTCGCCTGATCCCGCCTGGTGTGGCCGCGGGCTTGTTGGGTGGCATCCTGCTGCAGTTCGGCATCGGTGCGTTCGCCAGCATGAGCGTCGACCCGTTATTGGTCGGGGTGTTGATCGGCGCCTACATCCTGTTCAAGCGCCTGAGTGCGCGCTATGCGGTGGTCGGCATTCTGGTGCTGGGGCTTGGCTTTCTGCTGATGCAGGGGCGCGTGGATTTCACGGGGCTGGCGCTGGAGTTTGCGACACCGGTGTTCACACGCCCTGAGTTCTCGGTCAATGCGTTGTTGAGCGTGGCGTTGCCGCTGTTTCTGATCACCCTCACGGGGCAGTACATGCCGGGCATGCTGGTGCTGCGCAATGACGGGTTCAACACCAGTGCCAACCCGATCCTCAGCGTGACCGGGCTGGGTTCTCTGCTGATGGCGCCGTTCGGTTCCCATGCCTTCAACATCGCGGCGATCACGGCTGCGATCTGCACGGGCAAGGAAGCGTCTGAAGACCCGTCCAAGCGCTGGATCGCAGGCGTGGCCGCGGGCATCTTCTACATCCTGGTGGGGATTTTCGGCGTGACCCTGGCGGCGGTGTTCATGGCCTTCCCGGCGACTTTCATCACCACCCTAGCCGGGCTGGCCCTGTTGGGCACACTCGGCGCGAGCCTGGCCAATGCCATGGTGGACGTGAAATCGCGGGAAGCGTCGCTGATCACTTTTCTGGCCTGCGCGGCCAATATCACCCTGCTGGGCATCGGCGGCGCGTTCTGGGGCCTGGTCATCGGCCTGGCGGCCTACGCCGTGCTCAATGGGCAGTTGCCGCGCCGTGAAAAGACGGCTGTCCCACAGACCGAACCGGTTGCAGTGCCCACCAAAGGAGCGACCCACTGATGCCTGATCAAACCGAAGACCTCAACACCCTGCATGCGCGCCACGGTCGTTACCCTCAGGCCGGCAGTGTCGAAGACTTTCGTCGCAACCTGGCCGCCGTGCAGCAACGCATTGTCGAGGCGTGCCGTCGGGTAGGGCGCGACCCGGCTGGTGTGCGCTTGCTGCCGGTCAGCAAAACCTTTGATGAAGCTCATCTGCGTCTGGCCTATGCCGCCGGTTGCCGCCTGCTGGGCGAGAACAAGGTGCAGGAAGCACAGCGCAAGTGGGAAGCCATGACCGACCTGCAAGACCTGCAATGGTCGGTGATCGGCCACTTGCAGACCAACAAGGCCAAGCAGATCGCACGTTTCGCCAGCGAGTTCCAGGCCCTGGACAGCCTGAGGGTGGCCGAGGCACTGGACCGTCGCCTGCGCATTGAAGGTCGGCAGATGGACGTGTTCGTCCAGGTCAATACCTCCGGCGAAGCCAGCAAGTACGGGCTGGTGCCCGATGACGTGGCGGCCTTCCTGGAGGCTATGCCGGCGTTCCCGACCCTGAGGGTTCGCGGGTTGATGACGCTGGCGCTGTTCTCGGTCGACGTGGTGCGGGTGCGCCCGTGCTTCGTCCGGCTGCGTGAATTGCGCGACCGCTTGCGGCATTGCGCCCCTGATGGGGTGTCGCTGCAGGAGTTGTCGATGGGCATGTCAGGTGACTTTGAAATTGCCATTGAAGAGGGCGCGACTGTGGTGCGCGTCGGACAGGCGATCTTCGGTGCCCGAGCCATGCCGGATGCGTACTACTGGCCGACCGCCGATGCCCGTCCCCTCAGTGAAGACACATTGTTGTCGATCATTCCCAGCCGTTGATCCTCCTCGACAGGAAGGCCCGCAATGTCCGCTGCACCCGCTTACCTCATGCACACCTCAGCCCGACAACCGGTTTCGTTCAGCCGAGGCGAGGGCGCCTCGTTGTGGGACACCGAGGGTGTTGAATACCTGGATGCCATCGCCGGTGTGGCGGTGACGAGCCTGGGGCATGCCAACCCCGAAATTGCCGCGGCCATCGCCGAACAGGCCACGGTGTTACTGCACACGACCAATCTGTTTCGCATCCCATGGCAGGAGCAATTGGGCGAACGGCTGTGCCAGCTCTCGGGCATGCAACGGGCGTTTTTCTGCAACTCCGGAGCGGAGGCCAACGAAGCGGCGCTCAAACTCGCCCGCCTGCACGCCAACGCCCGGCAGGTGGCCCAGCCGCAAGTGTTGGTGATGGACAACAGTTTTCACGGGCGCACCCTGGCCACCCTCGCTGCCACCGGCAACCCCGCCGTGCATCGCGGCTTCGAGCCCCTGATGCCGGGCTTTGTGCGAGTGCCTTACGACAACATCGAGGCGATTCGCCAGGTTGCGGCGCAGTCACCCGATATCGTCGCGGTGCTCGTCGAGCCGGTGCAGGGTGAGGGCGGAGTGCACGCCGCCTCTGCCGGCTACTTGCAGGCCCTGCGCCAACTGTGTGATGAACACGACTGGCTGATGATGATCGATGAAGTGCAGACCGGGCTGGGCCGCACTGGCACCTGGTTTGGCTTTGAGCATGCGGGCATCCAGCCGGACGTCATCACCCTGGCCAAAGCGCTGGGCAACGGTTTCCCCATCGGCGCGTGCCTGGCGCGGGGCAAGGCCGCCGAGCTGTTTTCTCCCGGCCACCATGCGTCCACGTTCGGCGGTAACCCACTGGCGTGCCGCGTGGGCTGCACAGTGCTCGACATCATGCAGCGCGATCACATCCCGCAACGCGCCGCTGCCTCGGGGCGCCGCTTGTTGGCGGCCCTGAAGCTGGCGCTGGGCAACCATCCAGAGGTGGTGTCCGTTCGCGGTATCGGCTTGATGATCGGCATTGAACTCAACCGCCCGTGCGCCGAACTGGTCGGCCGGGCCCGTGAAGAACAACGTCTGCTGATCACCGTCACACGGGGCACCACCGTGCGCCTGTTGCCGCCGCTGATCTGCAATGACGCACAGATCGACGACATCGCCGCGCGCATCACGCGCCTGCTGTCACCCGCCGCTTGAATTCTTGACCAAGGACACTTTGCACATGTACGACTCGACGCTGACTCTCAATGCTTTCGACCCTGAGCTGTATGAATCGATTCACAACGAAGAGCATCGCCAGGAAGACCATATCGAGCTGATCGCCTCGGAAAACTATGCCAGCCCGTTGGTGATGAAAACCCAGAGCACGGTGCTCACCAACAAGTACGCCGAAGGCTACCCCGGCAAGCGCTATTACAGCGGCTGCGAATACGTCGACGTGGCCGAGCGGCTGGCCATCAAGCGGGTCAAGGCCCTGTTCGATTGCGACTACGCCAACGTGCAACCCCATGCGGGCGCCCAGGCCAACGCGGCGGTCTTCCTGGCACTGATCAACCCCGGTGACACGGTGATGGGCATGAACCTGGCCCAGGGCGGTCACTTGACCCACGGCAATCCGGCCAACTTTTCGGGACGTCACTACACCATCGTGCCTTACGGACTGAACCCGAAAACCGGCTTTCTTGACTATGACGAGATGGAGCGGATCGCACTGCAGACACGCCCCAAAATGTTGATCGGTGGTTTTTCCGCGTATTCGCGGTACAAGGACTGGGCACGCATGCGCAGCATTGCCGACAAGGTCGGGGCGATCTTCTGGGTCGATATGGCCCACGTCGCCGGGCTGGTCGCCGCGGGCGAATACCCGGACCCGCTTCCCCATGCGCATGTGGTCACCAGCACCACGCACAAAACTCTGCGCGGGCCACGCGGCGGTTTGATTTTGTCCAAGGGACAGGATGAAGCGTTCTACAAAAAGCTCGATTCCGCTGTGTTTCCCGGCGTGCAGGGCGGGCCGCTGATGCACCAGATCGCGGCCAAGGCCGTGGCATTCAAGGAAGCGCTTGCGCCGGAGTTCGGCGTCTACCAGACCCAAGTGGTCATCAACGCCCGGGCCATGGCCGGGGTGTTGCAAAAGCGCGGGTACAAGATCGTCTCGGGCGGCACCGACAACCACATGATGCTGATCGACCTGTCCGACAAGACCTACACCGGCAAGGAGGCCGATGCGGCCCTGAGCAGTGCCTATATCACCGCCAACAAAAACTCGGTGCCGAATGACCCGCGCTCACCGTTTGTGACATCCGGCCTTCGTATCGGTACACCGGCGGTGACCACCCGCGGGTTTGGTGTGGAGGCCTGCGAGCAAGTGGCCGGCTGGTTGTGCGACGTACTGGACGCCCTGGAAAACGGAGACAGCGACAAGGTCGGGCACCACGTGCGCGAACAGGTTGTCGCGCTGTGCCGTCGCTTTCCGGTCTATCGCTGAGTCTGGCCCGGTAATCCGTGAAGAACCCATTTAAAGCCCCGAAAAACTCGGGGCTGATCCCAAGGGATCCTGTGCGAACCTAAGCCTCCCAGCCGGCCCCACTGACCGCTGCCTGCGCCAGTGGATGCAAGTCTGCCCCTTGATGCTCCGTCTGCCAGGCCAACAATTCCTTGCGCATGCCGGGCGTCCAGTACATCTGCAGATGATTACGCACGCCGAGCACGGCCTGTTGCTGATCCGGTTGGCTGGCGAAGTACTGGGCGATCTGGTTGGCCATTTTGATCAGGCTGGCAGTGCTCATCGGCGCACCTCGGCTTTAGTGCCACGCGCCTGACGGCGATCCTTGAGTAAACGGTCCTGTTTATCACTGAACGCCTGATAGCGTTTTTGCCACTCGGAAGGGTGGTAGACGCGGCTGACTTCCACGGCCGTGACCTTGTACTCCGGACAGTTGGTGGCCCAGTCGGAGTTGTCGGTGGTAATGACGTTGGCCCCTGATTCAGGGAAGTGGAACGTGGTGTACACCACGCCCGGGGCGACCCGTTCAGTGACCCGCGCACGCAGTACGGTCTGGCCGGCGCGGCTGCCGATGCCGACCCAGTCACCTTCGTTGATGCCACGGCTCTCGGCGTCCGTCGGGTGGATTTCCAGGCGATCTTCGTCGTGCCAGGCGACGTTTTCGGTACGCCGGGTCTGAGCGCCGACGTTGTACTGGCTGAGGATGCGCCCGGTGGTCAGCAGCAGCGGATAGCGATTGTTGACCTTTTCCTCGGTGGGCACGTAGCCGGTGAGCATGAAGCGCCCCTTGCCGCGCACGAATTCCTCGATGTGCATGGTTGGCGTGCCGTCCGGTGCCGCGGCGTTGCACGGCCATTGCAGGCTGCCATGGCGATCCAGTTCGGTGTAGCTGACGTTGGTGAAAGTCGGCGTCAGGCTGGCGATTTCATCCATAATTTCTGACGGGTGCGTGTAGTTCATGGGGTAACCCAGGGCGTTGGCCAGGGCCACGGTGCCTTCCCAGTCGGCCTTGCCGCCCAGCGGGTCCATGACTTTGCGCACCCGGGAGATGCGTCGCTCGGCGTTGGTGAAGGTGCCGTCTTTTTCCAGGAACGAGCAGCCCGGCAGGAACACGTGGGCGAACTTGGCGGTTTCGTTGAGGAAAATGTCCTGCACCACGATGCATTCCATGGCCGACAGGGCTGCGGTGACGTGTTGAGTATTCGGGTCGCTCTGGGCGATGTCCTCGCCCTGGCAATACAGGCCCTTGAAGCTGCCGCTGAGGGCGGCTTCGAACATGTTGGGAATGCGCAGGCCCGGATCGGGTTGCAGAGTGACATTCCAGGCCTGTTCGAACTGCGCTCGTACCACCTCGTTGGAGATGTGGCGGTAGCCAGGCAGCTCGTGGGGGAACGAACCCATGTCGCAGGAGCCCTGAACATTGTTCTGCCCACGCAGCGGGTTCACGCCCACGCCTTCGCGGCCGATGTTGCCCGTGGCCATGGCCAGGTTGGCGATGCCCATGACCGCGGTGCTGCCCTGGCTGTGTTCGGTGACGCCCAGGCCGTAGTAGATTGCCGCGTTGCCGCCGGTCGCATACAAACGGGCGGCGGCGCGGATGTCGGTGGGGTCTACGCCGCAGATGGGGCCGAGGGCTTCCGGCGAGTTGTCCGCGAGGCTGACGAATTCGCGCCAGTGGGCGAATTCGTTGTCCTCGCAGCGGGCGTCGATAAAGGCTTGGTTCAACAGGCCTTCGGTGACGATGACATGGGCCAGGGCGTTGAGCATGGCGACGTTGGTGCCCGGGCGCAGGGCCAGGTGCAGTTCGGCGCGGGCATGCACCGAGTCCACCAGGTCAATGCGTCGTGGGTCGATGACGATCAGCCGCGCGCCTTCACGCAGGCGGCGTTTGAGCTGGGAGGCGAACACCGGATGGGCGTCGCTGGGGTTGGCGCCCATCACCAGGATCACGTCGGCCTGCATCACCGAGTCGAAACTCTGGGTGCCGGCGGACTCGCCAAGGGTTTGTTTCAGGCCATAGCCGGTCGGCGAGTGGCAGACCCGCGCACAGGTGTCGACGTTGTTGTTGCCGAACGCGGCGCGCACCAGTTTTTGCACCAGATAGGTTTCTTCGTTGGTGCAGCGGCTGGAGGTGATCCCACCAATGGAGTCGCGGCCGTATTTCTGCTGCAGCCGACGGAATTCGCTGGCGGCGTAGGTCACCGCTTCATCCCAGCTGACTTCCTGCCAGGGGTCGTTGATGTTTTTGCGGATCATCGGTTTGGTGATGCGATCCGGGTGGGTGGCGTAGCCCCAGGCAAAGCGCCCTTTGACGCAGGAGTGGCCGTGGTTGGCCTGGCCATTCTTGTCCGGAACCATGCGCACCAGTTGGTCGCCTTTCATCTCGGCGCGGAACGAGCATCCCACGCCGCAATAGGCGCACGTGGTAATCACGCTGCGTTCGGGCTGGCCCAGTTCGACCACGCTTTTTTCCATCAAGGTCGCGGTGGGGCAGGCTTGCACACAGGCGCCGCAGGACACGCATTCCGAGTCGAGGAAGTTCTCGCCACCGGCGGCCGCGACCCGGGACTCGAAACCGCGCCCGGTGATGGTCAGGGCAAAGGTGCCCTGGGTTTCTTCGCAGGCGCGCACGCAGCGGTTGCAGACGATGCACTTGCTCGGGTCGAAGTCGAAGTAGGGGTTGGACGTGTCCTTCACATCGGCCAGATGGTTGTCGCCTTCATAGCCGTAACGCACCTCCCGCAGACCGACCTGGCCGGCGACGGTTTGCAGCTCGCAGTTGCCGTTGGCCGAGCAGGTCAGGCAGTCCAGCGGGTGATCGGAGATGTACAGTTCCATGACATTGCGCCGCAGGGTCGCCAGCTTCGGCGTCTGGGTGTGCACGGTCATGCCTTCAGTGACCGGCGTGGTGCAGGACGCGGGGTAGCCGCGCATGCCGTCGATCTCCACCAGGCACATGCGGCAAGAGCCGAAGGCTTCCAGGCTGTCGGTGGCGCACAGTTTGGGAATGGTGGTGCCCATCAACGCAGCGGCGCGCATCACCGAGGTGCCTTCGGGCACGCTGATGCTGCGGCCATCGATGTTCAGGGTGACTTGCACCTGGCTTTCGCGGGCAGGTGTGCCCAGATCTATATCGGTGTTCGGGTCGAAGAGAGTGATCATTGGTCGGCCTCCGAAGATTGCAGACCGAAGTCGGCGGGGAAGTACTTGAGGGCGCTGGCCACCGGAAATGGGGCCATGCCGCCCAACGCACACAGCGAACCGTATTGCATCGTGTCGCATAGGTCCTTGAGGATGATCACTTGCTCTTCGCGACCGCTCTGGTCTGGCGCGGCGAGCAGGCGGTCGATCACCTCCACGCCCCGGGTCGAGCCGATGCGGCACGGCGTGCATTTGCCGCAGGATTCCTCGGCGCAAAATTGCATGGCGAAACGCGCCATTTGAGCCATGTCCACCGTGTCATCCGCCACCACCACACCACCGTGACCGAGCATCGCGCCAATGGCGGCGAACGCTTCGTAATCCAGCGGCGTGTCGAATTGCGACGGCGGCACCCACGTGCCGAGCGGGCCGCCTACCTGTGCGGCTTTCAGCGGTCGGCCACTGGCGGTGCCGCCGCCGTAGTCTTCCACCAGTTCCCGCAGGGTCAGGCCGAAGGCCCGTTCCACCAAGCCACCGTGGCGGATATTGCCCGCCAATTGGAAGGGCATCGTACCGAGGGAGCGGCCCATGCCGTAATCGCGATAGAACTGCGCACCCTTGGCCAGAATCAGCGGCACCGAAGCCAGGGTCAGCACGTTGTGCACCAGCGTCGGCAGGCCGAACAGACCCTTCAAAGCGGGGATCGGTGGCTTGGCGCGGACAATCCCGCGTTTGCCTTCCAGGGAATCCAGCAGCGCGGTTTCTTCACCGCAAATGTAAGCGCCGGCCCCGACGCGCACTTCCATATCGAAGGCCAGGCCACTGCCGCCGACATTGGCACCGAGGTAACCGGCGG
The DNA here is from genome assembly GCF_054330215.1 of Pseudomonas sp. Ma2-10. Classification (NCBI taxonomy): domain Bacteria; kingdom Pseudomonadati; phylum Pseudomonadota; class Gammaproteobacteria; order Pseudomonadales; family Pseudomonadaceae; genus Pseudomonas; species Pseudomonas sp. Ma2-10. The sequence continues at coordinate 278,349 of NZ_JBTEYL010000001.1, read as the reverse complement.
ACCGGGCGATGTCCAACGCCTCGCGCAGTGTGGCCACGGATTGTGGATATTCCGAGCGCACATAAATGTAGCCGTAGCTGGCGCCGACGGTGATGCCGGCGATGGCCATGCCTTCGATCAGCAGGAAGGGGTCACCTTCCATCAACATACGGTCGGCGAAGGTGCCGGAATCGCCTTCGTCGGCGTTGCACACAATGTACTTCTGAGCAGCCTGGGTGGCGCGCACTGTGCGCCATTTGATCCCGGCGGGGAACGCCGCGCCACCACGGCCACGCAGGCCTGAATCAAACACGTCCGTCGCGGTCTGTTCGCCGCCCACTGCGATGGCGCGGGTCAAACCCTCGAAGCCACCGTGGGCCCGGTAATCGTCCAGGGACAGCGGCCGGGTAATACCGGCGCGGGCGAACAGCAGGCGTTGTTGAGTCTTCAGATAAGGCAATTCTTCCACCAGGCCCAAGGCCAGTGGGTGCGAGGACGGCTCGCCTTGCAGGGCTTCGAGCACGGACGACACATCGGCGGCGGTCAGCGGGCCAAAGCCGATACGACCTTGCGGGGTGTCCACTTCCAGCAGCGGTTCCAGCCAATACAGGCCGCGCGAACTGGTGCGCTGCAGGTCTTGGCTGGCAAGGGCCAACGCCACCTCATCGGCACCCACGGCACGGGCCAGGGAATCACAGGATAGATAGAGGCTCATACGTCCTCCCGGCAAGCGTCGAGCAGTGCATCCAGACGCTCGGCACTGAGCCGCGCATGCACTTGACCATCCAGCTCCAACGCTGGCGAACAAGCACAAGCACCGAGGCAATACACCGGACGCAAACTGATGCTGCCATCGGCGCTGCTGCCGTGGTCGTCCAGTTGCAGACGTTCACGCAACTGAGCCGCAAGCTGCTCGGCGCCACGACTTTTACAGGACTCAGCCCGGCACAGACGCAGGATATGCCGGGCCGGCGGCGCGGTACGGAAGTCATGGTAAAAGCTGATTACCCCGCGAACCTCAGCCTGACTCTGATTGAGGGCGTGAGCAATCTCGGGGATGGCCGCATCGGGGATGTAACCGATGCGTTCCTGAATATCATGAAGAATGGGCAACAGCGCGCCGGGGAGACCCTTATGGCGCTCCAGCAGACTGTTGACCAAAGGCAAGTGCAGCATCTCATCAGGCATTCAGCATTCCTCACGGTCACGGACAAACCAGAGGGTTGTCGGTCGTCCGAAAGTGTCGGCGGCGGCATTCACACCACGTCACGGTATCGTGGCATTTTCAGGCCGTTGGCCAGGGCACCCTTGGCGGGCATCTTGTTGTGCCCGGCGCGGTCTTTGCCGCACCTTTTATAGGGCATTAAGGCAGCTTGCCACGCTGACTTTGATTCATCAGCACCAAAGCGACGTGTTCGGTTCTGCCTACGACTATCCATTAAGTCTAGAAGAGCGCAGCCCAAGGCGCTGTCTTTGAATGGTCGTGATCCAATTTCGCTTGAGCGTTTATGCACAACGTCCTGGATGGCGGAAACAACAAAGGCCCGCATTTGTGCGAGCCTTCGTTTTGATGGGGGCGGCTTATGTGATCGCCCAGGGCTTTCCGACGGCGGAGCTGGCAATCATCCGATGCCCAACTTGTCACCGCAGACCATCTCTGCGTAGTAAACGGCAGTCAAAGGCTACGCGAGGGGTGGATGTCAGGGGGTTATTTTCAAAGCGTTGGAGTGCGTCAGTAACCAATGGCGGAAACTGCGAACGGCAGGCAGTGGGTTGCGGTGGTGCGGTTGCATCAGGTACAGGCGGCCGCGGCTGAGCATGCTGTGGGGTAAGGCCATCTGCAGGCGACCCGAAGCCAGCTCGCCTTCGAGCAGGCTTTTCCAGCCAAGGGAAACCCCTTGACCCATGACCGCCGACTGCATCAGTAATTGATAGCTATTGGTGCGCAAGGCGTGCCTCGGGCTGTGGTAACTGGCTCCCGCATCGGAGAACCAGTCGGCCCAGGTCAACCAGTCGTGATAATGGTCCTCCACGATCAGCAGGGTATGGTCTTCGAGCAGATGCGGCGCGTCTCGAATCTGGCCTCGGCGCTCCAGATACCCGGGGCTGCAGACGGCGATCACCTCCTCGGTTTCAAACACCGGTGTTAACTCCAGATCATGGGGTGCGGGCAATTCGTCGAGGTGATAGAACAATCCCAGGTCGTATTCGCTGACGTCCAGGTGTCTGGGGCTCTCGCTGCACAAAATGCGGATATCCAGGTCCGGGTGCTGACTCTGGAATTGCGGCAACAGCGCTGCCAGCCAGATTGAACTGATGGTCGGTGTGCTTGCCAGGGTGAGTTGCCGATCCGCACCACGGCGGCGCAGTTCTGCGGATTCGCGATCCAGCTCGCGCAACAGTCGCTGGATAGTGCGGAAATAACGCTCGCCGGCCGGCGTCAGGCTGATGCCCAGCGCCAGACGGTGGAAAAGGGGGCGTGCCAGGTCTTCTTCCAGACGCTTGATTTGTCGGCTGACCGCGCTCTGGGTCAGGTTCAACTCGTGGGCCGCCTGGGTAAAGCTTAAATGACGGGCGGCGGCCTCAAATGTCTGTAGACAGTTGAGCGGTGGGAGATCGACGTTTCGGCGCGACATGAGGTATCCAATGGCAAGAGGTAACCCCAGCGAACTGGGGTCAGTCGGTAGTCACATTCCGTATCCTGCCATTCCCGGACTCACAGGGCGACCCGGGCGACGCGTTTGCTCCATTGACGGTGATGCACCTGCTCGCCGTTCTCCCGTGCCACCTGCTCGGCCTCCACGTAGAACCACTGGTCATCCGCACGCAGATGCAGGCTGCTGTCGACCTCGACCGACCACTGCTCGCGCCCAACGCGGTACTGCCATTGAATATCGGCCCGTGTCGACAACGGGTCCCACGGCAACGTGCGGTACTCCTCGGTGCAACGCTGATCGACGCACAAACCATGGTCGAGAAAGCGCATCGCACCCAGATCGTCTTCGATGCGTACGCAGACTTCACCGCTGCTCACATCTTCGATCAAGGTGCGCTTGGGCGCGGCTGCGCGCAGAACTTCCACGGCCGCCGGTGGAGCACTTTGCGGCGCGTCGAAAGGGCATTCCACCGCGTCGCCGGTAAATACCGGCAGTTGTACGCTTTGCAGGCCGGGCAATAAGGTCAGGGTGGTCAGTTCGCGGCTTGGCCACAGCAGGGGGAAACTGGCGGTACTGAGCGCCAGGCGCAATCGGTAACCGGATGGCAGTCGGACACCAACCTGATCCAGGTTCAAATTCACATCCATTGGCTCACCCGCGACAGGCGGCGTTAGTTGGGCGAAGTCGTCGCGCAGGTTCAAATTCAGCACGCCGTAGGTGATCTGACTGACTTGACCATCAGGCGCTACGGCGTTGAGTCGGACGACCAGTTGGCCACAGGCGGTGTCGCTGCTCAGGCGCAGCTTCAGACGTACATCACCCAGTAATGCCAGCGGTTCGGTCAGCGGTTGGGAGTCGAAACACAGGGACTGCGCATCGTCGCGGCGCTGATCAGTCGGGCCATCGGGGCCGAACCAGATCGCGCAATATTCGCCCTGATGCAGGCCGGTGGTCAGCGGTGAGCAGAAACTGCGTGAGGCGCTCAACGACTGTTGGCCCTGGCTCAGGCCGCGATCATCGAGGCTGAAGTCCGTCCATTGAATGTGCGGGTCCGGCCACCCGGTGGTCTGGACCCAGACGCCCGGGCGCTCGGCATAGCTGCCCTTGGGAGGCAATACATCTTGCAGATAGAACGTGCACGGTGCGTCGTCCATCACGCCATTGTCGATACCCTTGAGCCAGTGATCCCACCAGCGCTTGGCTTCCTGCAGGAAACCGATGGCTGGGTTGGGCACTGCAAAATGCGGGTATTTGTGAATCCACGGCCCGATCATGGCTTTTTTCGGGCCGTGGAGATTTTCCATCAGGCGCGGTACGGCATTCTTGTACGCATCGCCCCAACCGCCCACGGCGTAGACTGCAGCCTTGATCGCCGAATAATCCTCACACACCGAACCATGGCGCCAGTAATCATCTCGCGTCTGGTGTTGCAGCCAGGTCTCGGCCAGCAACGGCATTGCGTCCAGACGCTCCTGCCACATTTCCTTCCAGCTCTCGCCGACTAGCACTGGATCAGGCACCGCCGCGCTGAAGTTGAGCATGGTGGCCGCCCAGCCGAAGTTCTCCATTAGCAGGTTGCCACCCTTGTAATGGATGTCATCGGCGTACCGGTCATCGGTGGAGCACAGCGTGATGATCGCCTTCAAGGCTTCAGGCTGACGCGCCGCCACTTGCAAGCCGTTGAAGCCCCCCCAGGAGATGCCCATCATTCCCACGTTGCCGTCGCACCAGGATTGCTGGCACAGCCACTCGATCACTTCTATCGCGTCATTCTGTTCCTGGAGCACGTACTCGTCGGCCATCAAGCCTTGGGACTCGCCATTGCCGCGCATGTCCACGCGTATGCACACGTAACCTTGGCCGGCCATCCAAGGGTGGGTCAGTGCATCGCGTACAGCGGTGCCGTCACGTTTGCGGTAAGGCAGGTACTCCAGGATCGCTGGGAAAGCGTGCTCACCCACGGTTTCGGGCAGCCAAATACGCGCAGCCAGTTGCGTGCCATCGCTCAGTGGGATCAGGCAATGCTCGATTTCATGAACTTTGTGGGCAAACTCGGTGATGATTTCCATCGGTGACTCCAAAACAGTATTCAAATGTTTGACCGCGAGCCAATGCCTCCCTAGTGCATGGGGGAGGCAGGCGCTTGCAGACGCAACGGGAAGGGGCAGGCCACGGTGATACTCGCGAGTCCGTGCGGTTCTATCGCAAGAACTCCGGCGCTTGAGTGGCAACGGGCACTTCACGTGCTAGAGAGGCCTGGCTGACCGGGACGACTTTCACCTCCAGCAGTGCCGGATTCTTGAGCCAGTAAATCAGTGAGGTGCTGGCCAGCAGCACAAGAATCATGCCCGGCAGCCCACCAAGGTTGGACAGCATCTTCACCCCGTCGATACCGACAAACGCGACCATGACCCAGGACACCGTCCCGATGATCACGCCCCATACCACTTTGAGCATCGGGTTGCCGTCCAGGTCTGAATCCGCAGTGACACCCTTGCTGCAAAGGTTGGAGATCACGTCTGTGCTGGAGTCCGCAGCAGTGACGAAAGAAATGAACGCGATGAACAGTAGGAAAGCGATCATCAGGCTACTGGCCGGCAACTGCTGGAACATCTGGTACAGCACATGCTCAACGCCTTGCTCGTTGAGCACACGGTTCAAGCTGCCATCACCCAGCGCGTCGAAATACAGGCTGCAACCGGAGAAAATGCCGATCCACAGCGCGGTAAACAGTGCCGGGTAGAGCATGTTGATATGGACGAACTCGCGGACGGTGTAGCCACGACCGATCTTGCCGAGAAACAAGGCACTGACAGGGGCCCAGGCAAACCAGACCGACCAGTAGAAAACTGTCCAGCTTTGCGGCCAGCTGTCACCACTGGCGGCGCCGGTGAAGAGGCTGCGGCTGAAGAAGGTGTTCAGGTATACGCCCAGGGACTCGACGCCGAGGCTGAGTATGAAAAGGGTCGGACCGCAGATCAGGACGAACAAACCCAGTGCCAGCATGATCCAGGTGTTGAATGACGACAGCATGACGATGCCGCGCTGCAGGCCGCTGGTGGCCGAGGCGACAAAGGTGATGACGATGACGCCAATGATGATAGCCAGGCGCAGCGGCGTAGTTTCACCGCCGATGTACTGGCTCAGCCCGCCGGCCAGGGTCAACGCGCCGGTACCCAGAGAGGACGCCATACCTGCGACCAGTGCAAACATGGCCAGGGTGTCGATCAGTCCCGCATAACGTTTGACTCGTTCGGCACCCAGTAACGGTTGCAGCATCGAGCCAATGGAGAAGTTGGCGCGCAGGTTGTAGAAGACCAGCGCGAACACCAGTGAAGGCACCAGATAAATGGCGTAAGGGGTGATGGTCCAGTGCAGGAACATCGTCGACATCGCGAAGGTTTTGGCCACTGAGGAGCCCGCCTCGATGGCCATGCTGCTGGGCGGGGAATACAGGTGATAAAGCGGCTCGGCCGTGGTCCAGAACAGCACACCCACTGCTAGCGTGGTGCATAGCGCGACCATGAACCAGCGCCATTTGCTCAGTAATGGCTGGGCCTGTTCCCCGCCGATGCGCACCTTGCCCAGAGGCGAGAAGTACACGATCCCGGTCAGGACCACCATAGAGAAGGATCCAGCGCTGAACAGCCAGGAGAAATTCTTGAGAATCATCGCGTTGAGCTGTTTGCTCACCGCGAGAAACGCGTTCAGGTCGACGTAGCTGGCAATCACCGCTGCCAGCAGAATCAGAAACGTTGGCCAAAAGACCAACGGCCGCAATGGATACTTCATATCGTGCGATTCCCCAGACTGATTATTTTTATCGCCTTAACGGCATTATTAGGTGCGAACTCAGCAGCATCCTGCGGCTGTTTCGCTTCGACGTCTTCGCTGGGGTATAGATAACCGTTTATGCAACATCGGACGCAATCGACCAATCGGCATAGGGGTATTCCCGGAGGTCATGGGTGTAGGAGGGCAGGTGGCGGGGGCAGGGCGCGCTGGAAATGTCGTACCGCGACGTCACGACCAATGTCGGTCCAGCAATCGGGCATTCACGCGTTAATCCGCGTTCCTTCAATATTGAATGTTTTTCAGATAATCCTTGAGCGCGATGAGCGGTGCATCAAGCAGTCCCAGCGTCTGCGCAGCGCTGAAATCTACCGCCAGCCTATGCAGCTCGCAGCCCAGGACGGTATCAACACCGCCAACGGCGTTCAGTGCCAAGCCCAGACATTCATCCACTTTCCTTCGGATCCCCTCGACATCCCCCCTGCGCACCAGCAACCCAAACACCTCCCGCTCATAATCACTCATCAGCAGATCATCCCGAAGAATCGGACTTGAATCTTCCGTCTCGTAAGCAAGCTTGAGGCAGAACAGGGCGACGGTTTCCAGCAGCAGTTCCATAGGGGGTCCTTGTGAAATAGTCCGCCAGGGCGAGAGGGGAAAAGAACCTTCGGCAGCTCCTGCGCGGGCGGGGGTGGCTTTTCTACAGACGAAAAAAAAGGCCTTGCTAAGCAAGACCTTTCTTAATTTTGGTGCCCCGAGGGAGACTCGAACTCCCACTTCTTGCGAAAACGGATTTTGAATCCGCCGCGTCTACCAATTCCGCCATCAGGGCTCAATGGCGGCGAAGTATAGAGATGAGATTACCGTCGGTCAATCAGGTACATAGAGAATTTTCACTATTTCGGCTAGACTTCCGGCCCCTGCTAGACGAACCCCATCATGCGCGTTGCTGACTTTACTTTCGAACTCCCTGATTCGCTGATCGCTCGCCACCCTTTGGCCGAGCGTCGCAACAGTCGCCTGTTGACCCTGGATGGGGTCAGCGGCGCCCTGGCACACCGTCAATTCACTGATTTGCTGGAGCATTTGCGCCCGGGCGATTTGATGGTGTTCAACAATACCCGGGTGATTCCGGCGCGGCTGTTTGGCCAGAAGGCTTCCGGCGGCAAGCTGGAAATCCTGGTGGAGCGGGTGCTGGACAGCCATCGCGTGCTGGCCCATGTACGGTCCAGCAAGTCGCCGAAGCCGGGATCGAAGATCCTGATCGACGGCGGTGGCGAAGCCGAGATGCTGGCGCGCCATGACGCGTTGTTTGAGTTGGGGTTCGCCGAAGAGGTGTTGCCGCTGCTTGATCGCGTCGGGCACATGCCGCTGCCTCCTTATATAGACCGCCCGGATGAAGGCTCGGACCGCGAGCGTTATCAGACGGTCTACGCCGAGCGTTTGGGCGCGGTAGCGGCGCCCACGGCGGGGCTGCATTTCGATCAGCCGCTGATGGACGCGATTGCCGCCAAGGGCGTCGAGACGGCGTTCGTGACCTTGCACGTCGGCGCGGGCACCTTCCAGCCCGTGCGCGTCGAGAAGATCGAAGATCACCACATGCACAGCGAATGGCTGGAAGTCGGCCAGGACGTGGTCGATGCCGTCCAAGCCTGCCGCGCTCGTGGTGGTCGCGTGGTGGCCGTGGGGACCACCAGCGTGCGCTCCCTGGAAAGCGCCGCGCGCGATGGCGTGCTCAAGCCGTTCAGCGGCGACACTGACATCTTTATCTACCCAGGCCGGCCGTTTCATGTGGTCGATGCCCTGGTGACCAACTTCCATTTGCCCGAATCCACGCTGTTGATGCTGGTTTCGGCGTTCGCCGGTTATCCCGAAGCCATGGCCGCTTATAAAGCTGCCGTCGAGCATCGATACCGTTTTTTCAGCTACGGGGATGCGATGTTTATCACCCGTAACCCCGCACCACGTGGCCCTGAGGACAAAGAATGAGTCGCCAAAGTCGTATGTCGTTTGAGTTGCTTGCTACTGACGGCAAGGCTCGTCGCGGTCGTTTGACCTTCCCGCGCGGTACCGTCGAGACCCCGGCGTTCATGCCGGTGGGCACGTACGGCACGGTCAAGGGCATGTTGCCGCGGGATATCACCGCCACGGGCGCGGAAATCATTCTGGGTAACACCTTCCACTTGTGGCTGCGTCCTGGCACCGAAGTGATCAAGAAGCACGGCGACCTGCACGATTTCATGCAGTGGAAAGGCCCGATTCTGACTGACTCCGGCGGTTTTCAGGTGTTCAGCCTGGGCGCGATGCGCAAGATCAAGGAAGAGGGCGTGACCTTCGCCTCTCCTGTGGACGGCGCCAAAGTGTTCATGGGCCCGGAAGAGTCGATGCAGGTCCAGCGCGATCTGGGCTCCGACATTGTGATGATCTTTGACGAATGCACCCCGTACCCGGCTGACGAAGACGTCGCGCGGGTATCGATGGAGCTGTCGTTGCGTTGGGCCAAGCGTTCGAAACAAGCCCATGGCGACAACACGGCGGCACTGTTCGGCATCGTTCAGGGCGGTATGCACCAGGATTTGCGCATGCGTTCCCTGGAGGGTCTCGACAATATCGGCTTCGATGGTCTGGCCATTGGCGGTCTGTCGGTGGGCGAGCCGAAACACGAGATGATCAAGGTGCTGGACTATCTGCCTGGCCAGATGCCGGCTGACAAACCTCGTTACCTTATGGGCGTTGGCAAACCGGAAGATCTGGTTGAGGGTGTGCGCCGCGGTGTGGACATGTTCGATTGCGTGATGCCAACCCGTAATGCTCGCAATGGGCATCTGTTCATTGATACAGGCGTGCTGAAGATCCGTAACGCGTTCCATCGCCATGATGATTCGCCGCTGGATCCGACCTGCGATTGCTACACCTGCCAGAACTTCTCCCGTGCTTATCTGCACCATCTGGACAAGTGTGGCGAAATGCTGGGTAGCATGTTGAATACCATCCACAATTTGCGCCATTACCAGGTGCTTATGGCTGGTTTGCGCGAGGCTATTCAACAGGGTACATTGGCCGCCTTTGTCGACGCCTTTTACGCCAAACGCGGGTTACCTGTTCCGCCTTTGGACTGAGTTTTCTGACCCCAAGATTCAACATTTGCAACTGGAGTGCTAAATGAGCTTTTTTATTTCTAATGCCATGGCTGACGCTGCTGCACCTGCTGCAGGCCCAATGGGTGGCGGCTTTGAGTGGATTTTCCTGGTCGGTTTCCTGGTCATCTTCTACCTGATGATCTGGCGTCCACAGGCCAAGCGCGCCAAAGAGCAGAAGAGCCTGCTGAGCAGTCTGCAGAAAGGCGACGAAGTTGTGACCACCGGTGGTATCGCCGGCAAGATCACTAAAGTGGCAGACGACTTCGTTGTTCTGGAAGTTTCCGACACCATCGAAATGAAGTTCCAGAAAGGCGCCATTGCCGCTACGTTGCCAAAAGGCACGCTAAAAGCGATCTAAGTTTCAACTTCTACTCAATCGACGGGGCGCGCAAGGCGCCCCGCGTCATAAGCGGGCGGCGTGATGCTGAACAAATACCCTCTGTGGAAATACATTCTGATCCTGGCGGTGCTGGCGGTCGGTCTGATTTATTCCGCTCCCAATCTATATCCTGATGACCCGGCCATTCAGGTCAGCGGTGCAAGCACTGCGCTGCAAGTGACTCAGGCTGATCTGGATCGTGTGGGCACAGCGCTCACGGAATCCGGGATCAACGTCAAGGCTGCCACCCTGGCAGTAAACGGCAAGGGTGGTTTGATTCGTCTGGCCAAGGCTGAAGATCAGCTGCCTGCCAAAGACGTCGTGCGCAAGGCATTGGGTGATGACTACGTCGTTGCACTGAACCTGGCACAAACCACCCCTCAATGGCTGCGCAGCCTGGCCGCGCACCCGATGAAGCTGGGTCTGGACTTGTCCGGTGGTGTGCACTTCCTGCTGGAAGTGGACATGGACAAAGCCCTCGATGCACGCCTGAAAGTCTACGAAGGCGACGTCAAGAGCCTGTTGCGCAAAGAACGTCTGCGCTATCGCAGCTTGCCGCAACTCAACGGTGCCATTCAGCTGGGCTTCGCTGATGAAGCAATCCGCGACCAAGCCCGTACGCTGATCCGCAAGAGCTTCAACGATTTCGATATTGTTCCGGCCGACCTCAATGGCCAACCGGTACTGCGTCTGGCGATGACCCCGGCCAAGCTGGCGGAAATCCGTGAATACTCCATCAAGCAGAACTTGACCACGGTACGTAACCGCGTCAACGAGCTGGGTGTTGCCGAGCCAATCGTTCAGCGCCAGGGCGCCAACCGCATCGTGGTTGAGCTGCCGGGCGTGCAGGACACCGCCGAAGCCAAGCGTATCCTCGGCAAGACGGCCAACCTTGAATTCCGTCTGGCTGCTGAGCCGGGCGCTTCGAAAGCCACTTCCGAATCCTTCGAGTTCCGTGAAGGCAATCGTCTGCCAGCACAGATCGAGCGTGGCTTGATCATCACGGGCGACCAGGTGACTGACGCCAAGGCTGGCTTCGACGAGCACGGCACGCCAGAAGTGAACATCCGTCTGGATGGTCATGGTGGCGAGTTGATGAGTCGTGCGACTCGCAGCAACGTCGGTCGCAGCATGGCGGTGATCTTTATCGAGCAACGTCCGGTTACCACTTACGTCAAGCAAGTGGTTAATGGCGTCGAGAAAGACGTGCCGGTCCAGACGTTCAAGGAAGAGAAAAAGATCATCAGCCTGGCGACCATCCAGTCGCCGCTAGGTGCTCAGTTCCGTATCACTGGCCTGAACGGTCAGGGCGAGTCGTCTGAGCTGGCGCTGCTGCTGCGCGCTGGTGGTCTGGCTGCACCGATGTACTTCGCTGAAGAGCGCACCATTGGTCCAAGCCTGGGTGCCGATAACATCATCAAAGGTGTCGATGCGTCGCTGTGGGGCATGCTGTTCGTCTCGCTGTTTATCATCGCCATCTATCGCTTCTTCGGCATCATCGCCACCGTCGCTCTGGCGGTGAACATGGTGCTGCTGCTCGCCCTGATGTCGCTGCTGGGTGCAACACTGACCCTGCCGGGTATCGCCGGTATCGTGTTGACCATGGGTATGGCCGTCGACGCTAACGTTCTGATCTTCTCGCGGATACGTGAAGAGATCGCCGCCGGCATGACCGTACAGCGGGCAATCAATGAGGGCTTCGGTCGGGCATTCACTGCGATTATCGACGCCAACCTGACCACGCTGTTGGTAGGCGGGATTCTCTTTGCAATGGGCACAGGCCCGGTCAAAGGTTTCGCTGTGACCATGTCCCTCGGGATCTTTACCTCGATGTTCACGGCCATTTTGGTGACCCGCGGAATGGTCAACCTGATCTTCGGTGGTCGTGACTTCAAGAAGTTGTGGATTTAAGGGGCTGCCATGTTACGTACAATCAACTTCATGGGCGTTCGCAACGTTGCGTTCGGCGTCACATTGTTCCTTACGGTGCTGGCATTGTTCAGCGTCGCCACCAAGGGCTTGAACTGGGGCCTGGATTTCACCGGCGGTACGCTCATCGAGCTGAACTACGAGCGTCCGGCCGATGTTACCAAGGTGCGTGAGCAGCTGGTAACAGCGGGTTATCAAGATGCGATCGTGCAGAGCTTCGGTGCAACCACCGATTTGCTCGTGCGCATGCAGGGTGAAGATCCGCAGCTGGGTCATCAAGTGGCGGAAGCGCTGCAGAAAGTCGGTGGCGACAACCCGGCGATGGTCAAACGGGTCGAGTACGTGGGCCCGCAGGTCGGTGAAGAGCTGCGCGATCAGGGCGGCCTCGGCATGCTGATGGCGCTGGGTGGCATCCTGATCTACCTGGCTTTCCGCTTTCAGTGGAAGTTCGCGGTCGGCGCCATCGTTTCTTTGATTCACGACGTGATCGTGACCATCGGTATTCTGTCGTTCTTCCAGGTCACCTTCGACCTGACGGTGCTGGCGGCGGTGCTAGCGATCATTGGTTACTCGCTCAACGACACCATCGTGGTATTCGATCGGGTTCGTGAGAACTTCCGTGTGCTGCGCAAGGCGTCCTTGGTCGAGAACATCAACATCTCGACTACCCAGACCCTGCTGCGGACCATGGCAACGTCGATCTCTACTTTGCTGGCGATCTCGGCCCTATTGTTCTTTGGTGGGGACAACCTGTTCGGCTTCTCTATCGCACTGTTTATCGGTGTGTTGGCGGGTACGTACTCGTCGATCTACATCGCCAACGTCGTGCTGATCTGGCTGAACCTGAGCACCGAGGATCTGATTCCTACAGTGGCTTCTGATAAAGAAGTCGACGACCGCCCATAACGGCTATCGTTTTCCAGCTGTCGGCCGAAAAGGCGCGAGTATTGAACTCGCGCCTTTTTTTATGCTCCAAGGCTGGGAGAAGCGCGGGCTTGTCCCGCATGAAATGATCAGGAGGTTCATGTGAACAAGTCGTTGCTGGTTGGTGCGGTATTGGGTGCTGTCGGTGTAACTGCCGGGGGTGCTGTTGCCACCTATAGCCTGGTTAAAAGCGGCCCTGAGTATGCGCAAGTGCTAGCCGTTGAACCGGTCAAGACGCAAATCAAAACGCCACGTGAAGTGTGCAAGGACGTTGCAGTAACCCGGCAAGCGCCGGTGAAAGATCAACATCAGATCGCTGGTACCGTATTGGGTGCCGTGGCAGGTGGTTTGCTCGGCAATCAGATCGGTGGCGGCACCGGCAAGAAGATTGCCACCGTGGCGGGTGCAGTTGGCGGTGGTTATGCGGGCAACAAGGTCCAGGAAGGTATGCAGAATCGTGATACCTACACCACGACTCAAACGCGGTGTAACACTGTGAATGACATCAGTGACAAGGTCGTAGGGTATGACGTCCGTTATTCACTGGATGGCAAGGAAGGCAAGGTGCGGATGGATCGCGATCCGGGCAACCAGATTCCGGTCGACAAGGAAGGTAAATTGATCCTGTCGCAGAACGAGCCGGCTCAGTAAATAGCTGAAATTCAAATACAAAAAAAGCACCCTTCGAGGTGCTTTTTTTGTGGCTGCTCGATTAGCGTTTCAGCGAGGCCGGCAGGTGCGGCTGGATGGCCGTCAGTACTGCTTTGAAGCATTTGGTGTTACCGGCAACGACATGGCCTTTCTCAAGGAAGTCGTGACCGCCGGTGAAGTCGCTCACCAGGCCGCCTGCTTCCTGAATCAGCAGGGCGCCTGCAGCCATGTCCCACTCGGACAGGCCCGACTCCCAGAATGCGTCGAAACGGCCGGCCGCTACGTAAGCCAGGTCCAGGCTCGCCGAGCCGGCGCGGCGGATGCCGGCAGTCTGGCCAACCAAGGCGCGGAACATGCCCAGGTAGTTGTCGAGGTTGTCCATTTGGTCATCGCGGAACGGGAAGCCGGTACCCAGCAGGGCGCCGTCCAGACTGGTGCGGCCGCTGACGCGCAGGCGGCGACCGTTCAGTTGAGCGCCACGACCACGGCTGGCGGTGAATTCTTCCTGGCGAACCGGGTCCAGAACAACAGCGTGTTCCAGGCGACCGCGGTATTTGCAGGCGATGCTGACAGCGAAGTGAGGAATGCCGCGCAGGAAGTTGGTAGTGCCGTCCAGTGGGTCGATGATCCACAGGTAGTCTTCGCCTTCGCCGCTACCAGGGTGCATGCCGGTTTCTTCGCCGAGAATGCCGTGGGTAGGGTAGGCCTTGCGCAGCGCGTCAATGATTTTCTGCTCGGCGGCGCGATCCACCTCGGATACATAATCCTTGGCGTCTTTTTCGTCGACCTTGATGGTATCCAGGCGCTCGATGGAGCGGAAGATCAATTCACTGGCGCTGCGGGCGGCGCGCAGCGCGATATTCAGCATGGGCTGCATGGATGTGTCACCTAAGGTTGTTAAAGAAAGCCGGGCATTCTATCAGAAAGTTTCTTCAGGTGAAGGTCAGTGTTCGCTTTCGTAGCTTAACGGTAGGTTGAGCTGTAAGATTCTGCTCCCCACTAAAGTGTTCGAGAGCGCCTCCCTTGCTGCAAAACATTCGTGTCGTCCTGGTCAATACCAGCCATCCCGGGAATATCGGCGGGGCTGCGCGTGCCATGAAGAACATGGGACTGTCGCGGCTGGTGCTGGTCGAACCGCGGTTGTTCCCGCATCACGAAGCCGATGCTCGTGCTTCCGGTGCCGGTGACATCCTTGAAAACGCGCAAGTCGTCGCCACCTTGGAAGATGCCTTGGTCGGCTGCAATCTGGTGCTCGGCACCAGCGCCCGTGACCGTCGCATTCCCTGGCCGTTGCTCGATCCTCGCGAATGCGGCCTGAGGGTTGTGGAAGAGGCCTCGCAGGGTGCTGAGATCGCTTTGGTCTTTGGTCGTGAAGATTCCGGTCTGACCAATGAAGAGTTGCAGCGATGTCATTATCACGTGCACATCCCATCAGACCCTGAGTTCAGTTCGCTGAACCTTGGGGCGGCGGTGCAGGTGTTGAGCTATGAAGTGCGGATGTCCTGGCTTGCGGCCCAAGGTCAGCCGAGCAAAGTCGAGAAGGATGAAGTGGCGTCCACCAAAAGTGGTGAGCTGGCGACCATGGATGAGTTGGAGCGATTCTATGAGCATCTGGAGCAAACTCTGGTGACCATTGAGTTCCTTGATCCGGAAAAGCCGCGGCACTTGATGGCGCGCCTGCGTCGGTTGTACGGACGCAGCTCGGTCAGTCGGGCAGAAATGAATATATTGCGTGGCATCCTCACGGAAACCCAGAAAGCGGCCCGTGGCGAGCTTCTTAAGCGGAAGGATTAAAAATGTTCGAGCGTTTGCGTGAAGATATCCAGAGTGTTTTCCATCGTGATCCGGCAGCGCGTAATGCTTTCGAAGTTCTGACCTGCTATCCGGGCATGCACGCCATCTGGATCCACCGTCTGTCGTCGTCCCTGTGGGGTATGGGCTGGAAGTGGCTGGCGCGACTGGTGTCGAACTTTGGTCGTTGGTTGACCGGGATCGAAATTCATCCGGGCGCCAAGGTCGGTCGTCGCTTCTTTATCGACCATGGCATGGGCATCGTCATCGGTGAAACCGCTGAGATCGGCAATGACGTCACTCTTTATCAAGGTGTGACCCTGGGTGGCACCAGCTGGAACAAGGGCAAGCGTCACCCGACTCTTGAGGATGGCGTGGTGGTCGGGGCCGGGGCCAAGGTGCTGGGTCCGTTCACGGTCGGTGCCGGGGCCAAGGTCGGTTCCAATGCTGTGGTCACCAAGGCGGTTCCGGCGGGTGCGACGGTGGTCGGAATTCCAGGTCGGATTATCGTCAAGTCCGATGATGAGCAAGATGCCAAACGCAAGGCCATGGCCGAGAAAATCGGTTTCGATGCCTACGGTGTCGGAGAAGACATGCCTGATCCGGTGGCTCGCGCCATTGGTCAGTTGTTGGATCACCTGCAGGCGGTCGACGGTCGTCTGGAGGGCATGTGTGGTGCGTTGAAGGATCTGGGTAGTAACTACTGCGCCAAGGATCTGCCTGAGTTGCGCGAAGAAGACTTCGCCTGCGTCAAGGATAAGGATGAAAGCAAGGCGGGCTAACTCCGGCCGCTCCCGTCGAAAGCAACTGCTGGCTGTTCGCGGCCAGCCTTTGCTATGATACGCCCGCTCTTTTGCGGGTAATCCTGACTAAAGTACTAGGTCTTATAGTTGACTTAAATACTCGGGAATTGCATACTCGCCCCATTCTGAACTCCGTGGTAATTGTCCATGCGACTGACTACAAAAGGCCGATACGCCGTGACTGCCATGCTTGACCTGGCGTTGCACGCGCAGCACGGGCCGGTGTCCTTGGCAGATATCTCCGAGCGCCAAGGTATCTCCCTGTCCTACCTCGAACAGCTCTTCGCCAAATTGCGCCGTAGCAATCTAGTGTCCAGCGTCCGTGGTCCAGGCGGCGGCTATCAGCTGTCGCGTGACATGCAGGGTATCCAGGTCGCTCAGGTGATCGATGCGGTGAACGAATCGGTCGATGCAACCAAATGCCAAGGCCAGGGCGATTGCCATTCCGGCGACACCTGTCTGACCCACCACTTGTGGTGCGATCTGAGCCTGCAGATTCACGAATTTCTCAGCGGTATCAGCTTGGCTGACCTTGTCACTCGCCGTGAGGTACAAGAAGTAGCCCAGCGTCAGGATCAGCGTCGTTGCAACAGCAAAGCGCCGCGCCTGGACAAGATTGAAGCGTCCGCCGTCGAATGACAGCCAAAGAGCTAGCGGCACGCCAGCCAGCCTGATTTAGGAGATAGTCCATGAAATTGCCGATTTACCTTGATTACTCTGCGACCACCCCGGTTGATCCGCGTGTAGCGCAAAAAATGAGTGAATGCCTGCTGGTCGACGGAAACTTCGGTAACCCGGCGTCCCGTTCCCACGTGTTCGGCTGGAAAGCTGAAGAGTCTGTTGAAAACGCTCGTCGTCAGGTTGCTGACCTGGTTAACGCCGATCCGCGTGAGATCGTCTGGACCTCCGGTGCCACCGAATCCGACAACCTGGCAATCAAGGGCGCGGCGCATTTCTATGCGACCAAGGGCAAGCACCTGATCACCACCAAGATTGAGCACAAGGCTGTCCTCGACACCATGCGCCAACTGGAGCGTGAAGGTTTCGAGGTGACTTACCTTGAGCCTCGTACCGACGGTCTGGTGACTCCAGAGATGGTCGAAGCCGCACTGCGTGACGACACCATTCTGGTGTCGATCATGCACGTGAACAACGAAATCGGCACCGTCAACGACATCGCGGCCATCGGCGAGCTGACACGTTCGAAGGGCATCCTGTTTCACGTCGACGCGGCTCAGTCCACTGGCAAGGTCGAGATCGACCTGCAGAAGCTGAAAGTCGACATGATGTCGTTCTCCGCTCACAAAACCTACGGCCCTAAAGGCATCGGCGCACTGTACGTGAGCCGCAAGCCGCGTGTTCGTATCGAAGCGACCATGCACGGCGGCGGTCACGAACGTGGTATGCGTTCGGGCACTCTGGCGACACACCAGATCGTCGGCATGGGCGAAGCCTTTCGTGTAGCCAAGGAAGACATGGTTGCCGAGAACATCCGCATCAAAGCCTTGAGCGACCGCTTCTTCAAGCAGGTCGAAGGCCTGGAAGAGCTGTACATCAACGGCAGCATGACCGCTCGCGTACCACACAACCTGAACCTGAGCTTCAACTACGTTGAAGGCGAGTCGCTGATCATGGCGCTCAAGGATCTGGCGGTTTCGTCCGGTTCGGCTTGCACCTCGGCTTCCCTTGAGCCTTCGTACGTACTGCGCGCCCTGGGCCGCAACGACGAACTGGCACACAGCTCGATTCGCTTCACCTTCGGCCGTTTCACCACCGAGGAAGAAATCGACTACGCCGCGCAGAAAGTCTGCGAGGCCGTTACCAAGCTGCGCACTCTGTCGCCGCTGTGGGATATGTACAAAGATGGTGTCGACATTTCGAAAATCGAGTGGGCGGCACACTGATTTCAAGTCGCCGCAAACCGGCCCTGTCGAACCGAGGTTCCCAGGGCTTCAAGAGCGACTCTCTGATGAGTGAGGATTAAGAATCATGGCTTACAGCGAAAAGGTCATCGACCACTACGAAAACCCGCGCAACGTCGGCAAAATGGACGCTGAAGACCCGGATGTCGGTACCGGCATGGTTGGCGCTCCAGCGTGCGGCGACGTGATGCGTCTGCAGATCAAGGTTAACGAACAAGGCATCATCGAAGACGCCAAGTTCAAGACCTACGGTTGCGGTTCGGCTATCGCCTCCAGCTCCTTGGCGACCGAGTGGATGAAAGGCAAGACTCTGGATGAAGCAGAGACCATCAAAAACACTCAGTTGGCTGAAGAGCTGGCGCTGCCACCAGTAAAAATTCACTGTTCTGTACTTGCTGAAGACGCTATCAAAGCGGCCGTTCGCGACTACAAGCAGAAGAAAGGCTTGATCTGACTTTCAAGATTTGGCGACGAGTAAGGAGTCACCGATGGCTATCAGCATGACAGAAGCGGCTGCTCAACACGTGCGACGCTCCCTCGACGGGCGCGGCAAAGGTGAAGGGATTCGTCTGGGTGTTCGCACCACAGGCTGTTCCGGCCTTGCCTACGTGCTGGAGTTTGTCGACGAGGTAGTTGCAGAGGATCAGGTGTTCGAAAGTCACGGCGAGAAAGTGATTATCGACCCGAAAAGCCTGTCCTACCTGGACGGCACCGAACTCGATTTCGTCAAGGAAGGGTTGAACGAAGGCTTCAAGTTCAACAATCCCAACGTGCGCGGTGAGTGTGGCTGCGGCGAAAGCTTCAACATCTGAGGCTGCGCGTGGGTACTCCTTGTCATTTCGCTTTATTTGAACTGAAACCGAGCTTCCGTCTGGATCTCGATCAGTTGGCCGCGCGCTATCGTGAGTTGGCGCGCGGTGTTCATCCGGATCGCTTTGCAGACGCTTCCGAGCGCGAGCAGCGGCTGGCGCTAGAGCAATCCGCGAGCCTCAACGAGGCCTATCAGACGCTCAAAAGTCCCCCAAAACGCGCGCGTTACTTGCTCGCCATGGGCGATCGCGAGCTACCGCTGGAGGTCACGGTGCATGATCCGGAGTTTCTTCTGCAGCAGATGGAGCTGCGTGAAGAGCTCGAAGACCTGCAAGACAGCGCCGATCTGGCGGGTGTTGCAGTGTTTAAGCGTCGCCTGAAGACTGCGCAGGATGAACTGAACGAAAGCTTCGCAGCCTGTTGGAATGATGCCGTGCAACGTGAACAGGCCGAACGCCTGATGCGGCGCATGCAGTTCCTCGACAAGCTCACCTACGAAGTGCGCCAGTTAGAAGAGCGCCTCGACGATTAACCCAGTGCCGCTCCGGTCGCACGCCTGATATACAGATAAGTCCTGATAACGATGGCCCTACTGCAGATCGCCGAACCCGGCCAAAGTCCTCAACCGCACCAGCGTCGTCTGGCTGTGGGGATCGACTTGGGCACTACCAATTCGCTGGTCGCTGCGTTGCGCAGTGGTCTTTCCGAGCCTCTGGCTGACGCTGACGGGCAGGTCATCCTGCCGTCTGCCGTGCGCTACCACGCCGACCGTGTCGAGGTCGGCGAGTCGGCCAAACTGGCCGCCGCTACCGATCCTTTGAACACCGTGTTGTCGGTCAAGCGCTTGATGGGTCGTGGTCTGTCCGACGTCAAGCAATTGGGCGATCAACTGCCGTACCGCTTTGTCGGCGGCGAATCGCACATGCCGTTCATCGACACGATTCAGGGCCCAAAAAGCCCGGTCGAAGTCTCTGCCGATATCCTCAAGGTGTTGCGTCAGCGCGCCGAAGCGGCGTTGGGTGGCGAACTGGTAGGCGCGGTGATTACCGTTCCGGCCTATTTCGACGATGCTCAGCGTCAAGCCACCAAGGATGCGGCCAAACTGGCCGGTCTGAATGTGCTGCGTCTGCTCAATGAGCCGACCGCCGCCGCCGTGGCTTACGGTCTGGATCAGCACGCTGAAGGCCTGGTCGCTATTTATGACCTGGGTGGCGGTACCTTCGATATTTCGATTCTGCGCCTGACCGGCGGTGTGTTTGAGGTTCTGGCTACCGGCGGCGATAGCGCTCTGGGTGGCGATGACTTCGACCATGCAATTGCGGGCTGGATCATCGAGAGCGCCGGTCTGTCCGCCGACCTCGATCCGGGTGCGCAACGCAATTTGCTGCAAGCCGCTTGTGCGGCCAAAGAAGCGCTGACCAATGCCTCGGCCGTTGAAGTCGCTTATGGCGACTGGAGCGCCGAGCTGACCCGTGAAGCCTTCAATGCGCTGATCGAGCCCATGCTTGCCCGCAGCCTGAAAGCCTGTCGCCGCGCTGTGCGTGATTCCGGCATCGAGCTGGACGAAGTACACGCGGTGGTCATGGTGGGCGGTTCGACTCGTGTGCCTCGCGTTCGCGAAGCAGTCGCAGAAGCCTTCGGCCGCGAACCGTTGACCGAAATCGATCCGGATCAAGTGGTGGCCATTGGTGCCGCGATCCAGGCCGATACCCTGGCTGGCAACAAGCGTGATGGCGATGAGTTGCTGTTACTTGACGTGATTCCGTTGTCTCTGGGGCTGGAAACCATGGGCGGACTGATGGAAAAGGTGATTCCACGCAACACCACCATCCCCGTCGCCCGAGCTCAGGACTTCACGACTTATAAAGATGGCCAGTCGGCCATGGCGATCCACGTATTGCAGGGCGAGCGCGAGCTGATCAGCGACTGCCGCTCTCTGGCGCGCTTCGAGTTGCGCGGCATTCCAGCGATGGTGGCCGGTGCTGCGAAGATTCGCGTAACCTTCCAGGTCGATGCCGACGGCCTGCTCAGTGTCGCGGCGCGCGAGCTGGGTTCGGGCGTTGAAGCCAGCATCCAGGTCAAGCCGTCCTACGGTCTGACCGATGGCGAAATTGCCAAGATGCTCAAGGATTCGTTCCAGCACGCCAACGACGACAAGGTCGCTCGAGTGTTGCGCGAGCAGCAGGTCGATGCCCGGCGCCTGATCGAAGCGGTGCAGGGCGCCCTCGATGTCGATGGCGAGCGCTTGCTCGACGCCGAAGAGCGCATGGTCATCGAAATGCAGATGCAGGAACTGACCGAATTGATGAAGGGCACCGATGGTTACGCCATCGAGCAGCAGACCAAGCGTCTGTCGCAAGTGACCGACGCCTTTGCTGCCCGCCGCCTGGACTCGACGGTGAAAGCCACTCTGGCGGGGCGCAACCTGAATGAGATTGAGGAATAACGATGCCGCAGGTCATTTTTCTGCCACACGATAAGTTTTGCCCGGACGGCATGGTTGTGGAGGCTGAGCCTGGCACATCCATTCTCGAACTGGCCCACGAACACCATATCGAGATGGAAAGCGCCTGTGGTGGCGTCTGCGCCTGCACCACCTGCCACTGCATCATCCGTGAAGGTTTCGACTCGCTGGAAGAAGCGGACGAGCTGGAAGAAGATTTTCTTGATCGTGCCTGGGGGCTGGAGGCGCAATCGCGTCTAGGCTGTCAGGCACTCGTCGGAAATGAAGACCTGACTGTCGAAATTCCGAAATACTCGCTCAACCATGCAGCCGAAGCGCCGCACTGATTCAAGGAACTGAAATGAGTCTGAAGTGGGTTGATGTGCTGGAAATCGCGATCCAGCTGGCTGAATCCAAGCCAGATGTGGACCCGCGTTACGTGAACTTCGTCGATCTGCACAAATGGGTGCTGGCATTGCCGGAATTCAGCGATGATCCGACCCGCGGTGGCGAGAAGGTGCTTGAAGCCATTCAGGCCGCCTGGATCGAAGAAGCAGACTGAGTCTGCGCCGTATGCAGTTAGGCAATACCCAAGAACCCGCGTATAATTCGCGGGTTTAATTTTTCACAAATTACCGTTTCTGGAGTTACACCATGGCTGTTCAACGTACTTTCTCCATCATCAAGCCTGACGCTGTTGCAAAAAACGTTATCGGCGAGATCACCACTCGTTTTGAAAAAGCTGGCCTGCGCGTTGTAGCTTCGAAACTGAAGCAACTGTCCAAAGCCGAAGCTGAAGGCTTCTACGCTGAGCACAGCGCTCGTGGTTTCTTCGGCGACCTGGTTGCTTTCATGATCTCCGGTCCGGTTGTCGTTCAGGTTCTGGAAGGCGAAAACGCTATCGCTCTGAACCGTGAGCTGATGGGCGCTACCAACCCTAAAGAAGCTGCTGCCGGCACCATCCGCGCTGACTTCGCTGATTCCATCGACGCCAACGCTGTACACGGTTCGGACTCCGAAGCCGCTGCTGCTCGCGAAATCTCGTACTTCTTCGCAGCTACTGAAGTAACCACTCGCTAAGCATTGGCTTATGAGTGAAGGTGAATCCATGACTACATCGACTGTAAAAACTAACCTGCTGGGTCTGACTCAGCTGGAAATGGAAAAATTCTTCGACTCAATCGGGGAGAAGCGTTTCCGTGCCGGTCAGGTAATGAAATGGATTCACCACCTTGGCGTCGATGATTTCGACGCCATGACGAACGTCAGCAAAGCCTTGCGCGACAAGCTCAAGGTCATTGCTGAAGTCCGCGGCCCCGAAGTGGTCAGCGAGGACATTTCCACCGACGGCACCCGTAAATGGGTGGTGCGCGTGGCGTCCGGTAGCTGCGTCGAGACTGTGTACATTCCACAGGGCAAACGCGGCACTTTGTGCGTTTCGTCCCAGGCAGGCTGTGCCCTGGATTGCAGTTTCTGCTCCACCGGCAAGCAAGGATTCAACAGCAACCTCACTGCCGCCGAAGTCATCGGCCAGGTGTGGATTGCCAATAAGTCGTTCGGCAGCATCCCGGCGACCGCCGACCGTGCCATCACCAATGTGGTGATGATGGGCATGGGTGAGCCGCTGCTGAACTTCGACAACGTCGTGGCTGCCATGCATCTGATGATGGATGACCTGGGCTACGGGATCTCCAAGCGCCGCGTAACCCTGTCTACATCGGGTGTGGTGCCGATGATCGATGAGCTGTCCAAGCACATCGACGTCTCCCTGGCGTTGTCCCTGCACGCACCGAATGACGCATTGCGTAACCAATTGGTGCCGATCAACAAGAAGTATCCGCTTAAGATGCTTCTCGAGTCGTGTCAGCGCTACATGTCGTCCCTGGGCGAAAAGCGCGTACTGACCATTGAGTACACTTTGCTCAAGGACATCAACGACAAGGTCGAACACGCGGTCGAAATGAGCGAGTTGCTCAAGAACATCCCGTGCAAGATCAACCTGATTCCGTTCAACCCGTTCCCGCATTCCGGTTACGAACGCCCAAGCAACAACGCGATTCGTCGTTTCCAGGATCAGCTTCACCATGCTGGCTTCAATGTCACCGTACGCACCACCCGCGGTGAAGACATCGATGCCGCGTGTGGCCAGTTGGTAGGACAGGTGCTGGATCGCACCCGTCGCAGCGAACGTTATATCGCCGTGCGCGAGTTAAGCGCCGAAAACGATATCGCACAGAACGCTGCGAACAATAATTAAGAGAGGATCTCTATGCCCCTGCGCTTCGCGCTGCTTTTGCTGTTGGCCAGCCTGTGTGCTGGTTGTGTCCTGTCGGGCGATTTCAACCCGATGAAGACCAGCAAGGGTCGCGATGAAGCGCGCGTTGCCTATGTGCAGCTGGGTTTGGGGTACTTGCAGCAGGGCATGACTGAACGGGCGAAAGTGCCGTTGAAGAAAGCGCTGGATCTGGATGACTCGGATCCGGATGCCAACGCTGCGCTGGGTCTGGTATTCCAGGCCGAGATGGAGCCGGAGCTGGCGGATCAGCATTTTCGCAAGGCGCTGTCTTCCCGCCCCAACGATGCGCGAACGCTGAACAACTACGGCAGTTTTCTTTTCGAAGAGAAACGGTACCAAGAGGCTTACGAACGCTTTGAGCAGGCCGCCGCCGATACCTTGTATCCTGAGCGTTCGCGGGTGTTCGAGAACCTCGGAATGACCGCTTCGAAGCTGGGGCAGCGTGACCTGGCCCAGCAGCAGTTGGAAAAAGCCCTGCGTTTGAATCGCCGACAGCCACGTGCATTGCTGGAAATGGCTGAGTTGTCCTTCGAAGACAGGCATTATGTGCCCGCGCGTGACTATTACGATCGTTTTAGCCTGCTCACCGAGCAAAATGCACGTAGTCTATTGCTCGGTGTTCGGCTGGCAAAAGTGTTTGATGATCGCGACAAGGCCGCCAGTTTTGGCCTGCAACTAAAACGACTCTATCCCGGTACGCCGGAATATCAGCAATACCTGTCGGAGCAATGATGAAAGCGGTGCATCCCGAAGTTGTAGCAGCGAATCGCGTTAACCCCGGTGAGACCTTGCGCCAGGCCCGCGAAAGCAATGGCTGGTCGCTGGCCGAAGTGGCCCTCAAGCTCAACCTCACCGTCAATTCCCTGAGCAATCTGGAAGCCGGCGCTTTCGACAAGCTGCCTGGACATACCTTTGCTCGCGGTTATATTCGCGCCTACGCAAAATTGCTGGGCATGGATCAAACCTTACTGGTCCAGCAGTTCGACCAATCCACCGGCACCGACTCCCAGGGCAGCAACGTTCATAGCCTGGGACGTATCGAAGAGCCGGTTCGGGTTTCCCACACTATTTTGCGAATTGTCAGCCTGTTGTTGCTGATCGCGGTGATTGGTGGTGGTTTTATCTGGTGGCAGGATCAAACCTCACTGCGCGCCAAAGACCTGATTAGCCTGAGCCCGGAGCACGTTGAAGTCGAAGGCGCTGACGGCACCACCCAGATCCATCCGCTGGACGAGCCGGAAGACCAGGCCGTCGCGGAAGGTCAGGCTGACGGTGCAACCGCTCTTGCGTTGCCGCAAGCCGAGACGTCGGATGAAGCGCCGGCTGAAGCTGAAGCGACTGCGCCTGCTGCACCGGTTGCACCAGCGCCAACGCCTGTTGCACCTGCCCACAGCACCGCTCCGGTTGTCGCGACTCCGGCCGCGCCAGCCCCGACTGCTCTTGTTGTATCGACCCCGCCTGCGAGCGCTTCGGTGACGCCGACCATTCCCATTCCCGCTCCAGCAGCGGCTGCGGCGGTAGCCGGCCAGGGCCAGGTGCAAATGCAGTTCACCGCCGACTGCTGGACGCAAGTGACCGATGGCACCGGCAAGGTGCTGTTGAGCGGTCTCAAGCGCAAAGGCGAAAACGTTTCCGTGAGCGGCAAGCCACCGTTTGCCGTGCGTCTGGGCTTTGCCCGTGGCGCGCAGGTCAGCTACAACGGGCAGGTGGTTGATGTCGCTCCGTTCACCAGTGGCGAGACTGCTCGCCTGAAGTTGGGTCAATAAGTCATGCACGGCGAATCTCCAATCAAACGTCGCGAATCCCGCAAGATCTGGGTCGGTAACGTGCCGGTGGGCGGCGATGCGCCTATTGCTGTGCAGAGCATGACCAACAGCGACACCAATGATGTCGCAGCCACCGTGGCCCAGATCAATCGCCTGGAAGCCGCCGGCGTCGATATCGTGCGCATCTCTGTGCCGGACATGGACGCCGCCGAAGCCTTCGGCAAGATCAAGCAACTGGTCAAAGTGCCGTTGGTTGCCGACATCCATTTCGACTACAAGATCGCTCTGCGCGTAGCTGAACTGGGTGTTGACTGCCTGCGAATCAATCCGGGCAACATCGGTCGCGAAGACCGCGTGCGTGCCGTAGTCGATGCGGCCCGTGATCGCGGGATTCCGATCCGTATCGGTGTGAACGCCGGCTCCCTGGAAAAAGACCTGCAAAAGAAATACGGCGAGCCGACTCCGGCTGCGCTGGTTGAGTCGGCTCTGCGTCACGTCGAGCACCTTGAACGTCTGAATTTCCAGGACTTCAAGGTCAGCGTGAAAGCCTCCGACGTGTTCATGGCCGTCGCCGCTTACCGCTTGCTGGCCAAGGAAATCGTCCAGCCGCTGCACCTGGGCATCACCGAAGCCGGTGGCTTGCGTTCAGGCACGGTGAAATCCGCCGTGGGCCTCGGTATGCTGCTCGCCGAAGGGATTGGCGATACTATTCGCATCTCGTTGGCGGCTGACCCGGTCGAGGAAGTGAAAGTCGGCTACGACATTCTAAAATCCCTGCACCTGCGTTCCCGTGGCATTAACTTCATCGCCTGCCCGAGCTGCTCGCGGCAGAACTTCGATGTGGTTAAAACCATGAACGAGCTGGAAGGGCGCCTCGAAGACCTGCTGGTGCCGCTGGATGTCGCGGTCATCGGTTGCGTGGTCAACGGACCGGGCGAAGCCAAGGAAGCTCATATCGGCTTGACCGGCGGCACGCCAAATCTGATTTATATCGACGGCAAGCCGTCGCAGAAACTGACGAATGACAATCTGGTGGATGAGCTTGAACGCTTGATCCGTCAGAAAGCGGCCGAGAAGGTCGAAGCTGACGCAGCAGTCATTGCGCGCGGCTAAGTCGAACGAATTTAAGGATTTATAGTGAGCAAGTCTCTGCAAGCCATACGTGGCATGAACGACATCCTGCCCGAGCAGACTCCCCTGTGGCGTCATTTCGAAGGCACCGTCTCGCGTTTGCTGGATAACTACGGTTACAAGCAGATCCGCATGCCGATCGTCGAGTTCACCGAGCTGTTCAAGCGCTCCATCGGTGAAGTGACCGACATCGTCGAAAAAGAGATGTACACCTTCGACGACCGTAACGGCGACTCCCTGACCCTGCGCCCCGAAGGCACGGCGGCCTGCGTGCGTGCAGTGCTTGAGCACGGCATCACCGGTGGTGGCCAGGTGCAGAAACTCTGGTACATCGGGCCGATGTTCCGCCACGAACGTCCGCAGAAAGGCCGTTATCGCCAGTTCCATCAGATCGGTTGCGAAGTCTTCAATCTCGACGGTCCGGACATCGATGCCGAGCTGATCGTGCTGACCTGGCGCCTGTGGGGCGAACTGGGCATCCGTGATGCGGTCAAGCTCGAGCTCAACAGTCTGGGCACCGCCGAGTCCCGCGGTCGTTATCGCGATGCGCTGGTCGAGTTCCTTTCGGCCCGCCTGGACAGGCTGGACGAAGACAGCCAGCGCCGTCTGAAAACTAACCCGCTGCGGGTTCTTGATACCAAGAACGCCGACACTCAAGCGGTGCTGGTCGACGCGCCGAAAATGGCCGACTACCTAGACGAGGAATCCCGCGTGCACTTTGAGGGCCTTAAGGCTCGTCTGGACGTCGCCGGCATTCCTTACGTGATCAACCCGAAGCTGGTTCGCGGGCTGGATTACTACAGCAAGACCGTTTTCGAATGGGTCACCGACCAATTGGGCGCCCAGGGCACCGTGTGTGCCGGTGGTCGTTACGATGGTCTGGTCGAGCAAATGGGCGGCAAGCCGACCTCGGGCGTTGGTTTCGCCATGGGCATCGAGCGCCTGGTGCTGTTGCTTGAAACCCTGGAGCAGATCCCGGAAGAGATTTCCCGTCAGGTCGACGTCTACCTCTGCGCTTTCGGTGAAGCCGCCGAGCTGGCCGGGCTGGCCCTGAGTGAACGTGTTCGTGATCAATTGCCCAACCTGCGCCTGCAAGTGAATGCCGGCGCCGGCAGCTTCAAAAGCCAGTTCAAGAAAGCCGACAAGAGCGGTGCGTTATACGCGCTAATCCTCGGTGACGACGAAATGGCCCAGCAAGTGGTAGGTTTCAAACCCCTGCGTGGCCAGGGCGAACAACAAAGCATTGCCTGGGATGCGCTTGCTGCACACCTGGCCACCTGCGTCGTGCAGGGTTGAAGCTGTCAAACAGCCGATTTAGCGATTAAGGAGTATTGGGGTGTCGAGTACCGAAGACGAACATCTGGCGGATTTGAAGGACTGGTGGATACGCAACGGCAAGCCCCTGGTCACTGGCGGCCTGTTGGCGCTGGTCATCGTGTTCGGATGGCAAGCCTTTCACAAGTATCAGAGCAATCAGTCGCAAGGCGCCTCGATGCTCTATCAGCAACTGCTGGAAACCACGCTGACGCCAGACGGCAAGCCTGATGCGGCCCGTGTTGCGGACCTGGCCGCCAAGCTCAACAGCGAGTTCGGCGGTAGCGCTTACGCGCAGTACGGCAGCCTGTTCGTGGCAAAAGTCGCGGTCGACAGCGGCAAGCTGGATGATGCAGCCAGCGAGCTGAAAGCCATTGTCGCCAAGCCGGCCAACCCGGCGCTGGGCGAAATTGCTCGTCAGCGTCTGGCGCAGGTGCTGGCCGCGCAGAACAAGGCCGATGAAGCCTTGAAGCTGCTCGAAGGCGATGCCGATAAAGCATTCCTGGCCACTCGCGAAGAACTCAAAGGCGACCTGCTGGTGCTGTTGGGTCGTACCGATGAAGCGAACGCTGCGTATCAAAAAGCCAAGGCTGCACTGTCGGATGAAGCGGCAGTGGGTGGCCTACAAATCAAGCTGGACGACCTGGCCAAAGGGGATGCGTGACGTGATTCGTTGGAAACATGCAGCATTGCTGGCTCTGGCCATATTGGCCGCGGGTTGCAGCAGCAACAGCAAAAAAGAACTGCCGCCGGCCGAGTTGACCGACTTCAAAGAAGAAGTGGTTCTGCAAAAGCAGTGGAGTCGTTCGATCGGTGACGGTCAGGGCGAATCGTACAACATGCTGGTTCCGGCGATCGATGGCGATACCATCTATGCCGCCGACGTCACCGGTGTGGTGATGGCGATGGATCGCAGCAATGGCGACGTCAAATGGAAGAAAGATCTCGAATTGCCTGTTTCCGGCGCTGTCGGCGTCAGTTACGGTCTGCTCCTGATCGGTACGATCAAGGGTGAAATCGTTGCCCTGGACGCCGTCAACGGCGAAGAGAAATGGCGCGCTCGCGTGTCCAGTGAAGTCCTCGCACCACCTGCCAACAACGGTGATGTCGTTGTCGTTCAGACTCAGGATGACCGTCTGATCGGCCTGGATTCCGCTACCGGGACCCAGCGCTGGTTGTATGACAGCACTCCAGCGGTATTGACCTTGCGTGGCACCAGTGCGCCGATCGTTACTAACCGCCTCGCGGTGGCTGGCCTGTCGACCGGTAAAGTAGTCGCTCTCGATATTTCCAACGGCGTGCCGGTGTGGGAACAACGTGTAGCGATTCCACAAGGTCGTTCGGAACTGGAGCGCGTTGTCGATATCGACGGCGGCCTGCTGCTGTCCGGCGGTACGCTGTATGTCGCCAGCTATCAGGGTCGCGTTGCGGCACTGGATCTGGAAAGCGGACGTCAGCTCTGGCAGCGTGATGCTTCCAGCTACGCCGGTGTCGCCCAGGGTTTTGGCAACGTCTATGTGAGCCTGGCTTCGGGCACCGTTGAAGGCGTCGACGAACGTTCCACCACAGCCTTGTGGAGCAACGATTTGCTGGCCCGTCGTCAACTGTCGGCTCCGGAAGTGTTCTCCAGCTATGTTGCAGTCGGTGATATGGAAGGTTACTTGCATCTGCTGAGCCAGGTGGACGGTCGTTTCGTCGGCCGCGAGCGCATCGACAGCGACGGCTTGCGTGCTCGTCCGCTGGTGGTGGGTGACACGATTTATCTGTATGGCAACAGTGGCAAACTGGAAGCCCTGACCATTAAGTAAAGGTTTGACTATGCTTGGGGTTAAACCCCAGGCAGCCCCGTAACACGGGGTTCGCAGCGCCCTCAAGCGCTGCCCCGAGCACCAGCCGCTGCCTAGCAGCGGCTTTTGTATTTTCTGAAATAACGAAGTGGAGAGCCGCATGGTTCCCGTAATCGCCCTGGTGGGCCGACCGAACGTCGGCAAGTCCACCTTGTTCAACCGCCTGACCAGGACTCGCGACGCCATCGTCGGCGACTTGTCCGGTCTGACCCGTGATCGCCAATACGGTGAGGCCAAGTGGCAAGGGCGTTCCTACATTCTGGTCGACACCGGCGGTATCTCCGGTGACGAGCACGGTATGGACGAAAAAATGGCCGAGCAGTCGCTGCTGGCCATTGAAGAAGCAGATGTCGTTCTGTTCCTGGTAGATGCCAAGGCCGGTTTCACCGCCGCCGACCAGATGATCGCTGAGCATTTGCGCAAACGTAACAAGCGTTCTTACGTGGTTGCCAACAAGGTCGACAACATCGACCCTGAAATGGCTCGCGCCGAGTTCGCCCCGTTGGGCATGGGCCATGCGATCCCGATCGCCGGTGCTCATGGTCGTGGCATCACCCAGATGCTGGAAATCGCCCTGAGCGACTTCCCGAAAGACGAAGAAGAGCCGGAAGACGGCGAAGAAGAGATCGTTGCCGAAGGTGAGGAAGCCAAGCGCATTCCTGGCCCAAGCGAAAAAGACGGGATCAAGATCGCGATCATCGGCCGCCCGAACGTCGGCAAGTCCACTCTGGTCAACCGCATGCTCGGTGAAGACCGGGTGATCGTGTATGACGAACCCGGCACCACTCGCGACAGTATCTACATCCCGTTCGAGCGTAACGACGAGAAGTACACGCTGATCGACACCGCCGGTGTGCGCAAGCGCGGCAAGATCCACGAAGAAGTCGAAAAATTCTCCGTGGTCAAAACCCTGCAAGCGATCAAAGACGCCAACGTGGTGATCTTCGTGATGGACGCCCGCGAAGGCGTGGTGGACCACGACCTCAACCTGCTGGGCTTTGCCCTGGAAGCGGGTCGTGCGTTGGTTATCGCGATCAACAAGTGGGACGGCATGACGCCGGGTGAGCGCGACTTCGTGAAGGTCGAGCTGCAACGTCGACTGTTCTTCGTTGACTTCGCCGACATCCACTTCATCTCGGCCCTGCACGGCACGGGCGTGGGCAACCTCTACGCCTCCGTACAGAACTCGTTCAAGTCCGCGGTGACCCGCTGGCCAACCAACCGCCTGACCCAGATTCTGGAAGATGCGGTCGGTGAGCACGCGCCACCGATGGTCAACAACCGCCGGATCAAGCTGCGTTATGCCCACTTGGGTGGTGCCAACCCGCCGATTATCGTGATTCACGGTAACCAGATCGAGAAAGTGCCGAAGTCTTACGTGCGGTATCTGGAAAACACATACCGTCGTGT
Source organism: Pseudomonas sp. Ma2-10 (assembly GCF_054330215.1). Lineage (NCBI taxonomy): Bacteria > Pseudomonadati > Pseudomonadota > Gammaproteobacteria > Pseudomonadales > Pseudomonadaceae > Pseudomonas > Pseudomonas sp. Ma2-10. The sequence goes on along the minus strand of NZ_JBTEYL010000001.1, from coordinate 247,365 downwards.
CTTGAAGCTGGTTGGTACACCGATCCGCATCGAGTTCAAGGGCGGCGAAAACCCGTACGAAAGCAAAAAGAACTCGCTCACCGACCGTCAGGTCAACAAGAAGCGTCGCATGATGTCGCACCACAAGAAAGCCGACAAAAAGCGCCGCGATAAGCGCTGATTCAGGCAAGCGGAAGAGGGCGCCCATGGCGCCCTTTTTCATACCTGCCGTTTGGGCTATTCTCGGGCTCTCCCGCGCCGCCGTAGAGCCGGGTGTAGAGCAGGGAATCACCGATGATCACCAGTAAACTGCCGAATGTCGGCATCACTATCTTCACTCAGATGACTCAGCTCGCGGCGCAAACCGGGGCGCTTAATCTGTCCCAGGGATTTCCCGATTTCGATGCGCCGCAAGCCCTGTGCGATGCGGTCGGTCGGCATATCGCCAATGGCCATAACCAGTATTCGCCGATGACCGGCCTTCCTGCATTGCGTCAGCAGGTTGCGGCGAAGATTGCCCGCAGCTACGGCGTCAATGTGGATGCCGAGCATGAGGTGACCGTCACGCCCGGTGCAACCCAGGCGATTTTTTGCGCCATTCAGGCGGTTATCCACAGCGGCGACGAAGTGATCGTCTCCGATCCGGCCTACGACAGTTATGAACCTTCGGTTGAGCTGGCCGGTGGTCGCTGTGTCCATGTGCAACTGGGTTTGAATGACTTCGCCATCGACTTCCATAAGCTGGGTGAAGCCATTACCCCACGCACGCGGATGATCATCCTCAACACCCCGCATAACCCAAGCGGCGCGCTGATCAGTCGTGCCGAGCTGGATCAGTTGGCAGCGTTGATTCGCGACCGCGACATCTATGTCGTCAGCGATGAGGTCTACGAACACCTGGTGTTCGATGGCATGCCCCACATCAGCGTGCTGAATCACGAAGAGCTGTTTTCGCGTGCTTTCGTGGTCAGCTCCTTTGGCAAAACCTATCACGTCACTGGCTGGAAAACCGGCTACGTGGTCGCACCGTCGGCCCTCACCGCCGAGCTGCGCAAGGTTCACCAGTACGTCAGTTTCTGCGGCGTCACGCCGTTGCAATACGCCTTGGCCGATTACATGGCCGAACACCCTGAACACGTCGAAGAACTGCCGGCCTTCTATCAGGCCAAGCGCGATCTGTTCTGCGATCTGTTGGCGCCGTCGCGCTTCAGTTTTACCCGCGTGGCCGGCACGTATTTCCAGTTGGTCGATTATTCGCAGGTCCGCCCGGACCTCAATGATGTCGAAATGGCGTTGTGGATGACCCGCGAACATGGCGTGGCGAGCATCCCGATCTCGGTGTTCTGCCAAACCCCGCCCGAAGGCCAGCGCTTAGTGCGCCTGTGCTTCGCCAAACGTGAGGAGACCCTGCGTGAAGCAGCGGCAAAACTATGCGTGATCTGAGTGCACTACCCAATCTGAATATTGCGCTGATCCAGACCACCCTGGCCTGGCACGATCGTCAGGCCAATCTGGAGCATTTCGAGTCGTTGCTGGAACAGGCTCGCGGCGCTGACCTGATCATCCTGCCGGAGATGTTCACCACCGGTTTCTCGATGGAGTCCGCGACCCTCGCCGAGTCAGAAAATGGTCCGACCAGCAAATGGCTTCGGCTTCAGGCTGCGAAACTGGATGCGGTGATCACTGGCAGTGTGATCGTCCAGGCGGCTGACGGCAGCCATCGCAATCGCCTGTTGTGGGCGCGGCCGGACGGGGAGGTGTGGCACTACGACAAGCGCCATCTGTTCCGTATGGCCGGCGAGCACCATCACTTCACCCCCGGCGAGCGTCAGGTACAGTTCGAACTCAAGGGTTGGCGCGTGCGTCCGCTGATTTGCTACGACCTGCGCTTCCCGGTCTGGAGCCGCGATGCTCAGGACACCGATTTGCTGCTGTACACCGCCAACTGGCCGGGTGCACGGCGTCAGCACTGGAACCGTTTGCTACCAGCGCGGGCCATCGAAAACCTTTGTTACGTGGCGGCAGTGAATCGCGTTGGTACTGACGGAAAGGGGTTTGCCTACACCGGTGATAGCCAGGTGTTGGATTTCCAGGGCGAGACATTGCTCAGTGCTGGCGAAGCGGATGGCGTGTTTAAGGTCGTTCTGGACGCGGCGGAACTGGCGGCGTATCGCACGCGGTTTCCGGCGAACCTGGATGCGGATACGTTCGAGCTCACGTAACCAATCGTTCCTGCGCGCAGCATGGGAACGATCAACAAAAAGGCCCCTAGGTTTTCACCTAGGGGCCTTTTGCATTACAGCGAAGGCTTACGCCGCTTTCGCTTCCGGCTGGCTCAGCGAGCGGTTAAGCGCGCTGAACAAAGCCTTGAAGCTGGCAGTGGTGATGTTTTCATCGATACCGACGCCGTGCACCGCACGTTCACCATTCACGCGCAGCTCGATGTAGGCCGCCGCCTTGGCATTGGTGCCCGAACCGATGGCGTGTTCGTTGTAGTCCATGATTTCAACCGGAATTGGCAGACCGGCCACCAGCGCTTCCAGGGCGCCGTTGCCCTTGCCACGCCAGTGCAGGTTGGTTTCGCCCTGACCTTTGCCAGAGACTTCCACTTCGACGGCGCTGTGACCGTTTTCTTCCTGCAGGCGATGGCTGACCAGCGCGTACGGGGTGTTGGCCTGCAAGTACTCGCTGTGCAGCAGCGCGTGGATCTGCTGAGCCGTCATCTCGAGGCCCAGACGATCGGTTTCACGCTGCACCACCTGGCTGAACTCGATCTGCATGCGACGCGGCAAGCTGATGCCGTATTCCTGTTCCAGCAGGTAAGCGATACCGCCCTTGCCCGACTGGCTGTTGACGCGGATCACGGCCTCGTAGCTGCGGCCGATGTCGGCCGGGTCGATCGGCAAGTACGGCACTTCCCACAGGGCGTCCGGTTTCTGCTGGGTGAAGCCTTTGCGGATGGCGTCCTGGTGGGAGCCGGAGAACGCGGTGTGAACCAGGTCGCCGACGTACGGGTGGCGTGGGTGCACCTGGATCTGGTTGCATTCTTCGACGACTTTGCGCACGCCATCGATGTCGGAGAAGTCCAGTTCCGGGTGAATGCCCTGGGTGTAGAGGTTCAGCGCCACGGTCACGAGGTCGACGTTACCGGTACGTTCGCCGTTGCCGAACAGGCAGCCTTCAACACGGTCGGCGCCGGCCATCAGGCCCAGTTCGGTTGCCGCAACGCCAGTGCCGCGGTCGTTGTGGGTGTGCAGGCTGATGATCACGCTGTCACGACGGTTGATGTGACGGCCGAACCATTCGATCTGGTCGGCATAGATGTTCGGGGTCGCGCATTCGACGGTGGCTGGCAGGTTGAGAATCATCTTGTGCTCAGGCGTCGGGTTCCAGACTTCGATGACTGCGTCACAGACTTCTTTGGCGAACTCGAGCTCAGTGGCGCTGAAGGTTTCTGGCGAGTATTCGAAGGTCCATTCGGTGTTTGGCTGCTGGGCGGCATATTTGACGAACAGTTTGGCCGCGTTCACTGCGATGGCCTTGACCCCTTCCTTGTCCTGGTTGAAGACAATGCGACGGAAAGAAGGGGAGGTGGCGTTGTACAGGTGAACGATGGCTTTCTTCGCCCCGCGCAGGGACTCGAAGGTGCGCTCGATCAAATCTTCACGGCCCTGGGTCAGCACCTGAATGGTGGTGTCATCCGGGATGTGGTTGCCTTCGATCAGGGTGCGCACGAAGTCGAAGTCGGTTTGCGAGGCGGCCGGGAACGACGCTTCGATTTCTTTAACGCCGACCGACACCAGGGTTTTCCAGAAACGCAGCTTCTTGACCGCGTCCATTGGCTCGATCAACGACTGGTTACCATCACGAAGGTCGGAGCTGCACCAGATCGGCGCGGCGGTAATGGTCTTCGACGGCCAGGTGCGGTCCGGGATGTCGATGGTCGGGAACGCGCGGTATTTCGAAGACGGGTCTTTGAGCATGCTCATCGGGAAATCCTTATTGTGTGGGCCGAAAAAAGGCGGCCTGCCGGTGGATCAAATGTTCTTGGGGAAAAGCGTGGGGCGAGGCACCGCGATTCAGCCTGGCAGTCGTGCACTGACAAGGCACAGGCTGCGGTGCTGGCGAAGCTGAATGAGGGTGTGAGAGGTTTTCATGCCTTCAACCCTAACCGCGAGGATGAAGGATGGCAAGCAGTCGAAAAAAATTGAGATAAATCCTCTAAAAGTCGTGGTTATCGAGATTTTATTGCGGTAGGCGGCGGTGATTGTCTTTATGTTTGCGCGAGGTTTGAGCGATGCGCAATTGAAGGCTTTCGGTGATCGAGCGTGTTGGTGCGGCTATTCTTAAAGCCAGTGAGGAAAGGCTCGCCTTTGATCAGCGAGCCGGACACAGCAAAACAGTGTTGACGGAAAAGCTCAGGGCGCGAAGAGGCCGGTCGCCTCACTCAATATTCAGGGCTGAAATGCACCTATAAAGATAGCCGGATCCACCCGTGCATCATTCAGGCTGACGTTCCAGTGCAAATGCGGCCCGGTCGCGCGCCCGGTGGAACCGACTTTGCCGACTACCCCACCACGGGCCAATTGCTGGCCAAGCTTCACGTCGATTTTCGACATGTGGCAAAACATGCTGATAAACCCCTGCCCGTGGTCGACAAACACCGTGTTGCCGTTGAAAAAATAGTTACCGATCAGGATCACCTTGCCGGCCGCCGGGGTCTTGATCGGCGTACCGGCCGGTACAGCGAAGTCCAGGCCCGCGTGAGGATTACGCTCCTCACCATTGAAGAAGCGGCGAACGCCGAACTTGCTCGACAGCGGGCCGTTGACCGGTTTGTCCAGCAACAGGTTGCTCGGGATGTTTGGGCTGAAGCTGCGGTAAGCCTGGACCTGTTCGGCCAACTCACCCTCAATGCGCTTGAGATTCTTTGGGTTCGGATTGACTTGCTGCGTGTTCTTCAAGGTGATGTGTTGTTCCGGGTACTTCTTGTTACCAACGTTGAAACTCAGATGACGACCGCCACTGCTGATCTGCTGAGTGCCCGGTTTAACCGTCAGCGGCACACCCACAATCGCCAGCCAGTTGTTCTGTTCCTTGACCACCAGCACAGGCTTGCCTTGATAACTGGCTTTCGGCGCCTGCGCAGAGGCACCCAGATCCACCACGGCCACGCCGCCCTGCACCGGTTTGTTCAACAGGCGGGTGATGTAACTGTCGGCGTGGGCATTGAAGGTCAGGCACAGCAACAGCAGCGGAGCTAAAAAACGGGGCATGGATTAATCCAGTAAAGAAAGGGTGACAGGCGTCAGGTGATTGTCTTCGACCCGCACTTGCAGTTCGCCTTCGCCAAGTCTGGCTTTCAGGCGCTGACCGTTGTGGGTTTGCGTGGCGTTGCGGATTGCGTTGCCGCGTTCGTCCAGCAAAATGCTGTAGCCACGGCCAAGGGTCGCCAAAGGGCTGACCACATGCAGCGTCTGCATCTGGCTTTGCAGTTGCAGGCGACGGGATTTGAGCCCTTCGCGCATGGCGCGGGGCAGGCGTTCGGCAAGACTGTCGAGGCGCTGACGGAGCATCGCCAGTTGCCGTCCGGGATGTTGCCCGGCGAGGCGGGTTTCCAGACGGATCAACCGTTCGCGACGGGTATTGAGGCTGCGTTCGAAGGCGCGGCGCAGGCGCATGTCCAGATCATCCAGGCGTTGAGCTTGCTGGCGCAGACGTTCACCGGGATGGCGCAGGCGGCGGGACATGCCTTCCAGGCGCAGTCGATCACGCATCAAGCGGTCGCGGATACGCATCACCAGCCGTCGATGCAGGCTTTCGACCCGGCGGACCAGTTCACTGGAATCCGGCGCGAGCAGTTCGGCGGCGGCGGACGGCGTCGGGGCACGGACGTCGGCTACGAAGTCGCTGATCGATACGTCGGTTTCATGGCCGACGGCGCTGACAATCGGCGTCACGCAGGCATCCACGGCGCGGGCTACGGCTTCTTCGTTGAAGCACCAGAGGTCTTCCAGCGAGCCGCCGCCACGGGCCAGGATCAACGCATCGAAACTGCGGGCGTCCGCCAGTTTCAATGCGCGGACAATCTGCGCAGTGGCTTCGCGGCCCTGCACGGCAGTGGGGATCAACGTGAGTTGGATCTGCGGCGCACGGCGCCGGAATACGCTGATGATGTCGCGAATCACCGCGCCGGTGGGCGAGCTGATAATGCCGATGCGTTGCGGATGCGCCGGCAGCGGCACTTTTCGCTCGGCGCTGAACAAGCCTTCGGCGCTGAGTTTTTCCTTCAGTGCATCGAAGGCCAGGCGCAGCGCACCGTCACCGGCCGGCTCCACGGTATCGAGGATCAGCTGATAGTCGCCACGGCCCTCGAACAGCGAAACCTTGCCGCGGACCTTGACCGCCAGACCATCTTTCAATGCCTGACGCACTCGCGCCGCGTTCTGCCGGAACAGTGCGCAACGCACCTGGGCACCGCTGTCCTTGAGGGTGAAATACACGTGGCCGGACGCCGGACGGGCGAGGTTGGAAATTTCGCCTTCGACCCAGATGTTGCTGAACACGTCTTCGAGCAACACCCGCGCGCGACCGTTGAGCTGGCTGACAGTCAGGACTTCACGGTCCAGGCCGAGTCTTGCAAAGGGATCTTTAATCATGGGGCGCAGTTTAAAGGCATTCGACGCTGAATCTCTATCAACCAGCGAAAATCCCCTGAGTGCGCTGCTCAGTTGCAGTGCGGTGGTGCGTTTGAGCCTGTTTGCCGTCGCAGGTGTGTACGCCGAGCTACCCTTGTTGGTATTGGCGCTGTGGATCGGCCGGCGATTGACCATGAGAATGTCCCACGAGGCGTTTGTGCGGCTGGTGACTGGTTGGTGCGGGTCGAACGTTATTTGAGTACTTGACCTCTGAAGCCGGGTGCTTATGCTGCCGGGCTTCGTTAAAGCGTTGCAGCAGGCCGCATCATGAATTCGCAAAGCATCATCGTCCCGAAGATCTCCACCCTGCCGGTGCACGAACCCCGGGCCCGGGCGGTCGTGCGTTGGCTGGTGCGCAAGAACATCATTAAAGAAGAACTGACCACTTGTGGCCGCACTGGCAACCGCATGGCTCATGCCATCGCCGACGGTGCCCGCGCTGTAGTGCTGCATCCTGAAGCGCTGCCGTTCGGCGAACCGATCAATGGCCTGGAAATCATCACCAAGCGCTGCATCTATACGCCGGCCAAGGGCTTCCTTGAAGAGGCGGGTTGCGCTGAGTGTCGCAAGGAAATCGGCGAAGCGCTGTTCGAAAGCCTGGAAGACTGGATGCCGGGGCGCACCGATAACTTCACGTGTCCGGAATGCGGGCATGAAGATGACATTAATGGCTTTCTTTTTCTGCAGGAATGCGGCTTTTCCAACCTGGGCTTTATCTTCAACAACTGGGCCGAGGCCGGGTTCAAGCAGAGCTTTATCGACGAATTTGCCGATTGGCTCGATCATGCGGTCAGTTGGGTGAAAGTCGAGCTGTAGGAGGCAACAATCCCCGTATATCAGTAATGCTAATAATAGACAGAGTTTTACATTGAACCCGAGGGGGTGTCTGACTATAATGGCGCGCTTCCATTTTCCCGCTCGGGAGCCCCCGCGATGCTGCGTATCAGCCAAGAAGCTCTGACATTCGACGACATTCTCCTAGTGCCTGGTTATTCCGAGGTGCTTCCTAACGAAGTCAGTCTCAAGACCCGCCTAACCCGTGGCATCGAGCTGAATATTCCTCTGGTTTCTGCCGCCATGGACACCGTTACTGAAGCCCGTCTGGCAATTGCCATGGCTCAGGAAGGTGGCATCGGCATCATCCACAAGAACATGACCATCGAGCAGCAAGCTGCCGAAGTTCGCAAGGTCAAGCGTTACGAAGCCGGCGTGGTCAAGGACCCGATCACCATCGAGGCTGACGCCACGGTTCGTGAACTGTTCGAACTGACCCGCCTGCACAACATCTCCGGCGTTCCGGTATTGCACGATGGCGACCTGGTCGGCATCGTCACTTCCCGTGACGTGCGTTTCGAGAACCGTCTGGATGCCACCGTCCGTGAAGTGATGACGCCTAAAGAGCGTCTGGTCACGGTCAAGGAAGGCGCCGACAAGAACGACGTCCGCGAGTTGTTGCACAAACACCGTATCGAACGCGTCCTGATCGTCGACGACAAATTTGCCCTCAAAGGCATGATGACCGTCAACGACATCGAAAAAGCCAAGGCTTACCCGCTGGCCAGCAAGGACGATCAAGGTCGTCTGCGTGTAGGTGCTGCGGTCGGCACCGGTAAAGACACCGGCGATCGCGTTGCGGCACTGGTTTCCGCCGGCGTTGACGTGGTGGTGGTTGACACCGCCCACGGTCACTCCAAAGGTGTGATCGATCGCGTTCGCTGGGTTAAACAGAATTTCCCTGACGTTCAGGTCATCGGCGGCAACATTGCCACCGGCGCTGCCGCCAAGGCTCTGGCCGATGCGGGCGCCGACGCCGTCAAGGTCGGTATCGGCCCTGGCTCGATCTGCACCACCCGTATCGTCGCCGGTGTCGGCGTCCCGCAAATCAGCGCCATCGCCAACGTCGCCGCAGCCCTTGAAGGCACTGGCGTGCCGTTGATCGCCGACGGCGGCATCCGTTTCTCCGGTGACCTGTCCAAGGCCATCGTAGCCGGTGCTTCCAGCGTGATGATGGGTTCGATGTTCGCCGGTACTGAAGAAGCGCCGGGCGAGATCGAATTGTTCCAGGGTCGTTCGTACAAGGCATACCGTGGCATGGGTTCGCTGGGCGCTATGTCCCAGGCGCAAGGCTCCTCCGACCGTTACTTCCAGGACTCCTCGGCAGGCGCCGAGAAACTGGTTCCGGAAGGCATCGAAGGGCGTGTGCCGTACAAGGGCACCCTGAGCGCGATCATCCACCAACTGATGGGCGGCCTGCGTTCCTCGATGGGTTACACCGGCAGCGCCGACATCGAAGAAATGCGCACCAAGCCTGAGTTCGTGCGGATCACCGGTGCTGGCATGGCCGAATCCCACGTTCACGACGTACAGATCACCAAAGAAGCGCCAAACTACCGCGTAGGTTGAGGCTTCCAGCAAAAAGTTAAGTAACCGGGGCTGTTTGATTCAGCCCCGAGTTGTTTCTGAATTCCATAGACGAGACTGACTCCATGGCCCTCGACATTCACGCTCACCGCATCCTGATCCTCGATTTCGGTTCCCAGTACACCCAGCTGATTGCCCGCCGCGTGCGTGAAATCGGCGTGTACTGTGAACTGCATCCGTTCGACATGGACGACGAAGCGATTCGCGAATTCGCTCCCAAAGGCGTCATTCTCGCGGGCGGTCCCGAGTCTGTGCACGAAGCCAACAGCCCTCGCTGCCCGCAAGCCGTGTTTGACCTGGGCGTACCGGTCTTCGGTATCTGCTACGGCATGCAAACCATGGCTGAACAGCTGGGTGGCAAGGTCGAAGGTTCCGAGCTGCGTGAGTTCGGTTATGCCCGTGTCGACGTGGTCGGCAAGAGCCGTTTGCTCGACGGCATCGAAGACCACATCGACGCCGACGGCCTGTTCGGCCTCGACGTGTGGATGAGTCACGGTGACAAGGTCACCAAGATGCCTCAGGAATTCCACATCCTGGCCAGCACCCCAAGCTGCCCGATCGCTGGCATGTTCGACGATACTCGTGGCTATTACGGCGTGCAGTTCCACCCGGAAGTGACCCACACCAAGCAGGGCGGTCGCATCCTCTCGCGCTTTATCCTCGATATCTGCGGCTGCGAAGCCTTGTGGACGCCTTCGAAGATTGCTGAAGACGCCATTGCCAACATTCGCGCCCAGGTCGGCACTGACAACGTACTGCTCGGCCTGTCTGGCGGTGTGGACTCCTCGGTGGTTGCCGCGCTGCTGCACAAAGCCATCGGCGATCAGCTGACTTGCGTCTTCGTTGACAACGGTCTGCTGCGCCTGCACGAAGGTGAGCAAGTGATGGCCATGTTCGCTGAGAACATGGGCGTCAAGGTGATCCGCGCCAATGCCGAAGATCAGTTCCTCGACAACCTGGCTGGCGAGTCCGACCCAGAGAAGAAGCGCAAGATCATCGGCCGTACCTTTATCGACGTCTTCGATGCCCAGTCCAACAAACTGGACAACATCAAATACCTCGCCCAAGGCACCATCTACCCGGACGTGATCGAGTCGGCTGGCGCCAAAAGCGGCAAGGCTCACGTGATCAAGTCTCACCACAACGTGGGTGGCTTGCCGGAAGAGATGAACCTGAAACTGGTCGAGCCGTTGCGCGAGCTGTTCAAGGACGAAGTCCGTCGTCTGGGCCTGGAACTCGGCCTGCCGTACGACATGGTCTACCGTCACCCGTTCCCGGGCCCGGGCCTGGGCGTGCGGATTCTCGGTGAAGTGAAGAAGGAATACGCCGACCTGCTGCGTCGCGCCGACCACATTTTCATCGAAGAACTGCACAAGGCCGACTGGTACCACAAAGTTAGCCAGGCATTCGTGGTGTTCCAGCCAGTTAAGTCGGTTGGGGTTGTTGGCGATGGCCGTCGTTACGCCTGGGTCGTTGCCCTGCGTGCCGTGGAAACCATCGACTTCATGACCGCGCGTTGGGCTCACCTGCCTTACGAACTGCTGGAAACCGTCAGCGGCCGCATCATCAATGAAATCGAAGGCATCTCCCGCGTCACTTATGACGTGTCGAGCAAGCCACCAGCGACCATTGAGTGGGAATGATTGGACGTCCGGCACTGACCGGCACCATCTAGCAAGAAATGCCCTGGAGCCCGCGTAATTGCGGGTTTTTGGCTTTTTGGGTCTGGCAAATTCTGGCAGCTTTGTGCAGCGGGCTTTTGATTTTGTGAGGATACAGCTGCTTAGTCGATTTCAGGTCTGCCGTACTTGAGGATCACATAGGCTTCCTTGTCCGGATCGAATGGTAGTCGCATTGTGGGCTTTTCATCGATCCAGTCGGCGTCTGTACCCTCGATATTGATTGCCAAGAAAAGGGGCTGCATTTCCGATAGCACTGCGTTCCACTCAGAGATACAGTCCATGATCCCGGGGTGCCAGTTGTTTTCCACGGTCTGAAGTTTCTCAATGAGTGAGGAAATCATGTGCTGCCTCTGGTCACCGTCGAGGCATTCGACGGCATAACCTACTAAAGCGTAATCCAACTCACACTGAGAGATCTTAATGAGGCTGTCAGCAGTCCCGTTCAGACCGAACCTCCAACACATCCAACGCTGAAAAGCAAAATCCCACAAAGCTTTGCGCTTCTTGGCTATGGCCCTTTCCCGGAAGGCCCGGAGGCAATCCGCGACTGAAAATCGGGTCTGCTGACCAGCCCCGTGCAGGCTAATCGCATCAACGTAGGCTTGAAGGACCGTATCGTTCGCATCAGCAAGAGCGCAACCGAGAGGCGTCTGTAATTCTGGAAATCGCGAAGGAAATAAGTTGAACACGTGCATCCAGGCAGCCCAGCGCGGCTTATCTTTCGAGACGTTCTCCAAGATCTGGACCAGAGACTTCTTGGAATCATCGCTGAGTAGCTCGCGGTTAGACCTAAGCGACACAGATATGTAAGTCGTTGCGAACTGGACATGAGGGTTGGTCGACCTAGAGCCGAGGCGTAATGCTGCATTGGGGGGGAGCGATAGCACGACGCTCATGACCGGTGCGGTCTGCCGCAGACCCGAGACGGCCTGCACCAAGCGTTCTGGTGCAAATCTGTCGAGACATTGGGCAGCCTGCACAATGGCAATGCCCGGAAAAAAACCATCCTCGATAAGTCGCCAGCCTTGTGCGATTCCAATCCAGTCGCTTTTGGCATCAGCTTTTTCAAACTTTTCGACCGCCTCCAACTCCCAGATTGGAGGCGCTAAGCCCTTAGTTGTGAAGCTCATCGTCAGGCCCGTAATGACTCTCTCGAGCGAAGCGAGTAGTTCATCGTTGGGCCTGAAGTCATCTGGCACATTGCCCCAGAAATTCGCCTCCATCGTTGTGAACTTTCCGACGACGAAGAGGGCGACCAGCCGGATACGGCTCGGATCAGCGCTTACGTTCCAATCGGCGCCTTCTTGGATGATCCACCGAAGCAGGCCGGTGAGTTTGTCAAAGTCCTCACCGCTCGGAGGCTTGCCGCGTCGGAGCAATTCAACGAAGGCAAATTGAGATCGGATCGCGTCAAATAACTCGTTGCAGGCATCCCCATCAGAAATTGCATGAAACGGATCAGATTGCGCTTCGATTGCCGCAAGAAGCGAGTTGGGGGCTTCGACCGCCCCAGGTCGCGTAGCTTCCGCCATAGCCGAGAGAAGAACATCCGCAGCGTTCATGACGGCCTCCTCCATATTAGATGATCCTGTCCGCCGAGTAGCTCCCAAAGGTCGGTGAAGGCATCCACCACAAGCTGAGCATTGTCGACCTTCTGAAGGATGTGATGCGCCGTACCCACGGAGTTTACCGAGGTGCCGAGCGACCAAGCCATTGCCCCATCTGGGCCGGATGGGAAGATAAGGAACCTATCGTGGAAGTCCCATCCCGCCGCGCCCTTCTGTACTCGAAGTTCGAGTTTCAGGCCCCGCCAGTTGCTTTGACATTCATCAAGTGTTTGTCGAATTTTGTCGCTGGGGCCGGCTTTGGACGTCGTCAGGCCGCGAAGGTCCACACCTTGATAGGGGCAGTAAAATAGTGTTTCGAGTAGGTCCTGGGCTGACAGATATGGATCCCATAGCCAGGCGCCTTTTTCGCCGTAGGCAACGATCAGCGCACGCAAGTCATCCAATGCCTTGCGGCGGCCTGCATTTCCATCACCTCTGGTTGGACGATACTGAACAAAGCGGCGCTCGGCAGCGAGCTTATTGGCTTGCTCGGTGTACATCCGTTTCGCTGTCCATCCCCCGTTGTCGTCCGGCTGCGGATCACCGACGAGGCTATGAGTAGAGAACGAAGTCATACCTACTCGTCGAAGGTCACTACTACCATCCGGGTTTTTGACCGAGAAGATGCGTGGCTCCGGATCGAGTGAGCGCATGTTGAATGAGATGGTTGAGATAAAAGAACCCGGTCCGGAGGCGACGAGGAGCGTGCTGTCTTGCTCTGCCCAGATGAAGCCCCGATGCAGTCCTCGGCCAGCACGCATCGGGAGGGGAGTGATCCTTTCCTGTAGCCTCGCTGAAGCAAAGCCAGTCAGGATGTCGTCGTGTTCCAATTCGCAGGCAGCGATCAACGGACGTGGAGTGGCTTTAGGATGCCAAGCGTGTTCGATCTGAAAATTCCCGTCTTGAAGCTGCTGGAATTTCGCCATTAGCACGGTGACCGGAAGTTGGACAGTCAAGTTGCCGAGCCGGTCTGACATTGTGGCTAGTTGAAGTGGGATGTGCTTTTCGACCCGCACCGATAGCTCTTGTAACCGACGAGGATCCGCGAAGAATGGCGTCAGCGCTTCTTTACCATGATCGGCCCATTCAAGCAGGTGCGAACCGGTCCAGAAATTGTTTTTGAGGAGTTTGTTCCATGGAACCGGCGCACCATTGTCCGGCGGCACAAACTGTGCGGGCATTGGCAAAAGCTCGCCAATTTCGAGTTCAGCGCCCGAAAGTTTCCATCCTTCTCCAGCCTCCAAAGCCGTGAGAGCCGGGATGAGCGTTTCGATCGGTACCGTGTAACGGCGGAGGCCAAAACTCCAGCCAGTGAGCGATTTGATTCGAATAGGTTTCGGCGTCAGGAAGTAGGCAGCCGCTGGCTCGAGATCAGGTTGTTCCTCGGCAATCAAGAGCGTGAAGATATTGATCATGCCTGCATTATCGGGCCGACTGGCGAACAGCTCAGTACATTCGACATGGGTATAAAACCCCAGCGTACCGGGCGTGAGAAGCTGGGTCAGCTCCGGCAACGGGGAGCGAGGCTCGGGTGGCTCATATCGGTTCATGAAGGTAGCTGCCGGAGGCTAAAATTCTCATTATGTCCAATTTGAGTACCAGGCGCCTCGCTTGATGCTGAGCAGGCTTTTGGCTGCGTTACGTGCTCAAGACAGAATCTATGAAGTCAGGTTTTCCTAACATGGTATTACTTATGGAATTGATCTTAAAATTTTATGTTTCTAACTGATATATATGGATATTTATTTGTTAATGATAATAGAGTGGGAATAATCCCGCGCTCGCCTTGATGGCTTGATCGCAGGTAACAGAAAAGGCCGTGTGAACACTGTTCACACGGCCTTTTTGCGTTTTAGACGCCGGGTAGTCGGACGGGGGTCATGCCCATTCTGTGCAGCGCTGAACTCAAGGCGTCTGGGGTTTGAAAGCGTCGGCCATTGATCTGCCAGGCATCCCGTTCGACGTAGTACCCATCGGCATCCTGCTTGATGGGCGTTCGAACGAGTTTGCCTCGGGTGATGATGCCGTTACTGGTGATGACTCTGTTGGTGAGGGTTCTGCTGCGGTGAACCAGAAAGGGTTCACCGGTACTGGTGCTGAGGGTGTACGTGCCTGGCCTGGGCAGGCCATCTTCCAGCCTTTGCGCCAGGATCACGCTTTTGGGCGTTGGGATTTGCAGCAACAAGTCATTTTTGGCAAAACCGGCCGCTTGCCCCGGGCGCGGCTGGTCGGCCACCCCCGGGTCGAACTTGATACCGCCGAGCTCATCCGGGCCCACGCTTTCAATCCGCAGCCCGATGCTGCCTTCAAGTTCGCTGACACCCGCCACGCCGGCATAGGTATTGGTGTGGCTGTTCCCGACCAATGCCACCCATCGATGCGCGCCTCTGGCTGTCTGGTCGGCGCCGATGACTTGGCGGGCGAAAAAATTCATCATTTTTTGCCGAAAATTAATATCTGCCCCCTGAATGCCTATGCTGCGGTAACTGGCCAGACAGTCGATGGCCTGAACGCGGATATGTTGTGTTTGCGCCGTCCTGACCACTTGCTCAAAAGTGAATTGTTCGCTGGGGTCAGTCGAAAAACCTGCGTCAAGGTCCTTGAGATAGCTTTCCAGATCCTCGGACATCACTCCAGTCCTGTTGAACGCGTCCAGGTCAGCCTGATGGAAATCGGTCAGCAGATGCTCCATGTACAGGGTTTTGACTTTTTGTTTGCGCAGCACGCTCATATTCTCGATCAGAAACTGTTTGCTGCCCACGCTGGAGTGACTTTCACCGATGACCAGACTCTGTGACCGCTTGAAAAGGGTCTTGATGATGTCCTTGAACTTTGCATTCGGGATGAAGGATGGAATGGCCGGCCTGGGTGGCAGTTGCAGTTGCGAATAGAAGGTCACGGCGTCCTCGTGCAGCGTTCGGCGCAGTCTCTTGAAGGCATCCAGTTCATCGTCCGGATTGTTGGGGTTCACAAAGCCGTCCTTCAAATCCCCCTTCGAGGCCGTACCCTTGGCCGCCTGTTCGAGGGCTGGCTTGATCTCCTGCGGAACATCGTATGCCGTCGCCGGGGCATCGAAATCCGGGAGTGGCGGCTCGGCCCTGGTAAACAGATCGGAAAACCTGCCTCCTCCTGTCAGCCTGGGACGCGTGAGGGCCGTCCATTCACCCAGTTCATTCAGGCGCACCGGTATGTTGCGAAAAAAGGAGTAGGGATTGACCGGGTCGATGATTGCCCAGGACTGGAGTTCATTGCTGTAACGCACCTGAAAAAAACGGTCGTCGATAGCCATGTAGTGACCGCCGGTTGCGGGTTGATAAATGCCCTGAAATTTACCTTCATCACTCACCGGGAAGTCGCCGTCGAGAATCTCATTGGTTTCAAAGGGCGCCAGTATGTCCATATCGGAGGGGCCGGTAGCGTCGACGGAGAGGGAGGGCATCGCGGGTGTTTCTGTTTCTGTCTTGGACGCTTCTCCCCAGGCAAGCGCCTCTTCTGTCTCGGCGGCCTCTGCCAGTTCAGCTGCGCCGCGCAGAAATGGCAAATTAAACAGCACCTCCACACTGCCAAAAATGGCTGCTTTGACAGCCGCTTTGCGTTCCATTGGAGTCGTGCCGTTGATGGCCTGGTCGATGTGAAGCCCGACATTGGCAATGCCAGCGCCGATGACGACAAGCGCTGCCGGCCATGCAAGGGTGGCCATTGGCCCGAAGGTGTGGTTGAAGGCATTGAGATAGCCTATCCACAGCTTTTTCCTGATCTCGCCATTGGAATGCAGCAGGAAATCGGCGTCGCTGAGCATGCGCTCATGGGTCGATTGGTTCAGGTGGGTGAACGCATCACCGGAAATCTTTTCGCCTCGGTAGTGCAACAGATGATAGTCGGCGACGTTATGTTCGCTGGGCAAAACGTCATACGCATGGGTGAGTCCGACATTATCAATTGGCGTTTCTTCAAGCGTGTGGATGATCAGGCCGATGCCGGTAAAGTTGGCGAGCTTGTGTCCCAGTGAGGCTGGCCTTTCCTGAAGAATGTCGCGCTCCTTCTGCTTGAAGTGCATCAGCATGCGTTCACGGCCTTCGGCATCCTTGACCTCATCGACCAGCCATTGGTGCAACTCCTCGACATTGTTAAAGCAGTAAAATCCCCTGGGTTGGCCCGGAATGTAAAGAATGTTCAGGTCACTGTCGTCGGTAATGCTCAGGATGTCGGTCGACTCGAAGTGGTCAATGCAAAACTTGCGAATCGATAAGCCGCTGCCCGCTGACGCCTCGTCCAGTAGCATTTGCCAGGTGAGCGGCCTGCTTACATTACCGACGACCGCCCTGAGCACCGTGGTGAAGCGTGCTCGGGTCAAATGGCCTTTCTCGTAGTCTTCAATGGCTTTGGCAATGAACGTGCACTTGGCCAGCGCACGGAAGTTGTCGCTGTGCTTTTCCCAGAACGTTGCGATGGCCGTTTTGTAACGGTCAGCGAAATTGATATCCCAGAAGGCTTTCAGCGCATCCTTGGTGTGCAGGCGAATTTCGTTGGTTTCGTCGTAGTTTCCGGCATTGCCATCGGCGCGATAGAAGCCGCTGTCGGCGTCCAGAAGGTCAGCGTTATCCTGGTCGTGCACACTGAAACGCTGTATCACCAGTTGCGGGAAGGTCACCGACTCCCTGGGTTTTTCAAACACGTGTTGCCAACCGGTAAAGGTCTTCGAACTGCTTTGCGCGGCGCGGAATCGGTGCCAGTAGACCTTGTCGGGCTCGATGTCGGTGATGTTGTGCTGGAGCAGAATATCTTTGGCGACCTGATACGCCATGGCGTACATGTCGGGGCAGTCGGCGACCAAGCCGGGGATCAGGGCGTGGAGCGCCAATACGTCGGTGGCGTCGGGCACGAATGTGTCGTTGGAGTCGTCCATGATTCTCTCTTTGAAAGCGGGTGGAAGGTCGCTCACTATCTCAAGAGAGGTCAGCTCTATCTGTAGGCCGTGGGGACGGTAGCCATGGCTGTTTGCGCTGGCGTTGAGTAGGACATCGAGCTTTGTCAGGTAGTCCCCGCCCTGCGGCCCATGGTCGCGCTGCTCTTACTGTTTCGCAGTTGCAGGTGTATCGTATTCGCCTTTTGCGGGCTCAGGCCTGCCGCTTTCAAGTGAGGTAGTTGCGTTCATGTCCTTTACCCGTCGCCAAATACTCGGTGGCCTGACCGGTCTTGTTGTCGTTGGTGTCGGAGCGGGGGGCGCGTCGCGTTACTGGTTGGGCAAGATGGCCGACGCCGACGCGGGTCATGACTATGAGCTGATCGCCGCACCACTGGACGTCGAACTGGTGGCCGGGCACAAGACCCAAGCCTGGGCCTTCGGCCCGTCGGCGCCGGGTACCGAGTTGCGGGTGCGTCAGGGCGAATGGCTGCGGGTACGTTTCATCAACCACCTGCCGGTGGCGACCACCATTCACTGGCACGGCATTCGTCTGCCGCTGGAAATGGACGGCGTGCCCTACGTCTCGCAGCTTCCGGTGCTGCCGGGCGAATACTTCGACTACAAATTCCGCGTGCCCGACGCCGGCAGCTACTGGTATCACCCACATGTGAACAGCAGCGAAGAACTTGGTCGCGGGCTGGTCGGCGCGTTGATTGTCGAAGAGCGCGAACCTACCGGTTTCAAGTACGAGAAGACGTTGAGCCTCAAGAACTGGCACATCGATGAAGAGGGCGGTTTTGTCGCGTTCAGTATTCCTCGCGAAGCGGCCCGTGGTGGCACGGCGGGGCGTCTGTCGACCATCAACGGTGTCTCGCAAGCGGTGATCGAGTTGCCCGCCGGGCAGATCACCCGGGTGCGCCTGCTCAATCTCGATAACACCCTGACCTACCGACTCAACATTCCTGGCGTCGAAGCGCAGATCTATGCGCTGGACGGCAACCCCATCGAACCGCGCCCGTTGGGCAAGGAATACTGGCTCGGCCCGGGCATGCGTATTTGCCTGGCGATCAAGGCACCGCCGGCCGGTGAAGAGCTGTCCCTGCGCAACGGCCCGGTTCGCCTTGGCATGTTCCGTTCGGTGGCGAACGCCGATGCACCGACCGAGTGGCCACCCGCACTGCCCGCCAACCCGGTGGCCGAGCCGGACCTGGCCAATGCCGAGAAACTCAACTTCAATTTCGAATGGGTAGGTTCGGTGTCGGTGAACGTCGACAACGGCAAACCGCCGAGCCTGTGGCAGATCAACGGCAAGGCTTGGGACATCACCGACAAGACTTGCGCTGACCGCCCGATTGCCAAGCTCGAGAAGGGCAAGAGCTACATTTTCGAATTGAAGAACATGACTCAGTATCAACACCCGATTCACCTGCACGGGATGAGCTTCAAGGTCATCGCCTCGAACCGGCACAAGGTCATCCCATACTTCACTGACACCTACTTGCTGGGCAAAAACGAACGCGCGCAAGTCGCGCTGGTGGCGGATAACCCAGGGATCTGGATGTTCCACTGCCACGTGATTGATCACATGGAAACCGGCCTGATGGCCGCCATCGAGGTGGCGTAATGCGTCAGATACGTCCCGCAGTGATTATCGACCGCAGTCGTGATCGTGACTTCATGCGCGAAGCCCTGGCCTTGGCCGCTCAAGGCGCGGCCCTGGGTGAGGTGCCGGTGGGCGCGGTGGTAGTGCAGGACGGTGAAATCATCGGCCGGGGTTTCAATTGCCCGATCAGCGGCAATGACCCGAGCGCCCATGCCGAAATGGTCGCAATCCGCGCAGCGGCGTTGGCAGCCAGCAACTATCGTCTGCCGGGTAGCACGCTGTACGTGACACTTGAGCCATGCAGCATGTGCGCCGGGCTGATCGTGCATTCGCGGATTGCCCGGGTGGTGTACGGCGCGCTGGAACCTAAGGCCGGGATTGTGCAGAGTCAGGGGCAGTTTTTTACCCAGGGATTTTTGAATCACCGGGTGCTCTATGAAGGCGGGGTGTTGGCGGAGGAGTGCAGTGCGGTGTTGAGTGAGTTCTTCAAGGCCCGCAGAGCCAGTAGAGAGTGATCGTTCCCACGCTGTGGGAACGATCATGGGGCGGGTGTTTACTTGCGAGCGACGATCACGGCGCGCATCGGCGCTGGCAGCCCTTCAACTGTCTTGCTGTGATCTTGGGGGTCAAGGAAATCGCTCAGCGACTGAAACTTCATCCACTCCGTCCCGCGCTGTTCCTCGACCGTCGTCACGCTCACGTCCACACAGCGAACATCCGTGAACCCGGCCCGGCGCAGCCACAGCTCCAGCGCTGGTACTGACGGCAGGAACCACACGTTACGCATCTGCGCGTAACGGTCTTCCGGCACCAGTACTTGCTGCTGATCGCCCTCGATCACCAGCGTCTCCAGCACCAATTCGCCGCCCTTGACCAGGCAATCCTTCAGCGCCAGCAAATGCTCGATCGGTGAACGACGGTGATAAAACACGCCCATGGAAAACACGGTGTCGAAGCCTTCCATGTTCGGTGGCAGGTCTTCGAACGGGAACGGCAGGTGCCAGGCATTGGGCTCGGACAGATAACGCTGTACTGCCTGGAATTGACAGAAAAACAGCCAGTTTGGGTCAACGCCGATCACGCTGTCGGCCCCGGCACCGAGCATGCGCCACATGTAGTAGCCGTTGCCGCAGCCGACATCGAGGATGCGTTTACCCTTCAGATCCAAATGTGGTGCAACCCGTGACCACTTCCAGTCCGAACGCCATTCAGTATCGACGTGCACACCAAACAAATCGAACGGCCCTTTGCGCCACGGTGACAGTCCCATCAGCGCGGTGCGCATTTGCGCACGGGTTTCGTCATCGCAATCGGTGTCCAGCGTCAGGCCGTTAAGCAGATCGACTTCGCTCGGCTGAATCTTCGGCAAAGCGTCCAGCGCACTCTGCCAGCGCTTCAGGTCGCCATGACCTTTTTCCATTTTCTTGTCGAGTTGCGCTTGCAGGGTGTTGGCCCAGTCGGCCAGCGGGGAGCCAGCCAGGCGACGGGCGAGGGGAGAGAGATCAATCATGGCAAGGCAATCAACGAGGCAAAGTTAAGACACTGGAACCACGGCACGACTTTGGAGAACCCGGCGGCCAGCAGGCGCTCGCGGTGTTCTTCGAGGCTGTCGGGCTTCATGACGTTTTCGATGGCGCTGCGTTTTTGGGCGATTTCCAGTTCGCTGTAGCCATTGGCGCGCTTGAACGCGACATGCAAGTCAGTGAGCAGCGCATGTTCTTCGAGGTCGTTGAAGCGCAGCTTCTCCGACAGAATCAGCGCGCCACCGGGCAGCAGCGATTGGCGGATACGCGAGAGCAACGCCGTGCGCTGTTGCGGGGCGATGAATTGCAGGGTGAAGTTCAGCGCCACCACCGAGGCTGGCTGGAATTGGAGGGCCAGGATGTCGCCCTCGATCACGTCGACCGGCAGCAGCTCCTGGAACATCGAGTCCTGGCCATTGAGGTACTCGCGGCAGCGCTCAACCATCGCCGCCGAGTTATCCACAGCGATGACGCGGCAGCCGTCGGTGCGTACATGTCGGCGCAAGGCCTGGGTCACGGCACCGAGGGACGAACCCAGGTCATAGAGCACGCTGTTTGGCTGGGCGAACTGCGCGGCAAGTACGCCGAGGTTTTCAACGATGGTTGGATAGCCCGGCACCGAGCGCTTGATCATGTCCGGGAACACCCGCACCACGTCCTCGTTAAAGGCGAAGTCGGGCACCTGGGCCAAAGGTTGGGCGAAAAGGCGATCGGGTTCTTTGCTCACGGCGGTTCCGGCGGCAGAGGTGGAAAAGGCCGGCATTTTAGCCAAATTGACGAGGGGATGCGCGGGTTGTCTGATAAAGCGTGAGAGATGCCCGGCGGGGGATTCTGACCAGTGAAGGTCAGGGCGCAGTATGTAGAGAGGTAACGCTAAACAAAAAATGATTGGCCACGTCCCAAAACAGAGACGTGGCCATTCATTATTTTGATGTGATTACTTCGGTTTCATTATCACGATATAGGTAGATTTACCCGCGATGTTGAGCTCTTCATTCTGATAGGTTACCCCTTTGAAATCAAAGCTGATTTGATAATGCAGTTTCTCAGCACTGCTTTCGATCGTTTCTACCGTGAAAGAGCCGATCGTGGGGTGATATACAAAAGAGGTGGTAAAGCCGGGGATGGTGCCCGTTTCAAAGTAATAGGAACTTTCGAAGGGAAAGTTTTGATCGGTGACTGAATAGGCGCCGGATTTGATATTTTTATCGAATATCAGCACCAAACCTTTTTTGCTTCTATGCGAGTAGTCTTGTGTATTCGCGCGAGTGACCAGCGCAATTAGATTGCTATTGGTATCGGCTTCAAACTCCACAATTTGGCTGTCAAGCTTCACACGATTGGACACCGTGGCTAGCGTTTCCGCGCTAACGGTAATAATCGAATCTGCAGCAGCAATCGTGTTTTTACTTTTAAAAAAACTCATCATATTCTTCCTTGCGAACAGGTGTGGTTGGGTGACGCCACTGAAAGAATAAGTTTGCAGAAAGAACGGGGCTACTGTCAGACCTGACAGGCTTTTATCACGGTTTGCGATAGATGATCATTTTTTAGTTATTAGGAATGCCTGATGATTCGGGTTTATCTATTGTGCATTTTCTTGGGAAAGGCCGACGCCGCAATCCCCCATTGCCCCAACCAATAGCTGAGGATGATTACGTAAGGCGCGGCATGAAACGGCGCGACGAATCGATTGATGCCAATCACGCTGTCCGAAAATACAAACGCCACCGCGCCTGCGGCCGCTAGCAGCGCCGAGCGTTTGGGCACGTCAGTGCCGAGTCGAGCCAGCGCCCGCCAGAGCATGGCGCTGATGGCCAGGCCGTAGACGATCACCGGGATCAGCAGTGGACCCAGTCCATTGGAAATTAATATCCCCAACAACACCGCGCCGACGCCCAAAGCGATGATCAGCGGTAACAACGCCACCCGCCGGCAATCGCTCAAATAGGCCTTCAGATACGCCAAGTGGGCAACCAAAAACGCCGCCAGCCCAAACACAAACAAATCCCCCGGCCACGCCAGCAGCACATCGCCGAGCAGGGAAAAAATCAATCCAAGGCTGATCCAGCGCCGATATTCGCTGGGCGGTGCGTCATGCAACCAACCGAGCAGGGCCAATACCGGTAGCGGTTTGACCAGCAGACAGAGCAACGCCGCATGCACACTGACGCCGTAGAGGAACGTCACCGCGCCCATCAGCGCCAGAATCAGCCAGCCCATGGTCAGTTAACCGAGATCGCGCAGTCGAAGGTGTCCACCGGCAGCACTTCCGGCGCCCAAGGTTGTTGCGATGTCAGGCGCAGGCGCCCGGTGCCGGCGGCAAACGCCTGAAAGCGCCAGGTCGAGAGGCCGGCACTGCCGATGATCCCCGCGTCTTCCGGGTTGCTGTAGACCTCTGGGCTGAGCGCGCGCAATACGCCACCGGCTGAATCCTGGATGGCCCAGCGGTAACCCGTGGTCGGGTTGCTTGGCAAGGTCAGGATAAGGTTTTGCCCGCTTTGCAGTTTTACCGGGCATTCGCTTTGTTTTTCCACGGTCACGTTCTGTTTCGGTTGCGTGGCGCACGCGGCCAGCAAGGAGAGGGCGAGGGGGACAAACAGGCGGGTGGGGGACATAAGGTCAGCGGCTCCGGCATTCACGACGAACGGCGAGCATAACTGAAGATGAGACAAAGTGTGACGAGGAGGCTGATCGTTCCGACGCAGCGCTTGGGAACGATCAGCCTGTGGGGTTAGAACAGGATTTTCGCCACATCCGCAAACCGCTTGGCAAAGTGCACGGTAATCCCTTCCTTCAGATAATCCGGCAGTTCTTCAAAGCTACCGCGGTTAGGCTCCGGCAGAATCAATTCAAAGATTTTTTGCCGCCGCGCCGCAATCACCTTTTCGCGCACTCCGCCAATGGGCAGTACATGCCCGGTCAGCGTCAGTTCGCCGGTCATGGCGATGCCTTTTTTCGGCGCCTGGTTTCGGGCGAGCGAGAGCAGGGCGCTGGCCATGGTCACGCCGGCACTCGGGCCGTCTTTTGGGGTGGCGCCTTCCGGGACATGCACGTGAACGAAGGCTTCGTCGAAGAACTTCGGATCACCGCCGAACGACTTCAGATTGGAGCTGACGTAGCTGTAGGCGATTTCCGCCGACTCCTTCATCACATCGCCCAATTGTCCGGTGAGTTTGAAGCCACGGTTCAATGTGTGAATCCGTGTGGCTTCAATCGGTAATGTCGCGCCGCCCATGCTGGTCCAGGCCAGCCCGGTGATGACGCCGGTGCCGGACAGCACTTGCTCGTTGCGAAAGACGGGATGGCCGAGTGAGGCTTCGAGGTCTTTCGGGCCGAGCTTGATCACCGCTTTGGGCTCGTCGATCAGTTTCACAACGGCTTTGCGCACCAGTTTGCCCAGTTGTTTTTCCAACTGCCGCACGCCGGCTTCACGGGCGTATCCGTCGATCAACGCTTTGAGGGCGCTGTCGCTGATACTCAGGCTGCCTTTGGACACGCCGGCCTTTTTCAGTTGTTTCGGCCACAGGTGACGCTTGGCGATGGCGATTTTTTCTTCGGTGATGTAACCCGACAGGCGAATCACTTCCATCCGGTCCAGCAATGGACCAGGGATCGAATCCAGGGTGTTGGCGGTGCAGATGAACAGCACTTTCGACAGGTCCAGACGCAAGTCCAGGTAGTGGTCGAGGAATTCGACGTTTTGTTCCGGGTCGAGGGTTTCCAGCAGTGCCGAGGCCGGGTCGCCCTGGTAGCTCTGGCCCATCTTGTCGATTTCGTCGAGCATGATTACCGGGTTCATCACTTCGACGTCTTTCAACGCATGGACAAGTTTGCCCGGCTGCGCGCCGATGTAGGTGCGGCGGTGGCCCTTGATCTCGGCTTCGTCGCGCATGCCGCCGAGGCTGAAGCGGTAGAACGGCCGGCCGAGGGATTCGGCAATGGATTTGCCAACGCTGGTTTTACCCACGCCCGGCGGGCCGACCAGCAGCACAATCGAGCCGCTGATCTCACCTTTGTAGGCCCCGACCGCGAGGAACTCGAGGATGCGGTCCTTGATGTCGTCGAGGCCGGCATGGTGTTTGTCCAACACCTTGCGCGCGTGCTTGAGGTCGAGTTTGTCCTCGCCGTACACGCCCCACGGCACCGAGGTCGCCCAGTCGAGGTAGTTGCGGGTGACCGCGTACTCCGGCGAACCGGTCTCGAGGATCGACAGCTTGTTCATTTCCTCTTCGACGCGTTTTTGCGCCTGAGCGGGCAGAACCTTGCCTTTCAGGCGCTGCTCGAACTGCTCGATGTCGGCGCTGCGGTCGTCCTTGGTCAGGCCCAGCTCCTGCTGGATGACCTTGAGTTGTTCCTTGAGGAAGAACTCGCGCTGATGCTCGCCGATCTTGCGGTTAACTTCGGCGGAAATTTCTTTCTGTAACCGTGCGACTTCGACTTCCTTGCGCAGCATCGGCAGGACTTTTTCCATGCGTTTGAGCATGGGTACGCAGTCGAGTACTTCTTGCAGCTCGCTGCCGGTGGCCGACGTCAGTGCGGCGGCGAAGTCGGTCAGCGGCGACGGATCGTTGGGGCTGAAGCGGTTGAGGTAGTTTTTCAGCTCTTCGCTGTACAGCGGGTTGAGCGGCAGCAGTTCCTTGATCGCATTGATCAGCGCCATGCCGTAAGCCTTGACCTCGTCGGTGGGCTCAGAGGGCTGGTGAGGGTATTCGACTTCCACCAGGTACGGCGGGCGATGGTGCTTGAGCCAGGTTTTGATCCGGACGCGGGTCAGGCCCTGGGCGACGAACTGCAATTTGCCGTTTTCACGACTGGCGTGGTGCACCTTGACCAACGTGCCGTACTCCGGCAGTGCGGCGGTATCGAAATGGCGCGGATCTTCCTGGGGTGTGTCCATGTAGAACAGGGCCAGGGAGTGATGATCGGATTTGCTCACCAGGTCCAGTGTTTCAGCCCAGGGTTCTTCATTGACGATGACCGGCAGCACTTGGGCCGGGAAGAACGGGCGGTTGTGGATCGGGATGATGTAGACCTTGTCCGGCAGGTTCTGGCCTGGCAGGGCGAGGCCTTTGCTGGTGGAGTGGTGTTCGGCGTTCTCTGGGTCGGCGTATTCGCTCGGGTCTTCGGGGAATTCTTGCTGGTCGCTCATGGGGCACCTGCGCAATTGGGTATGGCTGTTAGATGGGGCAGGTGGGGGGTGGTTTCAATAGCAGAGGATATTTCTGGGTGTGTGTTCAGGGTTTTGACAGGTCATTGCCCGAATGAGCTTTGCTGCAGAAGGCGGTGTTTACAGGAGGTGCGTCCCGTCTTCAGTTTTTTCGTTCGCGGTCGCTAACCTATACAGAAGCTATCTTTTTGCATAAGTTTTTTTCCGGGCGAGCGGCCATCTGTCATGTGCTATTCAATGATGGCATTTGGCCTTGGTTTGGGCATAATCCGCTTCGTGTCGGGCTTCATACGATCCTATCGCCAAGGCAGGCCATTTCGACTCCCTGACTTTTTTGGAAGCCTCATGGCCCGTTTGATTTCTGCTTTATTCATAGCCGCAGCGCTCTGCCTCAGTGGTTTGGCCAATGCCGCGCCGCTGCAGATCCAGATGCACGATCAAAATGGCAAATCCCTGGCCGATGCGGTCGTCACCCTGCAAGGTCTGGTCGGTCTGCCGCTGGGCGCGCTCAAGGCTGACCTGGACCAGCGCAGCCAGCAATTCGCGCCCCACGTGCTGGCGGTGCACACCGGCACGCCGATCAGATTTCCCAACAGCGACAACATCCGCCATCAGGTCTATTCGTTTTCGCCGGCCAAGCGTTTTGAACTGCGCCTGTATGAAGGCACTCCATCCGCCCCGGTGCTGTTCGACAAACCTGGCGTGGTGGTGCTCGGCTGCAACATTCACGACTGGATGCTCGGCTACGTCTACGTCACCGATGACCCGCGTTTCGGCGTGACCGACGCCCAAGGGCAATTGACCCTCGACGCGCCGGCCGGGGTTTATCGCGTCACTCTCTGGCACCCGCAAGCCTCGGGGATGCAACCGGTGGACGGTGGCGAAGTAAAAATCTCTGCGGCCGGCCTCACGCAGGCCTTCACCCTGACCCTCGACGCCCAGGCCGAGCAGACCCCGACCACGCCGGCACCGAGTGCCTTTGGCGATGCCTTTAAGCGAGCCGCCCATGAATCTACGCAGTAGCTTTCAGGCGCGGGTCGCCTGTGTCTTGATTCTGCTTTTACTGGTGGTGGTCGGCGCGCTGTACTTCAGCGTGAAGGCGGCGACCAACTCGGCGGTGCGCGGCCAGGCCACTGCGCAATTGGAAGTTGGCACACGGGTATTCGAACGGTTACTGGACGTACGGGGCCGACGGCTGGCCGACGGCGCGCAGTTGCTCGCGGCGGATTTCGGTTTTCGCGAAGCGGTGGCCAGCGGCGACGCGGCGACCATGGCCTCGGTGCTGCTCAACCATGGCAAACGCATCAATGCCAGCGACATGATTTTGCTGGGCATGGACGGCAAGGTCCTGGCCAGCACCCTCGATGACGTCGTCGAAGGGACGCCGTTCCGCTACGACCAAGCCATGCAAGAAGCTCGCCGCGCGCAACAGACTATGGTGATCGTGCCGTTGCAGGGCAAACCGCATTTGTTGGTGGAAGCCACGGTGCTGGCGCCGCTGCCGATCGCTCGGGTGGTCATGGGGTTCAGCATGGACGCACATTGGGCGGCTGAATTGCAGTCGCTGACCAACCTTGAAGTGTCGTTCCTCACCGTCGATCGCCAGCACGTCGGCGAGTTGGTCAGCACCCAGCCCAGTACCATGAACGACAGCCTCATGCGTTTGATGCTCGGCAGTCGACAGGGCAGTCAGGTGCAGGTGAGTGAGCTTCACGATCAGAATTTTCTTGGCCAGTCGTTGATGCTGGCGAGTGCGGCGCAAGGCAGCGATAACCAGGTGATTGCGCTGTTGCAAAGTCCACTGGATGCAGCGATGCAAGCCTTCGCGCCGCTGGATGAGAAGATCCTCGGCATTGCCTTGGTGGCGTTGCTCGGCTCGCTGGCCGGCGCCTTGTTACTGGCCCGTGGGGTGTCGCAACCGGTGCGCGCGCTGGCCGAGGCCGCCGAACGGATTGGTCAGGGCGATTACCAGACGCCGGTCAACCTCAAGCGCAGCGATGAACTGGGCCTGCTCGCCACGGCGTTCAATTCCATGCAAAGCGGCATCGCCGAGCGTGAACTGCAACTGGCCCACAACGCTTTGCACGACCCACTCACCGGCCTGCCCAATCGCGCGCTGGCGATGGAACGCTTGGGCAGTGCGATCTCCGCGCAACGACCGATGGCGCTGGTGTACATGGGCATCGATAACCTGCGGGCGATCAACGAAACCGCTGGCCCTGAGTCGGTCGATCAATTACTGCGCCAAACCGGCGAACGCCTGCAAGCCGCGCTGCGCCCCGGCGATACCGTGGCGCATTTGATTGCCGATGAATTCCTGTTGTTACTCGACGGTATGGACAGTGACGCCGCTGTGGCGGTGGCCGATCAGCTTCAACAATTGTTGCTCAAGCCCCAACGCATCAACGGCCATGACCTGATGCTTGAGTGTCGTATGGGCATCGCGGCCTATCTCGTCGATGGCTTGAGCGCGCACACCTTGCTGGAGCGCGCCGCGATTGCGATGAAAGACGCGGCGCAATTGCCCGGTCGCCTGCAAATCTACGAACAGGGCCGTGACCTCGCACATCGCCGTCAGGTCACCCTGATACGTGATTTGCGCCACGCCGCAAGCAATGGCGAATTCCTGCTGCATTACCAGCCCAAACTCGACATCAGCAAAGGCCATGTACGCCAGGCCGAAGCCTTGCTGCGCTGGCAGCATCCGCAATTTGGCATGGTCTCGCCGGCAGAATTCATTCCCTTGGCCGAGCGCACCGGCAGCATTCAAACGTTGACTAACTGGGTGATCGGCGAAGGCATGCGCCAGCTCTCGGAGTGGAATCGCCGGGGCCTGCGTTTGCAGCTGTCGCTGAACATTTCTGCCGAGGACTTGCTCAGTGATGACCTGGCCGAGCGGGTCTCGGCATTGCTGCGGGTTTATCGCTTGCCGGCTGAACAATTGATTTTCGAAATCACCGAAAGCGCGGTCATGCGTGAACCGGAGCGAGCCCTGAAAGTGCTGCATCAGTTGCGTGATTGCGGCATCAGTTTGTCGGTGGATGACTTCGGCACCGGTTACTCATCGCTGGCTCACCTCAAGCGTTTGCCGGTGCAAGAGTTGAAGATCGATCAGTCTTTCGTTCGCGATCTGGATGAAACCAGCGAGGACGCGGTGATCGTTCGTTCGACCATTGAAATGAGCCATAACCTGGGACTCAAAGTGGTGGCCGAGGGCGTTGAATATGCCCACAGCCTGCGTTTGCTTGAACGTTGGCAGTGCGACACGGCGCAGGGTTATCTGATTAGTCGTCCGCTGAGCGCAGCGGCGTTCGAAGCTTGGGTGGCGTTGCCACTGAGTGCTCAATCTTTCATGGTTCATTGACTCATGACTTCACGTTTTCCCCTGTTGCTCGGCTGTCTCGTCGGCCTGACCCTGCAAGCCGCTGTGGCCGATAACGGGCGTCTGATCGCCACCGGCGGGGCCAGCAGCCTTGAAGGTGCGGCGGGCGGTGGCATCACCCCGTGGGCGGTGCTCGCCGGTTATGGCGAAAAGAATGAGTGGGGCGCCACGGCGTTCGCCACCACCGTCAACCTGCCGGACTATCGGCTGGAGGTGGCGGGTCTCGCGTTGGCTTATGACAACCGCGTTGAATTGTCCTTTGCCCGGCAACGCTTTGATCTCGGGTCGTTGGTGAACAAGCTGAACCTGCCGCAAGACAGCCTCGGTCAGGACGTGCTCGGGGTTAAGGTTCGGCTGTTTGGCGACGTGATCTACGACGACTTGCCGCAGGTTTCGTTGGGGCTGGAATACAAACATCAGCGTGATTTTTTGATCCCCAGCCTGGTTGGCGCCAAGCGTGACAGCGATACCGAAGGTTATCTGGCTGCCAGTCGTTTGTTCATGGGCGCAGCGTTTGGCTACAACCTGCTGGTCAATGGCAGCTTGCGTTACAGCCGTGCGAACGAGTTGGGGTTGCTGGGGTTTGGCGGTGATCGTCGCGACACGCGCAGCCTGTTGAAAGAAGGTTCGCTCGCGGTGCTGTTCAATCCGCGCTGGGCGGTGGGCGTTGAGTATCGAGAGAAACCAGACAACCTGTCGTTCTCCGGTGAAAGCGATTGGGCGGACCTGTTTGTCGGCTATTTCCCCAACAAGCATGTCTCGGTGGTGTTGGCCTACGCCCGGCTCGGCGAAATCGCCACGCTGGATAACCAGAACGGCACGTATCTGTCGATCCAGGGGAGTTTTTGATGCGGGTTTTCCCTCTGATTCTGGCGCTGCTGTTGAGTGCCTGCGTACAGCAACCGCCCAAGGACGACAGCCTCTACCGCGACCTCGGCGAGCGTCCGGGGATCACTCGGATTGTTGAAGGCATGTTGCTGAAAATCGCCAAGGATGAACGCATCGTCGAGCGTTTTCGCAAGATTGATATCCAGCGCCTGCGGGACAAACTGATCGAACAGTTCTGCGTCGAAGCGGGCGGCCCTTGTGTGTACACCGGCGACAGCATGGCCGAGAGTCACAAGGGTCAGAACGTCAGCCGCAGCGACTTCAATGCACTGGTCGAAGACCTTATCGCCGCGATGGATGAGCAGGGCGTCAGCGTCCCCGTACAAAACCGCTTGATCGCCCGACTGGCACCCATGCGCCCGGACGTGATTGAGAAATAACACCGTCCGATTGCGTTTATGCCCGCTGCGTACAAAAAAAGGCGACCCCCTCACAGGCGTCGCCTTTCCTTTAACCGCCGCTACAACTTACTCGGACAGTTTGTACGCGATCACATAGTCACCTTGCTTGGTGCCCAGCGACCCATGACCGCCGGCAACAACCAGCACATATTGCTCGCCGTCCTTGCCGGTGTAGGTCATTGGCGTGGTTTGCGCGCCGGCTGGCAGGCGGCCTTCCCACAGTTGCTTGCCGTTTTTCACGTCGTAGGCGCGCAGGTATTGGTCAAGGGTGCCGCTCAGGAAGGCGACGCCACCGGCGGTGGTGAATGTGCCGCCCAGGCTTGGAACGCCCATGCTCAATGGGATCGGAACCGGCGAGCTGTCGCGCACGGTGCCGTTTTTGTGTTTCCAGATGATTTTGCTGGTGGTCAGATCGACCGCTGCCACGTAACCCCAGGCCGGTGCCTGGCACGGCAAGCCCAGTGGCGAGAGCAGGGGTTCGAGGATGACGCCGTATGGCGCACCTTTGTTCGGCTGCACGCCTTCGGTTTCGCTTTTACGCGGGCCTTGGGCAGCGATTTCGGCGGCCGGGATCAGTTTCGATTTGAACGCCATGTAGTCCGGGTTCATGAAAGCAATCTGACGCACCGGGTCAACCGAAATGCCGCCCCAGTCGAACACACCGAAGTTGCCTGGATACACGATCGAACCTTGCAGCGATGGCGGCGTGAACGGGCCGTCGTAGCGCATGGATTTGAAGTCGATCCGGCAGATCAGTTGGTCGAACGGCGTCACGCCCCACATGTCGCGTTCTTTCAGCGGCGGTGGCATCAGGTTCAGGTCGGATTTCGGTTGGGTCGGCGAGGTGTGATCACCTTCGACAGCGCCTTGTGGCACCGGCACTTCGTTGATCGGCACGATCGCTTTGCCGGTGCTGCGGTCCAGCACGTAGATGCTGCCTTGCTTGGTGGACGCGAGTACTGCTGGCTTCACGCCGTCAGCGGTTTTCAGGTCCATCAGGGTGGGCTGGCCGCCGACGTCCATGTCCCACAGGTCATGGTGGGTGAACTGGAAGTGCCAGCGCACCTTACCGGTGGCGATGTCGAGGGCGGTCAGGCCGGCGGCGTGCAGTTCCGATTCAGGGGTGCGTGCGCCACCGAACTGGTCCGGGGTCTGGTTGCCCATCGGCAGGTAAAGCATGCCGAGTTTTTCGTCGACCGCGAACATGGACCACATGTTCGGCGAGTTGCGGGTGTAGACCTTGCCTTCGGCAATCGGCGTGGTGTCGTCTGGGTTGCCGCTGTCCCAGTTCCACACCAGTTTGCCGGTGTGCACGTCGAACGCGCGGATCACGCCGCTAGGCTCGTCGGTGGAGACGTTATCGGTGACGTGGCCGCCAATCACCACCAGGTCTTTAGTGACCGCTGGAGGTGAGGTGGAGTAGTAGCCGCCGGCGTTGAAGCCGCCGATGTTGGCCCGCAGATCAACCTGGCCCTTGTCGCCAAAGTCTTCGCACATTTTGCCGGTGTCGGCGTCGAGGGCGATCAAACGGGTGTCGGCCGTCGGCAGGAAGATCCGGCGTGGGCAGATGTTGCTGACCGGCGCAGGGGTGGCGGTGCCGGTAGGGCTTTGCTCGGACGCATAAACGGCGTCATCGTGATACGTCACACCACGGCAGGTCATGTGCGCCCAACCCTTGAAGTTCGCCGCGTTTTGCGTGGAGAGCTTCGGATCGAAACGCCAGATTTCCTTGCCGGTGTCCGGGTCCAGCGCGATCACCTGGCTGTGCGGCGTGCACACATAAAGCATGCCGTTGACTTTCAGCGGGGTGTTTTCGGCGGTGGTTTCGCCCGGGTCGTTCGGCCCTGGCAGGTCGCCAGTGCGGAAGGTCCAGGCCGGAACGAGTTTGTTCGCGTTCTGCGGCGTGATCTGCGTCAGTGGCGAGTAACGATCGCCGTAAGCGCTGCGGCCGTAGGAATTCCAGTCCCCGTCGGGCATGGACGGAGCGGTGTTGGTCATGCCTGGCACGCTGTCGCGGTCCAGTTGGCCTTTGATTTCACCGGGGTTGGTGAACTGGCTGGCCAGTGCAGCGACGCCAGCGATGACCACGGCCACGCTCAGGGCGCCGGTGCCCATCGGCGCCGCGCCGTTAAGCAACAGTGGACGGCGTAACCACGGCAGCAACATGACGATGCCCAGCGCAAACAGCATGGCCAGACGCGGCACCAGTTGCCACCAATCAAGGCCGACTTCCCACAAGGCCCAAACGGTGCTGGCGAACAGCACCAGCGCGTAGAGGCCCAGTGCCGCGCGACGAGCGGCAATCAGTAACACGCCGGTCAGCGCCAGGCCAATACCGGCCAGCAGGTAATACAGCGAGCCGCCGAGCGTGCTCAGCTTGATTCCCCCGGCCAGCATGGCCAGGCCCATTAGCAGAAGCAGGATACCGAGCAGGCTCGGCAGCAGACGGCTTCGACTCAAAGCACCATCAGTGCTCATAGTGTGGTTCTCCGTGATGTTTTAAGTAGTCCCGCGCAAGTTCACTGTAGATGACGATCCTGTGCGGGCAGGGTTCATTAAGAAACCGGGCTAGAAGGACGATTGCACTTTGATCCCGCCAATCAGCGCATCATCGACCTTGTCCACGCCACCGGGGTGGCGGATGTATTGCAGGTTCGGGCGCACGGTCAGCCAGTTCGTGACGTGTACGCCGTAATAGAGTTCGGCGCTGTATTCGGTGTCCTGCGGTGGCAGGAAGGACGGGTCGTTGTCGTCGAACACGGCGCGGGCCTGATTGGTCGCCTCGGCGTTCTTGCGGTAAGCCGGGTTGACGTGGACGCGAGCCAGGGCGAAACCGATATCGTCCTTGGCGCGTGCATCGAACAAGCCTTTGTAGACGAGGCCTGCCTGGACATAGTTGTCGATGGCGTTGGTCTTCTTGTCGTGCATCGTGCCGTTGGCGAACACGCTCAGGCCGCGGGAGTTGTCGCTGGCGCGGCGGGTGATCTGCTGCTGCACACCGAGCCACACACCGTGTTTGCTCGACGCGCTGCGGTAAGCCTCGCCACTCAGGGCGGCCGGCTGACCGTTGCGGTCCTTGTAAGCGTCGGTGGCGTTAGCATTGCTGTAGTAATACCCGGCGCGGTATTCACCCGGCAGGCCGTTGAGCTTCGGCGACCAGACCAGTTCCACCGGCAGGATCGCACCCTGGGTACCGCTGCCGCTGAGCTTGAAGCCATTGTCTCGATCAAGGTTCGACGGGTTTTGCTCGTAGGCGCCGACCTGCACGTACAGTTGCGGCGTCAGGTGATATTTGACCCGTATCGCCCATTGGCTGACCGGCCAGTTGTACCAGATGCCACCGACCCAGTTACCGACCTGCGAGCCGCAGAACGCCAGGTTCTGGAAGTCGCAGGGGAAGCTGTTGAAGTCTTCGCCTTCGCCGAAACGGCCGACCTTGATGTCGAGCTTTTGATCGAAGAATTTCTGCTGATACCACATCTGCGTCAGGCGCCAGGTTTGCCCGCGCCCCCAGACTTCCTGAGCCGAGGTGAACCCGCCCACGCGCGGATCATTGATGCGGTCGTTGCTGATGTTATTGCCGTTGCGCTCGGTGATGGTCAGTTGAAATTCGGCGTCGTCCCAGCCCAGAATCTTCTGCAGGTCCAGGTGCGTGCCGAGGCCAAACTGGTCGCTGTAGCGAGCGGTACGGTCATGGTTGTAACCGCCGTGCAGATTGCTGGACATTTCGCCGGTGTAATCGACGTTGAAGTCGTAGCCTTTTTTCGAAAGTTCGGTGCGCGTGCCGTTCCAGTCGCCGAGCATCCACGGCGACTCACTGTCGAAAGCCGGAGCGGCCTGGGTGCAAGTGGCGAGGCCCAATGCGGTGAATCCGCCAATCAGGTTCAGGGCTTTTCGGCGAGCAATAGCGGCGCAGACAGCGCTGTCTCGTTGCGTTTGAAGATAAGGCATAGGGGAAGTGATTCGGGGTCTTTTCTGAGAAGTGAACTGAGGCAGCGGTGTGTCGCGGGCAGCGGAAGCGTTTCAGCATGGCGGGCGCAAGGATAATGTCCTGTTACAAATAGAGAAAGCGCTTTTAACGACATGAGTTCTTTCGTATTCGGTAACAGTGCCGGGAGGCGATCTTTGAGGGTTCACCTACATTGAACAGATAGCGCACAGAGCGCTTCCACCTGGCCGCACCCTCGGCTAAGGTGCGCGGCTTCCCATTCTTTCACTGCTCGAAGGCCCGGCATGACCGAACAGAACAACAACCCGCTGCACGGCGTGACGCTGGAGCAAATCCTCAACGCGCTGGTTGAACACTACGAATGGTCGGGGCTGGCCGAGCGCATCGATATCCGCTGTTTCAAGAGTGATCCGAGCATCAAGTCGAGCCTGACTTTTCTGCGCAAAACCCCGTGGGCGCGGGAGAAGGTCGAGCACCTGTACGTGAAGTTGATGCGCACCAAACGCCCGGTCTGAGCATGGTCAACCCACCGATGCCAGGTTCTGCCGCGAGGCGTCGTTTTGTCGCGGTGGCGGCGCTGCTCGGTTGGGCGGGACTGGGCATTCAGCTGTACCTGATTTTCTACTCACGCTGGACGCTGGCGGCCAGTCTGCTCGGTGGGCTGGTCAGCTTCTTCAGCTATTTCACCGTGCTGAGCAATACGTGGGTGGCGACCGTACTGACGTGTGAGCTGACGTCCCGCGAGTCGGCGGCGCGACGCTGGTTTTTGCAACCGTGGGTCAGTAGCGGCATTGCCGTGAGCATCGCGGTGGTCGGCCTGGGGTACAACGTGTTGTTGCGCCATTTATGGCATCCGCAAGGCTGGCAATGGCTGGCCGATGAGCTGATGCATGACGTCATGCCGCTGCTGTTTCTGGCGTATTGGTGGTGGTGCGTGCCGAAAGGCACGTTACGACTGCGCCATATCGCGGCGTGGGTGATCTATCCCGTGACGTACTTCGCGTATGCATTGTGGCGCGGGCATCTGCTGGCGGTTTATCCCTATCCTTTCGTTGATGTCGGCAAGCTGGGTTATCCACAGGTGTTTTTGAATGCCGGGGGGTTACTGGTAGGTTTTGTGGTGATTGCTTTGCTATTGATGGCGATCGACCGCCAGCTTGGGCGGCGCCGATAGCGCCGCCAGCCTCCATCAATCTTCGTCGCTATCATCCCGTCGCCAGTAGCCCGCGGCTTTGACGGACGGCTCGTTCAGCCCGTGTTCATCCAGCAACACCCGGCGTATCTGCCGCGATGTTTTGCTCTCGGTCGCCACCCATGCGTACAGATTGCCGCTAGGCACTTGCAGTTGCTTCACCGTCGTCAGCAAGGTGTTCTGGCCACCCTCGCGCAATACCCAGATCACATTGACTTGCGCGGCGCTTTCCAGTCGTTGCTGTTCGGCACCGCTCTCCACTTCCACGATCACCAATGCCTGGCGATTGGCCGCCAGGCCTTCCAGCCGTCGAGCGATCGCGGGCAGGGCGGTTTCGTCACCGATCAGCAAGTAGCTGTCGAAGATGTCCGGCACGATCATCGAGTTCCGTGGACCGCCGGTGTGCAGGAATTGGCCGGGTTTGGCTTGCTCGGCCCAAGTCGCGGCAGGGCCGTCGCCGTGCAGCACGAAGTCGATGTCCAGTTCCAGCATGTCGAGGTTGTAGCGGCGTGGCGTGTAGTCGCGCATCGCCGGCATCGGCCCGTTGTCCTTGTCTGCACCGATCACCAGGGTTTCCAGGGCGGCCTGTTCCGCCGCGTTTTGAGGGAACAACAGTTTGATGTGGTCGTCCGTGCCGAGACTGACGAAGCCCGCCAACTCCGGTCCACCCAGCGTGATGCGGCGCATGCGCGGCGTCAGGTCGACCACCCGCAACACTTCCAGACGACGGCGTTTGATCTCGTGGCTGACACGGTGAATGGTTTGCACGATCACTTCAGTCATTCGGCTTGCTCCTGAGCAGGTTGAACAACGGAGCCATCGACGATGGCTTTGGCGGTGTTGTTAAGCAGGTCGCGCACCCGCAGGATTTCTTCCGGGCTCCAGCGGCCGTGATGCATCTGCAAGGCATGACGCAAGTTATGCACCGCTTCGTGGATCTCGGCCGGGCGGTCATGGCCGCGCAATGAGCGCTTGCTGACCTCGATGCGCATCCGTACGCCGTCCAGTGCGATCGCCTGATCGCTTAATGACAATCGTCCGGCATCGGTGATGGTGTAGCGTTTTTTTCCGCCCTCGGCGTCGCCCAGGATCATCTCGCTTTCTTCAAGGAAGGTCAGGGTCGGGTAGATCACACCGGGGCTGGGGCTGTAGGCGCCGTCGAACATGCTTTCGATCTGGCGGATCAGGTCATAACCGTGGCAAGGCTGCTCGGCGATCAGCGCCAGCAGCAGCAGTTTCAGATCGCCTGGGGCGAACACCCGCGGGCCTCGGCCACCCCGTTCTCGGCCGGGGCCTGGGCGCTTTTCAAAGCCGTCGCGCCCGTCGTTATGGTCGCGGTGTGGGGAATGATGGTCTCTCATTTTTTCGTTGCTCTCGTCGTATTTAGATACAACGTAAGATATATCTTAAGATAAAGGCAAGACGTTTTTTGCAGGGGCCGATCAGTGCCGACGGACGGTTGGCGCGGTCAATGACCCAATTCACCAGGAAATATCACCGCACATAAGCTGATTTTTCCGCCGATAGAGAGATTGTTTAATGGTTAAAGCTGTTGCTCTAATGCGGGTTGAGTTTATGCTCTAAAAATCCTGCAAGTCCATTGTTGTCTAGGCGAAGCCGCTGTATGGTTTTTTGGATAAAACTGTATGTAGGCGATAGCTTACAGTCGCTGTTTGGTATTTGAGTTATTTGCTTGTTTTTCCTTCTGGTCATGAGGTTGTTTAACTACGCGCTCATGGGAAGTTGCCTGCTTACTTTCCGGAACAAGAAGTTGAAGATGTTTCGGCGTTGGAGGTTCAAATAAAGCGACCCATTACGGGTCAGCGGTTTTTAACTTTCAATGAACCGACTCCATAAAGAAAACAGGGACTTAACAATGTTCAAGAAAATCGCAATCGCTGCCCCATTGGCTTTTTTGGCGCTGGGTTCCTCCGGGGCATTTGCCATAGGTGAAGCGGCTCACTCCATCAGCATCGTCGCCCACGTGCCGACCAACGGTTTCTACGTGGTGCCTACCAATCCTGACCTCGTCAACAAGGATCAGGACATGAGCTTCCAGCCTGCCAGCGGCAAAATGGGAGAAGTAAACGGGTTCTTCGATGTGCGTAACAACAGCGGTTCGGTTCACTCCAGCCTGGACAGCCTGCCAAAACTGATCTCTGGCTCCGATGCCATTGATTTGAAAGTGGAACTCAACAACAAACAACTCAACATGGACCCGCAACTGGTTGTGGGTGAAGCCGAGTCTGACGTGAACTTCCGTGCGCCGCTGAAAATCAGTGCGGTAGGTACGACCTTCCCGGCGGGTGACTACACCGGTGTCGTGGCAATGACCTTCGACGCGGTCCCACCCGTGGGCGGCACGCGCTAACTTTCAACGTCGCGCAAACCGACAGGGCAAACAGCATTGTTTGTCCCGTCGGACTTTAACTTGATCGTAATCAGAGTAAGAGTTCATGTTCCCGATGACCCTCATCGCGGCTGCGCTTGCGCTGTTGTTTTGCGCCAGTGCAGCGGCGGCTCCCGTTTCTTCGGCCGGTACGACACCGCGAAGTCTCTTGGCGCAGGCCAAAGGTCTTCCGGCGGATTTTGAGGAGCATTTCTTTGATGTGCCTCTGGCTGTGCGGGTAGAGCTCGATCAACAGCCTCTGGGAGAGGCCATGGTGGTGTTGTCTCGCGATGATCGCGTCACCCTGATCGAATTTACCGACACCAGCGAAAACCGTTTCAGCCCCGCTGAACGGGAAAAATGGGCCAGTTATCTCAAACCGGGTGTGCCGCTGGGCAATTGCACGGGATCCTGCCCGGATCAGGTGCTGGCCGTGTACTACAACCTGGAAAGCTCGTTGGTTTCGATCCTCACCGAAAACGCCGAGCGCGATCTGGAGGCCAAGCGTTATTACGAGCAGCCGGATGGCGGCAGTAGCGGCCTGATGGTGCGTAACCAGCTCAACCTCAATGGCGGCCAGGATCAGGACCTGGGGGGGCGCTATGGCCTTGAGGCCAGCGCGAGCCTGGGCAACTGGAGCCAGACGTTCAACATGCAATTGGCCCGCCTCGGCGGTCCCGACGATAAGCTTTATCACGCGGTTCACGAGCTCTACACCCAGCGCGAACTGCAGGGCAGCTTCCTGCGCCTGGGCTATTTCACCCCCAGTTCCGAAGGGCTGACCCGCCAACCTCGTACGTTTGGCACCAGCCCCGATACCGCTGTCGGCGTCATGCTCGGCAGCTCTGACAGCCTGGCGATCAACAGTCCGATGCCCAGCGTCTACCCGATTTATGTCACGGCCAATCGCCAAGGGTCGGTGGAGATCTATCGCGACGGTTTGTTGATCAACACACAGTCAGTGCCTGCGGGATTGCAAACCCTCGATACCCGGCCGCTGCCAGGCGGGATCTACGAAGTGGAAGTG
Organism: Pseudomonas sp. Ma2-10; assembly: GCF_054330215.1. Classification (NCBI taxonomy): domain Bacteria; kingdom Pseudomonadati; phylum Pseudomonadota; class Gammaproteobacteria; order Pseudomonadales; family Pseudomonadaceae; genus Pseudomonas; species Pseudomonas sp. Ma2-10. Next base: position 208,548 of record NZ_JBTEYL010000001.1, on the reverse strand, counting down.
CGTCTGGTTGAAGATGGCCAGATCACCTCCACTACTCAGGAGCTGGTCTACAAACCCAATAACTGGCGCAACCTCGATGAGCGCTGGCGTTACAACCTGTTTGCCGGCGAAGAAAACAAACTGCTCAGTAACTGGGAGCAGCAGTCCAGCGGCAGCCCGACGGCAGGGGCCTCGGCCAATTACCTGATGCACCCACGAGTGATTCTCGGGCTATCGGCGCGGCAGATTCGCGAAAAACTGCAATACGGCAGTTCCATCGACTGGACCCTGGCCAATCACATCAGCCTGTATGCCAACGTGTATCAGACCCAGGATCATGGCACCGGTCTCGACCTGCAAAGTCTTTACAGCTATAGCGCCGGTAGCCTGGTCATCAGCCACAACCGCAGCTGGCTGGACACCACCCACCTGTACGAAACCCTGCCGGACGGTACACGGGTGCGCCAACGCAACGTGTTCACTGGCGAAACCAGCCATTCATCCCTGGCGATCAACCATCGGTTCAGCAGTAAAAGTTCGTTCAACGCACGGGTGTCCCACAGCGAAGGCAACATCGATGGCATCGGTATGGATATGGGTTGGACCCAACGCGCTACGTTGTTCGGCAGCGATGCGAGTTGGCGTCTGTCGTTATTTGATCGCCCCGGCAGTTTCAGCAGTGGCGAGGCCCGCAACCGCGGGATCGACCTGAGCCTTAACCTGGCCTTGGGCGCGCCGGGCCAGCAGATCACCGGCAGCATCGGTTCGCGCACGGCCCGTGACGGCAGCCGCGACAACAATGCTTCCCTCGGCTGGCGCCAGGACTTCAAAGATCACGTGCTGCAAAACGTCTCGGTGACGGCACTCACTGACACCTACGGCGTGGGAGTGTCGAGCCTTGCCAACTTTCGTACCGACGCAGTCAATGGCGACGGCTTCATCCAGCGTTCGTCCTACAACGGCAACTTCACCGGCGGTCTTAACCTGGACAGCACCCTGGTCGTTGGCGGCGAGCAAATGCTCATGACCAGCCAGTACGAAATGCGAGGCGCGGGCATGATCGTCGACGTGGAATCAGACATCGACGACATCATCCTGCGCGCCGACGATTACAGCGGCGGCAGCGCGGCGTTAAAACCGGGGCGCAATTTCATCCCGATTACCGCGTACCAGGACAGTTCGGTGAGCTTCGACTTTGAAGGCAATCACGTGCCGGCAGCGACCATAGAACCGCCGCGCACGCGCTATCACCTGAACAAGGGCGGGGTGGAATACCGCAAGGTCCGCGTGATGAAGACCCTGACCGTGCTCGGCCGGCTGGTCGATGCACAGGGGCAACCGCTCAAGGGCCATCACGTGATCAACCATGCCAGCCGCGGGGTGACGGAAGTCGACGGGTTCTTCTCGATGGAAATGAACGCCGGCTCGCCGACGCTTGAAGTGCGCCAGGGCAATCAGCTGCTGTGCCAGTTCCGTCTCGATGCGAGTCGTCACCGCAGTGAAAACAATGTGTTGATGATCGGTGATCTGCGCTGCACGCCGGACACCCTGGCGGACGTCGCCTCCAACGAGCAAAAGGCGGGGTGAATATATGAAAAAATCTACCGGTTATCTGGGGTTATTAATGGCGCTGGCGGCGCCTTCGACTGAGGCGGCGAATCAGGAAATCAGAGCGCTGTTTCAGCCGGATCCTTCTCAGCCACACAAAAATGTATTTCTCAACAAAACACCGAACAGTGGTTACTGCGCGAACTATCCGGGTGAATGCGCTGACAACACTATGTTCAGTATTCAGCTGCCGATCCGGTTCAACGCCAGCCGTTTCATCAGGCCCGGCGAAGGTATCCCATTGAAGGTCCCGGCCAACTGGCGACAACTGACGGTGACCAATGCCGAGACCCATGAAATGGAGACTGTTGAAGTGCGCATCACCGGTGTTGGCTCCAACTTTATTTTGAGCGCATCAGCGGCCAGTCTGGTGGGGGTGACCGACTTACTCGAAGGTCATCAAAAGCTATGGACCACCAGCAGTTGGGTCAACACACCGCCACCCTGTCAATACAGCGGTGTTGGGGCTTACACCGCTACGGATTATCGGTTTTTCTGGAAAACGCCCGTGGAAGCCTCTTGTGTCAAGGTGGCGGCTTACTTCATTCCCTCGATGTACTTTGACACGCTCGATATCGCGTATGAACTGCGCACCCCCAATCCTTTAGGCATGTCGAGCGGGCTGTACACCGGCTCGATTTTCTACACCCTGGGCCCCGGCGCCGATTTCGATCTGGGGCCAGTGATGCAACCGGACGACGCCAACCTGGCCCTGGATTTCGTCCTCGACGTACAACACACCCTGAAGGTTGACCTGCCACCGGGCGGCAACAAAGTTTCGCTGGAGCCCGAGGGCGGGTGGCAACGCTGGATTGAAGGTGGTCGCAAACCGAGCAAGATCTACCGCGACCAGTTGTTTTATCTGTCGGCGTCGTCGCGCTTCAAAGTCATGATGCTATGCAGCTCGACCGGCGGCACCCGCTGCAAGCTGTACAGCCCCAAAGGCAATACCACCGAAGTGGAAACCTACCTCACCTTGCCCGACGGAATCATCGGACCGGGAGGGGGGCCGGTCAAGCTTCTCAAGCTGAGTTACAACACTTGGTCATCCGTCTTTCAACCAGGCAACTACGTGAATCGCAAGGCCGGCTCGCTACGTTTCGAGATGCCCAAGGACTCCATCGATTTTCTGTTGAAGCCCGGCTTGAGCGACACGCTCAGCGGCAACATCACCATTATCTGGGACTCGGAAGTTTGACCGTCCCGGCCTGGCCACTTTTTATTCTGATGGGATTGAAGATGATGAAGCGTGTGTTTTTTCTGTGGGTGCTCAGTGTGTTTTGCGTGACGGCACAGGCGGGACCGCAGATCAATGTCGGCACCGTGTATGACTATCTGGATGCGGATAAAAGTACCTACCTCAAACGGGTGTTCAACAGCGGCGATACCACTGCTTTCGTCAAGGTCAACGTACTGGAAATCGTCTATGAGGCCGACGGCACGCCGAAGGAAATACCGGTCGAAGCCGCCGCCGACGGCGCCTCGCGCAACGGCGTCATGGCCAGCCCGGCTCGACTGATCGTACCGGCCCAGGGCATGCAGGGTACACGCCTGTTGTACATGGGCGAGCGGGACCGAGAACGCTATTTTCGCGTGCGTTTTGTCCCGGTGGTGCCAGAAAAGGAAGATGAATTTCTGGTCAGCAGCGAAGAGCGCGAGGACTACAAACAAAACCTGTCGGCGGGGGTCAACGTGATGACCGGGTTTGGCACGGTCTTCTTCGTTCGCCCTAAAAATGCCCGTTTCGAGAGCACCATCAATGACACCGACGATCACTATGAGTTGCGCAATAACGGCAACACCGTGGTCATCGTCGACGAGTTCAAAAGCTGTGCAATAAGTAATGAAAACGAATGCGGAGCGACCACCAAACACCACGTAATGGCCGGCAAGGCATTTGGCTTCGACAAGGAAAAGGGGCGTGAATACCGTTTCATCCTGATCGAAGGCAACAGTAAAAAAGTCCTGAAGATTGCCAGCCGATAGGCCGGCTTTCCATTGACACAACGGGTATCGAACATGATCAAGCAATGCGCCGCCGTCGCGCTGACGGCAATGACCGTACTGATGGGCTCTTTGACATGGGCTGCCCGGGAAGAGCACACCTTCGAGGTGTCCGTGAGCATTCCGTCACGCTCGTTCTACCTGATCCCGGCCGAACCGGGCTGGATTCACCGGCCGCAGCGGTTGAACTGGAACCCCTCGACATCGACCCTGAGCACTGTGCGCAAGCACTTCGATGTACGGCATGACACCAGCGCCATTGAAGCGCGCCTGGAGGCCGCCCCCTACCTGTCGAACGGCAGGTCGGTTGACGACATTACGTTGCGGGTCAGTTTCAACGGGGTGACGTTGAGCCCGGACCTTTCTCCACGGCTGGTGGTGTCGGCGGCTGACGCGGCGGCAGGCAAGCGGGTGTTGCTGGAAATCGCACCGGTGATGCCGTCCGAGGGATACCGCCCGGGGGATTACAGCGGCAACGTACTGTTGTTGTTCAGCGCCAGGGCGCCGGGGGAGTGAGCTGAAACAGGCGCCTCGATGTTCAAGGCAATCACGTGTCATTCGCAAGTGGGTTGAGCCCTGTGTCGATCGAGAAGCAGCGCCGGGTGATAAGACTCGGCGCTGGCGCAGGGTCAATCAATAGACCCCCAGGCGTGTCACATTTTTAGATCCCGGCCCGTGCCATCGCTGCACGAGTCAGGTCTCTGGCCAATTCGTTACGTGCATAACCCATGTCTCGAACCCGTCCGTTGTAAAGCGAGGTGCTCATGTCTTCACCACTGAACACGTCTTTCTCTGGAACGTTCAGTTCTCGGGCTAACGTTTCCAGTTTTTTCTGAAGCGGTGTTGTCTGAGCCATATCCTGATTATTTGCCCACGTGTGTTGAGCCTCGCGCAGCTCTTCGAGCAGCCCTTGTTTCTCCTCGAAAAGTTGATCGTTCGACTCGAACTGTTCAGGGTAGGTTTTACGCAAATGTTGCTCCCAGAACGGGTTCTCGAATGAATCGACCATCCCATTGACCAGTCCGTCGCCTTTCTCCCGTTCGATGATCGTGTCATAGGCTGTTTCGATTTTTGCCCGATCTACGCCGGATCTCGGTTCAAACAGCATGCCCTCGGACTGCCACGGCAACTCCAGGCGCTTCGCCAGCCCTGTTTCAAATGCCAGGTGCACTTCCACATCATCTGGAGCGGTGTTGTGTGCCGGATTGATCAGAAACTTTTGCTGCTGGCTGCTGATTTCGGCTCTGGCGACATCACCGACTTTTTCCAGGCGAGCAGCGCTACGGGCCAGCCTCACCAGCCTGTCGTCAAGCACCGTGGCGGACGCCGACTCGGTGTACGCTTGCGACACCAGCACCTTGAGCCCCATGTTGTTGAACAGTTGCGACCCGGCATCCGCGCAGGTTTCGGGCTGACTGGCCTGTTTAAACAGTTCTTCGCGCAATTGGGAGTCCAGCGCCATGGCATCGATCATTTGCCAGACGCGCGTGGTCAACTGCTTGCGAGCTCCTAGGTCCCGATAGTCCTGGCTGTCTCTCTGCTTTCGGATGACCCTGAAAAAATCGGTGGCGCCGGGTTCGGCCATGACATCGTGCCAGGACTCCTCCCGGTGTACGTTGTAACCCTCGGACAAATCGAAAACCGAGGGTGCGGTCGAGGACGGCTTCCAATGGCTCAGTTCATCCTCCACCGCGCCTGAATAGGCCTGCTGACGGGCAAAGCCCACGGATTCGCGGTAGTCGCCAAAACGGATCCGGTCGGCATCGGAAAGCCGCAGGGTGCCGAATCGCGCACGTGCCAGGATAAACGCTTGATCTGACCCTGGTGCGACCTGCGGTACGGTCTTGATCGGGCATTGGCGCATGTCGAGAGCAAAGCCACGGGGGCGGTTTCTCTCGCCGGCCGCGTCGCTGAAAAGACCTTGCGGCCAGTCTTCGATACCGGTATTTGCCAGACCTAATACTTTCAAGTCGCGCATGCCACCGACATTCGGGGGCTGGCGCAGCGGATTGCCGTCCAGCCTCAGCGTTTCCAGGTGGGTGAGGTTACTCAACTGCTCGAGCGAATGGGCATTCAGGCTGATTCGATTGTCAGCCAGATCCAGGGTTGTTAGCTGACCCAACTTGCCGATATCGGATGGCACCGTGGTCAATCCTGTGTTGCGGGCGCTCAGTTGATGAAGGTTCGGGAAGTCGTTCAATAGGCCGTTCCTGTCGACCGAAAAACGCGCTTTGTCCAGGTTCAGCACGGAGATCTGGTCAAGGTATTTTTTGATGTCGGTCAGCTGGCGTACTTGCTTCCACCAACTCTCGAGATCCGGCCCCCTGATTTCGGAGGAAAGGTCCAGTGTATAGCCCCCGTGCGCAAGAATGCTGCGCTCGCCAAACGCTTCGCTCTTGCGTTCGAAGCACTCAAGCAGCCGTTCCTCGATATGCCGCCCACCGTTTTGCAGGAAGAGCCTGTTAATCCCGGCGATGGGATCCCCGGCACTGTCGAATTGAGTCGGTTGGTTGTCCCGCCACGCCTGTAAAGTGCTGCGCAATTGCTTGAGGTCATCCCTGATGCGGTCGATGGCCTGGTTGGGATCACCCTTGGCACGCAATGCCTGCAGAAACCTGGTGACTTGCTGATCGCTCAATTGCGGATAGAGCTCCTTGAGCCTCTGCTCCGGTTTTTTTTCGCCAAAGAACCAGAATGGACTACGCACCAGATTGACGGTTTCAGTCGTGGCAACGGCGCGAATGGGCGGCTCCGCCAGCAATGTTCGGCGTTCGCCCGTTGGCGCGGATACGTCCATGATCCATTGTTTGAGCAGGCGACCGCGACTGCGCGCGTAACCCAATGCCGTGCGCTTGTCGTCGGGCAGGGCATTGAGTATCGCTTCGTAGAAGTCGTCGGCTTTGTGCAGCTGCCGGTTGTCCCGGTTGAGCACTTCGTAGCGGCCCTGTTGATCGCGGATCAGTAGGCGCACCATCGAGGCATCATCGGGGCCGACGCTACAGCGTAGCGGGCCGTCAAATACGCCATCTCGCACCTCAATGCGCAAATCGTTCAGGCTCTCGGTATGAAGTGCCAGGGTTCTTAACGCTAGCCTCTCGGTGTTCGGCACCCTCATCTCGTCGTGATAAAAACCGTCGTAGGCGCGGGCGGTGGACGCTTCGAAATTCACTTCGCGCGCCAGGGTTTTGATCCTTAGAGGCAGGCGCCTTTCATCGGCTATTCGCTGCAGTTCAGCTGGCTTTGCTTGAGTCAGGACTTTTTCCGCAAGCGTGAGCGGCATGTCCGGGAACGTCCGTTTCAGCACGCGGGTTTTCGCCCTGTTCGATCGTTCACCCGCCTGGTACACACGTTTTGAAATTTCCCTCTGTTGCTGATCGACGGCCTCCGCCAGTCGGTCACGCACTGCTTGGACGCGTTTGTCGCGTGGTACTTTACGACCCAGCAGGGCGGTGATTTCGCTGTCGTTCAAAAAGACAGAAACGCGTTCGGACAGCCGGCCGGACAGGAGTTCTGGCAGGCCGATGCTCAGGGTATTGGCGTCAGTCGCGTGGAGGGTGCCGTAGGTGCGTGACTGACCACTCAAGTCAGACCGTTCATAAACCTTCAGCGCCCGTTCGGCGGGCCAGCCCTGGAGCCTTGTCAGCAGTGGTTCGAACCACACGTACGATGGGTCGAGCGGTCGTCCGGCACGGATGTTCGCACTGGCGATCTGCACATCGTCAAACGCGCCGAAGCGCTTGATCGCGTCGACCAGCAGTGGCGGCGGTGGTGCATGCTCGGCATGCATGCGCCGCAGTTCCCCTTCGTCGGTTCCGCTGCTGATGCGGATCTGTTCGCGCTCGGTTGGCGTAAAGCGCTCGACGCTATGGCCGAGGCGGCGCATCAGGGTTTCACCTTTCCAGTCGAGCGGATTTTCGCCCTCATGCCCCCAGGCGCCGTTGCCGTTGTGTTCAAGTTTCGGAGGGTAGGCATTCGGTCGGGAGGGGTGTTTGATGCGGTGCGTGGCGCTCGGACCGTGCGAAGTGGTTTCAACGGCGTAGAGCTTGCCTTCAAGCGGCAGGATGTCCTGATTGAGGTGTCGATGCAGGCCGAGGGCGTCGGGTTTCGAATCAATGGGCAGGTTCAGGCTGGTTTGTTCATAAGGCTTGAGATCGAAATGCCACAGCGACTGTTTGCCGTTGGGCAGCGTGACCGGGTTCATGCCCTCGACCAGCGCCGACAATTTGAGTCCAAGCGTGCTGCCAATCGCTGCACCCGCCCCAAACGCCGCCAGTTGAATGACGTCGGTCACCACACTGATCACATGTTCGGCTGCTTCAACTGCCAGACCTTCGGCCAGATCGACAATGCCTTCAATGACGTCATTCGTCAGTTGATAGGCGGTGTAGGCCATCATCAGTTCGCCCAGCCCCGGCACGAATGGCGTGGCGATCAACAGGGCGACATTGAAAAGGTCTGATACGACTTTCTTGAAATTGTCCCACCAGGCCCAGCGCGCCCTGGTGTCTGTGTCGGCAGTGGACACGGCGATTTCACGTGAGTCATTGAGCACCTTGTTGAGTTTCTGCTGGTAGGCATATGTCCAGTAATTCCGAGGAATCGGCAGGGACTGGAGCTGCAAGCGAAGGTGAGGTACAGGTTCTTCGCGCCATGCTGGACGCTGATCTGTCCGATCTTCTTTGTCATGCCATTTGATGGTAGTGAGGCCTTGATCCAGATAGGCAAAAAAATACCCGCGCTGCTGTTGATCGACAAACTGGCTGAAAAATTGTCGGTAATTGTGCCTTGATGATGCGCCGACGTTGTTTTCGCGCAATTGGCGCGCCAGTTCAGTCATGAAGGCGTCTGTTGATTTGTATTCCTTGAGTGGGTGATCCGGGTCATGGGGAACATAAGCAATGAGCCTTTGAATACCTCGGCTGTCTCGAATGACAGGAAGCAAAAGAACAATGCCGGTCATGCGCGTCCCCATCATGGAGAAATCGCAACACAGCATTTGTTTCCCATTGAGGCGCGGTAGGGGTTCGTCCTTTGCCAGCGCCAACATCAGTTTGTAGGCGTCGTATTGGATATCCCCGGTCATCAGCGCCAGTTGCGCGGCGACGGCGAGCGCGTCTTTCTGGCTTTCAGTCACCGTCTGTTGAAGGAAGGCTTTGGCCACGGGGTCGCCGGGGAGCAGGTAGCTTTCAAGGTATGTTTTATATCGGGCGCCAATGTCCAGTTCCCGGCACAGCGCCTGGAACTGGCTGATGGTCACTTTCTGCTTGATCGACAGGACATCGAAGTGCCCGCGATGGTCGGGTTCGGTAATGAAGTCCGAGCCGGTATCAACCTGTTCATGCGTTGCAAAGTTGTGCAGCGCCGCATCCAGCATGGACACGGTTCGGGCTGTGACACCGTCCCACAGGTCAATCACATACCAGGGCAAATCCTTGGGAAGGTACAGGCGCAAGTAGGTGGTCTTGACGTCATGCTCGACTCCGTAACGCTTTTTGAGCGCTGCCTGGAGCAGGGGTGTGGCGAACGAATGGAGGTCCAGTTTTTCGAACAGTTTGTCGACCGTGTTCTGCGAACGCCATGCCTTGAGGTTGGCCGCTTTGAGCTTGTCATGATGGGTGGTGGGCGATGTGGTGTACCACGGTTCAATCTTCAGTCCAGTCGCCGCCAGTGCCCGACCTCTGCCGACAGTGGCGTCTTTGAAGTTGTCGCTGATGGTGTTTTTGATGAACGCGTAGTGCCGGCCCTTGTTCATGTTTTGGCCGAGCGTGTGAGCGTCAGACATGGCAATCATCCTTGATCGTTTTAAGAATGATCAGCCTATCGGTCGGGGCTAAAAACAACAGTCTAAAGATCTGTGCTTATCCGGCACTTTCAGCCGGTAAACAGGTAAGTATTCAGATCTGAAAAATAATTAAATACCACCGGCTGCGCAAAAGCTCACAGTCGCGATGTCGGAACCGGCTGACACGCAACATTGCTACCCGGTTGCAGGTACGACGTCAGAATCGGCGCCATCCCCTTGAGCACTTGCACTGGCAAGGCCGAGGTGAACTTGAACGCTTCGGCCGATTGCCCGGGCACAAACGCTGTCATCGTGCCGAAGTGACGATCGCCGATGTAGAACACGAAGGTCGCGGTGCGGTTAATGGATTTTGAACTCAGAATTCGCCCACCCGAACCGACGGCTTCGATGCGGTTATCGCCCGTACCGGTTTTGCCACCCATGGCCAACGGTTTGCCATCAGGCGTTATGAAACTGCCGGAGATGCGTTTGGCTGTGCCGGCATCCACCACCTGCGACAACGCTTCGCGCATGGCTGCCGCTACCTCGGAAGGCATCACCCGTTTACCGGCACCCGGGTCATTGATCAGTTTGGTTTCGTACGGCGTGTTCGCTGCAAAATGCAGGCTGTCGATGCGCAGTGTCGGCATGCGCACGCCGTCGTTGAGGAGGGTGCCGATCAGCTCGGCCAATGCTGCCGGACGGTCGCCGGAACTGCCGATGGCGGTGGCGAGCGACGGCACCAGGTGATCGAATGGATAGCCGACTTTCTGCCAGCGCTGGTGAATGCCGAGGAACGCCTCGATCTCCAGCATGGTGCGAATGCGGCTGTCGCGGGCCCCCTTGTGACGGCTTTTGAACAGCCAGCTGTAGACTTCCTGGCGTTCGAACTGGCTGGCTTTGACGATCTGGCTGAACTTGGCGTCGGGGTTGTTCAACAAGTAGCCGATCAGCCATAGATCCAGCGGGTGAACCTTGGCGATGAAGCCCTGGTCGGGTAGGTCGTAGGCGCCAGGGCCGTAGCTTTCGTAGAGGCGTTGGAGGCGTTCGTCGGTCAGTTTTTCGGTGAGTTTGGTGCCGCTCAGGTGCGAGCGCACGAACATGTTGAAGCTTTCCTGACTGGCCTGTGGCAACAGGTAACGATGCACCGCGGCCATGCGGATCGGGGTCGGGCGCATGCTGTCGAGGAAGGTCTCGAGCCGCGCCTGGGTGTTCTTGTTCTTGTATTTCTTCCAGAACCTCAGCAGGAACGACGTGCCTTCGCGGTCGGCGAACGAGGCCAGGTATTCCTGGCGGCGAGGGTCGCGGTCGTCCTTGAGCAATTCGGCGCTGTTGTTGGGGCCTGAATACGTGGTGTAACGCACCAGGTCACGCATCAGCCGAATGAATGGCAGGTTGATCGACTCGCGCAGGGCATCACGCAGGGTCGGGAGGCGGCCGTTGTCTTCTTTGCGAAAGTTAACGAATGTGTGCCGCCCGCCACCGGTGAAAAAAGCTTCGCCGGGGCTGGCCGAGTATTTGCGATCCAGCGCAGCGCCGAGCATGCCTGGCAAATTGCGGTCTTTGTTCTGGATCAGGTAATCGACGGCCCAGCGACTCAGGCGGTCCTGATCAGGGACGTCGACCTTCTTCAGTTCCGGGACGGTCATCGTTGCGTACTTATCGTGCAGCTCGGCGATGATTTGCAAATAGGTGGTCAGCACACGCATCTTGGCGGTGGAGCCCAGTTCCAGCTTGCTGCCTTCATTAATATCGAACGGCTGGTCGGTGCTGTCGGTCTGCACCCGCACCCGCGAGCCGTCCGGGGTCAGTTCGAACAGCGTGAAGCTGTAGCGCACTTGGGCGGTGCTGGTGGGGGTCAGCAGGCGTTCGCCCATCAAACCGATCTGCGCCGCAAACACCGGGTCGGCCAGATGCTTCAGGTACTCGGTAGTCTGGGTTTGCAACTCGCCGTGCAGGGTGCTGGTGGCGGAAAGATCAAGGCGGTCGAGGTCGTACAGCGGACGGTTGAGCAACCCGCCCAGACGACTGCGCGCCACGCTGATGCCCTTGTTGGTTTCGATCAACTGAATGGTTGGCTGTGTCTGCCAGTCGCGATAAGTCACTTTGCTGGCCAATGCCGCTGCCGCGAGAGGCGCATCGATCACGGTATTCAGTGCCAGCAGACGAATGTGGCTGTCGGTGAGGTCGGCCAGTTCATCGTGGCCCTTGGTCAGGTAGTAGGAAGGGCGGCGCTGGGCAATCATTAAGGACAACATCTCACGCAGGGCCAGACCTTTTTCCGACATGCTTTTCGGATCTGTCTCCTTGCTGGCCAGCCGCTCGTTAGCCTGGTTGAAATCGGCGCCGTACCAGACGCGCAAACCTTCGGCCATGCCATGCACTTCACCGTGGCCCGGTACTGCCGACAGGGGCACGCTGTTGAGGTAATCGCGAATCACGTTCTGCCGGGCTTCGAGGGTCTGCGGTCCGGCCTGATAGGCGCGCACACTGGCAGAGATCATCTGACGAATTTTTTCCGCGCCCGACACGGTCAGGCCTGCGGGCGAATGCCGGTACTTCTCAAGTTGCGTTGCCAGGGTACTGCCCCCCGCCGACTGGCCCGGCAAGTGCAATAACTTGGCGACCTGGGACCACGCCGCCAGGCCGAACCGAGGCCAATCCACGGCAGGGTTGGCCCGGGGCTGAGCGGGATCGAGCAGAAAGCGGTTTTCGATGAACAGCAAACTGTTGACCACCGCGGGGGGGATTGCCGCAAAGCTTGAATACAGTTGTTGTGGGTATTTGTACTGGTAAAGGGGGGCCGCACGGCAATCGGTGATCGACAATCCCGCCTGGATTTTCTCCGCGTAGGGCACGAAAAAGCCATTGTCGGTGTAGTCCATCAACTTTTGGGAAAACCGGGTCTGGGACGTCACGACGTAGTTACGCTTGATCAGGCGCGGCAGGAACTCATCCAGGGCGCTATAGCCCAGACGCAGGTCGAAAGGACCGGCGCCGGGATAGTGAATGGCATCGCTGGGGCCGGGTTTTAGCTCGTAGCTCAGGGTGGCGGCTAATTGGCTGAGTTCCCGGGATTGAAACTTCGACGTGCGCATTTCCTTGGCCGTGGCCAGCCCCAGGACAATCAGTAGTATCAGCAACAATAACCAGAACGCTCCCCAACCGTGCTTTGTACGGCGGCGAGCGGGTTTTTCAGGTACAGGCGCTTCATCCACACGTTCAGTCGGAACCCCATTTTTTCTCGAATCGGTTTGCCACAAAGCGCCCATAGTCGACTGATCCATTCACGCAGATTGAGAGGACTTGTCTGAAGCTTAGACGGTGGTTGGCCTTGGTGAAAAAATTGTGAACACGCAAATCTTGAATTCTCATCGTTAAGTCGCTGTGGAAAGGCGCTTTTGTGGCGAGTCGTCTTAAAGGTTTGCGCTAGAGCCCTCGCCGTGCGAATGCTGGCTCGATAGGGGCATGACGATGCACCAATACCGTGCAATACTCCGCGCCGTTTCATTGGCGAATAATCCGGCTTTAGGCAGGTAATGCCCCTCCGTAAAGCCGGCTTTTGCCGAGAGTTCTCGCTAAATGTTGTGGTTTATAGAGTGAAAAACCCTGCAAGAAGCTTTTTATACTGCACGCCCCGCTGATCTTGCAGGTTTTGTCCTACAAGACGGGTCTGCCCACGAAGCAGGTCCGGTTTCAGAAAAGCATTGGCTTACCGGTCAGCGCTTCGACACTCGGTGGTCATCTCCAATAACAAGACGAGGTTGTACCCCTATGCCAGGCAATCACCTGCCCAATGGCGAGACCGCTCAAGGCGGCCCGCTCAAACGCGAACTCGGCGAACGGCATATTCGCTTGATGGCGCTCGGTGCCTGTATCGGCGTTGGCCTGTTCCTCGGTTCGGCCAAGGCCATCGAGATGGCTGGCCCGGCAATCATGCTTTCTTACATCATCGGCGGTCTGGCGATCCTGGTGATCATGCGCGCCCTCGGCGAAATGGCAGTTCACAACCCGGTCGCCGGCTCCTTCAGTCGCTATGCTCAAGACTATCTCGGCCCATTGGCGGGCTTCCTGACCGGTTGGAATTACTGGTTCCTGTGGCTGGTGACCTGCGTTGCGGAAATCACCGCGGTGGCGGTGTACATGGGCGTCTGGTTCCCCGATGTGCCGCGCTGGATCTGGGCACTCGCCGCGTTGCTCAGCATGGGCTCGATCAACCTGATCGCGGTGAAAGCCTTTGGTGAGTTCGAGTTCTGGTTCGCCCTGATCAAGATCGTCACCATCATTGCGATGGTGATCGGCGGTATCGGTGTGATCGCGTTCGGCTTCGGCAACGACGGCGTGGCGCTGGGGATTTCTAATCTCTGGGTGCACGGCGGCTTCCTGCCCAACGGCGTGCAGGGCGTGTTGATGTCCCTGCAAATGGTGATGTTCGCCTACCTCGGCGTCGAGATGATCGGCCTGACCGCCGGTGAAGCGAAGAACCCACAGAAGACCATTCCCAATGCGATCGGCTCGGTGTTCTGGCGGATTCTGCTGTTCTACGTCGGCGCGCTGTTCGTGATCCTGTCGATCTACCCGTGGAACGAAATCGGCACGCAGGGCAGCCCGTTCGTGATGACTTTCGAGCGCCTGGGCATCAAGACCGCTGCCGGCATCATCAACTTCGTGGTGATCACCGCGGCACTGTCGTCCTGCAACGGCGGCATCTTCAGCACCGGGCGCATGCTCTACAGCCTGGCGCAGAACGGTCAGGCCCCGGCCGGCTTCGCCACGACGTCGAACAACGGCGTACCGCGTCGCGCCTTGCTGCTGTCGATCGGTGTCTTGTTGATGGGCGTGCTGCTCAACTACCTGGTGCCTGAGAAAGTGTTCGTCTGGGTGACGGCGATTGCCACCTTCGGCGCGATCTGGACCTGGGTGATGATCTTGCTGGCCCAACTCAAGTTCCGCAAAGGCTTGAGCGCCAGCGAACGTGCCGGCCTGAAATACAAGATGTGGTTGTACCCGGTCAGCTCGTATCTGGCGCTGGCATTTTTGGTGCTGGTGGTCGGCCTGATGGCGTACTTCCCGGACACTCGCGTCGCACTCTATGTGGGCCCGGCATTCCTGATCCTGCTGACGGTATTGTTCTACGTGTTCAAGCTGCAACCGACCAATGTGTCGCAGGGTGCGGTGCGTTCGGCTTCGTAAGGTGTAACGCCTGAAATGAAAAAGCCCCGGCCTTTTAGACCGGGGCTTTTTGCATTTCAGGCTGTCGCGGTTTGCACTGATCGATTCAGGCGTTTATTGAAGTCCAGCCACGCCCCCAGCAACGCCATCACCCCGGCACCCACCTCAGGGCGTTGAGCATGTCCGCCAACGGCGCCAACAGCACGCTGAGGCCGAACACTTCCAGTGAATAGCGCCCCATGCGGCAGCATTGCTGCGCCAGCCAGTTTTGCGTCCAGCCGTTGCCGGGCAAGAGCCTGGCGGTGACATACGCCAGTGCCAGGAAGTGCAGCAGACGGACCGGCGACAGATCGGTCTTGCTGATCGGGTACAGCAGGTTGCTCAGGCTGGCGGGCATCACGGCATCGTGTATTTGCGGCCAGCGCCAGCAGACAGTAATCACGCCGGTAACCACCACGTATACCGCTGCGCTGACAAACAAGGGCTGGCGCAACAGCGGGCGAGTGTCGGGCAGCCGTGGCCGTCACACCTGTGATTTCTGACATATGCCACCGGCGATGCGGTGATTGCCATGGATGTGGATTTGCAGGACCCGATCAGCGTCATCCCTCATGCATTGTTCATTGGCTGGGCGCTTCACTGGTGAAGCGCGATGACAGGGCCCGACGGGTTCATGCCGCTACGACCTCATTGGGCTCAAAACTGTCCGCCCGCGCCATCTGCCACATCCGCGAGTAAAACTCTCCGTTCACTTCACCGGTCAGTAACTCCCCCGGTTTCAAGAACACATGCAGTTGCGAGAACAGTTTGATCTCGGTTGCCGACATGCGCCGCACCAAATGCTTGGCCGACAATTGCGCAGGATGTTCCAACCCGGCAGCGGCGAGCATTTCGGCCAGGGCCTTGAGGGTGTTGCGGTGGAAGTTGAAGACGCGTTGGGCCTTGTCCGGAACCACTAACGCGCGTTGGCGCAGGGTGTCCTGGGTGGCGACGCCGGTCGGGCACTTGTTGGTGTGGCAGCTTTGCGACTGGATGCAGCCGATGGCGAACATGAAGCCGCGAGCGGAGTTGGCCCAGTCGGCGCCGATGGCCAGGACGCTGGCGATGTCGAAGGCGCTGACGATCTTGCCGCTGGCGCCGAGTTTGATTTTTTCCCGCAGGTTCAGGCCGACGAGTGTGTTGTGTACGAACAGCAGGCCTTCGCGCATCGGCACGCCGATGTGGTCGGTGAATTCCACAGGCGCGGCACCGGTGCCGCCTTCCTTGCCATCAACCACGATGAAGTCCGGGAGGATGCCGGTTTCCAGCATGGCCTTGGCGATGCCCATGAATTCCCACGGGTGGCCGAGACAGAACTTGAAGCCCACCGGTTTGCCACCGGACAGTTCACGCAGTTGAGCGATGAAGTGCATCAGTTCGATCGGCGTGGAAAACGCGCTGTGCCGCGACGGCGAGATGCAGTCTTCGCCCATCAGAATGCCGCGTGTTTCGGCGATTTCTTGGGTGACCTTGTGCTTGGGCAAAATTCCGCCATGACCGGGCTTGGCGCCTTGGCTCATCTTGATTTCGATCATCCGCACTTGGGGCGTCTGCGCTTGTGCCGCGAAGCGTTCAGGGTCAAAGCGTCCGTCAGCGGTGCGGCAGCCGAAGTAGCCGCTGCCGAGTTCCCAGGTCAGGTCGCCGCCGTTTTCCCGGTGATAGGCGCTGATGCTGCCTTCGCCGGTGTCGTGGGCGAAGTTGCCGAGTTTCGCCCCTTGGTTCAACGCGCGAATGGCGTTGGCGCTGAGGGAGCCGAAGCTCATGGCCGAGATGTTGAACACCGACGCCGAGTACGGCTGCGAGCACTGCGGGCCGCCGACCGTTACCCGGAAACTGCTCGGGTCACTCAACGGCGCCGGGCGCATGGAGTGGCCGATGAATTCGAAACCCGACTGATACACATCGATCAACGTGCCGAAGGGTTTGTCGGCGCTTTGATTCTTGGCACGTGAATAGACCAGCGAACGCTGGGCCCGGGAGAAGGGCAGGGCGTCGCTGTCGGATTCGAGCAGGTACTGGCGGATTTCCGGGCGAATACCCTCCACCAGATAACGGATGTTGCCGAGGATCGGGTAATTACGACGCACCGCGTGAGGGCTTTGCAGCAGATCGAACAGACCCACGAGGCTGAGAATGCCGGTGACGACGGTGATCGGCCAGAGCCAGTCGTGCTCCAGGAAGGGCAGGCTGGCGAGGGTAAACATCACACAGACGGCAAAGAAGGCGTAGCGGCTCAGGAGTGACAGGCTCATACGGTTTCCTTGGGGGCGGACTTGGTGGGGCAGTCCGGCATTCTGCGCCTGTAGAGAACCTGTGAAAAGAGAGTGTCACCGCCCCGGCATTCACATTACTGAAGCCTCGCGCAGCATCCGCGGTATGGCTGAACCGAGCCCAGGCACTCGTTTACCGGTGGTTACCTCGAAGCTCACCTGATTGTCCGTGGCGGAACTGCCGCCGACAAACACCGTGAACGTCCCGGGTTCAACCACTCTCAGGAAGTATTTATCCAGCAGCGCAAAGTCCTCCTGATCCAGCAGGAAGCTCACTGTTCGTGATTCTCCCGGAGCGAGCCTGACCCGCATAAATCCACGCAAACTGCGCACCGGACGAGTCACGCTCGCGACATCGTCGCGCAAGTACAACTGGATGACTTCCTCTCCCTCTCGCCTGCCGGTATTACGGACTGTCACCTGCACCGACAGTTTTTCATTGGCTGTCAGTGTCGTTGTACTGAGGCTAGGGGTGTCATATGTAAAGGTCGTGTAACTCAGGCCATGGCCGAAGGGATAGAGTGGCGTCCAGGGCTGGTCAACGTACTTCGAGGTGTAAACCGCCGCTTTGCTCGGCGGGCGGCCGGTATTTTTGTGCTCAAAGTAAATGGGCACCTGCCCGACCGAACGCGCAAAAGTGATGGGGAGCTTGCCACTTGGATTCACGTCACCGAACAACACATCGGCCACGCCGTGACCCATCTCAGAACCGAGAAACCAGGATTCGAGAATAGCGGGCACCTTCTCGGCCATTCTCGGAATGGCCAAGGGACGACCGTTCATGAGAATGACCACCAAGGGTTTGCCGGATTCGATCAACCGTGACAACAGTGCATCTTGAGCACCGGGCAAGCCCAGGGATGCACGGCTGCGCGCTTCGCCACTCATGTCCGCACTTTCGCCAAGAACGGCAATCACCACATCGGCATCCGCGGCTGCGCGTTGTGCCTCGTCGACTCCTGAGAGTTCAGCGCTGTCGGGCGAGGCTCCGGCCTTGTAGATGACCTGTGTCGCGGGCGATACCGCGCGTTTGATACCCTCAAGAACCGTAATCGATTCCTCGGGGCGGCCGTCCCCTGGCCAAGAGCCCAATGTGGCGTGGGCGTCAGTAGCGAGCGCGCCTACCACCACGAGTTTGTGCATATCCTTGGGCAGCGGCAACAGTTGGTTGTCGTTCTTCAGCAACACAATGGATTTTTGCGCCGCCTCCCGTGCCAGCGCGCGCGTGTGCGGCGTGAGGGTCAGCAGACGTTCGCGGGCCGGGTCGCTGTAGCGATAAGGATCGTTGAACAAACCCAATCGTTGTTTGGCCTGGAGTACACGCCGCACCGCGTCGTCCAGCAAACGCTGCGGAATTTTCCCACTGCGCACCAGTGCCGGTAATTCCTTTGCGTAGAGACCGCTGGCCATGTCGATATCCATCGTGGCCTCGACTGCGAGATTGCCCGCTGTCGGGGGGATCGCAGCCACGCCGTGCTTCATCAATTCGGGTATGCCGCAGTAGTCGCTGACAATGATCCCGTCGAAGCCCCATTGATCGCGTAGTCTTTCTTTCAGCAGCGAGTGATTGGCGTGCATCGGTGTGCCCGCGATCTCGTTGAACCCAGGCATGATCGAATCTGTCCCAGCCTCCACCGCGGCACGAAACGGTGGCAGATAGACCTCTCGCAAGGTGCGTTCCGAGATATCAGCAGTGTTGTAGTCGCGCCCGCCCTCGGCTGCCCCGTACGCCACAAAGTGCTTGGCGGTGGACAGCATCATGGAAGTGTTTTTCTCGTCGGCACCACGAAAACCTCTTACACGTGCAACCGCCAGCGAGGAACCGAGAAACGGGTCTTCACCTGCACCCTCGACCACCCGGCCCCAACGTGGGTCACGCGTGATATCGACCATGGGCGCGAAGGTCCAGTGCAATCCGCTGGCGGTTGCTTCGACGGCGGCGGCACGGGCAGTGCGTTGCGACAGTTCAGGTTCCCAGGCCGCGGCCTCGGCAAGAGGAACCGGAAAAATGGTGCGAAAACCATGAACCACGTCAAATGAGAACAGCAACGGGATATGCAGGCGTGATCCTTCGACCGCTCTGCGTTGCAGTTGACGTGTGGTTTCGGCGCCAAAGACCCCAATCAGAGAACCGGCGTCTTCTACGCGAAGAATGTTCTCGCCTTTGTTATCCACAATGGGCCCGGTGGGCGTCGTTTGCATGCCCAGTTGCGTGAGCTGGCCGGCCTTTTCTTCGAGCGTCATCTGCGCGAGCAGTGTTTTAATCACATCGTCGTTACCGGGCGGCGAATCCGCATAGGCGTGAACCCAAGTCCCCGCAACAAGCGTAGTTAGGATGGCGTTTCTGATGACGCGTCGGACATCCATGACCGGTAATCCTCTCAGGAGACGTTAAAAATTCCGGAGCGGTGTTGCAATGCAATCGCCCCGGATTGTGAGTCGAATGGGTGATATTGATAGAGCCATGTTTCCGACAACGTCTTGTCATCCAGGCGCAAGAACAGGCGCAATTCCACTGGCGCTTTCCCATCGACGCTTAAATCGAACTGAGCACGCCAGTGGCCGGGCACGCCATCTGGCACAGCCTCTGTAAATACATTCGAGAAAGTCCCTCGGGATGAGGTGAGTACGGCTTGCGGTTTAATGCCGAAGGCGAGTTTCTCCAGCGGTGTGCCTTTGAACTCCACGACGAACTTGCGCACGCCTTTGGGCCGCGGTTGGCCGGGTTGGCCGCCATTGCCCAAGCGAGTTGCCACGCAACGAGCCAATTCAGAAGGGTAGGGTTCATCCGCCAACCAATGAAGGAGATAACGTAGCCGATAGGAATTGCCTGCCTCGGCAGGTTCGGCAGGGACCCACATGGCGACGATATTGTCGTGAATTTCATCGTCAGTGGGGATCTCCACCAACTGAACGCTGCCTGCCCCCCAATCGCCAAGAGGTTCTACCCACAGGCTGGGGCGACGTTCGTAATGCACGCCGTCCTCAAAATTGTTGAAGTCCCGATCCCGCTGCAATAAACCAAAACCCCGTGGATGGTTGTCGCTGAAAGCCGATGCCATGGTGCGTGCAGGGTTGTTCAAGGGTCGCCAGATGCGCTCGCCGTTTCCGGTCCAAAGCGCCAGGCCATCAGAATCGTGTACCTCGGGGCGCCAGTCGGCGGCGGTGCGCTTGGCTGTTTCGCTGAACCAATGCATGGACGTCAGCGGGGCGATGCCGAAACGTCCAACATCCTGGCGCAGGAACAGCGCACACTCGATGTCCATGACCACGCCTTTGGTCCGGTGAATGGTGAAGCGATAGGCGCCACAGATGCTGGGGCCGTCAAGCAATGCGTATAGCGTTACGCTCTCATTACGATCGTCTTTGGGGGTTTCAAACCAGATGTGCGTGAAATTCGGGAACTCTTCAGCCGTATCGGGTTGTGCTACGTCCAGCGCGATGCCGCGCGCTGAAAGCCCATATTGGTACAACTCGCCAATGGCACGAAAATATGAGGCCCCGAGAAAGGCCACCCAGTCATTGTGCTTCCAGTCGCGTTCTTTCTGGTCACCCCGGCGACTTTCCTGAAGACGAAAGCCAGAAAAACCACTGTCCGGGGGGAGTGCACGAGCCGGACTGTCGGCCGGCATAGTGAAGTAGTTCGGGTCGTAAAGTATCTCTTGAGCACTGCCTTCTTTAATCAAATGCAAGCGGACCGGTATACGAAAGTAGGTGCCCAAGTGAAAAAAAGTGACAGGGTATTGTCCGGGGCCTTTTGAAAAAAGCGCCTGTTGCGGATCGAACTTTATTTTTCCATGGGCTTCGTAGTCGATCTTTGACAGGCGTTGTGCAGAAGCTGTTGCTGGAGCGATATAGGGCTTCAACATTAAGGCTTGCGCACGTTCAATCAAGCTGTCGAAGGAAAACACCGCCGACGTACCCAGCTTCAGATGTTCATCTGCGATGGCTGCTGACTTGATGTTCAGGGCGCACAAAGCCGTTGAGAGAGAGGCGAATGTCAAAAAGGAGCGGCGTGTAAACATAAGGAGGCCTGTCCATGGCGGATGAGTGAAAACGGTTAACTGCCTAAAGCGCCCAATTGCATCGTATTGGTTACGCAAGAGCATGCTTAGGTCAACGAAGTGAGTTTGTTAGTCAGTTGAATCCAAGGCAGGCGCGCGGGCATAACCGCATGGATTGAATATCAACGTCAGAGGGATTGTTTAACGGAAAAGTGGGCCAAGTCTACTGTCAGAAATAACAGGTATTTACTGTTTCTGATAAGTGGTAGCAATCAATGAAGGGACGGGTACTCAGGCATTTTGCGCCATGTGTTTCTTATGGCGGGAGTGCCGTCCGTGCCCGGGCATTCGGCGAACACTTGCGGGTGCTGATCGGCGCTGAAAAGCAGCGCCACCCAGCTGTAGAAGGTCACGTACTGATCCAGCAACCGCACCAGTTGCGTCCAGAAATTGGGCTTGTCGAGGACGTCGATCCGTTGCCCGAACGGGCAATCTTTCTGCCCGCCTGGTTAAGAACGAGGAATACCATGAACGTCGAACTCGCCCAGTTGGTGGGCCGTGACAACGACACGGCTTACAACCTCGAACGCACTCTGTCATTGGGTTCGGTGGTGCTGTTTGGCATCGCCTTCGAGGCCATGGAAGGCGCGAAATACAGCATTTTCGTGAAGGTGCCGGAAAAAGAGGCGGCCGCGCTACTGGAACGCGCCACTGCATAGACGCGGGTGCAGGGTGTGGTTTTTGGGGGGGTGACGAAGCGGCAGCGATCATGTGATTCTTGCGCCTTTTGCCAAGGACGATCCTGATCCATGACGCTGTCATCCGCTTCTGCCCCCCGCCTTATCCGCATCGCCGCGGCCCTGTTGCTCGGCCCGGACGGTCGCACGCTGTTGGTCCGCAAGCGCGGCACCGAGGCGTTCATGCAGCCGGGGGGCAAGATCGAAGCCCATGAGCAACCGGTCCACGCGCTGGCCCGTGAACTGGAAGAAGAATTGGGCCTGGTCATTGATCCGGCACACGCCATTTATCTCGGGCAATTCTCGGCACCGGCCGCCAATGAGCCGGGTTTTACCGTCCAGGCCGAACTCTTTCAACTGACCATCGAGTCAGACGTATCGCCTGCGGCGGAGATCGAAGAGGTGTGCTGGATCGACCCGGCCACTGACGGCAATGTCACGCTGGCGCCATTGACACGGGACTTGATCCTGCCGTTTTATCGTGCATTGTTATCCGAAACTGCCTGATTATTACCGGACAAAGGACTGCCCATGATCCCGCTTCAAGACTTGCTGATCTTCGCCGCTGCCGCGTTGCTGATGGTGCTGACGCCGGGGCCGAACATGATTTACCTGATCTCCCGTTCGATCTGCCAGGGGCGCAAGGCCGGTGTGACCTCGTTGCTCGGTGTAGTCGCGGGGTTTTTCGTGCACCTGTTCGCGGCCGCGGCCGGTTTGACCGCGGTGTTTCTGGCGGTGCCGATGGCCTACGAAGTGCTGAAGTGGGCCGGCGCGCTGTACCTGATGTGGTTGGCCTGGCAAGCCGTGAAACCGGGGGCGCGTTCGGCGTTCGAGGCACAGCAGTTGCCGCCGGACTCGTCGCGCAAACTGATCACCATGGGTTTTCTGACCAGCGCTCTGAACCCGAAGATCGCCGTGTTTTATTTGTCGGTGTTTCCGCAGTTCATCACGCCTGAGCATGGCTCGGTGTTCACCCAAAGCATCACGCTGGGTCTGACTCAGATCAGCGTCAGTTTCAGCGTCAATCTGTTGATCGCGCTGTTCGCCGGGGGCATCGCCTCCTGGTTCGTCAACAACCCGTCCTGGCTGGCGGTGCAACGCTATTTCATGGGGTTCGTGCTGTCGGCGCTGGCGGTGCGACTGATGCTGGAACAACGACGGATGGCTTGACTATGCGGATTGAACGGCTTGATGCCAGTCATGCGCTGGATTATCGGGCGCTGATGCTCGAAGCCTATGACCTGCATCCCCAGGCGTTTACCTCCAGCGTGCGCGAACGCGCCGTGATGCCGTTGAGTTGGTGGGCGTCACGCCTGAGCAGCACGCTGGACGTGGTGTTCGGCGCGTTCGAAAACGCTGAGTTGGCGGGCATCGTCGGCCTGGCCTTCGAGCCTCGGGAGAAGGCCCGGCACAAGGTGACATTGTTTGGCATGTACGTGTCGGGCAAGGTCCGGCAACGTGGGTTCGGTTATCACCTGGTACAGGCTGCCCTGGCTGAAGCGCAGAACCATAACGGTCTGAGGCTGATCCAGCTGACCGTCACCGCCGGCAATGACGCCGCGTTCAACCTGTACCAGCGTTGCGGCTTCATCCCGTTCGGTCTCGAACCTTTGGCGGTACGGGTGGGCGAAGACTACTTCGACAAAATCCACATGTGGCGCGAGCTCTAAATCCACCGCAGTCCCGCAGGAGAGGTCTGTTCCTAGCGAACTGCGCTGACGCCGTCGAGTGTCGAGAACGACGTGTCCTTGGCCGTCAGCAAGAAGTCGCGCATGTACGGCGCGTCCAGCATGTCGGCGCGAATCCCGGCGTACAGCGTCGCAAACAATCCCTTCTCGCCCAGCCGCTTGGCCTTCACGTAACCCCGTGAGCTGTATTCATGCAGCGCCCAATGGGGTACGCCGCACACGCCGCGTCCGCTGGCCACCAATTGCATCATCATCACCGTCAGTTCCGACGTGCGGACCTGCGCCGGCTCGATATCGGCCGGCTCCAGGAAACGGGTGAAGATGTCCAGACGATCACGCTCCACCGGGTAGGTAATCAGCGTTTCCGTGAGTAAATCTTCCGGGACGATGTAGGCCTTGCTCGCCAAACGGTGCTGGTTGGCCACCGCGAGCATCGCTTCGTAGGTGAACAACGGCACGTAAGTGATCCCGGCCAGTTCCAGCGGATCGGAAGTCACTACCAAATCCAGATCGCCACGGGCCAGCGCCGGCAGCGGGGCGAAGGAGAACCCTGAGGCCAGGTCCAGTTCGACTTCCGGCCAGGCATCGCGGAACTGGTCGATGGTCGGCATCAACCACTGAAAGCAACTGTGGCACTCGATCGCCATGTGCAAACGCCCGGCAGTGCCACCGGCCAGCCGCGCGATATCGCGCTCGGCACCCCGCAACAACGGCAGAGTGGCGTCGGCCAGTTGCAGCAGACGCAAACCGGCGCTGGTGAAGCGCACCGGTTTGGTCTTGCGCACGAACAGCGGCATCCCCAGCCGTTCCTCAAGCTCCTTGAACTGATGGGACAGGGCCGACTGCGTCAGGTGCAAGCGGTCGGCCGCATCCACCAGGCTTTCGGCTTCGCGCAAGGCGTGCAGGGTCTTCAGGTGACGGATTTCAAGCACCGGGGGCTCCATGAGTAAAACTTGTGATCAACACGAAAAGGTTGAGTTTGTCTCATGTTGGGTTGGGTGTCGACAATAGCGCCATCTTTTACAGGGAGAAATTCACCATGGCTCTGGCCCATACACTTGGTTTTCCGCGTATCGGCGCTGACCGCGAACTGAAAAAAGCCCTCGAATCCTACTGGAAAGGCGGCCTCGATCAGGACGCGCTGAAAAGCGTCGGCCGCCAATTGCGCGCCACCCATTGGCAGTTGCAGAAAGACGCCGGCATCGACCTGCTGCCCGTGGGCGACTTCGCCTGGTACGACCAGGTCCTGACCCATTCCCTGACCTTCGGTGTGATCCCCGAGCGTTTTGACAGCGCCAAGGACTCGCGCGGCCTGCCGACCCTTGACACCTTGTTCGCCATGGCCCGTGGCGCCACGGCCGCCTGCTGCGGCGGCGAACACAGCAAAGGGCAATACGCCCAGGAACTGACCAAGTGGTTCGACACCAACTACCACTACCTGGTCCCGGAATTCACCGCTGACCAGCAATTCAAACTGAGCTGGGAACAGCTGTTCGACGAAGTTGATGAGGCGAAGGCGCTGGGCCACAACGTCAAACCCGTCATCATCGGTCCGCTGACTTACCTGTGGCTGGGCAAAGCCAAGGGCAACGACTTCGACAAGCTCGAACTGCTGGAACGCCTGCTGCCGATCTACGGCGAGATACTCAGCCGCCTCGCCGCTCAAGGCGTGGAGTGGGTGCAGATCGACGAACCGATCCTGACCCTTGACCTGCCACAGGCCTGGAAAAACGCCTTCGAGCGCGCCTATCACATCCTTCAATACTCTCCGCTGAAAAAACTCGTGGCGACCTACTTCAGCGGTCTGGAAGACAACCTTGGCCTGGCCGTCAACCTGCCCGTGCAAGGCTTGCACATTGATGCCGTGCGTGCCCCGGATCAACTCGGCCAAGTGCTGGACCGTCTGCCGCCCTACAAGATTCTCTCGGTGGGCCTGGTCAACGGTCGTAACGTCTGGCGCTGCGAGCTGGAGCAAGTCCTCGCGCAACTGCAGCCGGCCCAGGAACGCTTTGGCGACAACCTGTGGGTCAGCAGTTCCTGCTCGTTGCTGCATAGCCCGGTGGATCTGGATCGCGAAGACAAACTCGACCCGGAACTGAAAAGCTGGCTGGCGTTTGCCGTGCAGAAGTGCGGCGAAATCGCCGTGCTGCGCGATGCCCTGAACGACCCGCAATCACCCAAGGTGCAAGCCGCACTCGCCCAAAGCCGTGCCATTCAAGCCAGCCGTGCCGAGTCGCCGCGTATCCATAAAGCCCTGGTGCAGGCGCGCCTCAACGCCATCGGTGCGGCGGACAGCCAACGTCACTCGCCGTTCGCCAAACGCATTGAGCAGCAACGTGCGCGGTTGAAACTGCCGACATTCCCGACCACCACCATCGGTTCGTTCCCGCAGACCGGTTCGATTCGTCTGGCACGCCAGGCGTTCAAGCAAGGCAAGCTGTCGGCCAACGATTACACCGACGCCATGCACAGCGAAATCCGCCAGGCCGTGCAAGTTCAGGAACGCCTGGGTCTGGACGTGCTGGTTCACGGGGAAGCCGAACGCAACGACATGGTCGAGTACTTCGCCGAGCAACTGGACGGCTATGTGTTCACCCGTTTTGGCTGGGTGCAAAGCTACGGTTCGCGCTGCGTGAAACCGGCGATCATCTACGGCGACCTGAGCCGTCCGAAGGCCATGACCGTCGATTGGATCACCTATGCTCAGGGCCTGACCGACAAGGTCATGAAAGGCATGCTCACCGGACCCGTCACCATGCTGATGTGGTCGTTCCCGCGTGAAGACGTCTCGCGCAAAATCCAGGCACAGCAACTGGCGCTGGCTTTGCGTGACGAAGTGGTGGACCTGGAAAGCGCCGGCATCAAGATCGTGCAGATCGACGAAGCCGCCTTTCGTGAAGGCTTGCCGCTGCGTCGGGCGCAATGGCAGGAATACCTCGATTGGGCGGTGCAAGCGTTCCGCTTGAGCGCCTCCGGTGTGCGTGACGAAACCCAGATCCACACCCACATGTGCTACAGCGAATTCAACGACGTGATTCAGTCCATCGCGGCGATGGACGCCGATGTGATCACTATCGAAACCTCGCGTTCGGGCATGGAGTTGCTGGAGGCTTTCGAAGCGTTTGATTACCCGAACGACATTGGCCCGGGCGTCTATGACATCCACTCACCACGGGTGCCGGACACCGCCGAGATAGTGAAATTGATGAGCAAAGCGGTGAAGCGGATTCCGGCCGAGCGGTTGTGGGTGAACCCGGATTGCGGATTGAAAACCCGGGCGTGGCCTGAGACTGAGGCGGCGTTGGTGAACATGGTGGCTGCGGCGCGGCAGTTGCGGAGTCAATTGGCTTAGCCAAAACGGGAGCGGACAAACCGCTCCCGCTTTACGTTCTAAACCTGATCGAAATGTTTGAGTGCCGCTGATTTTTTGCCGATATCGGCGTAGGGAAGCGCGGCGTTATCGGCGTGGGTCAGAAAGCGGTGTTCCGGCAGTTTTAGATGAGCCTTCTCGAATTCGCCGAAGGCCGGTGCGGCCTTGGTGTAGTGAAAGTGGGCATACCACAGCACCTTGGGCGGCATTGCAGTCAAATCCCACACTTCGTATTCCTGCAGGTAATCGATTCGACCGTCAGGCTGTTTGCCCAGGTTTTTCAGTGGGCTCGTTTTGCGTATTTCCAATGCCTTGTGGCGGACCAGGTCGTCGAGCATTCCATCGGTAGGTTTTTTTGTACTCAACGATTGTCGCGTGCGCATCTCACGCCCGCTGGTGGTGAGTTCTGCGGCGTTGTCGCGCAGTTGCTGGATGATGGCGTTCTGCGGAGCGATGTCTTCGATGTTAAGGGCGCGTCGGGTCAGTTCGCCCGCTTCGCTGACCATCATGTGCTCCAGATCAACCGGGAGCATGTCTTGAACCGCATAGGATTGAACCTTGGCCTTATAAGACGGCTGTGATTGCAGACGGCGCTGAGCATCCTCGACCAAAGACCCAAGGTCCCTTTGCACAGGGCCAATGGCCTGTTCCGGCGGGTTCAGCAGGCGAAACTTACCATTTGAACCTTGTTCCCAAACCTCCTCAAATCCGCCCTGGGCTGTCAGGGAGTATTGCCGCCTTTGGGTCGTCGGCTCCCAGCGTTCCACTCCAATCAGCAATTGATCGTCTTCGGTCGTGAACACCTTTTTGCTGTGTTGCCCGGCAGGGCGCGCGGGAGCCGACTGATTGATGGCCTTGCGTGCTCGTTCGGCCATTTTCTCGATACCCTCCAGCAACGGCGCCACGGCGTCCAGATGGAAATGCTGCGGATAGCTGGCGGTCCAGGCGTTCATGTTGCGGCGAAACTCGCTGTAAAGATCGAGGCACTCCTGCAATATCTGGTTGCGCTGGGCTCTGGTGGCGGTGACTTCCGGCAGGCTGTAATGGGTGAACAAGGCTCGATCGACTTTGGTCCGCAGACTCTCTGCCTGACCTTGCAGATAGAACCAGGAGATATCCCAGGTGGTGTCAACGCGTTTGACGATTTCCAGCAGGTGGCCGGTTCTCAGGTAGAGCAGATTGGCCTCACTGAGCCTCCCGTTCAGCATCATGACTTCGGAGGTCAGTCGCGTCTTGTGGCTGCTGACTGTTACGCGTTCGTACCACAGGTTGAGGTCGCGCATCGCGGCATCGATTTGCTCCAGTTCGTGCATGAAGGCTACACGCACCTTTCTGACGTCTTGCAGCATACGGACGCGTTCGCCGAGCGCAGTGTCCGGCAGTGCATCCAGGCGGTCGATGAGATCGTCGATCCTGTAGATCAGCGGATCTGCCCGATGATTGGCAAAGAATACCCGATGCTTGTACCGATCCGCGATCAGCAGGGCGTCATGGCTCTGCATGTCCCTGAGTACGCGCCTTTTGTTGCCATGGGTCAGGGGCAACAGATCAACCAGTGTCTGGTAGTGTCTGCTGGCCAGTTCAATGTCGCCTGTACACGCAGCTTCGGTAGCCGGCATCAGCGTCGGACGGTGCTCTAGGGTGCTGGCGTTGTACTGTTCGATGGCGGCGTTGGTACGCGCAACCCGGGTATCGAGTTGCGGGGCAACGTCGTCGGCCGCTTCGGTCAATGCGTTCTGCCGGCGCAAAGCCTGATCGACCCACCATCGCGGCAGACGTTGGCGAATGACGGCCGGCCAGAGCGGATCAAGAGCATCCGCCAGGTGCCCTTGCACACCGCCACCGCCAAGCCCGCCGCCCTCGAAGGTCACCCCGTAGACGCCGAAGTAAGTGTCCCAACGCCCTGCTTCATCAAGGCCGATGGGTTGTTTATAGGTTTTTTGACGAGTGCCGCTCAGTCGCCAGTTTCGTGAGTCGGTGCTGCGCTCAACCTGAAAGATGCGTCCCTGGCGAACGATAAAGTCGCCGTCTGCGTGCCTGTAGATGTTGCGGTACATTCCTTGGGTCGCCGGTTGCAGGCCGGTGAGAGACATCGGTTTTTCGTAATCGTACCCGGCGAAGCGATTGAAACTATGCCGCGCTTGACGCCTTGAACTCTCTTGCAACGCGCCCGCGCTTTTGCCCAATGCGTCAGTTTGACGAAGACGCGTCAGTGATCGAGCGCCCCTGGCTGACCTGGCCCCCACCGCAGTGCCGGGAAGAATGTCCATGGCGGCATCGATCAGTGACAGCAGCACCGATTCAATTTCCGTCAGACCATCGCCAATGTCGCCGCGCAACAGGGTCGCAACGGCTCGGTTGGCACTGGTCCAGGCATCGTAGAGGGCAATGGCCGAACCGACAAAGGGCACCACGCCCAACGCCATCTTCATGTAATTGAACGCCCTCGGACCACTGAGCGCGTAACGTTCCAGGTACAAGGCCTCGTTGGAACGTGAGGTTCCGCGATGCGCTTCGATCAGGCGCCCCATATGGGCATTGAGCAGGTGCTCCGCCAGTGACGTTGTTTTGGGCCACGGTACCCCCACCCCGATCATGGCGTCGAAATGTTTGAGCACGGCCTGATCGATACGACTGACATGGGCCTGCACATTACCCTGCAAGGCCCGGCCTGCCAGGTAACTGACCATTTCGCTACGCAGACACAGGTTGAACAACGCCTTGCGCGCCGATTCCAGGGTGGCGTAGCGCCGCAGGAACTGGCCGTCGGGACTGTCGGGCAGATAGAGCAACGTCATTCCGCTGATTTGCTCTTCAATGAAGGTCACCCCGGACAACGTGGTGGGGCCTTGATTGTGGGTGTCTTTTCCACCTGCACTCAGGTAGGCCGGCAGAATCGCGATGCGCTTGCGATCAGCGCGCCAGGCTTCCTGGGTGTTGGCGTCGATGGCGATGATCAACACCTGCAAATCGTCGTGTCTGATTTGTTTTTGCAGTCGCGCGGATTCCCCTTGCAACTTGAGCATCAAGCGCCAGGGCTCGATCAGGCGTTCGCGCAGGTGTTCCCTGGCGAAGGCCGATTCGGTTGCCGAGCCGGTGAAGGCGTCGCGGATCAACTGTTCATAGGCTTTGGGCAGGTCAAGCTCGGGCAGGGTCTTGCGCAAGTAGCGCTTTGTGATGCCATTGGCAAGCGCCTGACGCTCGGCAGTGTTTGCGGCGCTGACTTCGACGCGCATGGCGCCCAGTCGCAGTGACAGGGGCTCAAGCTGCATCGACGGAGTGTTGTCGATATTGGTTTGGGCCAGTTCTTCGAGTGACATCTTGCTGCGCGCCTTGCTGGGTACCGCGACGAGTTTCTGCGGGGTTCCCGGGGCGGCACCGTCGGTCAGTTGCTTTTGCAGAGTGACGGAGTCCGGCAGGTCAAGTTGCACGTCAAAATGCCCCTGGATCGAAAAGTCCTTTCGCAGGCGGGCCTGTAAGTGTTGCCGGGTGAAGTCATCGCGAGGTGTCAGGGCGAGTTCCAGCTGTGTGTGGCTGCGATGCATCGCCACAATGTACGACTCGAACAGGGCCTTGAGTTCAACGCGGTCGGCCACAGGCAATTGGGTGAGCCATTCGGGCCGGCGGGTGTACAGCGCGGCACTGCGGTGTTGGTCCAACAGGTGCGAGAACGCCAGGCTTCGGGCCGCATGCACCGGGACCTGTAGGCCGGCGAGGGCGTGCTTGCGCAGTGCTTCCAGTTGATGGGTTGTGTCGGTTTGGCGCTGACGTATTTTTCCTGCGTTCTCTTCAAAGTCGCGGGTCTGTTTGTGGAGACTATAAAGCAGGGGGTCGGTCCTTATTTTGTTTAGCCGCAAGGCCAGCACATTGTCCCGGTCCTGGATCTTGAACACCTGCCGCTCCAGCGCTGTGCGGTTGGCGAACCGTTGCAAGCCGCCGCCAGCGCCGGGCCAGTACAGCAAAAGGCTGTGTGGCGATGCAGCGTCGAGCGAGCCCCGGGTGATGACGAGAGGACCGTTGAGCGCATGGGTGGTGACGTTGCCGGTCTGCTCGGTCATTGACAGCATCAGGCTGGCAGCGGTGATAGAGGCATCACGATCGGCTGCCTCCGGTGTGTCCAACACTGCTTTGAGCAAGCTGAATTCGTCGCTGCTGATCTGTTTGAGGGCCAATTGGAGCTGGGCCTCGGCGCGCAGACCATCCTTGTGCGCCAGATAGAGCGCGCTGAACTCACGGTTGATCGTCGTAAAGTCGAAGGTGCGCGACCTGTAAAGCAGGGCGGTTGCGGCCTTGTCGGCGACTTGCTCTGCCGCCTCCAGCGCCTGCATTGCCGCTTTGAATGGCTGTTGACGGTCGCTTTCGAACTCATCCCCCAATAGCGTTTCGAGCGCATCGCGCTGCCTGTTCAGCGAGACCTGCCGCAGCGACCACGGAATATCGGCATACAGGCTGCCGAACGGTGGTGGTTCGTCTTCATCGACAATGCTTTCGATTGATATCGGGTTATCAAGACCGGGTGGCACGGCGAAAAAGCGTGCGCTCGTGTGCGGTGGGTTTGAAAGCAGATCGCTGATGCCCGTCTTCAGCGGTTGAGTGTTGGCCGTGTATTCAACGCGGATTTTATCGTCGGACAGGCCTTGGGGGATGAGCGATTGTCGCGACAGCCAATCTGCCATGTCGCTGCGTTGAGTGAAGACCTGAATGGGAACAGGTCGGCAAGGTAGATACAGCAACTGCGTGGTGGGTTGCCGATCACCCACACTGATAACCCAGGCGGCGTGGAGTTTCAGGGTGCCGCTGTCGCTCAACACCAGGGTCAACTGCTCGGTCTGGATAGGCTGATTGTCCAGGAACAGGCCTGAGGCGGGAGGGTCCAGGATCAACATCAGCGGCTTCAACTGCTCGGCGCTGAGGGTTCTGCGAGCGAACGCTACGTGAGCGGCGGCCTCAAAATGACTGCGGTACAACTGGCCCGCCCGCTCGCGCCGTGACACCGGCGTGCCGGGTGCTCGGGCGCCCCAATAGGCATTCCAGCGCTCGTTGAGCGATGGTTCAGTGCGGTGGCTTCTCAACGGTGCGGCGGCGAACAAGGCTTGCAGATCCTGGCTGCAGTCGCGCCAGCGCGCCGAAGCGCTTAACAACAGGCTTTCATCGGGGTTTTCTTTCAGGGGCGGATGGGCCGGTATCACGGTCGGCGGGGAGGCAGGGAGTACAGGAAAAGGTCTATCGGTCATGGCTAACGGGCTCTGTGTCCTGGAGCGGTGAATCCACTCCTTGCAAAGCAGCCATTAGAAAAGAACGGTCAGCGATCCAGGCACTACATAGTTATCGCCTCGATCACTGAGCGTTGCATCATCAAGATGTTACGTCACGGTGGCAGCTAGGCGGGTAAACCCGCCTCCTGGTGACAGGTTTCAAAGGTGAACGATCTGGAAGTTCTCTCCTTCCCAGTCGTTACCGTTACCGGTGGCCAAATGACTGTAAAGTTGCACCGTCATTGTTGAAGACGTGGCGTAGAAGTTACCCCAGACCGAGGTCCAGCTATGGCTCGTGATACTAATCGGGGAGGTTATCGCGACTCCATCCACCATCAACGACAGAATCGGATAGGCATAACGACCGTCGAAGCGAGCCAGGAATGTTGAGAAGCGATAGAGACCGTTCACTTCAAGATTGGTGAACGTTTTGTGCATGATGACCCCGGCAGAATGGTGGGAATACGTGTAGTTGTTGAGTCGCCAGTTACCCTGTTCCAGACGCAGGGTCAGGTCATGAGGGACCCCGGCCGGCCCTTTGACCCAACCATTCCAGTGGTCGAATGTGGTGAGATCATTGACGAGCCATTGCAGCAAACTGAAGCGCCATGGCACGGCGTCTTGTCCACCATAAACCGGTCTGGCAGTAACACTGTGTAGGCCGACGTTGAGCCCTGTCAGCGTGGTGTTCCAGGTGCCATTGGCGGCAACGTCAACGGTGCGTATCACCAGGGCATTGACGAGTATCTGAACCTGCTGGTCGGCCGTGGCGCTGCCGCTCACTATGGCGGTTCTACTATAGGTGTCGGCACCGCGCCCGATCGGGCGACCTTTGATGTCCACGACGGACAAGATGACGGGCGTCAGTGCGTCTACGACACGGACTGTCCGGGTGGGAGAAATCAATCCGGTTCCGTAAAGCGCTTTGGCGGTGAAATGATGGATGGCCAGGCCCAGGCCGCTGACAACCAGCGTCCAGATACCGTTGGCGTCGACCCGCACCGGACCTTTGGAAACATTGCCCTGCCAGATTTCTACCTGCTGATCTTCGTTGGCGCTGCCGGTCAACGTCAGCGTGTTGGCGATAGTGCTTTGGTTGTGGGCGATCTCAACGCCTTCAGGGGTGATGACTGAAGTGATCAGCGGCATCTGAGCCACCAGAACAGAGAACTCCCGGGCATCGGATCTGGGATTATTTGCGTAATCACCTTCCACGGCCACGGTATGCAAACCCGCACTGAGGTTTTCCAGAACATAGGTGCAGATGCCCTCGTTGTTGGCCTTGGCTGGCCCTTGCAAACGGCCCTGGTGATAAACATTGACGAACCGATTGGGTCTGGCGCTTGCGGTCAGTGTTACGGTTTCGTCGAATGTTTCGTTCAGGAATTCGCCCTTGCTGTCGTTCAGTCGTTCTATTTTTGGAATGATCTCGCCAATTCGGAACACCAGCGCTTGGGATGCTCTTGGCCATCCGTCCGGACTTTCCAGCCAATAAAATAAACGTGCATATCGGTCGAGTTGATTTTTAAACAGTTCTTCTTCCAACAAAAACAGGAAGTCTCTGTTTATGTTGGCAGGGACGATATCCAGTGTTTCTTCGTAAACCAGGTCGCCCTCACCATTTTCCCAGCGGAAGAATAGCGTTTCGCGAAGCTTCAGATCTTTCAATGCCTGGATATAACCATCGATGAACCCGGTGATTTTTTCGATCAATAGGATGCCATCTTCCAATACCGGTCCATGGCTTGGGTGAAATTCGGGCGGCGGGTAATATGCCCGGACGTCACCGATATACAATCGCTCGTTGTGTGAGTGGCGCTCTGTAACGCCATCCGGTTCAATCACCCTGTACCTGACTTCCAGCTTGGCCGTGTTGAAACGATTGATATGCTCCGGTCCATTAATGTTGAACGGCACGGGGCGGTTGACCAGCCCTTTGGTAATCTGCCGATAGGTTTCGTAGAGATGGGTCCCACCGTTGGTCTGCGTGACAAACCAATAGATCGTTACTATTTGATTGAGGCGCATGTCCAGATAAGGCTTCACTTCTACGACGGCCCTTGGAAGTGTGTGCGACACGTGCCCACGCCTGGCTTCAATGACCAGGGGTTTCGCCAGTAAAATGGCCTTGGCAACCAATATGAACAAGTACTGGTTGGACGGTATCAATGTCTGGTCCGGTTTCTTCAGTTCATATCTGACCTTTACCGGGCCGGGTGGAACATTCAGCAAGGTTTCGAAAGGGACTTCAAACTCCATGATCGAAAACACGTCAAAGGGCTGCTCTTTTACGAACAACACCCGGTCACCTTCTAGTGTCGGCACACTCAGCGTAACAATGACCGCGTCATTGCGATTGAATGGGGGATCCAATGCCACTACCTGGATGATCCCGGGTTTGGAATCGAGTGTGTCCAGAAACAACCTGTCCTGGCTGTCCACCCCCTTTACCGACGGTGCGCGTAGACGGGTTTCACCCGCGTTGACAGGGAACTCTTTGAATTCCGAAAAATCGCTGGAATCGTTTTGCAGTATGTCCTGTATCCAGTACCTGATTTTTGCCAGGTAGGTGTCTCCCGTCTCGCGGATCTTTTCACCTGGGACCAGAATCTCAATGAATTCTCCGGGTTGCACTACCGTGTGGACGGTATAGCGCACAATGGCCGTCCCCCATAAAAGCTGAATCACGTCGCCTTCGCTCATGAATAAGTAATAGGGAACAAAAACCGGAACACCTGATTTGATCCAGGCTTGCGTAACCGCCCCCTCTTTTTCCAGTTGTTCTGGAAGTTTGGGTGCCAACAAGGCTTGATGGCCGGGCTTGTCAAGGTCTGGATCCTTACCGCCCGGAAGATCAATTTTGATCCGTGCGGTCAGGATTAAAGACTCTTCGGACGCGTTATCGCTTTTGCGTTTTACACAATACTTGATCTGTATGTTGTCATTCGGCGAAAACTGAAGTGCTTGTTTGAAGTAAAGAGCTGGAAGGTAAGTCTCTACATCGTCGTCGTCACTGAGGCCTTCTGGGACTTCAAGCGTTTGCACTTCATCGATACCGCTGAAATGTATGCTGATGACATCCCCGGCCGTCCGGTTTGGATAATAGAGAATTTTCGTCAGTGCGCCCTTGGGATCGCCGTAAACCATCTTGTAGTTAATGCCAATGTCGGCTGAGTTATTAGAAGGGACTGAAAAGGGGAACCTTATTGCCCACAATGCCAGGATGCCCATTACACCCCCGGAGTTTGATCGAGAAGGGCGCGCATCCATCTGGCCCTCGAATGTCAGCGGATCGTCGTAGTCCCAATGATCAAAAGACGAGTCGATCAGGAATGTGGTATTTGCAGTGCTGTTGGTCATGGGAAGGCTCCGGGTGTTCGGGTCATCGTTGCCACCGATGACATGGGGCAAACGGACTTTTGATTGAATTCTTCAGCACCGGAAATTGATACTGTCAGAACTGACAGGTAACTGCCGTTTTCCGACCGGCGGTTGGTGCGGCCAGAGACACGACCGTTCAGCACTCTTCATCAAACTGTCACGTAACTGTGGCAGCGCGCTTGAACAAACTTCATCAGACTCGCGCTCTACTGGGGTTCTGCGTTTCGGTGTTTTTCATGCGTGTTTTCTTTTTCCTGGCCGCGCTGTTGTTCGGCCTGCCGTCCTTGGCGGCGTCTCGTTGCGATATCAATGTTCCGACCGAGCGGGTCGATCTGGTACAGGTGAGCCTGGCGTACCAGAGCATCGGCCGTGCGTCGGACCCGGTGCTATTGCTGGTGATGGGCCTTGGCGGACAGTTGATTCACTGGCCCGACGAGGTGGTGGTCGCGTTGTGTCAGCAGGGTTTTCGGGTCATCCGCTATGACAATCGCGACGTCGGTCTCTCGACCTGGCGCCAAGCACCCGCCGACGCCAACCTGACGTTCGAAGTGCTGCGCTACAAACTGGGTTTGCCGGT
Organism: Pseudomonas sp. Ma2-10; assembly: GCF_054330215.1. Lineage (NCBI taxonomy): Bacteria > Pseudomonadati > Pseudomonadota > Gammaproteobacteria > Pseudomonadales > Pseudomonadaceae > Pseudomonas > Pseudomonas sp. Ma2-10. The sequence continues at coordinate 172,682 of NZ_JBTEYL010000001.1, read as the reverse complement.
GTCGGCGCCGTACACTTTGACCGACATGGCTGACGATGCTTTTGGCTTGATGGATGCGTTGCACGTCGAGCAGTTCCACGTGTTGGGCGCGAGCATGGGCGGGATGATCGCCCAGCACATGGCCGCGATGGCGCCGCAGCGTGTCGAGAGCCTGACGTTGCTGATGACCAGTTCGGGCGCCGAGGGTTTGCCGGCGCCGAGTGCGGCGCTGGTGCAGTTACTCGCGCGACGCGGCGCACCGAATCGCGAAGCGGCGCTGGAGCAACAAGCCGATTTGCTGGCCGCGCTGGGCAGCCCGAAAGTGAGCGATGATCGGCAGGCATTGCTGCATCAGGCGGCACTGTCTTATGACCGGGCGTTCAATCCCGAGGGCGTGAAGCGCCAGATCATGGCGATCCTCGCCGAGCGCAGTCGTGTGGCACTGCTCAATCAACTGCGCGTGCCGACGCTGGTGGTTCACGGCACTGCCGATCCGCTGTTGCCGGTGATGCACGGTGTGCACCTGGCGGCGCATATCCGCGGCAGTCAGCTGAAGTTGATTCCGGGGTTGGCGCATCGGTTCCAGGAAGCGTTCAAGGTGCCGTTGCTGGCGGCGGTGTTGCCGTATTTGCGGGCCCACCGCGAAGACTCCTCGCATTGGGCGCAGATTGATCCGGTGTCCGAACACAACCTCCTGTAACCCACCGATTAAGTGTGGGAGCGCGCTCCGGTCTTTCGGGTGATATCGTTCGAACTTTCCTGTGCGTTCCAGTCTGCGAGGTGTGTGATGAGTACCCCCTTGAAAATCGATTTCGTCAGCGACGTGTCCTGCCCCTGGTGCGTCGTCGGCCTCTACGGCCTGACCCAAGCCCTGGATTTGCTGGGCGACGAGGTGCAGGCCGAGATCCGTTTTCAGCCATTCGAACTGAACCCGAAGATGGGCCCGGAAGGACAGAACATCACCGAACACATCACCGAGAAATACGGCTCGACGCCCGAGCAATCCCAGAAGAATCGCGAGATGATTCGCGCGCGCGGCGCCGAGGTCGGGTTTGCGTTTCGCACGGACGGCAACAGTCGCATCTACAACACCTTCGATGCCCACCGCTTGCTGTTCTGGGCGGGACTGGAAGGGTTGCAGTTCAATCTGAAAGAGGCGTTGTTCACGTTGTATTTCACCGAGGGCGGCAATCCGTCCGACCATGGGCAGTTGGCGCAGATCGCCGAAAGCGTGGGGTTGGGGCGGTCGCGGGCCGAGGCGATTCTGGCGTCGGACGAGTTCGCCAACGAGGTCCGCGAGGAACAGCAATTGTGGCTGTCGCGAGGCGTCAGTTCGGTGCCGACCGTGGTGTTCAACGGACAATACGCCGTCAGTGGCGGTCAGCCGGTGGACGCCTTTGTCGGGGCAATTCGGCAGATCATGAGTGAAGCGAAAGGCGGTACGGTGAGCTGACCTGCGATCGTTCCCACGAGAGTGGGAACGATCAATGACAGAAGACCGCAGTCAGCCGTGAAGACGAACCCATACAGTGACCAGCACAGTCGCCGCCATCAACCAAGCCACCGCCGCTACAGCGAGCGAAGCCTCCAGCCGCATCCGGTCCACCATCACATACAACGTCGCCAGGTAGATGAAGTAAGGAATGATCGACCACATCCCAAACACGATCGTGGTCTTCAAGTCCTCCAGTGAACGGCCCTTGCCGACGATGTAATGAGCAATCAACGCGAAGGTCGGAAACAGCGGCACCAATCCTGCGATGTAATAGTTTTTGGTCTTGGCCAGGGCGGCGAGGATCACCACCACGGCGGCGCCCAGGGTGGCTTTGAGGATCAAGTCCATCAGTGGCTCAGCCCGTATTTTTTCACTTTGTCGAACAACGTGGTCTTGGCCATCCCGAGTTCCAGGCTGGCCTGGGTCAGGTTGCCACCGCTGCGCTGCAGGGCGTCGCTCAGCAGGTTGCGTTCAAAAGCTTCTACCGCTTCAGCGAAGGCCAGGCCCTGATTGCTGCCACTGGCGCCGGATTTTTTGAAGGCCGGCAGGCCGAGGGCAAAACGCTCGGCGACGTTGCGCAGTTCGCGCACGTTGCCCGGCCAGTCGTGGCTCATCAGGTTCGACAGGGTGTGGTTGTCCAGGTCCGGCACGGCACGGTCGAAGCGCAGGGACGACTGCTGCAGAAAGTGCTCGAACAGTTGCAGGATGTCTTCACGGCGCTCGCGCAGCGGCGGCAATTCGAGGGTCACCACGTTCAAGCGGTAATACAGGTCGCTGCGAAATTCGCCCGCCTTGCTTGACTCATCCAGATCGGACTTGGTCGCCGCGATCACCCGGCAATCCACCGCCACGCTCTGGTTCGAACCAAGGCGTTCGAGGGTGCGTTCCTGCAACACCCGCAGCAGTTTGATCTGCAGCGACAGCGGCATGCTTTCCACTTCGTCGAGGAACAGCGTGCCGCCGTCGGCGTGTTCGATTTTGCCGATCCGCCGTTTCCCTGCACCAGTGAAGGCGTTGGCTTCATGGCCGAAGATTTCGCTTTCGAACAGGTTCTCCGGCAGGCCACCGCAGTTCAGCGCGACGAACTGCTTGGTGTGCCGTCGACTGAAGTCGTGCAGGCAACGCGCAACCAACTCTTTACCGGTGCCGGTCTCGCCTTCGATCAACACGTTGGCCGACGTATCGGCCACGTTGGCGATCAACTCCCGCAGGTTCTGCATGGCGGGCGAGCGGCCGATGATCCGGCCTTCGAGGGAATCCCGCTCCGCCAGTTGCCGACGCAACGAATAGACTTCCCGTGCAAGGCTGCGTTGCTCCAGCGCACGGCGCGCCACATCGACCAGGCGTTCGGGGGAGAAAGGTTTCTCCATGAAGTCATAGGCGCCTTTCTGCATCGCGCCGACAGCCATGGAGATGTCGCCGTGACCGGTGATCAGCACCACCGGCAGGCTGCGGTCGCGGGCCTTGAGTCGGGTCAGTAGTTCCAGGCCATCGATGCCCGGCAGACGGATGTCGCTGATGACGATGCCGGCGAAGTTGTCGCCGACCCGCTCCAGCGCTTCTTCGGCGCTACCGACGCCCACACAGGGAATGTCTTCCAGCGTCAGCGCCTGTTGGCAGCCGAGTAGCACATGGGGATCGTCTTCGACGATCAGCACACTAAGGTCGTTGTTCATATTGGCTCGGCGTGAGTGGGGCTTACCAACGGTAAACTGAGGACGAAGGCGGTACCACCGCTGGCCGGGTGCTCGACCCCCAGATGACCGCCGGTGGCGGCGGCCAGGCTGGCGGAAAGAGTCAGGCCGAGGCCGAGGCCCTGTTCGCCGGGTTTGGTGGTGAAGAACGGTTCGAATAGGTGTTTGCGTGCTTCGGCGTCAATGCCATGGCCGTTGTCGCGTACACGAAGGCGATATTTGCCATCGTACTCTTCGCCCTCGAGCCACAACTCTGGCAGCGGCTGCGCCTGCATGGCGTCGAGGGCGTTGCCGATCAGGTTCACCAGAATCTGCTCGAGTCGGGTCTGGTCGATCTGTACCTGGAAATCGGCGAAGTTTCGGTGCAGTTGCAGATGAGCGCTTTCCACGCGGCCACCGAGCAGTTGCAAGGCTGCATCCACCGCTTTGCCGAGGCTGGCCTGACCTTTGTCGTCGCCGCGGCGAGCGAACGAACGCAGGCTGGCGGTGATCCGGCCCATGCGGTCGATCAATTCGTTGATGGTCTTGAGGTTGGTGCTGGCAACGTCCAGTTGACCGCGCTCGAGAAACCGCACGGTGTTGCCGGATAAGGTCCGCAGCGCCGCCAGTGGCTGGTTCAATTCATGGGCGATGCTGGTGGACATCTGGCCGATGGCCGCGAGTTTTCCGGCCTGCACCAGTTCATCCTGGGCGTGGCGTAGCGTCTCTTCGGCCAGACGCCGTTCGCGGATCTGGCCCTTGAGCCGTTCGTTGCTCGCGCGCAGATCGGTGGTGCGTTCGGTAATCCGACGCTCCAGTTGATTGTTGGCTTCCTGCAAGGCTTCCCGGGCGGCCAGGCGCGTGGCAATGACCTTGCGCCGCTCGTTCCAGGCGATCAACAGGAACGCCACGAGGGCAAACGCCACCGCCACCAGAATCCCCTGATTGATCGCTTCGCGGCGCAAATCCTGCAGGGGGGTGAGCAGGGTGAAATTCCACGGGGTATCGCTCAATGGCCGGGTTTGCGAGAGGTAGCTGATGTCCTCTTCATCTGATTCCACTTCGCTGTTGGCGGGGAAGGTCAGTTTTTCCTCGCCCTCGGCCAGTTGTTCACGGGCCAGCGGTTGCAGTTCATTCAGTGGGAACCAGTAGTACTGAAGGCTGCGGGCCAGTTTTTCCTTGGTCTCGTCGCTCAGCGGCACAACCGATTTCAGGCGCCGTGCCGGATCGCTGGAAAGAATGATGATGCCATTTTCATCGCTGACGAAAGCTTCCAGCCGCGCGCGCTGCCAGCGTTCCTCCATGGCTTCGAGGCGGACCTTGACCACCGCGACGCCGATGATCTTGCCGTGTTCTTCCAGGCCATGAGCCAGGTAATAACCGGGCTCGCCGTTGGTGCTGCCGATGCCATAGAAGCGCCCTGGCTGGCCGCGCACGGCGCTCTGGAAATAGGCGCGAAAGGACAGGTCTTCGCCCAGGTAACTGTCGACATCGCGCCAGTTACTGGTGGCCATGACACGGCCAGTGGTGTCCATCACGTAGATAGCCCGGCTGCGGCTGCGCCGGTTCAGGCCTTCGAGGTATTCATTGACCGTCTGCCGGTACTGCGGTGACGGGTCGGCCAGCAGTTTCGAAACGCTGGATTCGAGTTCCAGCAGGCTGGGCAGGTAGGTGTACTTGCTGATCTCGCTCTCGACAGCGCGGGCGTGCAGTTCGAGCTGACGCTGGCCGTTCTCGCTGAGGCTGCGGATCCCGTAATGTTCACTGACCCAGAAGCCGAGGTAACCCAATCCGATCATCAGGGCGATAACCAGCGGTGGCAGGAACAGATGACGAATCAGGCGGGGTTTCACGGCGAGTGATGGCGGCGCGGCGCGATAGAGATTGGGGTCGCATTTCATCACAGATGCCTTGGGTCAACCACCTGCATTCCCCGACAATTGCTGCCGGGGAATGCGGCGGGTTTTAGTGCTGCAGAATCTTGGCGAGGAAATGCTGCGTACGCTCGGCGCGGGCGTTGATATCGCCGAAGAACTCCTCTTTCTTGCAGTCTTCGATGATCTTGCCCTGGTCCATGAAAATCACCCGGTCCGCGACTTTACGGGCGAAGCCCATTTCGTGGGTCACGCACATCATGGTCATGCCTTCGTGGGCCAGTTGCACCATCACGTCGAGTACTTCGTTGACCATTTCAGGGTCCAGCGCCGAAGTCGGTTCGTCGAACAGCATGACGATCGGGTCCATCGCCAGCGCTCGGGCAATCGCCACACGCTGTTGCTGCCCACCGGAGAGCTGGCCCGGGTGCTTATGCGCATGGGCAGACAGCCCGACGCGCTCAAGCAGTTGCAGGCCTTTCTTGGTGGCTTCTTCCTTGCTGCGGCCCAACACCTTGATCTGCGCGATGGTCAGGTTTTCGGTGATGGTCAGGTGCGGGAACAGTTCGAAATGCTGGAACACCATGCCAACGCGCGAACGCAGTTTCGGCAGGTCGGTCTTCGGGTCGGCGATGGACGTGCCATCGACCACCACGTCGCCTTTCTGGAACGGTTCCAGGGCATTGACGCATTTGATCAGGGTGGATTTGCCGGAACCGGACGGCCCGCACACCACAATAACTTCGCCTTTTTTGACCTCGGTGCTGCAGTCAGTCAGTACCTGGAAGTCGCCATACCACTTGTTGACATTCTTGATAGAGATCATACGGCAAACCTTTTTTGCAGACGCTTGACCAGCAGCGAGGCGGCAAAGCTGATTGTGAAGTACGTGAGACCTGCAAAGATCAGGAACTCGTTGGAGCGACCGATGATGTCGCCACTGGCACGCGAGGCATTGAGGAAGTCCACCAGACCGACCGCGTAGACCAGCGAGGTGTCCTGAAACAGAATAATGCTCTGTTGCAGCAGCAGCGGGGTCATCTTGCGGAACGCTTGCGGCAGGATGATCAAACGCATCATCTGGCTATACGTCATGCCCAAGGCTTGGGCTGCACCCATCTGGCCCTTGGAAATCGACTGCACGCCGGCCCGGACGATTTCGCAGAAGTACGCCGCTTCGAACATCATGAACGCCACGATGCACGAGGCAAACGCGCCGATCGGGGTGTCTTCGCCGGTGATCCAGCGCAGTACGAACGGCACCGCCAGGTAGAACCAGGTGATGACCAGCAGCAGCGGAATCGAACGGAAGTAGTTAACGTAGGCGCCGGCAATGTTCGACAGCCATTTGCTGTGGGACAGGCGCATCAGCGCCAGGATCGTGCCGAGGATGATCCCGCCGATGACGCCCAGCGCCATCAGTTGCAAGGTCATGACCATGCCGTTCCACAAACCCGGCAGGGACGGGATGATGCCCGAGAAGTCGAATTCCATCATTTACCCCCTACGGAGATCAGCCCCGGTACGGCCACTTTTTTCTCGATCATGCGCATCAGCAGCATCAGGCCCATGTTCAGGGTGAAGTAGATCAGCGTTGCCAGGGTGAAGGCTTCGAACAGGTTGGCGGAGAACTCGGCGGTCTGTTTGGTCTGCGCGAGCAACTCCATCAGGCCGATCAGCGACGCGACGGAAGAGTTCTTGAACACGTTCAGGAATTCCGAGGTGAGCGGCGGAATGATGATCCGATAGGCTTGGGGCAGCAGCACGTTCCAGTAGATTTGCGGCAGCTTGAAGCCCATGGCGCGAGCGGCGGATTCCTGGCCGCGAGGCAGCGCCTGGATACCGGTACGCACTTGTTCGCAAACACGAGCTGCGGTGAACAAACCCAGGCACACGACGACGCTGAGGTAGGCCGAGGTGGTCGGATTGAGGTCCTGCTTGTACCACTCTTGCAGGTCCGGAGGCAGCAGATCGGGCACCAGGAAGTACCAGATGAACAGCTGAACCAGCAGCGGCACGTTACGAAAGAGTTCGACGTAACAGGTCGCAATGCCCGATACGATGCGGTTCGGTATGGTGCGCATGACGCCCAGAACCGAGCCCAGCAGCAGGGCAATGATCCAGGCCACGACGGCGATGGCAATGGTCCAGCCCAAACCGGAGACGTACCAGTCGAGATATGTCTCGCTGCCCACGCCGGTGGACTTGAAGAACACGCTCCAGTCCCAGTTGTAATTCATTAGGGTCTCCCCTCAGATCGTTCGATGTACAAGTGCCCGCCTGGGGAAGCTCCGTTCCCATCCGACCTTGACGGTCAGGCACACACGAGCGGCTCGACAGCCACCGGTTCGAGTGTTTCCAGAAATGCCAGCAGGGAATGACTATCCCCCGAAAGAGCAGTGGCTCCGTCAGGGGACAAGGTTAGTCAGAACTCAGGACTTTTTTTCTACAGGCTTGTCGTCAGCCGCTTTATCGGTCGGACTGGCGATCAGGGCCTTGAGCTCGTCGCTCATCGGGAAGTTCAGGTTCAGGCCTTTTGGTGGAATTGGCGCCATGAACCATTTTTCGTAGATCGTGTTGATCTCGCCGGACTTGTAGGTTGCAACGATGGCGTCATCCACGACCTTCTTGAACGGCTCGTCGCCCTTGCGGACCATGCAGCCGTAGATTTCGTAGGACTGCGGAGTGCCAGTCACGGCCCAGTCATCCGCCCTCTTGGCTTTGGCCGCTTCACCGGCCAGCAGCGCGTCGTCCATCATGAACGCGACGGCCCGGCCCGATTCCAGCATCTGGAAGGATTCGCCGTGGTCTTTGGCAGAGATGATGTTCATGCCCATTTGCTTGTCGGCGTTCATCGACTTGAGGATGCGCTCGGACGTGGTGCCGGCGGTGGTCACGACGTTCTTGCCTTTGAGGTCGTCGAAATCCTTGTACGCGGAACCTTTCTTGGACAGCAGGCGGGTACCGATTTCGAAGATGCCGACGGAGAAGTCAACTTGCTGCTGACGCTCGACATTGTTGGTGGTGGAGCCGCACTCGACGTCCACGGTGCCGTTCTGCACCAGCGGGATGCGGGTTTGCGAGGTGACCAGGTTGTATTTGACCTGAAGGTTCGGCAGGTCGAGGTCTTTCTTTATGGCTTCGACGATTTGCAGCTGGATATCGTGGGAGTAGCCCATCGGTTTGCCGGAAGCATCAGCGATGTAAGAAAACGGAATGGAAGCGTCACGATGTCCGAGAGTGATAACGCCGGACTCTTTGATCTTCTTCAGGGTGCCGGTGAGTTCGGCGGCGAAAATTGGAGTGCTGATCAGAGCGGCAGCAATGGCTGCGCCCAGGAGATGGGGAACGATGCGCATCAAATTTTCCTCGACATTGTTTTTATAGGGAGCCAGTTCATCGGCCCTTTTTTGTGCTTTGAATACCTGACGGCTCCTGGAGTGTTGGTGCAACAGGCATTCGTCCAAGAGAGTAGAGCATGACTCGTGCCAGACCGGGCGATCAGTATCAAATTATTGATTTATAAGGATTTTGTATATTTAAAGCGATGTTTGTTGCGCTGGATAATCCGGGTAACCGAATCGACCGGCAGGTCGTGTTCGGAAAACCGAATGCCATGCCTTGACTCTCATATGTTGATCAGTGGTGTTCTGCAGAATGCAAAAAGCCCCTGAATCTCTCGATTCAGGGGCTTTGGTTTAACCGGGTACCCGATCAGGCGGCTTCGATCTTGCTACGGTTCTGTTCGACCTTGTTCAGGTAATCCTTGAGCTTGTCCTGTTCCTGCGGGGTGGTGAACAGCCCCAGCTTGCTGCGGCGCCATAGAATATCGTGCGCGGTGGTTGCCCACTCTTCGCTGCACAGGTAATCGATTTCGCGGGTATAGAGACCGCCACCGATGTGATCGCCCATATCACTGAGATTCTGCACGCCTTCGAGCATGCGCCAGGTGCGGCTGCCGTAGGTGGTGGACCAGCGGCGGGCGATTTCGGTCGGCACCCAGTCGAACTTGTCACGGATCAAGGCGCACAAGGCTTGCGGGGTGGTCATGTCTTCGCCGCCCGGCAAGGTAGCGCTGGCGGTCCAGCTCGGCTTGATGTCTTTGAAGTACGGAGCCAGTTGCGCCAGCGCCGACTCGGCGAGTTTGCGGTAAGTGGTCAGCTTGCCGCCAAACACCGACAGCAATGGCGCTTCTTCGCCAGTGCCCGATAATGCCAGGGTGTAATCGCGGGTGACGGCCGACGGGTTGTCGGATTCGTCGTTGCACAGTGGGCGAACACCGGAATAGCTGTGCAGGATATCGTCGCGGCTGATGCGTTTCTTGAAATGGGAGTTGACCACCTTCAACAGGTAGTCGGTTTCGCTTTCGGTGATCGCGACTGCTGCCGGATCGCCGGTGTACTCGCGGTCGGTGGTGCCGATCAGGGTGAAGTGGTTCAGGTACGGAATGGTGAACACGATGCGCTGATCTTCGTTTTGCAGAATGTGCGCGTGTTCGCCTTCGTACAGCTTCGGCACGATCAGATGGCTGCCCTGGATCAGACGGATGCCGTAGGGCGATTCCATCTTCAGGTCGTCACGAATGAACTTGGCGACCCAAGGGCCGGCGGCATTTACCAGTGCTTTGGCGCGGATCGAGAACAGGCTGCCATCGGCGCGTTCCAGATGCAGGTGCCACATTCCCTTGGTGCGACGGGCGCTGACGCAGCGAGTCTGGGTGTGAACGTGGGCGCCTTTTTCGCGGGCGGCCATGGCGTTCAGCACCACCAGACGAGCATCGTCGACCCAGCAATCGGAGTATTCGAAGCCTTTGGTGATTTCGCTTTTCAACGGGCTGTCCGGGCCGAATTTCAGGCTTTTGGAGCCTTCGAGTTTTTCCCGTTTACCGAGGTGGTCATAAAGGAACAGACCGGCACGGATCATCCAGGCCGGACGCAGGTGAGGGCGGTGCGGCAGCACGAAGCGCATCTGCTTGACGATGTGCGGGGCCTTGGCCAGCAGCACTTCGCGTTCGGCCAGGGCTTCGCGCACCAGACGAAATTCGTAATGTTCAAGGTAGCGCAAGCCACCGTGGATCAGCTTGCTGCTGGCTGACGAGGTGTGGCTGGCCAGGTCATCCTTTTCGCAAAGAAACACCGAAAGACCGCGACCGGCGGCATCCGCTGCGATCCCCACGCCATTGATCCCGCCACCGATGACGGCGACATCGTAGATCTCAGCGAGAGGGGGCGTAGGCAAGGTAGAAGTGGGCATTGGCTAGCCTCGGGCTTTTATGATTTTCAGTATTTGAATTCGAACATTAATGTTCATTTGCGAAAATGGTAGCCCATAAAGACGCCCACAGCCAGTTAACTTCGATTGAAAATACTGATCGAAGGGCGGCCAAAGGAAAATTTTCGAACATTTAAAGGGTTGCGAAGAGCAAATGTAGCGAGGGGATGAAACCCCTCGCTATAGGGGAGGGGGTTAAACCACTTCCAGTCGAATCTTGTGCTGACTCAACAACTGCGCCAACGCCGGCACCGGTTGCTGATCGGTCACCAGGCAATCAATCAAACTGATCGGCCCCAGACGAATCATGGCGTTGCGCCCGAATTTGCTGGAGTCAGCCGCAAGGATGACCTGTCGGGCATTGGCGATGATCGCCTGGGACACCCGAACTTCCTGATAGTCGAAGTCCAGCAGACTGCCGTCTTCATCGATACCGCTGATGCCGACCAAGGCGAAATCAACCTTGAACTGGTTAATGAAGTCGACACTGGCCTGACCGACCACGCCACCGTCGCGCCGCACGTTGCCACCCGTCAGCAGGACATCGAAGTCGTCCTTGGCGCTGAGCATCGAAGCCACATGCAGGTTGTTGGTGATGATCTTCAGGTGATTGTGATTGAGCAACGCCCTGGCGATGGATTCGGTGGTGGTACCGATATTGATGAACAGCGAGGCGTGATCCGGGATTTGAGCCGCAATGGCTTCGCCAATACGCTGCTTTTCATCGCGCATCTGGTCGGCACGCATGGCGTAGGCGGTGTTTTCGACACTGGAGTCGTAGGCTGCGCCGCCGTGGTAGCGACGCAATAAATTGGCTTCCGCGAGCTGATTGATATCGCGGCGAATGGTTTGCGGTGTAACGACGAACAGCGTAGCCATTTCCTCGATGCTGACATAGCCGCGTTCGCGGACCAGTTCGAGGATTTGCTGCTGACGGGGAGGCAGATTCATGGGGCTTCCTTTGGGCTGCCGTGCAAAATTTGCCCATGATGCCGCAGGAATCTGCTCCCTACCAGTTACATACAGATACGAGTACTCAGCTTGGCTTATTCAGCGCCTTCATGCGGTTCCCAATCGCGGGTGCGGCTGACGGCTTTTTTCCAGCCAGCATAGAGTTTTTCCTTCGCGGTTTCGTCCAGGTTCGGTTCGAATTCGCGCTCGATCACAGCCTTGCCACGCAGCTCATCCAGGCTTCCCCAGAAGCCACACGCCAGACCGGCCAGGTACGCCGCGCCCAGTGCGGTGGTTTCGCGCATTTGCGGGCGCTCGACCTGAGTGCCGAGGATGTCGGCCTGGAACTGCATCAGGAAGTTGTTAGCAACTGCGCCGCCGTCTACACGCAGGGATTTCAAGCGTTCGCCGGAGTCCTGTTGCATGGCGTCCAGAACGTCGCGGGTCTGGTAGGCAATCGACTCCAGGGCTGCACGAATGATGTGATCCACGCGTACGCCGCGCGTCAGGCCGAACAGTGCACCTCGGGCATACGGGTCCCAGTACGGCGCGCCCAGCCCGGTAAAGGCGGGTACCAGGTACACGCCGTTGCTGTCCTTGACCTTGTTGGCGAAGTATTCGGTGTCGTGGGCGTCGTTGATGATCTTCAGTTCGTCACGCAGCCACTGAACAGTCGATCCGCCGTTGAACACAGCGCCTTCCAGCGCGTATGCCACTTCGCCGCGCGGGCCGCAAGCGATGGTGGTCAACATGCCGTGCTTGGATTTCACCGCTTTGTCGCCGGTGTTCATCAGCAGGAAGCAGCCGGTGCCATAGGTGTTTTTCGCCTGGCCGGGCTCGACGCACATCTGGCCGAACAGAGCTGCTTGCTGGTCACCGGCGATACCGCCGATGGCAATGCCGCTTTTGGTGTGGCCGTAGATTTCCGACGACGATTTAACTTGCGGCAGCATTTCGCGCGGGATGTCGAGGATCTCCAGCATCTTCGCGTCCCACTCCAATGTGTGGATGTTGAAGAGCATGGTGCGCGACGCGTTGGTGTAGTCGGTGACGTGGACTTTGCCGCCAGTAAATTTCCAGATCAGCCAGCTGTCGATGGTGCCAAACAACAGTTCGCCTTTGCGCGCACGTTCGCGGCTGCCTTCGACGCTGTCGAGGATCCATTTGAGCTTGGTGCCGGAGAAGTACGGGTCGGTGACCAGGCCGGTGGTGTCGCTGATGTATTGCTCGTGACCGTCGCGCTTGAGTTGCTGGCAGATCTCGGTGCTGCGGCGGCACTGCCAGACGATCGCGTTGTAGATCGGGCGGCCGGTGGTCTTGTCCCAGACCACGGTGGTTTCGCGCTGGTTGGTGATGCCGATGGCAGCGACTTGGTCATGATGCAGGCCGGCTTGAGCCAGGGCCTCGACCATCACGGCGCTTTGGGTCGCGAAGATTTCCATCGGGTCGTGTTCGACCCAACCGGCTTGCGGGTAATGCTGTGCGAATTCGCGCTGGGCGGTGCAGACCACGTTCGCGTCGCGGTCGAAAATGATCGCGCGGGAGCTGGTCGTACCCTGATCGAGGGCAATGATGTAGTTCTTATTCTGAGTGTCGGTCATGTCGATTGCCTTGGACGAAAAAAGGAAGTGAGGTCCGGCGCGCGATCTTAAGGGCAGGATCACGCGCCAACGGGATCAAGAAATTCTTGGTTTGCCGTCAATGGCCGGTGCTGCGTCCTTTGTAGCAGGTAGGGCGCTGGGCAGATGACGGGCAATCAGCCCGCGATAAGCTGCAGCACCGAGGCAGGCACCGATAATCGGTGCAAAAATCGGAATCAGGAAATACGGGATATCGCGCCCACCGGTGAAGGAAATTTCACCCCAGCCAGCGAAGAAAGTCATCAGTTTAGGACCGAAATCGCGTGCCGGGTTCATCGCAAAACCGGTCAGCGGCCCCATCGAACTCCCAATCACGGCAATTAGCAGGCCGATCAGCAGCGGAGCGAGCGGACCCTTTGGCAAGCCATTGTTGTCGTCGGTCAGGGACATGATCACGCCCATCAGGATGGCGGTGATGGTCACTTCAACCAGAAAGGCTTGTGCCGTGGTCAAGGCCGGGTTGGGGAAGGTGGAAAACACCGACGCCAATTCGAGGCTGGCCTGAGTACCACGAACCATATGGTGAGTTTGTTCGTAATCGAAGAATAGATTGCTGTACAGCGTGTAAACCAACAACGCTCCACAGAAGGCCCCAGCGATCTGGGCGAGAATATAGAACGGTAGTTTGCGCTTTTCGAAGTCAGCGAAAATGCTCAAGGCAATGCTGACGGCGGGATTGAGATGAGCGCCGGAAACGCCGGCGGTCAGGTAGATCGCCATGCTCACGCCGATCCCCCAGATGATGCTGATTTCCCAAAGGCCGAAGCTGGCACCCGCGACCTTGAGCGCGGCAACACAACCGGTACCAAAAAATATCAGCAGCGCAGTACCCAAGAATTCCGCCATGCATTGGCTTGAGAGCGACGGTTGTTGTAAAGCAGTTGTCATTGAAAACCTCGTTTTTGTTGTTGTCTGGCGCTTTTTCATCATGGTCAAAGCGCGATTTTCACCGAGACAGGATCCCCATCCTGTTCTCGGCTTACTGCTGGGTGCTGCGATGGGAACATTCGTACAGTATTCAGATTCGAAAAAATATAGACAAGAAACGCTGCTGTCAAAGGTCGAAAGTGAACCATCAGTCACAATCGAACTATTAGTCACATGAATGACCGCATCGTTTACGCGACAGGCCGGAGGTGGACGAACGGCATAAGACGCCGCCAAGCCTTTGAAATCGCGCTGTAATAGAGTCTTTTATTGATCAATGACCTAGAATCCAGCGCAGTATTTTTCTACTGCCGCCCAGTCCGGAGCTGTCATGACCCCTGCATTGGATTTGTTGAAAAAAGTTCGTGCCGAACATCACGTTCACAGTTACGAACATGATCCAAAGGCAGCGTCCTACGGGCTGGAGGCCGCGCAGAAGCTGGGACTGAATCCGGGGCAGGTGTTCAAGACCTTGCTGGCGGCCAGTGAGAAAGGTGAACTGCTGGTAGCTGTGGTGCCGGTCGTCGGAAGTCTGGACTTAAAGGGCCTGGCGCATGCTGCGGGCGTAAAAAAGGTCGAAATGGCCGACCCAGCCGCTGCGCAACGATCCACCGGTTACCTCTTGGGCGGCATCAGTCCGCTGGGGCAGAAAAAGCGCTTGCGCACCTTTATCGATAATTCAGCTCAGCTCTTTGCCAGCATTTTTGTCAGTGCGGGGCGACGAGGGCTGGAAGTCGAACTGGCACCCGCAGTGCTGGCCGAACATACCCAGGCAAAGTTCGCTGATATCGGCCGTGCCTGACGCGAACGACCAGCCCGGCGCTGTATGGTGCAAATTTACGGGCTCTGTCACTGGTGCCGCGTCGCCGGCAGCTTCATGCTCGGTGGCCTGACAAAGGGAGAAGGTTATGCAACTTGAGTTTCATCAGGTCGATGCGTTCAGTGATCGGCCGTTCAGTGGCAACCCGGCGATGGTCTATCGCCTCGATGCCTGGCTTGCCGATGAGTTGATGCAGAAGATCGCCGCCGAGCACAACCTCGCCGAAACCGCTTTCGTGGTACGCGAAGGGCAGGGCTGGCGCATCCGCTGGTTTACCCCGACTACCGAAGTGCCGTTGTGCGGTCATGCAACCCTGGCCAGCGCTTACGTTCTGTTTGAAATCTATAAAGAGCCGGTCGAGCGCCTGGACTTCGTCTGTAAGTCTGGCCCGCTGAGTGTGAGCCGTGAGGGTGAGCGCTTGTGGCTGGATTTCCCGGCGATCATGCCATCGGAAGTGGGCGTGACCCTGGATGTCGAGCGCGCGCTGGGTGTTGAAGCGGTTGATGTGCTGGGGGCGAACGAGTTGTTCGTGGTGCTGGAATCCGAACAGGCGGTGCTCGAATGTCAGCCGGACATGGCTGCACTGGCGAAACTGCCGTGGCCAGGAGCAATTGTCACGGCCAGGGGCAGCCAGCATGATTTTATTTCCCGCTACTTCGCGCCGGCGATCGGCATCAACGAAGACCCGGTGACGGGTTCCACCCATTGCAGCCTGATTCCGTACTGGTCGAAATGTTTGGGCAAGTCGAGCCTGACGGCTTGTCAGCGCTCGGCTCGAGGCGGGGAGTTGTTCTGTCGGCTGGAAGGGGATCGGGTGAAAATCGGCGGGAATGCGACGCTCGTTGCAAGCGGAACGCTGATGCTGGGTTAAACGAACACCCGATGTGGGAGCAAGCTCCCACATTTTATAGCGTGTGCTCAGTGAGCGCTGCTGTAGCGGCGGACACCGGATTCGACGGCCGGAATCTGCGCCGCCGTACTGCCCGACGCCTGAAACAGCACCAGGTGATCCGCCGCGACACGAATGCCGACCTCTGAGCCCACCTGATGATCGGCATGGCTGGGGAAAATCGACTCCAGCTGCGCGCCGGTCGGCAACTGCAAGCGATACAAGGTGGAGGCACCCTGGAAAGACTTGCCGACAATCCGGGCCTTCAACGTGCTGTCCGGTGCATAGACGATATCGTCCGGACGCAGCAGTACATCCACCGCGCCGCCAACCGGCCAGGTGTAGGCACGATTACCGCGTAACTCACCCAGTTCGGTCTGCACTGACTCGGGGCTGCTCAGCTGACCGCGAATGAAATAACCCTGACCGATGAAACTGGCGACAAACGGCGTCAGCGGTTCGTGATACAGGTTGTAGGGCGTGTCCCACTGTTCCAGACGACCTTCCTTGAAAACCCCCACATGGTCGCTCACAGCGAAGGCTTCTTCCTGGTCGTGGGTCACCAGGATTGCGCTGGTGCCACGGGCCTTGAGGATATCGCGCACCTCATGGCTGAGCTTGCGTCGCAGTTCGCCATCAAGGTTGGAAAAAGGTTCGTCGAGCAGCAGCAATTGCGGTTCCGGCGCCAAGGCACGGGCCAGTGCGACGCGCTGCTGTTGACCACCGGACAGCTCATGCGGGAAGCGCTTGCCGAGGTTTTTCAGGTTGACCAGTTCCAGCAACTCTTCGGTGACGCGATCCTTTTGCGGGTGCTTGCGGATCCCGAAGGCGATGTTTTCGGCCACGCTCAAGTGCGGAAACAGCGCGTAATCCTGGAACACCATGCCAATCCGGCGTTTCTCCGGGGCGAGGGTAAAACCGGCCCGGGAGATCGTCTCGCCCGCCAACTGGATTTCACCTTCGTGTACCGGTTCGAAACCGGCAATCGCCCGTAACGTGGTGGTTTTGCCGCAACCCGAAGAGCCCAGCAGGCAACCGATGTCGCCGGCATTCAAATGCAGGTTGAGGTTCTGCACGACGCGCTGGTCTTGATAGCCGCAGGCGAGGTTACGCAGGTTCAGCAGTAATGGATGGCTCATGCGTGGTGGTACGCCGGTTCGACGAGAAACTCGAGCAAGGCTTTCTGTGCGTGAAGACGGTTTTCGGCTTGATCCCACGCGACGGAACGTTGGTCATCGAGCAGGTCGACGCTGATTTCCTCGCCGCGGTGGGCCGGCAGGCAGTGCATGAACAGCACGTCCGGTGCGGCCAAGTCGAGCAGGGCGCGGTTGACCTGAAACGGCGCGAACAGTTTCAGGCGCCTGGCGGTTTCCTCTTCCTGGCCCATGGAGGTCCAGACGTCGGTGCTGACCAGGTGGGCGCCGCGTACGGCATCCTTCGGATCGCGGAGGATGGTGACCCGATCACCGGCCTTGGCCACGAACTCAGGGTTGGGTTCAAAGCCTTCCGGGCAAGCGATGCGCAACTGGAAGTCGAACTGGATCGCCGCTTCTATATAGCTGTTGCACATGTTGTTGCCGTCGCCGATCCAGGCCACGGTTTTGCCCTGGATCGAACCGCGGTGTTCGAGGAACGTCTGCATGTCGGCCAGCAACTGGCATGGGTGCAGGTCATCGGACAGGCCGTTGATCAGTGGGACGCGCGAATTGGCAGCGAATTCGGTCAGTGTGCTGTGGGAAAACGTGCGGATCATCACCGCATCGAGCATGCTCGACATGACAATGGCAGCATCGCCGATCGGCTCGCCACGGCCCAACTGGGTGTCGCGCGGCGACAGGAAAATCGCCTGACCGCCGAGCTGGATCATGCCGGCTTCGAACGAAATACGGGTGCGGGTCGAGGACTTCTCGAAAATCATCCCGAGCACGCGGTTTTTAAGAGGCTCGAACAGTACTCCGCGGTTACGCAGGTCTTTGAGCTCAACGCCTCGACGAATCACGCTGACCAGCTCTTCGGGCGTGCAATCCATCAGGGAGAGAAAGTGCCTTGCGCTCATCATTGACTACCTTTTTGCAACAGACCGCAGATACTCAAAGCCTTGTTTAACTGAAAAACGGGCGAGACCTGCGGCGTAAGCCGCACGGGGCGACGAAATAGGGGAAGGCGCGATCTTATAATTAAATGTCGCGTCTTACCAATAGGGCTACGGTTTTTAGGGGATTTCAGAGGGGCTACGGGATGACCGCATTAGCGCTTTTGAAGTCTGTTTCCTGACAGCAGCCCGCCATTTGTACACTGGGGTCGCGGGGCATTGCAATCAAACGGGGCGGGGAAAGCGTAGCAACAGTCGGTTTCTGACGTGTCTGGTCTGAAACATTCTCTAATGCAAAGTGGCGGGTAATAACGAACGCACGAACGACCCAGGAAGCCTTCGCAGTGGAATCGAAAGAGCGACAGTTAATGGAATTACTCGGCCTCAACCATTAGTGCCGGGCTAGACGGGCACCGGGGACTGATCGGCGAGCTCACGGGTGTCCATGTCGCTCACGAGCAGATCGAACCATTCAGGAGATCCAGTTGCAAGTGCCGCCGAGCTGATCCCAGAGGTCATCGGCGGGCCTGATGGCCGTCGATTCACAAGACGAACGTCGCTGGCGCTGCAGTGGATCGGGCGCCATAGTTTTGTTCCCGCGGCCGATATTGCCCGCCCAGAACAAGACAGAGACTGGCCATGACCAAGACTCTCCATCACCGTGCGTGCCACTTGTGTGAAGCCATCTGCGGCCTGACCATCGAAACCACCGAGGTCGAAGGCACAGTGCAGATCACTTCGATCAAGGGTGACGCTCAGGATACATTCAGCCGCGGGCACATTTGCCCCAAGGCGATCGCGCTGCAAGATATTCAGAACGATCCGGATCGTCTGCGTCAGCCGATGCTGCGGGTCGGCAGCGAATGGCAACCCATCGAGTGGGAAGATGCCTTCAACCTTGTAGCTGAACGGCTGGCGGCGATTCAGGAGCGTCACGGACAGAACGCGGTGGCGGTCTATCAAGGCAACCCCAGCGTGCACAACTATGGGCTGATGACCCACAGCAATTACTTTCTCGGCCTGTTGAAAACCCGCAACCGGTTTTCCGCGACCTCAGTCGACCAGTTGCCCCATCATCTGACCAGCCATTTGATGTACGGTCACGGTTTGCTGTTGCCGATCCCGGACATTGATCACACCGATTTCATGCTGATCCTGGGCGGCAATCCGCTGGCCTCCAACGGCAGCATCATGACCGTGCCGGATGTGGAGAAGCGCTTGAAGGCTATTCAGGCACGCGGCGGCAAAGTGGTGGTGGTCGATCCGCGCCGCAGCGAAACCGCGGCGATTGCCGACCAACATCTATTTGTGCGCCCTGGTGGCGATGCGGCGTTGTTGTTCGGACTGCTCAATACCTTGTTCGCTGAAGGTCTGACCTGCGACAGTCATTTGCCGGTGGACGGTCTAAATGAGGTGCGGGAGGCGGTCGCGAATTTCACCGCCGAGGCCATGAGCCCACTGTGTGCGGTGCCCGGCGAACAGATCCGGCAACTGGCGCGGGACTTTGCAGCGGCGCCGACGGCGGTCTGTTACGGCCGCATGGGTGTCTCGACCCAGGCGTTCGGCACCTTGTGTCATTGGGTTGTACAACTGATCAACTTGGTTACCGGTAATCTCGATCGCGTAGGAGGTGCGTTGTGCACCGAACCTGCGGTGGACCTGGTGGCGTCCACCTCGGGTGGGCATTTCAATCTGTGGCAGAGCCGGGTCTCTGGGCGTCCTGAATATGGTGGAGAACTGCCGGTCTCGGCGCTGGCCGAAGAGATGCTTACCGAAGGGGAGGGGCAGGTCCGCGCGCTGATTACCGTGGCGGGTAATCCGGTGCTGTCGACGCCCAATGGCCGACAACTGGAACAGGCCCTGGACGGTTTGGAGTTCATGGTCAGCATCGACCTGTACATCAATGAAACCACGCGTTATGCCGACCTGATTCTGCCGTCCACATCGGCCCTGGAAAATGATCATTACGACACGACTTTCAATATGTTCGCGGTGCGTAACGTCAGTCGGTTCAACCGCGCGATCCTGGCCAAACCCGAAGGTGCGTTACATGACTGGGAGATTTTCGTGGGGTTGGCCAAGGCCTTTGCTGAGAAGACTGGCAAGGCACTGAAACCGACGGTCCCGCCAGCGCAGATGATCGACCGTGGCTTGCGGATGGGGTTGTATGGTGATGCTTCGGAACAGAAATTGTCGCTGGCGACCTTGTTCGATCACCCTCATGGTGTCGATCTCGGGGCGCTGAAATCTAACCTGGCGCCACGCTTGAAAACCGCCAACCAGTTCGTCCAGGCTGCGCCCCCCGCGATTCTTGCCGACCTGGCGCGCTTTGCAGCCTTGCAGGCACCAGCGGCCGATGAGTTGCTGATGATTGGCCGCCGTCATGTGCGCAGCAACAACTCGTGGATGCACAACTATCATCGCCTGGTGAAGGGCAAGCCGCGCCATCAATTGCTGATGCACCCGGATGACCTGGCCGGTCGTGGGCTCAACGACGGGCAGCGCGTGCGGGTCAGTTCGCGGGTCGGTGTGATTGAAGTTGAAGTGCTCGGCAGTCTGGATATGATGAAAGGCGTGGTCAGCCTTCCTCACGGTTGGGGCCATGCGCGGCCGGGTGTGCAGATGACCATTGCCAGTGGTCAGCCGGGTTCCAGCGCCAATGACTTGACCGACGAGTGTCAGCTCGATGAGTTGTCGGGCAATGCGGCATTGAACGGTGTGCCAGTGACGGTGGCAGCGGCCTGATCATGTCTGTCGGGGATACCGAGCAGGGTGCTCAGGTTTCCGTTACAATGCGCCACCGTGCCGACCACTGAGTCGGAAAGTTCAGCCGAGGTGCTCCATGGATATCATCGAAACGATTAAAGAGCAGATTGCTAACAACACCATTCTGCTTTACATGAAAGGTTCGCCGAATGCCCCGCAGTGTGGCTTCTCCGCGAAAGCCTCGCAGGCCGTGATGGCATGTGGTGAAAAGTTTGCGTACGTGGACATCCTGCAGAACCCGGAAATCCGCGCCAACCTGCCAAAATACGCCAACTGGCCAACCTTCCCGCAACTGTGGGTTGGCGGTGAGCTGGTCGGCGGTAGCGACATCATGGCCGAGATGGCTGCAGACGGTTCGCTGCAAACCACCATCAAGGTTGCTGTCGAAGCTGCTGCTGCCAACAAGACCGAAGCCTGACTGGTCTGTAGGAGCAAAGCTCGCTCGCGAGGCAGGCGCCGCGGTTTAGCAAGAACACCGCGTCATCGTTCATCGCTGGCAAGCCATGCTCCTACAATGGCAATAAAAAGCCCCGCCTCTTTAACAGAGAGCGGGGCTTTTTAATGTCTAGAGTTTAGCGGGCGCTAACTTACTCTTCGCCCATCTGCGATTGCAGATAGTTCTCAAGACCGACTTTATCGATGAGGCCCAGTTGGGTTTCCAGCCAGTCGATATGTTCTTCTTCGGATTCAAGAATATCTTCAAGCAGTTCACGGCTACCAAAGTCGCCAACGGTTTCGCAATGAGCAATAGCCACTTTGAGATCCGCATGACCGGTGCGTTCGATACGCAGGTCACACTCAAGCATTTCCTTGGTGTGCTCGCCGATCTGCAGCTTGCCCAGGTCCTGGACGTTCGGCAGGCCTTCAAGGAAAAGGATGCGTTTGATCAGCTTGTCCGCGTGCTTCATCTCGTCGATGGATTCGTGGTATTCGTGCTTGCCGAGCTTGTTCAGGCCCCAATCTTCGTACATGCGTGCATGCAGGAAGTATTGATTGATCGCGACCAGTTCATTGGCAAGGATCTTGTTGAGATGCTGGATGACTGTAACGTCGCCTTTCATGATGGGGTCCTGCCCTAAGTAGCTGTCTATAAGGCAGAGTCTGAGCCGCGCAATTAAGAGTGTCAAACCTAAGTTATTGAAACTTAAGTGAAAATTAATCGGAATAGGAATGTTTGTGTTCCGCGTCTAGAGCGTAAGCGATTGATTTTCAGACATAAAAAAACCGGACATCGAGTCCGGTTCTTTGAAATACGTTAATTATGCGGCAGTAAATTCTACAGGGTAGGGAATCGCGGCCTGGGCCGATTGCAGTGTGGTCAGGGTTTCGCGGACCACTTCCTTGGCAAGGCAGGCACATTTGCCGCATTGGCTAGCAACGCCGGTGGCTTGACGGACTTCCTTATAGCTGCAGCAACCTTCATAGATCGCTTCGCGGATTTGACCGTCGGTGACGCCAGTGCAGAGGCAAACATACATAAGTGAGAACCGTCGCTGGTTGTGACTCAATTGCGATGGATCTTAATGTTAACGAGAATGATTGTCAAAGTTGTTTCTGAAAGCTTTGATCAGGGCTGACGAACGGTTTCCTCTCAGCATCGATCACGAGGAGTCCCCGTCGACTGCATTTCCCCGGACAAAAAAAACCGTTAAGGACAGGTCAAAAACGCAGTGTATGATAGCCGGTCCTTATGAAGCAGGTTCGTGTCACAGGGCTGTCGCCTGAAGGTGGCAGGCTGATGCGAGGCCAGTTCTTCACGTTATTAGACCAGGAGATATCCAATGAGCGTACTTGTAGGCAAACAAGCCCCTGACTTCACCGTACCGGCCGTACTCGGCAATGGCGAAATCGTAGACAGCTTCACCCTGTCGTCGGCCATCAAAGGCAAATACGGCCTGGTGTTCTTCTACCCACTGGACTTCACCTTCGTTTGCCCGTCCGAGCTGATCGCTCTGGACAACCGCATGTCTGACTTCAAGGCCCGCAACGTTGAAGTGGTTGCGGTGTCTATCGACTCGCATTTCACCCACAACGCATGGCGCAACACCCCGGTAAACAATGGCGGTATCGGCCAGGTCCGTTACACCATGGCTGCCGACATCAAGCAGGAAATCATGAAGGCCTACGACGTTCAGTCCGCTGACGGCGTGGCTTTCCGTGGCGCGTTCCTGATCGACGACAAAGGCGTTGTCCGCTCGCAGATCATCAACGACCTGCCGCTGGGCCGTAACATGGAAGAGCTGATCCGACTGGTCGACGCTCTGCAATTCCACGAAGAGCACGGCGAAGTTTGCCCTGCCAACTGGAAAAAAGGCGACAAAGGCATGACCGCTTCCACCGAAGGTGTTGCGGCTTACCTGACCGAGCACGCTGCGGCACTGTAAGCCCAAGCGTCAGGCATAAAAAAACCGGCCGTTGAGGCCGGTTTTTTATGGGCGGGATAAATCCAACGACGGATCAGTCGTTGAAGTCTTCCCAGCCGCCCATTTGTTTCCAGCGATTGACGATGCCGCAGAACAGCTCTGCCGTCTTCTCGGTGTCGTAGCGAGCCGAGTGGGCCTCACGACCGTCAAAGTCGATATCGGCTGCCTGACAGGCTTTGGCCAGTACGGTTTGTCCGTAAGCCAGACCGGCCAGGGTTGCAGTATCAAAGCTCGAGAACGGATGAAACGGGTTGCGCTTCATGTCCAGGCGCGCGACGGCGGCGTTGAGGAAGCCCAGATCGAAGCTGCTGTTGTGCCCGACCAGAATCGCTCGTTTGCAACCATTGGCTTTCAGGGCCTTGCGGATGCCGCGGAAGATGTCGGTAAGCGCTGCTTCTTCACTCACTGCCATGCGCAGCGGGTGATCTAGTTTGATCCCGGTAAATTCCAGAGCCGCCGCTTCGATGTTCGCGCCTTCAAAAGGCTCGACGCGAAAGAAGTAGGTGTGATCGGGGTACACAAACCCTTTTTCGTCCATGCCAATGGTGGTTGCGGCAATTTCCAGCAAGGCGTCAGTGGCAGAGTTGAAACCACCGGTTTCAACGTCGACAACAACTGGCAGGTATCCACGGAAGCGCTCAGCCATCGGGTGGCGCGAACCACCTCCGCCGCCTTGACCGTCCTGTTCGTCGTCGAAATGGTCTTCACTCACGCGTGTTCCTCCAGCAGGCGCCAGCGCAGTTTTTCACCGGCGCGCAGCGGGATTACGGTCAGCTCGCCAAATGGCAGGCTGGTTGGGGCGGTCCACTCTTCGCGGACCAGGGTGATGCGATCGGTGTTCACCGGCAGGCCGTAGAAACGCGGGCCGTTCAGGCTGGCGAAGGCTTCGAGCTTGTCCAGCGCGTTGCGCTGTTCGAAGGCTTCGGCATACATCTCGATCGCTGCATAAGCGGTGTAGCAACCGGCACAGCCGCAAGCTGCTTCTTTAGCATGCTGGGCATGGGGCGCCGAGTCGGTGCCGAGGAAGAACTTGTCGCTGCCGCTGGTGGCGGCGTCGAGCAGGGCTTCCTGATGGGTGTTGCGCTTGAGGATCGGCAGGCAATAGAAGTGCGGCCGAATCCCGCCCACCAACATGTGGTTGCGGTTGTACAGCAGGTGATGCGCGGTGATGGTTGCGCCGACGTTGGCCGGAGCCGCGTTGACGAACTGCACGGCATCGGCGGTGGTGATGTGTTCGAACACCACATTGAGCGTCGGAAAACGCTCGACCACACGACGCATGTGCTCATCGATGAAGATTTTTTCGCGGTCAAATACGTCGACATCGCCACGGGTGACTTCGCCGTGAATCAGCAAGGGCATCCCGACTTCGGCCATGGCCTCGATCGCAGGGAAGATCTTGTCAATGCTGGTGACGCCAGAGTCCGAGTTGGTGGTCGCGCCGGCCGGGTACAGCTTGGCGGCGTACACGAAACCGCTGGCCTTGGCCTCACGAATTTCTTCGGGCTGGGTACGGTCGGTGAGGTAGAGGACCATCAACGGTTCGAAACGGCTGCCGGCCGGACGTGCAGCGAGAATCCGCTGGCGATAGCTGTCGGCTTCAGCGGCGTTACGCACCGGAGGTACCAGGTTAGGCATGATGATGGCGCGACCAAAGGTGCGCGCGACATCCGCAACGGTATGGGTCAACACGGCACCATCGCGAAGATGAATGTGCCAGTCGTCGGGACGCAGCAGGGTCAGGCGGTCGGACATGAGGGGATTCCAGGCGGGTCAAACTGAGGGGAATGCTACCGGAAAAGACTCTTCCAGGCACTCGCTATCAAGTTTTGCAGGAAGCTTCCGATATCCAACAGGTATGCCGTAAACATATGTGTGTCGGTCTTTTTGTTGTAGAAGCCAGTGGAGCCTCCCGTGCGCCAGCGTTATTTAGCCTTGCTCAGCGTGTTTGCCAGCCTTCCTGCGATGGCGCTCACTTTCCAGACCCGTCTGGAGAGCATTGAGTGGACGGTCGAAGGAGACAAGTTCGAGTGCCGCCTGACTCAGCCGATCACCGATTTTGGTTCGGGCGAATTCGTGCGTCGCGCTGGTGAGCAAGCGACGTTTCGTCTGAAGGCCTATAACTCGATGATCGGCGGCGGTTCGGCCACCTTGCTGGCGGCGGCTGCACCCTGGCAGCCGGGGCGTGGCGACATCAACCTCGGTTCTGTGCGAATCGGCAGCGGCAATGTGTTGTTCAACAGTTCGCAAGTTCAAGCTGGCCGCTTGATCAGTGGCCTGATGGATGGCCGCAGCCCGGTCGTTCGACACTACTCGGGCGATGGCCGGGTGTCGGAAGTGCGTTTGTTGCCAGTCAAGTTCAGCAAGGCATTTAACGACTATCAGGGCTGCGTGGCGAAGCTGCTGCCGAAGAATTTCGAGCAGGTTAAGCAATCGCAGATCGGCTTCCCCGGCGAAGGCATCGATCTCGATGCGAAGGCCAAGGCTCAATTGCAAGTGATGCTCGAGTTCATGAAGGCCGACCCGACGGTCAACCACATCGAACTCGATGGTCACTCCGACAACAGCGGCAACCGCCTGAGCAACCGTGACCTGTCGCGGCGTCGGGCGCTGGCAGTCATGGAGTTTTTCAAAGCCAACGGCATTCAAGAATCGCAGATCACCGTGCGCTTTCACGGCGAGCGTTATCCATTGGCGCCCAATACCAATTCCGCCAACCGGGCGAAGAATCGTCGGGTCAATGTGCACCTCGCGCGCGTTGCGCCCACCGAAAAGCCGGCCCCCCAGGCCACTGCATCGGCGAGCGCCGCGTCGACCTCCTGAACCCGCTGTTATCGTCGCTCATTCGACAGAGTCTGTCGCTTCGTCGTCATAAGCTGTCGCGCCTCTGTAAATTATCCTGCATGAGCGGTAGACTTGGCGGCTTTCCGTAGAACCCCGTGGAGTGATGGCATGGCGGACGTAAACAAGGTCGTTCTGGCGTATTCCGGCGGCCTGGACACTTCGGTGATCCTCAAGTGGCTGCAGGATACTTATAACTGTGAAGTCGTGACCTTCACCGCTGACCTGGGTCAGGGCGAAGAGGTCGAACCTGCACGCGCCAAGGCACAGGCCATGGGCGTGAAAGAGATCTACATCGACGACTTGCGCGAAGAATTCGTGCGCGATTTCGTTTTCCCGATGTTCCGCGCCAACACCGTTTACGAAGGCGAGTACCTGCTGGGTACCTCCATCGCTCGTCCGTTGATCGCCAAGCGCTTGATCGAAATCGCCAACGAAACCGGCGCTGACGCCATTTCCCACGGCGCCACCGGCAAGGGCAACGACCAGGTTCGTTTCGAGCTGGGCGCCTACGCCTTGAAGCCAGGCGTGAAAGTGATTGCCCCGTGGCGCGAATGGGACCTGCTCTCCCGTGAAAAGCTGATGGATTATGCTGAAAAGCACAATATCCCGATCGAGCGTCACGGCAAGAAAAAATCCCCGTACTCGATGGATGCCAACCTGCTGCACATCTCCTATGAAGGCGGCGTGCTGGAAGACACCTGGACCGAGCACGAAGAAGACATGTGGAAATGGACCGTCTCCCCGGAGAAGGCTCCAGACAAGGCGCAGTACCTGGAACTGACCTACCGCAACGGCGATATCGTCGCACTGGACGGCGTTGAAATGACCCCGGCTACCGTGCTGGCGACCCTGAACCGTATCGGTGGCGAACACGGTATCGGCCGTCTCGACATCGTCGAGAACCGTTACGTGGGCATGAAGTCCCGTGGCTGCTATGAAACGCCAGGCGGCACCATCATGCTGCGCGCTCACCGTGCGATCGAATCGATCACGCTGGACCGCGAAGTGGCTCACCTCAAAGACGAGTTGATGCCTAAATACGCCAGCCTGATCTACACCGGTTACTGGTGGAGCCCTGAGCGTCTGATGCTGCAACAGATGATCGACGCGTCCCAGGCCCACGTGAACGGCGTTGTGCGCCTCAAGCTGTACAAGGGCAACGTGATCGTCACCGGTCGCAAGTCCGACGAATCGTTGTTCGATGCCAATATCGCGACCTTCGAAGAAGATGGCGGCGCCTACAACCAGGCCGACGCGGCGGGCTTCATCAAGCTTAACGCGTTGCGCATGCGTATTGCGGCGAACAAAGGCCGGAAGCTTTTCTGAGATCTTTGAAACCGTAGTGGAACGACCGTAGTGGAACGACTGTAGTGGAACCACGGTAGTAGAGTTGTGGCCTTGTCGGTGACAAGGCCACAATTTCTGAATAGGGGGGGGAGTTCTCCTGCCGGACATCGTGTGATTAGCGCTCTTTTTGTATCTGTAATACCTTCCTTCTGTTTCCTCTCTCTGAATGCTCTTCAAGCGTTACCTGCTGCGTGTCAGGTAAAAAGAGTGATCAAGAATCGTCAGACCGTGTGAACTCAAATTGTAAGCAATGCAAAGCGTTGGTCCGCTGCGATTCTTTGCCTGTTTTGATTGCTTGCTTGCGCTTTCCTTCAATAATGCCTCCGAATCGGTACAGGTGAGAAATATGATCACTTGCGCAGGACTTCCCTGTGGGCGCTGGTTTTTTGCAATCCAGGCACCGAATTCCATTTTCTTGTTTAGCCAC
Organism: Pseudomonas sp. Ma2-10; assembly: GCF_054330215.1. Taxonomy (NCBI): domain Bacteria; kingdom Pseudomonadati; phylum Pseudomonadota; class Gammaproteobacteria; order Pseudomonadales; family Pseudomonadaceae; genus Pseudomonas; species Pseudomonas sp. Ma2-10. The sequence continues at coordinate 145,264 of NZ_JBTEYL010000001.1, read as the reverse complement.
CGCGCATCGACGATGTGCAGGTTTTTTAGCGGCTCGGCCAGGCAAACGTGCTGTAGAGCCGAGAGTCCCATCTGAATACCGATCCGGACGGGAGGGTCCTTCAGGTTATCGGGCCGTTGAGTGCGTTCAGCGTTGTCCATCACTTTTATAAAATGCTTCCCCTTGCCGAAATCGGAGGGCGCGTACAGTGACCGGTAGTTGAAGTTGAGTGTGACGAAGAAAAGAAAAAGCAAATAAAAAGGGAAACTGATCAGGAACCAGACATAGAACTCTCGCTCCTTATTGTCGAGAAAGGGCAGTGAGACGGCGGCCGACGTTTCAGAAATAGCGGCAAATATTGCAATAACTGTCATGGGGTTGATGATTTTCTTCTTTGATTTGGTCATGTTTTTTGCTCGCTGGAATAGTGTTTTTCTCTGTTGGTTAGTGTTTTTTGTTTTCGCGTTAATAACTAAGTGGTCGATGTTTGTATTTGTGCAGTACTCCTTCTGAGTTTTACAGTTCGAAGGTTTGATAGTAACGGTATTGAGTGTGCAGCGGGTGCCTCTGTTGTTGGGTTTTAGGTGATGAAGGATTGAGTTTATTATTTAAGTGTTGCCTGGTGTGATTTTTTATTACACCCTTGAGGTGCGGTGTTTGTGGTATGGGGTTTCGAGTGGTAAATATCAGTTACTTTTAAGGAGGGGCAATAGTCCGTATCCGTTGGGTCTCTTGCGGCGAGCCCCGCTATTTGGTTCATTGGTTGTAAACAGAAACAAAAAAACTGCGGATGACCGAAATATTTGCAGGTTGATAAAATTTTTACCCCCTCGGTATTTTGGGGAATCTTGTAAGACTATTCTTTAATGTATGTAGGGAATGTCTTTCGGTGTAGGTGGCCGAGGGGGGCGGCATGCTATGGGTGAAACGACTAGGCTATCGTGCGGGCTCTAAAAATTCGAACAGCGAAAATTGGACTTGCCCATGAATAAAGTGCTGATCGTGGATGATCACCCCGTCATTCGTCTTGCGGTACGTATGCTAATGGAGCGTCACGGCTACGAGGTTATTGCAGAGACAGATAATGGCGTGGATGCGTTGCAACTTGCCCGTGAGCATATGCCGGATATTGTCATACTGGATATTGGAATACCAAAACTTGATGGGTTGGAAGTCATTGCGCGTCTGACATCGACAGCAACGCCCATGAAAGTACTGATACTAACGTCCCAGGCGCCTGGGCATTTCTCGATGCGTTGCATGCAATCGGGTGCTGCAGGGTATGTCTGTAAGCAACAGGATCTCACTGAGTTGCTCAGTGCAATAAAGGCAGTATTGTCAGGCTACAGTTACTTTCCGAATCAAGCCTTGCATACCGTACGTTCCAGTTTGGGGAACGCCAGTGAAGCCGATATGGTGGATCGTTTGTCGGGACGGGAAATGATGGTCTTGCAACAATTGGCCCGAGGCAAGACCAACAAGGAGATCGCCGATGGAATGTTTCTCAGCAATAAAACTGTCAGTACTTACAAGACTCGTCTGTTGTTGAAGCTCAATGCTCGCTCCTTGGTCGACCTGATCGAATTGGCTCAACGCAATGGTCTGGTGTGACTGTCTCAGCGTTTGACCAGGCGCGATGAGCGGGGGTGTATCAGGGGACGGCACTTAGTAAAAAGCCTCCGTTTCGGGAGGCTTTTAGGTGTCATAGGTCAAAATCGTAATCGGCCAATCGCTTTTGCAGTCGGCGCTCCTCCAGCAGATTGTCGATGGTACGGCGTTTGCCAAGGTTGGTCTTCGCCACTTCAACCACCGGTTCAGCATCCTCTGCCTCAACAGGGGTGAAGTCGTCTTCTACGTCCAATTGCTCTTTGCCAGTGCTCATAGTGTTACTCCAGGCTAAGACTGCCTTTGGCGCCCCTTATATCGATAATCTCTCGGCGGGTAAAAAAGATTTTTTCAATCGATAAATCGAAAAACCTAATAGTGCCTCAATCGTCCGAGGTCTTTTGCTTGTATTCGCACAAGTCTTCGATCCGGCAACTGCCGCAGCGAGGCTTGCGGGCCAGGCAAACGTAACGTCCGTGGAGGATCAGCCAGTGATGGGAATCGAGCAGGTATTCCTTCGGCACGAACTTCATCAGTTTTTGCTCAACCTCGACCACATTTTTGCCTGGAGCAATGCCGGTACGATTGCTGACCCGGAAAATATGCGTGTCCACGGCCATGGTCAGCTGACGGAATGCGGTGTTGAGCACCACGTTGGCGGTTTTGCGGCCGACGCCGGGTAACGCTTCCAGTTCTTCACGGGTTTGCGGCACTTCACCGGCATGACGCTCCATCAGCAAGCGACACGTCTCGATCACGTTTTTGGCTTTGCTGTTGAACAAGCCGATGGTCTTGATGTATTCCGATAAACCTTCGACACCCAGGGAATAAATCGCCGCCGGTGTATTGGCCACCGGGTAGAGCTTCGCGGTGGCTTTGTTGACGCCGACATCGGTCGACTGCGCCGAGAGAATCACGGAGATCAGCAGTTCGAACGGTGAGGCGTAGGCCAGTTCGGTCTTCGGTTCCGGGTTGTCTTCGTGAAATCGGCGAAAAATTTCCAGACGTTTTGCGGCATTCATGGGCAGTGCGTTTCCTCGAAGGCGGTCAGTGAGAGGGCGTCGAGCGGGTCCAGGCCTGACGTGCGGCGATCAGCAGTCCCAGCAGAATGAATCCGCCAGGGGCCAGAGTGGCCAGGTGCAAACCACCGTCGGCGGTCAGTACCCAGCCTTGCCAGTCCGCTTGCGCAGTACCTGCCAGCCATGGCAGGTGGCTGCCGAATGTTCCGTTGCCGATGAACTCGCGTAGCACGCCAAGGCCTGCCATCAACGCGCCGAACAGGCCACACAGGCGCAGGCGATCACGCCAGGCGCTTTGGAGAAAACCGGTGTGTTCCAGCACAACACATTGCAAGGCAATCAAGCCTGCATAGACCCCAACATGTTGGTGCCATTGCAGCGCCCAGACTTGCGCGGCGAGTTCGGTGCAACTGGTCAGTGTGGCCGCCAGCAGAACGCTGGCAAGCAAACGTGTCGCCGGGACAAGTCGCGATCGCAAGGCGCCCATGCTCACGCCAAAGGCACTGATCACCACGATGAACATCAGCCACAAGCCCAGAGCGGACACCCCTGAATCTGTGGCGCCGATCAGCGGCGCAAGCATCAGTGAATTCTGCAGCGTCGATGACTTATTCATGAGCGCTGCTCCCGATCAACTGTTGCTGATGATCGTCGAAATAGCGCAAAGCGTCATGGATGGCGTTGATGACCGCTCTCGACGTAATGGTCGCCCCCGTCATTTGATCGAATTGCCCCTGATCTTTTTTCAAGGCCCAGCCACTGTCGGCGGGTTCGGTTCGGGACTTTCCGGAAAAAGCCTGAAGCCAGGCATTGGGCCAGTCGGCGAGTCGACCGCCCAGCCCCGGAGTTTCCGATTGCTTGAGCGTTTTGACGCCCAGCACCTTGCCGTTTGCACCGATGGCGATCAGCAATTCAATGGAACCCTCGTAGCCCAGGGTCTGGCTGCGCAGCAACACGGTGCTGGGTTGGCCAGCCTTGGTCGCCAGGTAGCCACCTAGCAGCGTGCTATTGGCCAGCCCAGTCTTTTCGAGGGCGAGTGGCTGTTCCAGCGGCTGATTGTCGTAGCGTTCAGCGGGGAGCAGGTCCAGCAGGTTTCGACTGTCGATCAGGCGCTGTTCGGCCGCAATGCGCGGCGCGCTGGTGTGCTGCGCAAGGTAAGTCGCACCCATCCCCAGGGCTGCCATCAACACCAGGATCACAGCGCTCGACGCCCGGCTCATGGCGCACCCGGTTCCAGTCTGGAGGCGGCAAACCGCTCCAGCGCCGGCACACAGAGGTTCATCAACAGCACGGCAAAAGCGACGCCGTCCGGATAACCACCCCAGGTACGAATCAGGTACGTCAGCAGCCCGACGCCCGCGCCGAACAGGAGTCGCGCACCGGGGCTTTTTGCGCCCGACACCGGCTCCGTGACGATGAAGAATGCACCCAGCATGCTCGCACCAGTGAACAGATGAAATAGCGGTGAACCATGGGAGTCGGAGCCCGAGCCGTTCCAGCACAGCAGGCTAATGATGAACAGGCAGGCCAGCATGCCGACCGGCGCATGCCAGCTAAACACCCGTCGTTGCAGCAGAAACGCGCCACCCGCCAGAAACGCCAGATTGACCCACTCCATGCCTCGGCCACCGAAATGACCGAACGCCGGGTTAGCGGCAAACAGTTCGTCCATGGTCAGGCTTTTGTTGATCCGCAGGCTGTCCAGCGCCGTGGCCTGGACCCAGGCATCGGGTGGCTGACCGAGGCTGAACCCGAACACCTGCTGCAAGCCTCCGATCAGGTCCAGTCCATGGGATGACGGCCAGTGGGTCATCTGTTGGGGAAAGGTCACCAGCACCAGGGCGAAGCCCAGCATTGCCGGGTTGAACGGGTTCTTGCCAACGCCGCCATACAGGTGTTTGCCGAACACCATCGCGAACGCCGCGGCACAGACCGTCAGCCACCATGGGCAATAAGGCGGCAAAGTCAGAGTCAACAGCGTCGCGCTGACCAGCGCACTGCCGTCGCTCAAGGTCGGCTTGAGCGCTCGCTTGCGCAGGCGCAACACGGCCGCTTCAACGGCCAGTGCGGTAACACCCGTCAGAATCAGGTTGATCAACACGCCCCAGCCATACAGCCAGAAAAACACCAGCATTCCCGGCACGGTGGCCAGCAATACCAGCTTCATGGCCTGCTGAAGGCGCTCGTCGACCGATTCAAGGGGTGGCATAGGCCTCCACCTGACACTCGGCTTCATTCATCGCGAGCTCCAAGGCTTCGATTTGCTCAGGCGGCGCGTCGCTGGTGTGGGCTTTCTTGAGTTCGGCGCGGCGCATGGCCAACTGGATTTTTGCTCGATTGAGCGGCGCATTGTTCGCTGGAACGACAGGGGGCGCGGCTGGCGGAGCAGTACTTTCCAGTTTCGCCAACGTCTGTTCGGCAGCCTCGAATTGCTGCTGCAGGAGGATCAGTTGCGACTGCTGTTCGAAGGTCGGCGGATGCCCGAACGCCTTGAGTGACTTGTTCAGTTGCGCCCGACTCATCGCCAGATCGATCCTGGCCTTTTTCAACGCCGCATCCGCATTTGCTGCCTTCTGTGCGCGGATTCGCTCAAGAGCGGCCTGAACCGGGTCAAGTGTCGCTACCTCACAGTGCTGGACGGCGCGCTGGGCTCGGGCCTGACGTTCGGCGATTTTGTGTTCTTCTTCGCGACGAAGGCGAGCATTGCGCTGCTCAAAACGGCGCCGCGCGTGATTGCGCTTGGTCGCCCGGGCACGTTGTTCCTCAAGGCTGAACGCCAGACCGCCGACAATCGGCAGCGCCGTGGCCAGCGGCAACGGCCGCATCTCGATGCAATCCACCGGGCAGGGCGCTACGCACAGGTCGCAACCGGTGCATTCATCGATGATCACCGTGTGCATCAATTTCGCCGCGCCGACAATGGCATCCACCGGGCAGGCCTGGATGCACTTGGTGCAACCAATACACTCGGCTTCACGAATATAGGCGATCTGCGCCGGGGCCGAACCGCGACTGACGTCGAGTTCCAGCACCGGCACTTTCAACAGATCGGCCAGGGCGGCGATGGTTTCGCTGCCGCCCGGCGGGCACTTGTTGATCGGTTCGCCGCTGGCAATGCCTTCGGCGTACGGTTTGCATCCGGGATGGCCGCACTTGCCGCATTGGGTCTGCGGCAACAGGGCGTCGATGCATTGAATCAGACTCATGTTTTGATCAGTCCGCTGAATCCGAGAAAGGCCACTGCAATCAGTCCGGCGCCGATCAGGTCGATCGGCAGGCCGCGAAAGGGCAGGGGGGTATCATTTTCGATTGTGCGTTGGCGTAAGTCGCTGAACAGGCTCAGTACCAGCCAGAAGCCCAGGCCGGCACCCAGGCTCAGGGCCATGGCGTGGAAGAAGCCTTTGTCGTCCTGAGCGTTGAGCAGCGTCAAGCCGAGTACGCCGGCGTTGCCCAGCAGCAGGGGCCAGAGGCCATCGAACGCAAGCTTTGGAAGCCACCGGGGAAGCACTTTCAGCAGCGGGCCAATCAGCAAAACGCTTAATGGCAGGAAGACGAAAAGGCGCAGCGACGTCAGTTCAAGCGGGACCAGCAGCCAACGGTAGGCCGAGTAGCCCGCCGTGCCGGCAATCAACATCAAGCACGCCGTCGCAAGGCCCAGCGCGTGGACTTGCCGATGCTCGTTGCCCAGCAGCGGATCGACGCCCAGCGGCCAGTGCAACACGAGGTTGTTGATCAGGGCAGTACTGATAAGCGTAAGAACAATTTCGGTCATGATCGTGCCGGCAAGAACGGGGCTTTTTAACGGAGCGGTCTAAAAAGCTTAGGCATTATCCGGCAAGGACGGAGGGTGGGCCAGATATGAAAATCCCACAGTCGCGCCAGGCGCGACTGTGGGATCGGTTTACAGCAGCGTCTTACTTGATGCGCTGACCTGGCTTGGCGCCGCTGTCAGGGCTGAGCAGGTAGATTTCTTCACCGCCAGGGCCCGCCGCCATCACCATGCCTTCGGAGATACCGAACTTCATTTTCCGTGGCTTGAGGTTGGCGATCATCATGGTCAGACGACCATTGAGCTTGGACGGATCCGGATAAGCACTCTTGATTCCGGAGAACACGTTGCGTTGCTCGTCTCCGATGTCGAGGGTCAGGCGCAGCAGTTTGTCGGCGCCTTCCACGTGTTCGGCCTTGAGAATCAGGGCGACGCGCAGGTCGACAGCGGCAAAGGCATCGAACTCGATTTGCGGCGACAGCGGATCCTTGGCCAGTTCGCCATTGCCGGCAGGCGCGGCATCGCCGGTGTCGGTAGCGCTGGCGGTCAGGTCTTCTTTCGAGGCGTCGCTCATGGCTTGCACTTTTACCGGGTCGATACGGGTCATCAACGGTTTGAACGCGTTCAACTGATGATTGCTGAGCAAGGTGGCGTGGTCGTCCCAGGTCAGCGGCGCGACGTTCAGGAATGCCTCGGCGTCGGCGGCCAGCAGCGGCAGCACCGGCTTGAGGAAAATCACCAACTGGCGGAACAGGTTGACGCCCAGGGCGCAGATGGCCTGGACTTCGTCTTGCTTGCCTTCCTGTTTGTTCAGCGACCACGGCGCCTTGTCGGCGATCCAGGCATTGGCACGGTCGGCCAGGCCCATGATTTCGCGCATGGCACGGGCGAAGTCGCGAGCCTCGTAGGCTTCGGCGATGCTTGGCGCTGCGGCCAGGAACGCTTCGGTCAGTTCCGGCGCGGCATTGCCCGCCACCAGTACACCGGCGTTGCCTTTGTGGATGAACCCGGCGCAACGGCTGGCGATGTTGACGACTTTGCCCACCAGGTCGGAGTTGACCTTCTGCACGAAGTCTTCGAGGTTCAGGTCCAGGTCATCGACGCCACGGCTCAGCTTCGCCGCGTAGTAGTAGCGCAGGTATTCCGGCGACAGGTGGTCGAGATAGGTCCGGGCCTTGATGAAGGTACCGCGCGATTTGGACATTTTCTGACCGTTGACGGTCAGGTAGCCGTGTACGTTGATACCGGTCGGTTTACGGAAACCGGCGCCTTCGAGCATGGCTGGCCAGAACAGCGCGTGGAAGTTGACGATGTCCTTGCCGATGAAATGGTACAGCTCAGCGGTGGAATCCTTGCCCCAGAACGCGTCGAAATCAAGTGTAGGCGTGCGGTCGCAGAGGTTCTTGAAGCTGGCCATGTAGCCAATGGGCGCGTCGAGCCAGACGTAGAAATATTTGCCTGGTTCGTCAGGGATTTCGAAACCGAAGTACGGTGCATCGCGGGAGATGTCCCACTGTTGCAGGCCGGCGTCCAGCCATTCGGCGATTTTGTTCGCCACGGCCTCTTGCAGGGTGCCGCTGCGGGTCCAGGCTTGCAGCATGTCCTGGAAGTCCGGCAGCTTGAAGAAGAAGTGCTGGGAGTCCTTGAGCACCGGAGTGGCGCCAGAGATCGCCGACTTCGGATCCTTCAGGTCGGTCGGCGCGTAGGTCGCACCGCATTTTTCGCAGTTGTCGCCGTACTGGTCTTCAGTGCCGCATTTCGGACAGGTGCCCTTGATGAAGCGGTCGGCCAGGAACATTTTCTTTTCCGGGTCGAAGTACTGAGTGATCGAACGCTGGGCGATGTGCCCGGCGTCGCGCAGCTTCAGGTAGATCTGGCTCGACAGCTCACGGTTTTCTTCGGCGTGAGTGGAGTGGAAGTTGTCGAAGTCCACCAGGAACTCGGCAAAGTCGGCGCTGTGTTCAGCCTGGACGTTGGCGATCAGTTGTTCCGGGGTGATGCCTTCCTTTTCCGCGCGCAGCATGATGGCCGAACCGTGGGCGTCGTCGGCGCAGACGTAGATGCATTGATTGCCGCGGTGCTTCTGGAAGCGCACCCACATATCGGTCTGGATGTATTCCAGCATGTGACCAAGATGGATCGAACCATTGGCGTAGGGCAGGGCGCTGGTGACGAGGATCTTGCGTGGCTCGGACATGGGGCTCGGCTACTTGATGAAACGGAGGTCGGCCACTATAAAGCGCCGGCGCATATTTTTCACCCCGTGAGCCTGTTTCGATCTACGACAACCGCCAACCGGCGTCGGGCTCCCTCGCCACAAATGTGTGTCCGGCGTAGGATACCCGTCTGATTTTCCAGTCTTGCTATCGGAGTTACCCATGAGCGCCGTCAATCGCGCAGCGGTGGAAGCCGTCCTTCGCCAATACACCGACCCTTACCTGAACCAGGACCCGGTCAGCGCCGGGTGCGTACGCGGCATCGACATTCAGGGTGATCGCGTCAACGTCCAACTGGAGCTGGGTTACGCCGCCGGCCTGTTCAAGAGTGGCTGGGCGCAGTTGCTGCAAATGGCCATTGAAGGGCTGGACGGCGTGACCATCGCCCGCGTCGAGATCACCAGTGTCATTGCCGCGCACAAGGCTCAAGCGCAGATCCCGGGGTTGGCCAACGTCAAGAACGTGGTGGCCGTGGCGTCCGGCAAGGGCGGTGTGGGCAAATCAACCACCGCCGCCAACCTGGCTCTGGCGCTGGCCCGCGAAGGCGCCAAGGTCGGGATTCTCGACGCGGACATTTACGGACCGAGCCAGGGCATCATGTTTGGCATCCCCGAAGGCACTCGACCCAAGATCAAGGATCAGAAGTGGTTTATTCCGATCGAGTCCCATGGTGTCGAAGTCATGTCCATGGCGTTCCTGACCGATGACAACACGCCGATGGTCTGGCGCGGACCGATGGTTTCCGGCGCCTTGTTGCAACTGGTCACTCAAACCGCCTGGGGCGATCTGGATTACCTGGTCATCGACATGCCACCAGGCACCGGCGACATCCAATTGACCCTGGCGCAGAAAGTTCCGGTGGCCGGCGCGGTGATCGTTACCACGCCGCAAGATCTGGCATTGCTGGACGCACGCAAGGGCGTCGAGATGTTCCGCAAGGTAAACATCCCGGTACTGGGCGTGGTGGAAAACATGGCCGTGCACATCTGCTCCAACTGCGGGCATGCCGAGCATCTGTTCGGTGAGGGCGGTGGTGTGAAGCTGGCCAGCCAGTACGACGTCGAGTTGCTGGCGTCGTTGCCACTGGCGATGGCCATCCGCGAACAGGCCGACGGCGGCAAGCCAACGGTGATCGCCGAGCCCGACAGCCCGATTGCGATGGTTTACCAGGAATTGGCCCGCCATGTCGGCGCGCGGATCGTGTTGCAGGAAGCGGCGACACCGGCCATGCCGAACATCACCATCAGCGACGATTAATGAATTGAAATACGATCCCCTGTGGGGGCGAGCAAGCTCGCTCCCACATCGGTTTTAGGTCGGCTTTAAATCCGCAACCCGCCATCCAGCTCCAGAATTCGACCGGAGAAGTAGTCGTTCTCGAAAATGTACGCCGCCGAATGGGCGATCTCTTCAGGCGTGCCCATGCGCTTGAGTGGAATCGCCGACGTTATCTTCTCCAGCGCCTCAGGCTTCATGCTCAGTGTCATTTCGGTTTCGATAAAGCCCGGGGCAATGCCCGCCACACGAATACCGTAGCGTGCCAGTTCCTTCGCCCAGGTCACGGTCGCCGCGGCGACACCGGCCTTGGCGGCGGAGTAGTTGGTCTGGCCGACGTTGCCAGCACGGGAGATCGACGAGATATTAATGATCGTGCCGCTGTTGTTCAGCTCGATCATTTTGGCCGCGACTTCACGCGTGCACAGGAATACGCCGGTCAGATTGACGTCGATGACCGTCTGCCATTGGGCCAGGCTCATCTTGGTCATCTCGCCGTCCTTGACCTTGATAAGCAGGCCATCGCGCAGGATCCCGGCGTTGTTGATCAGGCCGTGGATCGCCCCGAAGTCCTCGGCCACCTGGGCGACCATATGGGTCACTTGCTCTTCATTGGCGACATTGCACAGATAAGCGCGAGCCTCGATGCCTTTAACCTTGCAAGCGGCGACGGTGTCGTCGAGCTTTTCCTGGTTCAGGTCTACCAGCGCCAGCTTCGCGCCTTTACCGGCGAAATACTCGGCCATGGAGCGGCCTAAACCCTGGCAACCGCCCGTGATAATGATTACTTTGTCAGTGAGTTGCATTCGCATGCCCCAATAGCAGGTCAGAGGATTGGTTTCCTTTTAGAGAGTAGCCTCTCGATCTGCACCTGATGCGGCTTGGCTGCACATGAGAACTGCCCCAATGGCGTACTGGAGATTATCCCCAGGCGCCTGTCCGTTTTTTCGACGGATTCTTTATAAGGAGTCATAAATTGAGCGTTGAAGCGGCCAAGAATGCCCGAGAATTGCTTCTCAAGGAATACCGTGGAGTGCTCTCGACACACTCCAAGGCAATGCCCGGTTTCCCGTTTGGCTCCGTGGTTCCGTACTGTCTGGACGACCAGGGCTGGCCGCTGATCCTTATCAGCCGTATTGCCCAGCACACCCACAACCTGCACAAAGATCCGAAATGTTCACTGTTTGTGGGTGAGCGCGGGGCCGAAGACGTGCAAGCCGTTGGTCGCCTGACCTACCTCGCCGAAGCAGAAAAGCTCGAGGACGAGTCAGCCATCGAAGCGGCGGCTGAGCGTTACTACCGCTATTTCCCGGATTCGCAGAGTTATCACAAGGCTCACGATTTCGATTTCTGGGTGCTCAAACCGGTGCGTCATCGCTACATCGGCGGCTTCGGTGCGATTCACTGGGTCGATCAACTGACCCTGGCCAACCCGTTCGCCGGTAAGGCCGAGATGAGCATGGTCGAGCACATGAATGCCGATCACGCCAAAGCCATCGCCCACTACGTAGCGCTGGCGGGCCTGTCGAAAACCGAGCCGGCGCAATTGGCCGGTATAGACACCGAAGGCATGCACCTGCGCATTGGTCAGGGGCTTTACTGGTTGCCGTTTCAAGCGCCGTGTAATACGCCGACACAAGTGCGTGAAGCCTTGGTTTTCCTGGCTCACGCCGACCATTGGCCGAAAAATGAAGTGGCTGACGCTTGAATTCACGAAACGGCGACTTCATCTAGGGATTACTGGCAAGGCATTCTTGCGTTGAGGAACCATTTGATGCGCCCTTTTTTATTGCTCTTTGTACTGTTTCCGGTGTTGGAGCTGTTCGTATTCGTCAAGGTCAGCGGGGCGATCGGGTTTTTCCCGGCCCTGCTGCTGGTCATTCTCGGCTCGATGCTCGGCGTGTTCGTGCTGCGTATCGCTGGTCTGGCAACCGCATTGCGTGCTCGTGAAAGCCTGAACCGCGGCGAGTTGCCGGCCCAGACCATGCTCGAAGGTTTGATGCTGGCACTGGCGGGTGGCCTGTTGATCCTGCCGGGTTTCGTCACTGACGTGTTGGGTCTGATCATGCTGCTGCCGATCTCTCGTCGATTGTTGGCCAATAAAATGCGCCAGCGTGCCGAAGAGGCGGCAATCCGTCAGCGTGCGTTCGCCGACGACCTTCAACCACGTGGCGGCGGCCCTGCGACCCGCGAGCCGCTGGGTCGCGAGCCCAACGTGATCGAAGGCGAATTCGAACACCGCGATACCAAGTAATCCGCTACACCGGCACGGCGCCTTTGGGTGCCGTGTTCGTTTGTGGGGCCGCAACCTGAAAAAATTTGCTTACTCGCCCTTGTAATAAGCTTATGCGCCCTTATGTAACGGTCACCGCAAGGTTTCTGGCGATTACGCCAGACAGACTTCCGCGGTTCGCTCGACGAACCGCAACCGGCACCGCCGGATTTGTTAAACCCGCCGGGAATACACCGGCCGATGAAAACCACAATTAGGAGAGATCGACAATGAAGCTTCGTCCTCTGCATGACCGCGTCGTCGTCCGTCGCAGCGAAGAAGAAAAGAAAACCGCTGGCGGCATCGTCCTGCCAGGTTCGGCTGCTGAAAAGCCAAACCAGGGTGAAGTCCTCGCTGTAGGTCCAGGCAAAGTGCTGGACAACGGTGAAGTGCGTGCACTGTCCGTGAAAGTGGGTGACAAGGTTGTGTTCGGCCCTTACTCCGGCAGCAACACTGTGAAAGTCGACGGCGAAGACCTGCTGGTAATTGGCGAGAGCGAAATCCTCGCCGTTGTCGAAGGCTGATTCCCCGCTCATTTTCCCGCTACTACAAAGTATTTAAGGAATATCGATCATGGCTGCTAAAGAAGTTAAATTCGGCGATTCCGCCCGCAAGAAAATGCTCGCCGGTGTGAACGTCCTGGCTGACGCAGTAAAAGCGACCCTGGGCCCTAAAGGCCGTAACGTGATCATCGAGAAGAGCTTCGGCGCTCCGACCATCACCAAGGATGGCGTGTCCGTTGCCAAAGAAATCGAGCTGAAAGATCGCTTCGAAAACATGGGCGCGCAGCTGGTCAAAGACGTTGCCTCCCGTGCCAACGATGACGCAGGCGACGGCACCACCACCGCTACCGTTCTGGCTCAATCGATCGTCAACGAAGGCCTGAAAGCCGTCGCTGCCGGCATGAACCCGATGGACCTGAAACGCGGTATCGACAAAGCGACCATCGCGATTGTCAAAGAGCTGAAAGCCCTGTCCAAGCCTTGTGCTGACACCAAGGCCATCGCTCAGGTCGGCACCATCTCGGCCAACTCCGACAGCTCCATCGGCGACATCATTGCCGAAGCCATGGAAAAAGTCGGTAAAGAAGGCGTGATCACCGTCGAAGAAGGCTCGGGCCTGGAAAACGAACTGTCGGTTGTTGAAGGCATGCAGTTCGACCGTGGCTACCTGTCCCCGTACTTCGTCAACAAGCCAGAGACCATGACTGCCGAGCTCGACGGTCCGCTGATCCTGCTGGTCGACAAAAAGATCTCGAACATCCGCGAACTGCTGCCAGTGCTGGAAGCCGTTGCCAAAGCAGGCCGCCCACTGCTGATCGTGAGCGAAGACGTTGAAGGCGAAGCCCTGGCGACTCTGGTTGTGAACAACATGCGCGGTATCGTTAAAGTGGTTGCCGTCAAGGCGCCAGGTTTCGGCGATCGTCGCAAGGCCATGCTGCAGGACATCGCTGTTCTGACCGGCGGTACCGTTATCTCCGAAGAGATCGGTCTGAGCCTGGAAAGCGCTACCCTGGAACACCTGGGTAATGCCAAGCGCGTCACCGTGACCAAGGAAAACACCACCGTGATCGACGGTGCCGGCGTTGAAGCTGATATCCAGTCTCGCGTTCTGCAAATCCGTCAGCAAGTGGCCGACACTTCGTCCGACTACGACCGTGAAAAACTGCAAGAGCGTCTGGCCAAGCTGTCCGGCGGCGTTGCAGTGATCAAGGTTGGCGCCGGTTCCGAAGTTGAAATGAAAGAGAAGAAAGCCCGCGTTGAAGACGCCCTGCACGCTACCCGTGCAGCCGTTGAAGAAGGCGTGGTACCTGGCGGTGGCGTGGCACTGGTTCGCGCTCTGCAGGCAATCTCCGAGCTGAAAGGCGACAACGATGACCAGAACGTTGGCATCCAGTTGCTGCGTCGCGCTGTTGAAGCGCCACTGCGCCAGATCGTTGCCAACTCCGGTGACGAGCCAAGCGTAGTTGTCGACAAGGTCAAGCAGGGTTCGGGTAACTACGGTTACAACGCTGCTACCGGCGAATACGGCGACATGATCGAAATGGGTATCCTGGACCCGGCTAAAGTGACTCGTTCGGCTCTGCAAGCGGCTTCGTCGATTGCCAGCCTGATGATCACCACCGAGGCCATGATCGCTGAGATCAAGGAAGACGGTCCAACTGGCGGCGGCATGCCAGACATGGGCGGTATGGGCGGTATGGGCGGCATGATGTAAGCCAGCTTCACCCCAAGCTTACCCCTATAAAAAAGCCCCGCCTGCGATCAGCAGGCGGGGTTTTTTATTGCTTTCTATTAAAGGTCGCAGCCTTCAGACGCCGATCGTTCGTGCCTCGGCCACTTGTTCAGCTTTGGACTCCGGGCGATACAAGATGTAGTAGTACGACCCTAGACAAATCAGCCAGCAGAAAATCGCCGTCCACACGTTGTGAGAAAAGAAGTGCGCGCCCTGAATCATCCGGCCAACGGAAAACACTGAGCCTAACGTAAAGGCGAAGACAAACGCCGAGCGTGCCAGACGCGGACGTCGGTCGCGCAGTACGAAGAACAGCGCAAACAGCGTGAAACCGGTCGCTGCGTGGCCGCCGGGCCAGCAACGGCCAGGTTTGTCAGTGTGCGGGCGAGGGCTGAGCAGTTCGCTGTAGGTTTCCTTTCCGCCGAACTGCTCAAGGCTCCACGGGCATTGAACAGCGGTCACCGCTTTGACTGGCGTGACAAAGGACGTCGCCAGCGCCAGAGACAACACCAGGCAGCCCAGTTCCCGTTTGATCGGTTTGAGCCTGTCCATGAAAAAAGACGCGATGAAGCCGATGATGGACAGTACCGAAAAAACGATGACCACTTGTTTGGCGCGGGTATGCAGGATGTTTTCCAGGAAATAGCTGTGCTTCCCGATGAAGTCCCCCGCGATCGGGTCATAAAACAGCCTGGCCAGGTCCATGTCCAGGGACGTCAGTTCAAGCAGCAACAGAATGATGGCTGCAATGGCGGGAACAGCCAGACACACCCAGAAATTGAGAGGGCGGGAGGCGGGGCGGATGGCGGTTGATGGCATGACGGATCCTGAACGATAGAAAAAGCCTCGGGGCATCGGCCTGGGGCTATTCGGTTAACGTTGGCTGACTTGGTCGGTGCCCTCCTTGGGCGCCCTCCAGCCAAGCAGCTGGTGCTTGAAGCCATAATGTGGTCGGAGACGAAGATTGTATTGTCGAACCACGGCTTTTTACGGGCCTGGTCGACACACTGGCCGATCGCGTAATCAGTGTACTTCACCGCGCCATCGCGACCGTTGCCGGAGTAGATGTCGATCCGATTATCCGGATTGGTCATCAGTTGCAGCAGAAGTGGCTATTGCTTGGCATAGTCGGCGTCCGTCTGTTTGTAGCGATTTTCGTCGCCATACCCCAGGCGTTTTGAAGTGAATCTCCGACTCATCGACGCGGCTCTGGTCGACCACGCGGTAACCGTTACCACTGAAGAAGGCATTCATGTTGTCGAAGTCACCGCGCCCGCCATAGACAAACACGCTGTCGTAGCCCACGGCACTGAGTTGCTGGTCGAGGCCGCAAAAACCGACAGGAAACCGCTACCGGCCTTACCCAGGTGAGTAAGCAACAGAACGGTTCGGGTCAGGAAGAAAATCACCAGCCATGTGCCAGTGACGAGCAGCAGAAAGCGCATTGGCGCAGCTTTGAAAAAATCCATTGTGTTTACATTCCTAATTTCAATTGCGCGAGAGTCTCGCTCGAACGCTGTAGTCAGGGTGTGAATCGATAGTGAAAAACTTGTTAACCCCCTCTTTTGGTTGAGTGAATGGATTGTCGCGATTCCCGGCGCTAGCCGTGAGCCACACTTGGCCTTAAGCTGCGCGGGCCAAGACGGCCGTTACTGTGTACGCAGGAGATTACCCATGCGAATTCTATTGGTTGAAGACAACCGCGATATCCTGGCCAATCTAGCCGATTACCTGGGACTCAAAGGCTATACCGTGGATTGCGCGCAGGACGGCTTGTCAGGCTTGCACCTGGCGGCTACCGAGCATTACGACTTGATCGTACTCGACATCATGTTGCCGGGCATCGACGGTTACACCCTGTGCAAACGTCTGCGTGAAGACGCGCGCCGCGACACGCCGGTGATCATGCTCACCGCTCGCGATCAATTGGACGACCGGTTGCAAGGCTTCAAATCCGGCGCCGATGACTACCTGGTCAAACCCTTTGCCCTGTCTGAGTTGGCGGCGCGCATCGAGGCGGTCATGCGTCGCGCCCAGGGTGGCGGTCGCCGCACCCTGCAGGTCGGCGATCTGATCTACGACCTCGATACCCTGGAAGTGACCCGCGAAGGTCGTCTGCTGAAACTCAACCCGGTGGGACTGAAGTTGCTGGCCGTGCTGATGCAGAAAAGTCCTCATGTACTGCGCCGCGAAGTTCTCGAAGAGGCGCTGTGGGGGGATGACTGCCCGGACAGCGACAGCCTGCGCAGCCACGTCCATCAATTGCGCCAGGTGATCGACAAGCCGTTCGCCAAACCGTTGCTGCAAACCGTGCACGGTGTGGGTTACCGTTTGGCCGAGGGACGAGATGGAGTTTAAACAGAGCCTTGCTCAACGGATCATCATCGCCTTTGCGCTGATGAGCGCACTGGTCGCGGGAACCTTTGCCATGGGCATTGTGGCGACTGTGCACCTGGTGGAAGAAAAACTGATTTCGGCAGGGCTGGGCGGCGATTTACAACGTCTGTTGCTGATGGACAGCGTGTCGGACTGGAGCCACCGTCCCGAGCCGGACCAGCTGTTTTATTTCAGCGGCGGGCCGGGCGCCTTCGAGCTCCCCAAGGACCTACGGCACCTGGAGCCAGGTTTTCACGAAGTGTTTCGTGAACAACTGTCGTACCACGCGATGGTCGAAGTCGTCGACGGACGGCGTTATGTGCTGTTACAGGATCAGAGCGATTTCGAAGAGCGGGAACGGGTGCTGTTTGCCGTGGTGCTGGTGGGCTTCGTCCTGAGTCTGGCGTTGGCGGTGTTTCTTGGCTGGGTACTGGCGCGCAAAGTGATGGCACCCGTGGTGCGACTGGCCCGTCAGGTCCGTCACCGTGATCAATTATTAGGTCTTGCGCCACCACTGGCGCCGGATTATGCCGCTGATGAGGTGGGTGAGTTGGCCGTGGCCTTCGACGCCACCCTCGGGCGCTTGCGCCAGGCGTTGACCCGTGAGCGGTTATTCACCAGTGACGTCAGCCACGAGCTGCGCACGCCATTGATGGTGCTGGCCAGTTCCTGCGAGCTGCTGCTGGAAAACCCCGGCATCGATCAGCGTGGCCATGCTCAGGTCGAACGAATCGCCCGTGCCTGTGAAGAAATGCGCGAGCTGGTGCAAACCTTCCTGATGTTGGCCCGCGCACAACGTGAAGACGCGAGCATGTCGCCTCAACAGACCCTGAGCCAGGTCGCCGATGGACTGCTCAATCTGTGGCGCGAGCCGATCGAGTCCAAGGGGCTGACGCTGATCTTTGGACCGGGCAATCCGGGCAACACCCGCTACAACGCAACCCTTCTGCACGCGGTCATGGGCAACCTGCTGCGTAATGCGCTGCATTACACCGAGAGTGGGTTTATTCGCCTGACGCTGACGGCCACCGGTTTCATCGTCGAAGACAGTGGCGTGGGCATTCCCGAGGAAAAGCGCGAGGCGATGTTCGAGCCTTTCGTGCGGGGCAACGAGAAGCGTGGTGAGGGCTTGGGGTTGGGGCTGTCGCTGGTGCAGCGGATCTGTGAAAACCAGGGTTGGAACGTCAGCCTGACGAACATGGAACCCAATGGTTGTCGTTTTCAGGTGGAGTTGTGTCCGTTGGATCTGAGCTGATCGACCCCTTGAAACCCAGTAGCCCGGATCAATCGTTATCGGCCTGTAAAACCTCGAAATGATTCGGGGTTTTACATAACGGTTTTTTCACAAAGGTATGACCTGACACTGACATGGCGCGACCTATCGTGGGTGCCATCGAAGCTCAGGAGACCTTGATGATGGACGGCCCGATCAAACTTGATTTTTCAGAAAAATACGACGATCAACACGCTCAACGATACCTGCGCAAGCATAAGGATGGCCTTGGCCGTCGCCTGTCCCACTGGCGTGACGAGCAACTGGCGCGCAAGGCACTGGCCCTGGCCGGTGAGCCGGGGCTGGTCCTCGATTTGCCCTGTGGTGCGGGACGTTTCTGGCCATTGCTGGCGGAAAAAGCCAATCGTGCGATCATTGGCGCTGACAACTCCGAGTCCATGGTGAAGATTGCCATGCAGGCGCAACCTGCCGAGGTGGTGAAACGGGTACAACCCTTGCACACTTCTGCATTCGACATCGCCTTGCCTGATAACGCCGTCGACAGCATTTTCTGCATGCGTTTGCTCCATCACATTGGTGAAGCTGAGCATCGACTGGCTATTTTGCGCGAATTCGAGCGTGTCACCCGCGACAGCGTGATCTTGTCGTTGTGGGTGGACGGCAATTTCAAAGCGTGGAAGCGTAAGCGCTCCGAGAAAACCCGTGGGCAGGAAGGTTACCAAAATAGATTTGTGTTACCGGCGGCTACGGTTGAAAAGGAATTCGAGCAGGCGGGTTTTCGTATCCAGGAACAACTGGACTTTTTACCGCTCTATGCAATGTGGCGGGTCTACGTATTACGCAAGAGGTAACAGAATGGCAGTGCAATGTGCAGCAGAAACGGACGTCGCTCCTCAGGACCGCTTCGACTATTTCTGGAATCAGCGCGGCGAATGGGTAGAAGAACCCAACGTCCGTCGCGGTGGAGAAAGCGGCGTGCAGCGCGTCGTGGGCAGCAATGGAGAGTTGTTTTACGTTAAACGTCAAACCGGGCATATCCATCGCAGTTTGCTGCACCCGTTCGGTCGGCCGACGGTGTTGCGCGAGCGCGATGCACTCACTGGCCTGCACCTGCTCAACGTTCGTGTTCCTGAGATCGTTTTCTGTGGTGCACAGCGCGATCCGGTGCATAAGTGGCGCGCATTGCTGGTCACCAAGGCGCTGGACGGCTTCGAGGAAATCGAACATTGGTACGCTGGCGGTGGGCGCGAACGTCACGGTGAGGCCGTGCACGATCAAGTGTTGAAGGATTTGGCCGAGAACCTGGCCCGCATGCACAAAGGCCGCTGGCAGCACAGCTGCATCTATATCAAGCATGTATTCGTGCGCGTCACCGACGAAGGCGAGGCTGCCAAGGTTGAAGTGGCCTTGATCGATCTGGAAAAATGTCGGCAGCGTTTGACCGCCCGGCAAGCGGCTGCGCATGACATGAAGCAACTGCGTCGCCACTCGTCGTTCAGCACGACGGACTGGCAGAAACTCGTCTATTTTTATGAGACAGCGTTTGGCAGCGCTATCAAGGGTTTATAGCAATGAAACTCGAAATTGCACGAGGTGTATTTTTAATAGGAGCCTTGGCAGTTGCTTCACTGGCGGTGGCTGCTTGGGAGCAGCCCCGCACGCAGATCCTCAGTTCAGTGAACGGCGACGCACACTGTCCATTGCCACGAGTTGCGAAGGCATCCGTGGCATTCCAACCCGATCATGATTTATTACTGTTCATGTTCGGACTTTCTCAAGGATTGAGGCCACAAAGTTGAACAGATTGAAGCCCAAATAAAAGGTCTCGCTTATGCGAGACCTTTTTTTTTATCTTAGCGTGAGGGTTTATCGGGTTTAGCCAGCAACGTGTAAACACACGGCAGCACAAACAACGTAAACAACGTCCCGATCGACATCCCCGTGGCGATCACCATGCCGATGTCGAACCGGCTGACGGCGCCCGCGCCCGTGGCGATGATCAACGGCACCATGCCGAATACCATCGCAGCGGTGGTCATCAACACCGGACGCAGACGAATGGACGCCGCTTCCTCCACGGCTTCGCGCGGCGTCAGGCCTTTGTCCTTGCGTAACTGGTTGGCGAATTCGACGATCAGGATTCCGTGCTTGCTGATCAGCCCGATCAACGTCACCAATCCGACCTGAGTGTAGATGTTCATGCTCGACCAGCCCAGGAACAGCGGGATCAGCGCGCCACAGATCGACAACGGCACAGTCACCAGAATCACCAGTGGATCGCGCAAGCTTTCGAATTGAGCGGCCAGTACCAGGAAAATGATTGCCAGCGCCAGGGCGAAGGTGACCCACAGCGCACTGCCTTCCTGGACGTATTGCCGTGATGCGCCGGCATAGTCGAAGGCATAACCCACCGGCGCCTCTTCCCGAGCGATCTGGCGCACGGTGTCGATGGCTTCACCCATACTGACCAGCGGCACCCCGGACAGGATGGCCGAGTTGAGTTGCTGGAACTGGTTCAACTGCCGTGGACGCGCCCGGTCGGTCACGGTGATCAGGGTCGACAGGCCCAGCAGTTCGCCTTGGGTGTTCTTGACGTAATAATTGTTCAACCAGGCGGGGTTATCCCGGAAGGGCCGTTCGACCTGCGCGATGACTTTGTAGCTGCGACCTTCAATGGTGAAGCGGTTGATCTCCGCCTCACCCAGCAATGTCGCGAGCGTCCCGCCCAGGTCCTGCATGGAAACACCCATCTGCGCAGCCTTGGCGCGATCGATATCCACCACCACTTCAGGTTTGTCGAACGCCAGGTCGAGGTCGACGAAGGCGAACTTGCCGGATTCCATTGCCCTCTTTTTCACTCGGTCGGTGACTTGCAGCAGCGACTCGTAATCGTTGGCGGAGTTGATGACGAACTGAAACGGCAGCCCTTGACCGGTACCGGGCAGGGAAGGCAGGTTGAAGCCGAAGATCTGCAGCCCGGTAATGCTCTCCAGTTTGCGCTGGACCTCGGGCAGGATTTGCATCTGAGTGCGACTGCGTTCGTTCCACAGTTTGAGCAGGAAGCCACCGATTCCCGATTGCACGCCGTTGAAACCATTGATCTGGAATGACGAGTAGTACTCGGGAAACGTCTTGAAGATCGTGACGAACTCGTCGGTGTAGGTGCTCAGGTAGTCGAGATTGGTCGGTTGCGGGGCGTTGGCGATCATGAAAATGATGCCCTGGTCCTCGTCCGGCGCCAGTTCCGAGGTGGTGAACGTGAGCAGCACCGGAATCAGGCACAGCACGATCACCGCAAACACCAGCACCACCGGCCGGGTGTTGAGGGTGCCGTGGAGCATGTTTTGGTAACGGTGCTTGAGGCCTTCGAATATCAGGTCCAGTCGATGCGCCAGGCCGCTGGGATTTTCGTCGTGGCGCAGCAATAAGGCACACATCATCGGCGACAGGGTCAGGGCGACGATGCCGGAAATCACCACCGCCCCGGCCAGGGTCAGGGCGAACTCCTTGAACAGCGCCCCCGTGAGCCCCGTCAGGAAGCCGATCGGCGCATAGACCGCTGCCAGGGTGATGGTCATGGAGACCACCGGCATGGCGATTTCGCGGGCGCCTTCGATGGCCGCATCCAGCGGCGTCTTGCCTTCTTCGATGTGCCGGTGGATGTTTTCCACCACCACAATGGCGTCGTCCACCACCAGGCCGATGGCCAATACCATCGCCAGCAACGTCAGCAGATTGATCGAGTAGCCCATCATCTGCATGAAGAACATCACACCGATCATCGACAGCGGGATGGTGACTACCGGGATCACCACCGAACGCAGCGCGCCGAGAAACAGGAACACCACCACGATGACGATCAGCACCGCTTCAAACAGGGTTTTCACCACTTCGTCGATCGAGGCCTGGATGAACAGCGTGGCGTCGTAGGCGATTTCACCTTTGAGGTTCGGCGGCAACTGGGCTTCCAGGTCCGGCATGATCTTGCGCACTTCCTTGATCACGTCCAACGGGTTGGCGCCCGGCGTGGCCTTGATACCGATGTACACCGAGGGGGTGCCGCCAAAGGAACTGATCGAATCGTAGTTTTCCGCACCCATTTCAACCCGCGCCACATCGCTGAGCAGCACGCGACTGTCGCCCTCGACCTTGAGCGGAATCGCGGCAAAGGCTTCGGCGGATTTAAGTTCGGTATTGGCGTTGATGCTGGTGACGACGTACTCGCCTTTCACTTCGCCGGCGGCGGAGAGGAAGTTGTATTTACGCACTGCATCGGTCACGTCGCTGGCACTCAGGCCGAAACCGGCCAGCTTGATCGGGTCCAGCCACAGACGCATGGCAAATACCTGGTTGCCGAGAATTTCGGCTTCGGCCATGCCCGGCAGGGTCGCCAGTTTCGGCTGGATGACCCGCGACAGGTAGTCGGTAATCTGCGGGTTGCTCAGTTCCTTGCTGAAGAAGCTGATGTACATCAGTGCCGAGGCGTCGGCGGCTTCCTTGCTCAGCACCGGGTCTTCGGCGTCCTGAGGCAGCTGGTTCTTCACCTCGTTGGCTTTGGCCAGCAGTTCGGTGAACAAGCGGTCGCTGTTGGAGCCGATGCGCGCGTAGATCGAGATTACCGAGAAGTTCTGGCGACTGACCGAGGTCATGTAATCGATGCCTTCGGCGCTCGCCAGACTTTGTTGCATCGGTTGGGTGATGTAGCCCTGGATGGTTTCGGCATTGGCCCCGGGGTAAGCGGTGGTCACCGTGATCAGGGCGTTTTCCATTTGTGGATATTGACGCAGCGGCAACTTGCCCCAGGCCTGGAAGCCCAGCAGCACAATCAATAGGCTGACCACGGTGGCGAGCACGGGGCGGCGGATGAACGGGTCGGTAAAAGCCATGGGGGTCCTTGATCAGTCCGCGCGCGGGGGGCTGTTCTTCTCGGCTAAGGTCTTGTCGTCGCTGATCGCAATGTGTGTGCCGTTGTCCAGTTTGATCTGGCCGGCCGTGACCACTTTTTCGCCGTTCTGCACACCTTTGGTGATCATCACCTGCCCGTCGCGGCGCTCGCCGGTTTCGATGAAACGCCGTTCGGCGATCAGGATCGGTTGGCCCTTGTCGTCTTTTTCCAGGCTGGCGTCTTCGGCTTTTTTCTGCGCGACGACATAGAGCGAGTTGCCGTACAGCGTGTAAGTGATCGCACTTTCCGGCACGACGATGCGCGGCTGCGGGTCGGGCAACAACACTTGCAGGCTGGCGAACATCCCCGGCAGTAGTTTGCCGTCGGGGTTGGCCAGGGTCGCGCGGACCTGGACGTTGCGCGTGCTGTTTTCGACTTTCGGGTTGATCGCGCTGATGGTGCCGGGGAAGGATTGTGTCGGGTAGGCCGCGACAACGATTTGTACCGGTTGGCCAGGGGCGATCTTCGGTACCCACTGCTCGGGCACGAAGAAGTCTACATAGAGGCTGCTGAGGTCTTGCAAGGTGGCGATCATGGTGCCGCTGGCGAGATAGTCACCGATGTCCACCTGACGAATGCCAATCGTCCCGCTGAACGGTGCGAGCAAGCGTTTTTTGGCCAGCGCCGCCTTGAGCTGATTGACTGTGGCCCGGCTCTTTTGCAACACCGCCGAGAGCCGGTCGAATTCGCCTTTGGAAATGGCTTGGCTGCCCACCAGTTGGCTGCCGCGCCCGTAATCGAGCTGAGCCAGCCCCAGGTCAGCCTGAGCGGATTCGAGCAGGGCGGTTTCTACCACGCTATCCAGCAGAAGCAGCGGTTGGCCGACCTTGACCTTCTGACCGGAGTCAAACTGCAGCGCCCTCACCGTGCCGGAAGCTTCCAGGCTCAGGTCGACACCTTGCAGGGCCGTGAGGGTGCCAACGCTGGGCAGGCGGGCTTGCCACGGCCGTTCGGTGGCGGTGGCCACGGCGACATTGATGGCGGGTTTTGGCACCGCAAAGCCCTGAATCATCGTGTAGATGGAGAAGGCTTTGTAACCGGCCAGGACCAGCACGATCAGCAGAACAACACCCAACATGATCAGCATGCGGCGACGCAGCATATTTCCACTTCCTTGGAGAAAATCAGGTGAGACAGTCGGGAACATTACTCCGAGTATGGCGGTGAATCCAACTGGAAGCACTTACCGGCAGGCATCACCCCGACCGCTAGCAGTCTGCGACGGCTGCGCCCGAACGCAGACTTCGCCAGCGGCTACAAAGAACCGTGTTTAGATGAGGTGGAGGTGGTTGTCCCAGAGCCCCGCGGGCAGATCAAGAGGTTTTGCAACAAGATCAGTCTGGCGGCAATCGTAGTACCGGCAGCGTCCTTGGCCCGAGGTCACGACAAAACCATCGGCCACTGTCCCGACCCCGGCGCAATCGGGAAGCGGCGCATCCAGGCGCACTTCACCGCTGTCCAGGTCCCAGATGAAAAAGCGGTTGCCCCGTGGTGCGGTCAACGCCACCAGGCGCAGTTCGCTGTGCACCGCGACACTGGCGGTGTAATGCCCCATGGCCTGCAACTGATGCTCAGGTACCGGGAAGGCCACGAACGGTTGGCCGGGACGCTTGATCGCCAATAGCGCCGACGGCTCGTGGGACGGCCCCATGAACTGTTGACCGGCGACGATGGTGCCGTCGTTGGCGATTCCCAAATGACGCACGCTGTTCATCTGCTGGGCCAGGGTTTCCTTGCTCAGCAGGGTGCCGTCGCGGTGCATCAGGACCAGGCTCGGTTCCATGGCGTTGAGGTTCATCTCGACGCGGCTTTCGGCCTCGGTACGAATGCCGCCGTTGGCCACCACCAGGGTTTCGCCATTGGGCATCCACGACACCTGATGCGGGCCGACGCCGTGGGTCGAAATCTCGCCGCTGTGCACCAACCGCTCGCCTTCGAACCTATACACGCCGAGCAAGCCACGCCCCGGATCGGAGGTGTCGTTCTCGGTGGCGTACAGCCAGTCGCCGCTCTTGTGAATCACCGCGTGACCGTAGAAGTGCCGGTTCGGCCGCGAGGTCACGGTTTGTAGCAAGGTGCCGTCGCGCAGGTCGATCAGGTAACTCTCGGTGCCTGGGCGACGGGCGACAAACAGGGCAATCGGCAGCGTCGGGTGGTTGATGATGTCGTGGCAACGCTGGCCGACCTGGGTGGCAAACACCCGGGTGCCGTCCAGCCGGTAGCCGACGGCATAGTGTTTGCCATCGCCATCGTCCTGCGCCGAAAGCAGCAGCGGGCTTTTGTCCTTCTGCCTGAACAGCGTCCAGCCGCCCAGCGTCACCGCACCCAGCAGCAAACTACCTAACGTCAGAGCCTGGCGTCGCAGCATGGAACTTGCCCTCATCAGTCACCGTCGTTGGCGTTGAAGCCCAGTTGGATGCCCAGCGCCTTGGCCAGTTCGCCTTCGTGCAGGCGATGGACGACGTTGAGGCTGTCGTAAATGTCGTTGAGTTGCTGGCGGCCCGCGTCGTCGCCGAGCATGTCGGTCAGCGAACGCTGGTTGCTGGCGAACAGTTTCAGAGACGCGGCGTAAGCGGCATCGATCTTGTCGGCCAACGGTTTTTGCTCGCTGGGCAACAGGCCGCGCAGGCCTTTGTTGTCGACCCCTTCCCACACTGTTTTGGCGGCGGCGAGGCTGGCTTCGAGGCCGGGCAGGGACGACTGGCTGCGCCATGCATCGGCCTGGAACGGTTGCGGCACACCCTTCGTCTGACGGCCCATCGGTGTGCCGAGTTTTTTCTTCAGGCTGTCGAGGGCGGTGACTTGCACGCGCAACAGATCGGCGATGGCTTCGTGGGAGTCGGCGTAGCGCTGATTGGGGAACTTGCTCATCTGCGCGAGCATGCCGTCGGTGTTGTTCCAGTTTTTCAGAATCTCTTCGGCCAGTTGTTTCTGACGCTCGCCAATCGCGATCAGCAGCGGGCAGTACTTGGCTTTCTGTTCAGCGTTGGCCACATCAGGCTTGCTGTCGAACAAGATGTATTCGTAGGCGGAAAGGCCCTGCACCACAACGCTCGACTTGGCCAAAGCAGCGGCATCGATCTGCGGCTGTACGGTGACCAGTTGCTCGACCTGACGGCCGACGAGGTTTTTCTTGTCCGGCCAGAACTGCACCTGCCAGGCGCGATTGCCCTCGGCCAGCGGCCCGATCAGTAGCGGTTGCAGCTCGGCCCAGGCTTTCTGCGCGTGCAGGAAGTCGGCGCGAGCGGTGTCGAGGTTTGCCTTTCCTTCGCAGTAGGCGAGGGCGCTGACGGCCAGTTGGCGGTCGGCTTCAACCCATCGGGTGTAGGTTGGCAGGATCACCGATTTGGCGATGGCTGCTGACGTGACGGCCTGCGGATCCTGTGGCGAACAGGCGCCCAAGGCTAGCGCGGCAAGGCTGGTGAACAACAATTTGGGACGGAACATGTCGGGCTCCCGCTATGGAATACGTATTAAAGGGAATTCAAAAATGCCAGCAACGCAGCGCGCTGCTCGGCATTGAAAGACAAAACCTGTTGCTGCGCCGCCGTTGCTTCGCCGCCATGCCAGAGCACGGCTTCGAGCAGATTGCGGGCGCGGCCATCGTGTAAAAACAGAGTGTGGCCACTGACCGCGTGCGTCAGGCCGATGCCCCACAACGGCGGGGTGCGCCAGTCGCGGCCACTGGCCTGGAACTCGGTACGGTTGTCGGCCAGACCGTCGCCCATGTCATGCAACAGCAGATCGCTGTAAGGGCGAATCACTTGATTGGCCAGTTCAGGTTCTGCGGCGTTGGCGGCGGTGGTGTATTTGGGGGTGTGGCAGGACTGGCATCCGGCCTGGAAAAACAGCGTCTTGCCGGCCAGCACCTCGGGAGTGCTGACATCGCGGCGGGCCGGTACGGCGAGGTTACGGCTGTAGAACAGCACCAGACGCAGGATGTTATCGCTGACTTGCGGCTCGCCGTCCGGGCCATTGCCGTTGGGCGCTTGCTTGCAAGCGATTTGCGCGGCGGTGCAGTCATCAACGGGTCTCAGGCGGGTGGTCAGGCCCATGTCACCGGAAAACGCATGAACATTTTGCTGATTGAGGTTTGGTTGGCCGGCCTTCCAGCCAAATCGCCCGAGGACGGTTTTTTGCTGTGCGTCATCCCAGACCCGGTTCGGACGCCCGGCGACGCCGTTTTTGTCTTTTGCCTGAGCCTCGGCATTGGCCAGGATCGCCTCGTCGGGAATCGCTTCGAGCAGACCCAGGCCAATCATTGGTGGTGCAACCCTGGCCGAGAAACGGGTGTCAGGGTGCATCGGGCCGTAGCCGAGTTGGGTGATCTGCAACGTCGGTTTGCGCAACTCGACTTCGGTGCCGTCCTTGAAGCGAATCGGAACGGGCGTGTAATCGACGCGCACTTTGCCTTCCGGCACGACACCCGGCACCGACATGTCCTGCAATTGTCCACCGTAGACAGGCTCCGGGACGACGCCAAGCTGCTCGATGACGTTGGCATAGGCCGGCGTATCGGGAATCGACAGGCGTACCAGCATCGATACGGCGTTCTGTGCATCAGGCGTGGGTGGATGACCACGTCCGTCCTTGATATGGCAGTTCTGGCAGGCGTTGGTGTTGAACAACGGCCCGAGGCCATCCCGGGCGGTGGTGGTCGACGGGGCGATCACCCAGGGGCTACGAAAAAAACTGTTGCCGACACTGAAGTCCACGCGCCGTGACGGTGGCAGGTTGGCGGACGGCAGGGAAAATGAGTTCTGATCGGTCTTGCGCACGGTTGCGCTGCCACCGGACCGGGCTTCACCGGGTTCGGCTTGGGTAAAGCGCGGGGCGTCATCGCAGGCACTCAGGCCCAGGGCCAGAAACAGTGCGGACAAGCGAAGAGGCAGCGAGGGCATCAGACATCCTGCAGACGAGCAAAACAAGGGCGCAGAGTCTAACAGCGCAAGGAAGATTGAATAAGAGGAATTATCGTTTGGTTGATGTGGGGCATGAAAAAAGCGACCCGAAGGTCGCCTTTTTATTCAGGCAGCGTTGATCAGAATTCGTGATCAGCGTTGTCCGGGTTCAGGTCACCGATGCCCAGTTTGCCAGCGATGGCTTCGATCGAACCGGTCTGCTTGACCAGGGAAGCGATAGCGTCGCGGACGATCTGGTTGCCAGCGGTGTTGCCGGCGGCGATCAACTGGTCGTAGTGCTCACCCTTGTCGGCGTGATCGACGAGGACCTGCATCTTGGCTTCGGTCGCCGCCAGATCGGCTTTCAGCGCGGTGTCGGCAGCCGGGTCAGCCTTGGCCACCAGGGACGACAGGCTGGCGCCGGTCATTTGGGTGCCGTCGACGCGGGTGTATTCACCCAGATACACGTTACGAACGCCTTTGGCATCGTAGAAGTGCGAGTTGTGGGTGTTGTCGCTGAAGCAATCCTGTTCGTCTTCCGGGGAGTTCGCTTCCAGGGAAACCTTCATGCGTTCGCCCGCCAGTTCACCGAGGGACAGGCTGCCCATGCCGAAGAGCATTTTGCGCAGGCCGGATTCAGCTGGCTCTGCTTCGAGGGTCGCGCGGTAGTTGTCAGCCACGTTCGGCTTCCAGTTACCGACCATTTCTTCCAGGTCGCTGACCAGCAGTTGGGTCACGGACCTCAGATAGGCGCGACGACGATCGTTATGACCGCCGGTTGCGCCTGTGCCTTCCAGGTAATCGGAAGCTGGACGGTTGCCGGCGCCTGGGCCTGTGCCGTTCAGGTCCTGGCCCCAGAGCAGGAATTCGATGGCGTGGTAGCCGGTGGCGACGTTGGCCTCGGAACCACCCAGCTCGTTCAGGCTGGCGAGTTCTGCCGGGGTGATGTCTTTCACATCGATCTTGTCTTCGCCGACCTGAACTTGAGTGTTGGCGATGATGTTGGCCGTGGCGCCCGGGTTGCCCAGCGCGTGTTCGTAGGATTTGTCGACGTAGTCGATCAGGCCTTCATCCAGCGGCCAGGCATTCACCTGACCTTCCCAGTCGTCGATGATGGTGTTGCCAAAGCGGAACACTTCACTCTGCAGGTAAGGCGTGCGGGCAGCGACCCAGGCAGCCTTGGCCGCTTTCAGGGTGTCGGCGTCCGGCTTGGCGAGGAAGGCGTCGATGGTGGTTTGCAGGGTCTTGGCGGTGGATTCGGCATCGCTGTAAACGGCGAAGACGATGTCGGCGTAATGCGCGACAACGGCTTTGGCGGTGGCTTCGTCGATTTTACTGGTAGCGGCAGGGGCCGTGGTGCTGGCGGCCGGAGTCGGCGTCTGCGCGGCGGTGGCTTTGTCTTTGCCTTCGCCACAACCGGCGAGGGAAATAGCGATGGCCAACAGACTGGCGGTAGCCAGAGGCATACGAATCATGGCGAACATCCTGCTTCGAGAGGGGTGGAATGGCGCAGCAAGCGCGCAAAGCTGCGACATAATGCAAATCTTTCGCATTATCTGTAAAGGGTTGTGCTTGTAAATATTTCTTATTCAGGCGGGGGTTGTGTCGTAGATCAAGAGGTCGCAGCCTCGTTTTGCCGTTACAAAATTGCCGCGTTACTGCGCTGAGCCTGTTTCAGATACGCGCTCAATTCCCGTGCCGGCAGCGGCTTGCTGTAGAAATAGCCCTGACCTTCGTGACAGCCTTCGGAGATGATGTAGGCCTCTTGCTCGGCGGTTTCCACGCCTTCGGCAATCACCTGCATGCCCAGACTTTTGCCCAACTGGATGATGGCCCGCACGATGGTCGCATCGTCGTCGTCATCGAGCAGGTCCTGAACGAAGCTCTTGTCGATCTTGATCTTGTCCAGTGGCAGGCTTTTCAGATAGCTCAATGACGAGTAACCGGTGCCGAAGTCGTCGATCGCGATCAGCGCACCGGAGCGGCGCAGGCTCAGCAGGTGCTGGGCGGCCGTGCTGATGTCTTCCATCAGGCCGGTTTCGGTGACTTCCAACTCCAGGCTGCGTGGAGGCAAGCGGTACATCTGCAGCAGGTTGTTGACCACTCGTGGCAATTCGCAGTGATGGAGCTGCACCGTAGACAGATTCACCGCCATGCGCAGGTCGACGAAACCCTGGTCATGCCAGTCGCGCAATTGCTTGCACGCCTGATCCAGCACCCATTCGCCGATGGCGATGATGGTGCCGCTTTGCTCGGCCAAGGGGATGAACAAGTCCGGCGGAACCAGCCCGTGCTCGGGATGCTGCCAGCGAATCAGCGCCTCGACACCCACCACCCGGTGATCTCGATAGCTGATCTGCGGTTGGTAGACGAGGTAGAGCTGATCACGGGCCAAGGCGTCGCGCAGGTCTTTTTCCAGCTCACGGCGGCGGCGCATCTCGGTGTCGACGCTGGCGATATAGAACTGATAACGGTTGCGCGAGCGAGTCTTGGCCAGGGTCATGGTCTGCTCGGCTTTTTGCAGCAGTTTCTCGGTGCTGTCACCGTCCTCGGGGAACAGCGTGATGCCGATGGTGGCACGCAGGCGGATCTCTTGATGATCGAGGGCGAATGCCGCTTCCAGATCATCGAGAATACTTTGGGCCAGCTCGGCCGCTTCGTAGGGTTGTTCGATATCGGCCTGAACCAGGGCGAACTGGTCGCCGCCTAGGCGGGCGAGGGCGCCCAGGCGTCCGCTGTGAGCGCGCAGGCGATCGGCCAGGGCCAGCAGCAGTTGGTCCCCGGTCTGGTAGCTGAATTGTTCGTTGATGCCCTTGAAGTCGTCGAGGCCGACCACCAACACCGCGACCCGACGCTGCAACTTTCCGGCGTCTACCAGGATTTTGTCCAGTTGCTGCTGTAATTGCTGGCGGTTCGGCAGGCCAGTGAGGAAGTCGTACTGAGCCATGCGTAGCAGGCTGTTTTCCGCTTCGTGGCGCAAATGGGTGTTGCGCTCGATGGACTCGAGCAACTGGTTGGCGGTGTTGATCCAGATCCCCAGTTCGTTCTTTTCATGCCCCTTGAGCAGCGGGATTTTGTGTTGGCTGGGGCGATCCGGATTGATTTCCGTGAGGTGTTCGATGATCCGTGACAGCGGCTTGGTCAGCAGCCAGTGATAGACCAGGTACAGCACCAGCCCCATGGCCATTGCACGCAGCACGCCGGAGATGAAGATGATGACCGAGCTGACGATAAAACTCTGGCCATAGGTGGCGGTGTCGAGGGTGATGCTCAAGTCGCCGTAATACTCGCTGTAAGGACCGCGACCCACCAGTTGTGTGGTGAAGGTGCGTTCCTTGCCGAGGATCAGGTCGGTCAGCCAGCGACTGTCGGAGTGCTGCAGCTCGCGGGACTTTTGCGCGAGCATGGCTTCGTTGGGATGGCCAATGAAGGCCTTGCGCACAGCGTCGTCCTGAAACAGGCCTTCGATAACCTGCATACCCATCTCCCGGTCCAGGCTGTAGACGGCCTGGGTCGAGGGGTCGCGGAACATGTCGAGAATGCGTTGGGCATCGCTGGCCACGGCCTGGTGTGTTTTATAAGCATCGAAAACGATCTGCGCGCAGCTCAAGACCACGCCGACGATCAATGCCGACAGGAGCACGACCCGAAGCAACTTCACCGACAAGCTGTTCTTGAGTTCCAGCTTCAAAGAGTCATTCCTTGTTCCGTGCGGGTAGCGTCAAGTTGCCATGAGTATTGGCAATCCGGTGATGGCAGTCAAAGGGACAATCAATCACTTGGGGTTTTGCCTGTAGCTTGGCCGAAATGCTGCGGTCTGGAGTATTTGCGCTATTTGTACTGTGTCGGTTGTTGAGTCCTTCAACTTGAGGGGGATCTGGATATATTTTCCGTTTGGTTGATGTTAGACGGCTGTGGCCTTGGGGCAAGAGGCTGAAGGCTGGTTTCGCTGTAGGAATCTGGTCTGGCCCCTCGCTTAGGCTCGGCGTTCCTTCCCCCCCGGATGAACACCTTTTCCGAGCATCTTTCTGTTTTTCGGTCGCAAGCGGGCTCAATAACCTTTAGCGGCTGCTGAAAACTCAATGACCGAGAGTGAAATTGTGGCTTAACAATTGGATCGGGCACGGGATAACGTCGATCGCGCAGTCGCCCCGACATTCTCCAGGCAATAAAAAACCCGGCAAAAAAGCCGGGTTTTTTTGACTGGCGTCGATCTTAAGCGGTGAAGGTTTTGCCTTCGAACTGCTCAGCCACGAATGTCCAGTTGACCAGGTTCCAGAACGCTTCGACGTATTTCGGACGAACGTTGCGGTAGTCGATGTAATAAGCGTGTTCCCAGACGTCGCAGGTCAGCAGCGGGGAGTCGCCGTTGGTCAGCGGGTTGCCGGCGCCGATGGTGCTGGCCAGGGCCAGGGAACCGTCAGCTTTTTTCACCAGCCAGCCCCAACCGGAACCGAAGGTGCCGATGGAAGTTTTGCTGAATTCTTCCTTGAACTTGTCGAACGAACCGAAGGCTGCGTTGATCGCCTCGCCAAGTGCGCCGGTTGGTTGACCGCCGGCGTTTGGCGCCAGGCAGTTCCAGTAAAAAGTGTGGTTCCAGACCTGAGCGGCGTTGTTGAAGATACCGCCCGAAGAAGATTTAACGATTTCTTCCAGGCTCTTGCCTTCGAACTCGGTGCCTGGCACCAGGTTGTTCAGGTTCACGACGTAGGTGTTGTGGTGCTTGTCGTGGTGAAATTCCAGTGTTTCCTTGGAAATGTGCGGCTGCAAGGCATCGTGTGCGTAAGGCAGCGGCGGCAATTCGAAAGCCATGATGATTCTCCTAATCAGGTCAGTTGCGGTGAGCGCAAGGCCGATCACGGGCGGCCAGACAAGCGCCGGGGAGTTTGTACTCTTTGCGGCGCATCGGATCGGATCATAGCACCGGGGGTGCGGCATAACCACGCAACAACTGTGTGGAATAGAGGTTCCAAAGCCTTTTGGAATAAATCAGGCGCTGGTGATGAGTTGGGCGGCCACGGTGAACATCATTATGGCGACGAGCAGGTCGAGGACTCTCCAGGTGCTGGGTCGGGCCAACCATGGCGCCAACCACGCGGCGCCCAGCGCCAGGGTGAAAAACCACAGCAACGACGCACTGGCCGCCCCCACGACATAAGCGCCTGGCTCGGTTTGCTGGGCGCCGAGGGAGCCGATCAGCAACACGGTGTCCAGATAAACATGCGGGTTAAGCAGCGTTACGGCCAACGCGCTGAGCATCACCGCGCGCAGTGAACGCACGGTCTGGGTTTCGCCTTGTTGCAGGCTCTGTTTCGAGCAGGCACGACGCAATGCCAGGCTGCCATACCAAATCAGAAACGTTGCGCCACCCCAACGGGCGACTGCCAGCAACGTAGGGTTCTGCGCCAGTACCGTCGCCAGGCCGAATACCCCGGCTGCCACCAGCAGGGCATCGCAGATCACGCAGAGTGCCGCCACGGGCAGGTGATGTTCGCGTCTAAGGCTCTGGGCCAACACAAACGCATTCTGAGTGCCGATCGCCATGATCAGCCCCGCAGCCACCAACAGGCCGTTCACATAGCTTTGCCACATAAGATGTTTACTCCGCGTTGGCCGCCAGATCCCGCAGCACATGCAGGGCGCGTTCGGCATCGGCCTGGCCGACGAATAAATGGTCGTGGTAGTAGCCGGCAATCACGTTGCAACTGATCCCCGCCTGGCCTAATGCCGTGGCGAACGCGGCAGTCAGGCCGACGGCTTCAAGGGCCGAATGCACGTTCAAGGTGATCCAGGCCGCGACGTAATCGAAACTGAAGCCGGCCTTCTCGGCGTGGGAACGTTCCAGAATCACTGTCAGACCTTCCTGCTCGCGAAAGCTGCCGACAATCTCAAGGCCTGCCGGCAACTTGCCGTCGCGCAGGGTGCAGAACACGTATTCGCCGACGTTAAGTTGCGGGCTCATGCTGCGCAGCAGCGTTGCCAATGAAGTTTCGCCAGCCATGTCGATGATCCTTGTTCAAGAGTTCTTGCTGGCCATTCTCCGGTGTCTGGCTGTATAAGAAAAACCAATCATGCTGATCGCTCATTAGGAAAACTGATGTTTGACTATAAATTGCTTTCTGCCTTGGCCGCGGTGGTCGAGCAGGCCGGGTTCGAACGAGCGGCTCAGGTGTTGGGTTTGTCCCAGTCAGCGATCTCCCAGCGCATCAAATTGCTCGAGGCGCGGGTCGGTCAACCAGTGCTGGTGCGGGTGACACCGCCAGCCCCGACCGAAATTGGCCGACGGCTGCTCAACCATGTGCAGCAGGTGCGTTTACTTGAACGGGACTTGCAAACACTGGTGCCGGCACTCGATGAAGAAGGTCTGCCGGAACGTCTGCGCATCGCCTTGAATGCCGACAGCCTCGCCACCTGGTGGGCCGCGGCGGCCGGGGGTTTTTGCGCGGAACAGCATTTGCTGCTCGATCTGGTGGTCGAAGACCAGACCGTCGGCCTCAAACGCATGCGTGCCGGTGAAGTCGCGGCGTGCGTCTGCGCCAGCGAGCGACCGGTGGCCGGCGCGCGCAGCGTTTTGCTGGGGGCCATGCGCTACCGTGCGTTGGCCAGCCCGGCATTTATTGCCCGGCATTTTCCTGAAGGTGTGCGCGCCGATCTGTTGTCGAAAGCGCCCGCGCTGGTGTTTGGTCCTGACGATTTTCTACAGCATCGCTACCTCGCGTCCCTCGGCGTCGATGGCGGATTCGAGCACCATTTATGCCCCTCGTCCGAAGGCTTCATCCGCCTCACGGAAGCGGGACTCGGTTGGGGGCTGGTGCCTGAACTGCAGGTGCGCGAGCAACTGGAGCGCGGTGTATTGGTAGAGCTTTTGCCCGATAAGCCGATCGATGTGCCGCTGTACTGGCATCATTGGCGCAATGGCGGTCAGTTGCTGGGGTTGCTCACCGATCAGTTGGTGCGTTCGTCCAAGCAATGGCTGGTGCCGTTGGACTGACGGGCAGCGTCAAGACCTCACGCCTCACGCCTTACGCAATATGCAAAACGAAATATTCGGAGCAATTCATGAAGATTCTGGTTACCGGCGCAAGCGGCTTCATTGGCGGACGCTTTGCGCGTTTTGCCCTGGAGCAGGGCCTGGACGTGCGGGTCAACGGTCGCCGGGCCGAAAGTGTGGAGCATCTGGTGCGCCGTGGCGCCGAGTTCATCCAGGGTGACTTGTGCGACCCGAAACTGGCACGCGATCTGTGCTCAGACGTCGAAGCCGTGGTGCATTGCGCCGGTGCGGTCGGTTTGTGGGGGCGTTATCAGGACTTCCATCAAGGTAACGTGCAGATCACGGAAAACGTGGTCGAGGCCTGTCTGAAACAGCGGGTTCGGCGACTGGTGCACCTGTCGTCGCCGTCGATCTACTTCGATGGCCGCGATCATCTGGGGCTGACCGAAGAACAGGTGCCCAAGCGCTTCAAGCATCCCTACGCGGCGACCCAATACCTGGCCGAGCAAAAAATTTTCGGTGCTCAGGAGTTCGGCCTCGAAACCCTGGCCCTACGCCCGCGGTTCGTGACAGGGGCTGGCGATATGAGCATCTTTCCACGGCTGCTGAATATGCAGCGTAAAGGACGACTCGCGATCATCGGCAACGGCCTGAACAAGGTCGATTTCACCAGCGTACACAACCTCAATGAAGCGTTGCTCAGCAGTTTACTGGCCAGTGGTTCGGCGTTGGGCAAGGCCTACAACATCAGCAACGGCACGCCGGTGCCGTTGTGGGACGTGGTCAATTACGTGATGCGCAAGATGGATGTCCCACAGGTCACGCGCTACCGTTCCTACGGCTTGGCCTACACCGTTGCGGCGCTCAACGAGGGGGCGTGTACGTTGTGGCCGGGGCGTCCCGAACCAACCCTGTCGCGCCTGGGCATGCAGGTGATGAACAAGAATTTCACTCTGGACATCAGCCGCGCCCGGCATTATCTGGACTACGATCCGAAAGTCAGTCTCTGGACGGCCCTCGATGAGTTCTGCGGCTGGTGGAAGGCCCAGGACATTCGCTGACGCATGGGTTAGGGCCGCGACACTGAACCGAGTTTGGGGTTGAGGGTCAATCGATGCGGCAGTGAGGGTTATACTGCGCCGCATCAAGCCATCACCGCGTTCCACAAAGGTTGACTCAATGTCCATGCGTAACGATGCCAACGACGACTTCGATGATGTACCTAGCTTGCGTGCCGACAGCCTCGACGACGATGATTTTCCGACCACCGCTCGCAACGCCGTGCATTCGCGGACCACGCCAGTCGTCAAAGTCCAACGCCCGAGCACCGGCCCGCTGTGGGCGCTGGTTGGCGCCTTATTCTTTGCTTTTGCAGGCCTTGCCTGGTGGAGCTTCCAGCAGCTCTCGCTGATGGAACAGCAATTGGTGGCGACCCAGGAAAGTTTCGCGCGTATTAGTGAGGATGCGGCGGGGCGCTTACAGGATATTTCCGGCAAGGTGGTCGCCAGTCAGACCAACGTCAACAGCGACAGCGAAGCCTTGAAGCTGCAAATCAAGCAGCTTGAAAACAAACTCCAGGATCAAAGCAAACAACAGCAAGGCGTTGTCGGCCTGACCACCGATCTGGACAAGCGTCTGGCGCAGATGAGCGCACAGAGCACTGATCTGGATAAGCGCTTGGCGCAGATGACCGCTCAGACCACTGAGCAACAGACCGCTACCATTCAATTGCAGGCTCAGGTCAAAGTCTTGAACAGCGATGTCGCCGTGCTGAAAAGCCTCCCGGCGGACACAGACAAATTCGACGCGCAACTTAAAAGCCTAGGCTCGGACATCGTTGCACTGAAGAAACAAGGCAACCCGAGCGCCGCCATCGAGCGTCTGGAACAGGAAGTCATTGTCCTCAAAAGCCAACAGGACAATCGCTCGACGTCAGGCGGGACCAATACCGCCGAATTCGATGCCTTCCGTAGCCAGATCACTCGCAACATCAATACCCTTCAAGCGCAGATCCAGAATTTGCAGCAGCAATTGCGCGCCCGGCCTTGAGCCATGACTCATTCCTGGATGCCCCGGGAGTGATCAGGCGGGGGGTATCAGCGGACTTTATCCGCGTGTTCGGCATGGCAATCGCTGCTGCCAGCCCCAGCAGCGATATCGCCGCGCTGACCATCAACACATTCTGGAAGGTCAGCAGTAACTCCGCCCGCAAGGCGTTTTGCGCCCCCCCCCCAGCGCGGCGCCAAGAATGGCCCTGGCCGACGTGGGTGATACCCAGCAACAAAGAGGTCAAACCGATGATCATCAACAATGTGCCGAGGTAATCGATGATCGGTTTGCGTTGCGGCACTGGCAAACCCACCAACGTTCGATTGGCCACCAGCCAGGCACCGGGCCGGCCACGCTGGCCACTGCGTACAGGCTGCTGAAGTAACCTTGATAGCGGCCGCGCCAGCATCAGGGCGAGCGGGGATGCTCGCCAGTGGAAGTCGATACAGGCTATTCGATAGCCTCGTATGGAAGGCCGACGTAGTTTTCTGCAATGGTTTTTCGACCGGCCTCGGAGTCGACGAAGTACCCCAGTTCCGACTCGGCAATCCGCTGGCTGAAGGCGTCGTTATCGTCAAAGCGGTGCAGCATCGAGGTCATCCACCAGGAAAACCGTTCGGCTTTCCACACCCGGCGCAAGCAGACCTCGGAGTACTTCCCCAGTAAATCCACACGGCCTTCTCGGTAAACCTTCAGCAGAATAGTGAACAGCGTACTGACGTCGCTGGCCGCCAGGTTCAGGCCCTTGGCGCCGGTAGGCGGGACGATGTGTGCGGCGTCGCCGACCAAAAACATCCGCCCATACTGCATCGGTTCGACGACAAAGCTGCGTAGCGGCGCGATGCTTTTTTCGATGGAAGGCCCAGTGACTAACGACGCTGCCAACGCGCAAGGCAGACGGGATTTGAGTTCATCCCAGAAACGCTGATCAGACCAGTTCTCGACGTGCTCGTCGGCCGGCACCTGAAGGTAATAGCGAGTGCGGGTGGCCGAACGCATGCTGCACAGGGCAAAACCACGCTCATGCCGGGCGTAAACCAGCTCTTCGTGCACGGGCGGCGTGTCAGCGAGGATGCCGAGCCAGCCAAACGGATAGACCCGCTCAAACACTTTCAGGCACTCGGCCGGAATCGACTGCCGGGCTACGCCATGGAAGCCGTCGCACCCGGCGATGTAGTCGCAATCGAGTCGATACAGCTCGCCGTCCTTCTCAAAAGTGACGAACGTCTCTTCGGTTTTCATCCCATGAGGAACGACGTTGCTTGCCTCATAAATCGTCTGCGCGCCGGCCTCCCGACGAGCGGCCATCAGGTCGCGGGTGACCTCGGTCTGACCGTAGATCATCACCGTTTTGCCGCCGGTCAGGGCTTGCAGGTCGATGTGTACGCGGCGTGCGTCGAAGGCCAGTTCGAAGCCTGTGTGAAGCAGTCCTTCGGCGTCCATGCGCTGCCCCACCCCTGCCTGACGCAACAGCTCTACCATGCCTTGTTCGAGGACGCCGGCGCGGATTCGTCCGAGCACATAGTCCGGGGTCCGGCGTTCGAGAATGAGGGTGTCGATGCCGGCGTTGTGCAGCAATTGGCCGAGCAATAAACCGGACGGACCGGCGCCGATGATGGCGATTTGGGTTTTTAGCGTTTTCATTGTTTTTATGGCTCGCAAGCTTCACGCGACCAAGGCCGGTGAATAATTTTTATGGATCGAGTGCTTGCATTTTTCTCTCGTGAGTCTGTCAATTGAAGGGGAAAACTGAGCCGATACCTGTACATTCTGCCAATCGGTGCGATTATCGCCCGCCTACCCCCGAGGCCTGGATTGAAGTGATGAACAAGCCTGACCTGCCTTCGATTCCCGTGTTCAAGCTCTACGGTGAAAGCCTGGATTGGCCGACCCCGGACTTGCTGCACTGTGAAACAATTTCCAAACGCAGCCGCGAACACCAGTGGGAAATCAAACCCCACCGCCATGCCGATTTGTGCCAGTTGCTCTTCGTATTCAAAGGTCAGGCAGAGCTTGAAATCGAAGGCAAACGTACGCAATTGACAGAGCCGGCGATCCAGATCCTGCCACCGCTGTCGGTGCACGGCTTCCGGTTTTCCGAGGATGTCGAAGGGTTTGTCGTGACCCTTGCCGCGCCGTTGGTTGCTCATCTTCAAGCGCAACTGGGCAACTCGGTGAACGCCCTGGCCCAGGCCGAAAGTTACCCGGCGGGCAAGGAAGGCGAATACCTCAATAGCCTGTTTTCAGCGCTGCAAGACGAATACACCGGTCACCAGCCGGCTCGCGATATGCTCATGCATTCGCTCGTCAGCGTGATCATGGTGTGGGTCAGCCGCCAGGTGATTTCCCGCCGCAACGCCAGCCAGCGTCCGCAGCGTGCCCGGGAATACCTCAACGGTTTTATCCAACTGGTGGAAGAGACCTATCGCCAGCACATCAAGGTCGAGGACCTGGCCCATCGACTGGGGATTTCCGTGTCCCACCTCAACGGCACCTGCCGTGAGCTGGCGGGACAACCGGCGTTGCAGATCATGCACGAGCGTCAATTGCTGGAGGCCAAGCGCTTGCTGACCTACACCAGCATGACCATTTATGAAATGTCCGACGTGTTGGGGTTCTCTGATCCGACCAACTTCACGCGCCTGTTCCGACGTCGAGTGGGGATCTCGCCCAAGGCATTTCGCGACCGTTTGAAGGCCGATCAGGACAACGAGGCCTGATCCCCTTTGTTACATGAGGGTGTTGTTGTTGTTACTTGAGGGCGTTGAGGGTCGCGTTGTGGGGAATACAGCGATCGAAGTTGCAGCTCGCGTATTCACGGGGCAGTTGTCGCAACTGTTCGACGCGCCAGGCTGCGGTGCCATACAGCGCGATCGTGGCGGCGCAGGTGATGAAAATCGCGAGGTATCTTCTTGTTTTGATGTTCATGGCGTTGACCTCTGAACGAATACCCTTCGGTACTGCTTTTTTCAGCATAGGTCAGTGCCGGTGAGTTGCCAGCAACGTGGTGTCCTGATCGTTCCCTCGCGCTGGGGGAACGATCATTCGGTTACAGGCCGATATCCCACGCAGGCTCTTCGGGAAACCTCAGCACCAGAAAATCCAGCATGCTGCGCAATGCCGCCGGCATGTGTTTGCGGGAGGCGTACACCGCGTAAACATTCATCTGCCGGGGTTCGGCGTGGGGCAGCAGGCGCATCAGTTCGCCGCTGTGGATATGCACGCCGGCCTGATAACTGGGGAGCATCGCCACCCCGGCACCGGCCATCGCCGCGCGCAACAACGTGCTGGTTTCGTTGGCGCTGATGTTGCCCTGCACCGGCACTGACACCGGCTCACCGTCCTCCTGGAAATGCCAGAGGCTTTTGCCGAAGTAGGAGTGGGTCAGGCAATTGTGCTGGCTCAGATCCTCGACCCGCAACGGCGTCGGGTGTTCGAGCAGGTAGGCGGGGGAGGCGCAGATCACCGAGCGGCAGACCGTCAGCCGTCGCGCGATCAGGTTCGGGTCCAGGTCGTTGCTGGTGCGGATCGCCAGATCGATGCGCTCATCCACCAGGTTCACCGTGCGGTCGAGCATCTGCAGGTCGATGCTGACGCCTGGAAAACGTTTGACGTAAGCGGCCATGGCATCCGCCAGTTGCGCCTGACCAAACGAGGTGCTGACGCTGATGCGCAACAGGCCGCGTGGTGCCTCGTCCGGTTCGCTGATGGCGGCTTGCATGTCTGTGCACAGGTCGAGCATCTGCCGACAACGGGGCAGGATTTCACTGCCGGCGGCGGTCAGGCTCAATTTGCGCGTGGTGCGGTGCATCAGGCGTGCGCCGACCCAATCCTCCAGCTCCGCCAGATAGCGCGAAACCACTGGCCGCGAGAGGTCCAGATGATCGGCGGCGGCCGACTGGCTGCCGAGGTCAACCACCGTGACGAACACCCGCATTGCTTGTAGACGATCCATCATTTGCCCGCTTTCAGAAACAAACTATGTTCAAGCTTCGCATTTTTTGTACTGAGTCATGCAACTAAGCTCTGTCCCATCGCCAAGCACGGCATTCGGACAACGGAGCAACAGATGATCGGCTTCACCTCGCTTAAACGTATTTTGCTGGCCAGCGCTACCCTCGGTTTCGCCGCCCACGCGGCGGCTGCCTCGACCCTGACCCTGGATGTCTACAACCCGGGCGACAAGGCGATTTTTCCGGTGACCTCGGTGTTGGTCAGCGGCGAGAAAGACGCGATTTTGGTGGATGCGCAGTTTGGCAAATCCCAGGCCGAACAAGTGGTTGAAAAGATCCGCGCCAGCGGCAAGCAACTGACCACCATCTACATCAGCCACGGTGATCCGGATTACTACTTTGGCCTCGATACCCTGACTGCCGCATTCCCCAACGCCAAAGTGCTGGCCTCGCAGCCGACCGTGGATCACATCCAGAAAACCGTCGACGGCAAACTGGCGTTCTGGGGGCCGAAAATGGGTGCCGATGCACCGGCCAACACCATCGTGCCGGCTGTACTCAAGGGCGACAGCCTGATGCTCGAAGGGCATAAGTTGCAGGTTGTGGGGCTTGAGGGCAAACAGCCGGACCGCACCTTTGTCTGGATTCCGTCGATCAAGGCCGTGGTCGGTGGCGTCGTCGTCGCAGAAAACATCCACGTGTGGATGGCCGACACCCAGACGGCGCAGTCCCACGCCGATTGGCTGATGACGCTGCACGCCATCGAAACGCTGAAGCCGAAAACTATCGTGCCGGGTCATTACCTTGGTGAGAGTGCCCGTTCGCTCGCCGCCGTGCAGTTCACAGCCGATTACATCAAGGCCTTTGACGAAGAAACCGCCAAGGCAAAAGACGCCGCCGCGCTGATCGCTGCGATGAAAAAACGCTACCCGAGGCTGGATGAAGAAAGTTCGCTTGAACTGAGCGCCAAAGTCGCCAAGGGCGAAATGAAGTGGTGACTCACCGCACCTGATCATTCCCACGCGCAGTGGGAACGATCAACCATCAGCGGGAACTTGCCTGCTCCACCAACCACCCCATCAGCTCGCGCAACTTCGGTGAAGGCCCGGGTTTTTCCGGGAAAACCAGGTAATACGCCAACCCGGTCTTCACCTTCAATTCAAACGGCATGACCAGCCGCCCCGCATTCAAATCATCGCCAATCAGCGACCAGTCCCCGATCGCCACGCCTGTCCCTTGGGACGCCATCGACATCGCCAGGTCCAGCGTTTCGAAATGCTGGCCCTTGCCGACATTGCTCAAGCGAATATCCGCGGTGGCCAGCCAGGTCTTCCAGTCCCGTTCATCCCGGGTCGGGTGCAGCAACATGTGCTGCTCCAGATCCTCCGGCGTCAGCAGTGGCACCGGACCTTCGAGCAACGGCTTGGAACAGACCGGTGTCAGTTGTTCATCGAACAAATGAAAAGAGGCCAGCGCGCTGTCCGGGGGGGCGCCATACATCACCGCGGCATCGAACTGCTCGCGATGAAAATCCACACCGTGCTTGACCGTGGTGGTCAATTCCACCGGCACATCCGGGCGTTCCCGTTGCCACCGCAACAAACGTGGCAACAGCCAGCGCATGACACACGTCGGGGCCTTGAGTTGCAGGGTTTCGCGCTTCTCGCCGATCTGGTCCACCGCCTCGTCGATCAAGCCGAAAATCTGCTGCACCCGTGGCAGCCATTCCCGTCCTTGGGCCGTCAGGTCAAGGCCCCGGGCCTGGCGGATGAACAGTTCATAACCCAGATGTTCTTCCAGCCCGGCGATCTGCCGACTTACCGCTCCTTGCGTGATGTACAGCTGTTCGGCGGCCCGGGTGAAGTTGCAGCACTTGGCGGTAATCAGAAAGGTGTGCAGGGCCGGGAGGGGAGGCAATCGTTTCATTGGGATCCAAGGTATGACGTGAGGACATGGCTAGTATGACTTTTTATCCATTGTTGCGGCTACGTGTCGCCCGTTCCAATGAGGCCATCCCTGGACCTGCCGGCTCATCATAAACACTGCGCAGGCCCGGCGTCTCAAACGAACAAGAAGGGCAAAGACATGGCGACGTGCGGCGAAGTATTGGTCAAGTTACTCGAAGATTACGGGGTTGAGCAGGTGTTCGGCATTCCCGGGGTTCACACCGTGGAGCTGTATCGCGGGCTGGCCCGTTCGAGCATCAACCACGTCACTCCGCGTCACGAACAGGGCGCCGGTTTCATGGCCGACGGTTACGCTCGCACCCGCGGCAAACCGGGCGTGTGCTTCATCATCACCGGCCCTGGCATGACCAACATCACCACCGCCATGGGCCAGGCCTACGCCGACTCGATCCCGATGCTGGTGATCTCCAGCGTGCAATCGCGTAGCCAGTTGGGCGGCGGTCGCGGCAAGCTCCACGAGCTGCCGAACCAGAGCGCAATGGTGGGCGGCGTCGCGGCGTTCTCCCACACCTTAATGTCGGCGGCTGAATTGCCGGGCGTGCTGGCGCGTGCCTTTGCCCTGTTCCAGGCCGGCCGTCCGCGTCCTGTGCATATCGAAATTCCGTTGGACGTGCTGGTAGAAGAGGCCGACGACCTGCTCAGCAGTCTCCCGGTGAAGATCGAGCGCGCCGGTGCGTCGCCGAGTGCAATCCGCCGCATGACCGCGCTGCTGGCCGGTGCCAAGCGCCCACTGATTCTCGCCGGTGGCGGCGCCATCGATGCCGCCGCCGAGTTGACGGAACTGGCCGAACTGCTTGACGCCCCGGTGGCCCTGACCATCAACGCCAAAGGCATGCTCGAATCCAACCATCCTTTGTTGATCGGCTCGACTCAGAGCCTGGTCGAGACTCGCGCTTTGGTGGCTGAAGCGGACGTCGTGTTGGCGATCGGCACCGAGCTGGCCGAGACCGATTACGACGTGACCTTCGCGGGCGGTTTCGACATTCCCGGCGTGCTGTTGCGTGTAGACATCGACCCCGACCAGACCGTGCGCAACTACCTGCCGAAGGTTGCGTTGGTGGCCGACTCGCGCAACGCGGCTCAAGCCTTGCTGAGCGAACTGTCCCACCACTCGCTGGCCGAGCGCCGTAACGATTGGGGCCAGGTCCGTGCCGCACGCTTGCGCGACGAACTGGCTGCCACCTGGGATGCGCCGACCCTGGCCCAGACCCGTTTCCTGGAAACTGTTCTGCACGAATTGCCAGAGGCGGTTTTCGTTGGCGATTCGACCCAGCCGGTGTACACCGGCAACCTGACGTTTAACCCGGAGCGCCCGCGTCGCTGGTTCAACTCGTCCACCGGTTACGGCACCCTCGGTTACGCCTTGCCGGCAGCCATCGGCGCCTGGCTCGGCGGTAGCGTCGAAGGCGGTGCCCGGCCTCCCGTGGTGTGCCTGATCGGCGACGGCG
Source organism: Pseudomonas sp. Ma2-10 (assembly GCF_054330215.1). Lineage (NCBI taxonomy): Bacteria > Pseudomonadati > Pseudomonadota > Gammaproteobacteria > Pseudomonadales > Pseudomonadaceae > Pseudomonas > Pseudomonas sp. Ma2-10. The sequence continues at coordinate 101,030 of NZ_JBTEYL010000001.1, read as the reverse complement.
GCCTGCAATTTACCCTGCCGGAACTGGCCAGCGCCGTTGAAGCGCGCACCCCGGTGATCGTTTTGCTGTGGAATAACCAGGGCTACGAAGAGATCAAGAAATACATGGTCAACCGCGCCATCGAACCGGTCGGCGTGGATATCTACACCCCGGACTTCATTGGTGTGGCCAAGGCGCTGGGCTGTGCAGCCGAAGCCGTCTGCGGTGTCGAGCAACTGCGCAGCGCAGTGCGCGCCGCGGCGGATCGCCAGGGTCCGACCCTGATTGAAATCGATCAGACTTCGTGGATGAAGGCGGTGTCGAAATGACTTCGCGCATGACTTTCCCAACGGTACTGGATGGCCTGTTCATCGACGGCCAATGGTCCGCTGGCAACGAACACCTGCGCGTGATCAACCCGGCGACCGAAGCCTTGTTGACCACCGTGAACGGCGGCGATGAACGTGCTGTCGATCAAGCCGTCACTGCCGCGACCAACGCCTTCAAGGAGTGGTCGAAAACCACCGGCGCCGAGCGCGGTGTAATCCTGCGCAGAATCGCCGCGGGCGTGCAGGCCGGTCGCGAACAGTTGATGCATTTACAGTCGAGCAACAACGGCAAGCCGCTGTTTGAAGCGGCCATCGATGTCGACGATGTGATTGCGACCTTCGAGTACTACGCAGGTTTAGCCGATGGGCTCGATGCCAAGCAAGACCGCAATGTGGAACTGCCGAGCGACGACTTCAGCGCTCGCGTGCGCCGCGAACCCTGCGGTGTGGTCGGCCTGATCGTGCCGTGGAATTTCCCGATGGTCACCACCGCCTGGAAACTCGCCCCGGCCCTGGCCGCCGGTTGCTGCGTGATACTCAAACCGTCCGAAGTCACGCCGTTGCCGGAGCTGGAACTGGCCGCGATCATCGCTGAGGCCGGCCTGCCCAAGGGCGTGTTCAACCTGGTCTGCGGCACGGGTCTGGCCGTCGGCGCGCCGTTGTCCGCTGATCCGCGCATCGCCAAGATTTCTTTCACCGGCAGCAACGCGGTCGGCGTGCAGGTCATGCAACGCGCAGCAGAAACGGTGAAGGGCGTGAGCCTGGAGCTGGGCGGCAAATCCTCGCTGCTGGTGCTCAAAGACGCAGACATCGAACTGGCCGTGGAAGTGGCCTGTGGCGGCGGGTTCTTCAACGCCGGGCAGATGTGCTCGGCCACCAGCCGCGTATTGATCGCCAATGAACTGGCGGACGAATTCCTCATCCGTTTGAAGGCCCGCGCCGAAGCCATTCGTGTGGCCGACCCGTTCGACCCGAACGTGGAAATGGGCGCACTGGTCAATCAGGCGCAATACCAGCGCGTGCTGGGCCACATCGACCGTGGTTTGAGTGCTGGCGCCAAGCTGGTTTGCGGCGGCAATCGTCCGGCAGACCTGCCGCGCGGTTATTTTTTGCAGCCGACGATTTTCACTGACGTGCCCCCAGGCAGTGCGTTGTGGTGTGAAGAGATCTTCGGGCCGGTGATCTGCGTGCGCAGTTTTGCCACCGAAACCGAGGCGATTGCTTTGGCCAATGACAGCCAATTCGGCCTGGTGGCCAGCGTGGTCACCCGCGACGCCGAAGCGGCCGATCGGGTCGCCAACGCCTTGCAGGCAGGGCTTGTGTGGATCAACGCGCCACAAGTGATCTTCCCGCAGACCGCTTGGGGTGGTTACAAACAGAGCAGCATCGGCCGCGAATTAGGGCCGTGGGGCTTGCAGGCTTTCCAGGAAATCAAACACGTGATTCGAGCGCTCTGACGGCTCGAAAAGGCTCAGTGCATGCCCCGTGATGAGGCATGCACTGGCGTCATGGCTTCAATGAGTTTTTATCGATAGTCAGGTTTTTTGCACGACCTCAGGATGAAGCTGTCGGCTCAACTCAAGCCCTTTGATACCGGGGGTTTGGTGCTGATCTGGGCGCGAAGATGCAACGGTTGCGACCCACCTCATACTTACAAAAATAAAGGGAGTCCTTCATGGGCGAGCATGATTTAAACAGGCGTCAATTTATCAAAACCGTGGGCGTGGCGTCCGTAGCCGCGGCGGCCATGAGCTTGCCCTTCGTCAAGGCCAATGCCAGCGACACGCGCTTCCAGGGCAAGACCCTGCGCCTGCTGACCTGGTCCGATGACACGGGCCTGGCCGCACTGCGCAACATCGCGGCAACCTTCGAAGACAAATACGGCTGCAAGGTCATCGCTGACCGCACCGGCAGTACCTCGGAAATGGTCGCCAAGCTCAAGGCCGCCGGTGATCGCCCGCAGTACGACATCATCACCCTGGCGGGCGTCGGCGCCGAAGGTCTGGCCGCGGCCAACCTGCTGGAAAAACCCGACCTCAACCGCATTCCCAACCTGGTCGACGTGCCGGAGAAGTACCGCACCGGCGCCAATGGCCACGGTATCGGTTACCTCCTGTGGTGCAACAGCCTGGTCTACAGCACCCGCACCATCAAGGAAGCGCCGGACAGCTACGCCGCGATGTGGGACGCCGACCTGGCACCGAGCATCTTCCTGCCGCCGCCGAACTGGACCGAAGCGATGGACCTGATCATCATCGCCGCCAAACTGGCCGGTGGTGACGAACACAACATCGAGCCTGGCTTCAAGAAACTCGCCGAGTTGAAAGATCGCGTAGTGACCCTGGGTGAAAACCCGAACCAGATCGCCGAACTGTTCCGTACCGGTTCTCTGGACATGGGCGGCTTGTACGCCCCGGCATTCTTCCCGAAACAGATCCGCGATCCGGCTTACGGTCTGGGCGCCACCTTCGGCATGAAGGAAGGTTTCTATACCGACCTGATGCTCTCGGTGATGCCAAAGAATCGTCCGGGCGATACCGACCTGACCTACGCCTTCATCAACCACTCTCTGGACCCACTGGTGCAGGGCAAAATGGCTGAGGACATCTACAACGGTCCGGTCAACGCCAAGGCGATCATCTCCGCCGAAGCGCGCAAGAGCCCGTACATCCTCACGCCTGAGCAGATTGCCGAGAAGGCGATCATGCACGACAACGCCTTCCTGGCCTCTGTGCATGACCAATGGATTCGTCGTTACACGGAAATCTTTTCTTCCTGATCGAGTGGCGAACACACAGTCTGAAATCACCTCAGATCCCTTGTGGGAGCGAGCCAGGGTGATTTCAAGAGGTGTGTGCGCCAACTGCTTTCCATTGACGAGACCCTTGCTATGGAACACCAACCTCTGACTCATCCGGTCGCTGTCGCTCCAGTGCGCACCAATCGGGGTGTTTCGCCGACGACGCGTGCCTGGTTTTTCCTCTCGCCGTCGATGTTGTTTCTGGGCGTATTGATCGCCGCCAGCCTCTTGGTACTGCGCATGAGCGTGGGCACCAAGGGCGCGGAATGGACCGGGTTCAGCCTGGCCAGCTACGCCCAACTGCTGGAACCGTATTACCTCAAATCCTTGCTGCTGACCCTGCGTCTGGCGCTGATCAGCGCGGTGATTGCGGTCGTATTGGCGATCCCGGTGGCCTACACCATGTCGCGCCTGACCTCACCGTTTGTACGACGGATCTTCCTCGCCGCGGTGCTGCTGCCATTGCTGGTCAACCTGTTGCTGCAAAGCTACGGCTGGCTGGTGATTCTGGGACCTGGCGGGATGCTCAACCAGGCGCTGATGGGCCTGGGCCTGATCAAGCGCCCGATCATGCTGCTCTACAACCAGAACGGCGTATTGATGGGCCTGGTGCAAACCGCGTTCCCGTTGGCCGTGCTGCCGATTGCCAGCGCCATGCGCGGCGTCGCCCGTACTTATGAAGAAGCCGCTGCAACCCTGGGTGCCAGCCGTTTTCAGGTGTTCCGTCAGGTGGTGCTGCCGATGAGTATGCCGGGGATCATCACCGGTGCGACGTTGGTATTCGCCTACAACGCCAGCAGTTTCGTGGTGCCGTTGTTGCTCGGTGGCCGGCGCGTACCGATGCTGGCCGTGATGGTCCATGATCAGATCGCCCCGCTGATGAACTGGCCCGCCGCCTCCGCTGCCGGTGTGGTGCTGATTGTTACCACGCTCGCGATCATGACCTTGTCCGAATTCATCACTGGCCGTCGTCGGCGCATGCTGGAGGCATCCCAATGAGCACCCTGATCAAAAAGCGTTATGGGCTGCTGCCCGGCGAGACCGGCAAGTTTGCCGGCATCCTCTCGGGCTTCATTCTGCTGCTGGCGGTGTTGCCGATCCTGACCATGATTGTGATGTCGTTCAGCGGTGCGTCGAACCTCGACTTCCCGCCGAGCAGCTACAGCCTGCAGTGGTACAAGGCCGCCTGGCACACCTTCGTGTCGCCGGATTCCAGCGATGTACTGAGCCTCGGCAAAGCCATGACCACCAGCCTGATGGTGGCGTGCCTGACCATGGTGTTCGCCACGATTGTGGCGGTGCCGGCAGCCTATGCCCTGACCCGTTGTGAGTTCCGTGGCAAAGCCGTGGCGCTGCAACTGATGTCGCTGCCGCTGGTGTTTCCGATGGTGGTGTTGGGGCTGGCGTTGCTGCTGGTGTTTGACAGCCTGCCCTTTCAAATCACTACATCGCGGCTGGTGATTGCCCACGTGATCCTGGCGCTGCCGTTCGTGGTGAAAAACTGCACCGCCGCGATGCTCTCCATCGGCAGCGAAGTCGAAGAGGCCGCGCAGATGCTTGGCGCTTCACCGACCCGGGCGATTTTCGATGTAGTGGTGCCGCTGATGAAGTCGGGGATTCTGGCGGGGATGCTGCTGGCATTCATCGTCTCGTTCAACGAATTCACCGTGACCTACTTCCTCTACACCATCGACGTCATGACCGTGCCGATCTGGATGTACAGCCGCACCGTGTCATCGCTCGACCCTACCGTCTTCTCGTTTGCCGTGCTGATCGTGCTGATCGATTTCGTCCTGATCTGGGCGTTGGAGAAGCTGGTCGGTGAAGGTGGCGTTTCGTTCTGATTCTTGAGGTGCAACATGACTGGTCTGATTCTGGAAAACGTCGAGAAACATTACGGCTCGGCCTGCGCGGTAAAGGATGTGAACCTGCATTTGCCCGAGGGCAAACTGGTGTGTTTTCTCGGTCCTTCGGGCTGCGGCAAAACCACGTTGCTGCGAATGATCGCCGGGCTTGAAACCCTCAGCGGCGGCGAGATTCGCCTGGACGGTGAAGACATCGGTCACACGCCGGCGCATCAACGTAACTTCGGCATGGTGTTTCAATCGCTGGCGCTGTTCCCGCACATGACGGTGGGGGAGAACATCGCCTACCCGCTGAAACTGCGTGGCGTCAGCAAGGCTGATCAAAAGGCGCGGGTGGTGGAGTTGCTTGAGTTGATTCAACTGCAGGAAATGATTGATCGCCCGGTGGCAAAACTCTCCGGCGGTCAACGCCAGCGCGTGGCGATTGCCCGGGCGATTGCCAATCACCCGAAAATTCTGCTGCTCGACGAACCGCTGTCGGCACTGGACGCCAAGCTGCGTGAATCGATGCAGGTGGAAATCCGTCAGCTGCAACAACGCTTGAACATCACCACCATCATGGTGACCCACGACCAGCGTGAAGCCATGACCATGGCGGATATCGTTGTGGTATTGGGTGAACATCGGGTGCAGCAAGTGGGCACGCCGATTGAAATCTATCGTCACCCCGCCAATGAGTTTGTTGCGGACTTCATCGGCTCGGGCAATATTTTCCCGGCCACGGCACTGGGCAACGGCAAGATTGGGTTGCCGGGTGGCGATGCGCTGCAAGTGCCGATCTGTAGCAGCATTGTGGTGGGTGAGAAGGTGAGGATGCTGATTCGCCCTGAAGACTTGCAACTGTCGCATCCACAGGCGACGGCGGGGAATCGGCTGCTCGGTAAGGTGACGTTTGTGCGCGATATCGGCGCAACCATTGAAACAACAGTGGAGTGTTCCGGGGTGTCGTTTACGGCGTTGAGTACCCCGTGTCAGGGGTTGGGGTTGAGCATTGGCAATTCGGTGTCGGTGACGTTGCCGGCTGAGGCTTGTCGAGTACTCGGCGCCTGACTGACGAGCCCCATCGCGAGCAAACTGGCGATGGGGCCGGCGAAGCCAGCACAAAAATCAGATCAAACCGTCAACCGCAACCGCGCCAGATCCCGGAGCGGCGGAGCCCCGAACAGCCGGCTGTACTCACGGCTGAATTGCGAGGGGCTTTCATACCCGACCCGATACCCCGCTGCCGAAGCCTCCAAGCCTTCCGCCAGCATCAAGCGCCGCGCTTCTTGCAGGCGAAGTTGCTTCTGATACTGCAACGGGCTCATCGCGGTCATCGCCTTGAACCGATGATGCAACGTCGACACACTCAAGTTCACTTCCTTTGCCAGATCATCGATGCGCAGCGGCTGTTCATAGTTGCCGTTCAGCCATTTGATCGCCTGGCTGATGCGATGGCTCTGGCTGTTGGCGATAGCAATTTCGTACAGCCGATGACCCTGCTGGCTGCGCAATAGTCGATACAGGATTTCCCGGCGAATCAGCGGTGCGAGCATGGCGATGTCTTTTGGCGCGTCCAGCAAGCGTGCCAGACGCAACACCGCGTCAAGCATCGCGGTGTCGATCCGTTCGACATACAAGCCGCGTCCCGTCGGCCGGGTGGGCACACCAAGAGGGCCGGCGTCGGCAATCAGCGCAGAGATTTCCGTCGGGTCGATATCCAGCCGCACCGCGAGGATCGGTTCTTCAGGCGTGACGTTCACCACTCGTCCGCTCAATGGCATCGAGACCGAGACCACCAGGTAATTCAGCGGATCGTAATTGAAGTATTCATCGGCCAGCCTGACCTCTTTTCGCCCCTGCGCCATGATGCACAGCGCTGGTTGCGCCAGTACCGGGGCAAACTCATGGGACTGACTGTGGCGAGACATGATCAGCGAATCGACGGCAGTCTCGTAAATGCCATCCTCCTGAGTGTTGCGGCGGATGATGGCGGCCAATTCCGCGCGCTGTTTTTCCATGTCGGCGTCCAGCGGGGTTTGGAAATGATCGAGCGACGTCATGCGAGGCATCCTCGGTGGAGCGTTGGTCATTGGCTGAGCTTAAGTTTGTGCAAGACAAAGCGGTAGACGCATCCTGCCTCAAGCTTGCCTGATTCTGCATGGCGTGAATTAACGGTGCCTCTATGGCTGCACCACACAGGGAAAACTTGCTTGAACGCCGTGTTTCATCGGCACCAAAGCGTTCACAGGTTGTGACAGGTTCTTCGAGACGCTGCGCAGGATTGTGCAACAAGCCGGCAGGAATCGACTAACCGCGCTTTTATCTGCGCGCTTAACCTTTGATCCTGTCGCAGCCCATCCCACGGCTGCTATTCGACTACCTGGGAGGGTTGAACATGTCTACGCAGATCCCCGTCAGTCATATGGCTTTTGTCCGCGCCCGCGCCGGGCGTTCGGCGGAACTCGGTGCGCGCCTGAGCGCCTTGATCGAGCCGTCCCGCAGTGCGCCGGGTTGCCTGAATTTTGCCCTGCAGCATTCGCAGTGCGATCCGGCGTTGTGGCTGGTGTCCGGTTTCTGGATGAACCAGCAGGCCATGACCGCTTACTTCAGCACCCCGGCCATGCAGATTTTTGCCGAGTTGGTGCAAGACTTGGTGGTCAACAGCCTGGATTTTCATACCTTCAAGGATGTGTCGGTTGCGCAGGCGCTGGGACAGTCTCAGTCGTGGGTACACAAAATGGCGGGTTGAGGGTTTAATGGATCAACTCTCAATCAGCCAGGATCCACGACATGGCACGCAAAGCCTTTGAAACCTTCGAAGCCGTATCTGCCGTAGTACCCCGCGAGGGCGGTTATTACGCCGCGATCGCCACCAAAGCCATCGGTGGTTCGGGTGCACCGCGCTTTCACAAGCTACTCGAAGAACAGACCTTCAAAACTGCCCGCGAGGCCGATGACGCCGCGGCGCTGCAGTTGACACACCTCAAAGACGTCAGCGAAGACGGCGACCTGATCTGGTAATTACTTGACGGCCCCAGGGCGATGCATCTTGAACAACGCCTCAGGCCCCAGCTGGAAATAATCCGCTGGCCCGCCGCCGCGCAGAATCGGTTCTGCCGCGGCGGTGTCGTACACCCCCTCCTTCAACAGCCATTTGGCGATATGCACGGCGACCACTTCGCCGAGAATCAGCCAGCTCGGCACCACGTTGCCATCGGCCCGCTGCAACTGAATGATCTGCGTGACCTTGCACTCGAAGGACACCGGGCTTTCGGCGACGCGCGGCACCTGAATGATTTTCGACGCTGCCGGGGTTAGCCCGGACAGCTCGAACTCGTTGACCTCAGGCCCGACCATGGCAGCGCACTGGTTCATCTGCTCGGCCAGTGAACGGGTTGCCAGGTTCCAGGCGAATTCACCGGTTCGCTCGATGTTATTCAGGCTGTCTTTGCGCCCGACACTGGAAAACCCAATGATCGGCGGAATGTAGTTGAAGGCATTGAAGAAACTGTAAGGCGCCAGGTTCAGGCGGCCATCGGCATCTTGAGAGGAAATCCAGCCAATGGGACGCGGGCCGACGATTGCATTGAACGGGTCATGCGGCAGGCCGTGGCCGTTGGCGGGTTCGTAGAAGTGGATGTCGTCGGGCATGGTGCGGGGTTCCTGAGTTCGGTTTGTAGCGAAGAGGGTCATAGTGCAAGCGGTGGCCAGCAATTTCCAGCGCGACGATTAATCTGGCTCTTTTGCATGTGTGACAGATTTTTCATCAAGCACTTACCAATTTTTCACCGTCCCCTCTCCAGTCTGCGCAACGGCCAAAAGTCTTCAAACGGTCGCCATGAACACTGGAGATTTACCCTCGATGAACAAACTTCCTCAAATCACCCTGGCGTTCTGGGTGATGAAAATCTGTGCGACGACCCTGGGGGAAACCGCGGGTGACTTGCTGTCGATGACTCTCAACGTCGGATACGCCATCAGCTCGCTGATTTTGATCAGCGTGTTCGTACTGACGCTGATCACGCAGTTGATGTCCAAAACCTACAAACCAGTGCTGTACTGGATCGTGATTTTGGCGACCAGCACGGCCGGCACCACCATGTCTGACTTCATGGACCGCACCCTTGGGTTGGGCTATGCCACGGGCTCGATGATCCTGATTGCGATTTTGATAGGGATTTTTGCGGCGTGGCGCTTGAGCGGCGATTCGCTGAACGTCACCAAGGTCCAGACCTTTCGCGGCGAGATGTTCTATTGGATGGCGATACTGTTTTCCAACACCCTGGGCACTGCGCTTGGTGATTACCTAGCCGATGATTCAGGCCTGGGCTTTGCCGGTGGCGCGCTGTTGATTGGCTCAGCCATTGCAGTGGTGGTGTTGCTCAAATACTTCACGAAAATTTCGTCGGTGCTGCTGTTCTGGGTGGCGTTTGTGCTGACGCGGCCGTTCGGCGCGACGATGGGCGACTTCCTGACCAAGCCCCATGAAAAGGGAGGTCTGGATTTCGGTACCATCGGTTCGTCGTTGGTGTTGGCGGGGATTTTGGTGGTGTTGATTGCGGGGGCTTCTTACGTGCAGAGCAAATATGCGAAGCAGGTTGCCGCTGAATTGACTTAAGACCGAGGCGTCCTCATCGCGAGCAAACTCGCGATGAGGCCGTCACAGCCACCATCAATGTGCCTGTCAGTCGGTCTCGATCCGCGAATGCTTGCGGGTGTCTTTCATGGTCACGTAGACCAGCAACGACACGGCAATACACGCCGTGACATACCAGTAGTAACCGGTTTCCATGCCGATGCTCTTGAACCACAGTGCGATGTATTCAGCGGTGCCGCCGAAGATCGACACGGTCAGCGCGTACGGCAGGCCGACGCCCAGCGCACGGATTTCGGTCGGGAACAGTTCGGCTTTGACCACCGCGTTGATCGAGGTGTAACCGCTGACGATGATCAGCGCGGCCATGATCAGGAAGAACGCGCCCCACCAGGTCTGCACGGTGTGCAGGGTGGTCAGGATCGGCACGGTGAACAGCGTCCCGAGAATACCGAAGGCAATCAGGATTGGCCGGCGACCGACTTTATCCGAGAGCCCGCCAACGATCGGTTGCAGGCACATGAACAGAAACAGCGTGGCAGCGGAAATGGTGGTGGAGTCGGAGATGCTCATGCCGACGGTGTTCACCAGGTATTTCTGCATGTACGTGGTGTAGGTGTAGAACGCCAGGGTGCCGCCCATGGTCAGGCCGACCACGGTCATCAGTTCCTTCGGATGGCGCATCAAGGTGCGCATCGCGCTTTCCTTGGACTTCTCTTTCTTGGTGAACGACTCGGTTTCTTCCATGCCACGACGCAAGTACAGCGCGACCACGGCACACAGCGCGCCGATGGCGAACGGGATGCGCCAGCCCCAGGCATACAGTTGCTCAGTGGTCAGGGTCTGTTGCAGCACGATCAGCACCGCCAGGGCGATGAGCTGGCCGGAGATCAGGGTCACGTACTGGAAGCTGGAGTAGAAGCCGCGACGTTCCTTGGTCGCCATCTCGCTGAGGTACGTTGCCGAGGTGCCGTATTCCCCCCCAACCGACAAACCTTGCAGCAGGCGCGCGAATATCAGCAGGATCGGCGCGCCGATGCCGATGGTTTCATAACCCGGACTCAGGGCAATCAGCAGCGAGCCGAAGCACATCAGGTAGACCGAGGCCATCAACGCACGTTTACGACCGGCCTTGTCGGCGTAGAGGCCCATCAGCCAGCCACCGATCGGGCGCATCAGGAAGCCCACGGCGAAAATCGCGGCGGTGTTCAGCAGTTGTGCGGTGGTGTCGCCTTTGGGGAAAAAGGCCTTGGCGAAGTACAGGGAGAAGGCGGCGTAGACGTACCAGTCGTACCACTCGACCATGTTGCCGACCGAGCCGCTGAAGATCGATTTGATGCGACTGCCAGTGGTTCTTTCTTTGGCAGGCGAAGCTGCCGACCCAAGAGGCAGGGTTTGTGAGTTATCCATGACGGATCCTTCATTTAATTGTTTTTGTGGAGCGCGTTGAAACGCAGCCTGCTTGGGCTATAGCAGGAGATGTGCCAAGGGGAAGAGGGCCGGTTTAGAAGGGTTTTGCGGCTTTGATGAGCGGAAATCCGCTTGTGGTGCGCAGGGTGATAGGCGGATTTTTGCCGAGCCTGAGGGTTCCTACGAAGTGGGAACCCTCAGTTAACGATCAGTTAGACAAACATTTCGCGGGTCAGGCCATGCCGCTGCATCTTTTCATTGAACGTCCGGCGCGGCAGTTGCAGCTCTTCAAGCACCGCTTTCACATCGCCCTTATGCCGGGTCAACGCCGCGCGTAGACAATGCGCTTCAAAGGCTTCCTGCTGCGCCGCCAGCGATTGCCCAGGATCGATGCCCGCTGGTTCCGGCTCGCCCAGCCCCAACACTTGCCGCTCGGCCACGTTCGCTAATTCGCGCACATTGCCCGGCCAGTCGTGGCTTAGCAGGTGGCTCAACTGCGGGCCGCTCAGCGGTGGAAAAGTGCGGCCCAAACGCTCAGCGGCATTGTGCGCAAACGACTCGAACAACAACGGAATGTCTTCACGCCGCTCGCGCAACGGTGGCAGCCGCAACTCGGCCACGTTCAACCGATAGGCCAGGTCCTCGCGAAAGCGTCCAGCCCGGGCTTCGTCCAGCAAGTCGGGTTTGGTTGCGGCGATGATCCGCAAATCCACGCGGATGCTCTGATTGGAGCCCAATCGTTCCAGCTTCTGCTCCTGCAACACCCGCAGCAATTTCACCTGCTGGGCCAATGGCATGCTTTCGATTTCATCGAGAAACAGCGTGCCGCCATCGGCATATTCGAGCTTGCCGATGCGTTTGCCCGAGGCGCCGGTGAACGCGCCACTCTCGTGACCGAACAGCTCGGCCTCGAACAACTGCTCGGGGATCGCCGCACAATTCAATGCCACAAAGGGTTTGTCGGCACGCGGACCGAAGTCGTGCAGGCAACGGGCAACCAATTCCTTGCCGCTGCCGGTTTCACCGCGGATCAACACATTGACCGGCAGCGTCGCCAGGTCCAGCACTTGCCGACGCAGCGTCTGCAAACCACGGGACACGCCCAGCAGCGTCGCATCGAGTTTGGCGCGGTTGTCCGCCTGCTCGTGCAGGGCGCGGTTCTCCAGCACCAGCCGCCGTTTGTCCAGCGCACGGCGCAGACTGCCGAGCAGGGTCTCGGGGCTGAAGGGTTTTTCAAGGAAGTCGTAGGCGCCATCGCGCATGGCTTCGACCGCCATCGGCACATCGCCGTGGCCGGTCAGCAGAATCACCGGCAAGTCGGCGTCGCGCCGCTGAACCTCGGCCAGCAGTTCCAGGCCGGTCATGCCCGGCATGCGCACGTCGCTGAGGATGACCCCGGGAAAATGCTTGGGCAGCTGCGCAAGGCATTCATCGGCGCGGCTGAACAACTGGACCTCGAACCCCGACAGGCTCAGCCATTGTTCAACGGCGCTGCGAATACTGCTTTCGTCGTCGACCACCATCACTGAATTCAGCATGAGCCAAGAGCTTCCAGGTCGATGGGCAAGGTCACGGTGAATACCGCGCCGTTTGCATGATTGTCGGCGCTCAGGCGTCCGCCCGATTCGTGAACGATGGCAAAGGATACGGCCAGCCCGAGGCCCAGGCCATCACCCACCGGTTTAGTGGTGAAGAACGGATCAAACACGTTGGCCAAGTGCTCTTCGGCAATGCCGCCACCGTTGTCAGCGACCGTCAGGCGCCAGAGCTGTTCGTCGGCGTCGAGACGGATTTCCAGGCGTTTGCAGGGTTTGTCCTGCATGGCGTCTAGGGCATTGCGCAGCAAATTGATCAGCACCTGCTCCAGGCGAATCGCATCGCCACGCACCCAGGCCGGGCGCGTCAAGTGCAGCACCGTGCTGACCTGTTCATCGCGCAACCGTGTGTCGAGCAGCAGCAACGATTGGTCCACCACCGCCGCCAAATCCAGCCGTTCGCGTAAACCGCTGGGGCTTTTGCGGGCGAAGGTTTTCAGGTGGCCGGTCAGGGCGGCCATGCGCGTCAGCATGTCATCCACTGGTTTGAGTGCCTTGTAAGCGTCGTCGACCCGGCCGTGATCGAGCAGCAGGCGCAAGGTCTCCAGTTGCATGCGCTGGGCGGTCAGGGGTTGGTTGATTTCATGGGCCAGCGCGGCAGACATCTGGCCGAGCGCGGCGAGCTTGGCCGATTGCACCAGACCGTCCTGAGCGGTGCGCAGGTCGCGAGTGCGCTCTTGCACCAGTTGTTCGAGCTCTTCACGACTGCGCTGACGCAGTTTGGCAAGACGCCAGCGCTGATTGAGGAACAGCAACAGAAACACCAGCGCCAGCCACAACCCGGCAGCGGCGAGCGCGGCGTTGCGACTGTCTTCGAAAGCGATTTGCGGACGGCGCAGCAGGTGCAACGTCCAGCCTTCAGCGTTCAGCGGCAGTGATTCCCACAGGTAATCCGCCGTCCCGTCAGGACCCACGACCCGCGACAGATCACTGTTGTCGTCGAAGCGCCGCACCGATTGATACTCGAGCGGTGTCAGCGGTTGTTTGTCGTATTGGCGGGTGGTCTTGAGTTCGGCGTGATCGCTGTCACTCAGCGGTTTTAACAGGCGATAGCGCCAGCCCGGCTGGTTGGCGATGAAGATAATCCCGCGTGCATCGCTGACCAGCAGCGTGTCGCTGCCCTGACGCCATTCGCGCTCCAGTTCCGGAAATTCGAGTTTAACCACCATGGCGCCGAGGAACTGGCCGCTGTCACCGGTAACCGCGCTGGACAGGAAGTAACCGGGAATGCCACTGGTCACCCCCACCGCGTAAAAGCGCCCGGTGCCCTGGGTGCGGGTCTGGCTGAAGTAGGGGCGAAAGCCATAGTTGTGGCCGACATAACTGCTGGGCAGACGCCAATTGCTGGCGGCCACTGCCAGGCCGGTGTTGTCGAGCAGTTCCAGGGTCGAGGATTGCGCCGCGCCGTTGATCTTTTCCAGTTTGCGATTCAGTGCGTCCTGCTGTTCAGCGGATACCGGGCCATTGAGGGCTGCACGCAATTGCGGATCCAGCGCGAGCACGGCGGGCAGGGCGCGGTAGCGATCGATCAGGGTGTGCAGGGAATTGGCGTAGAGCGCCAATTGCTGATTGGCGCGGGCGGCGTCTTCGACCAGGGCCTGGCGTTCGGTGTGGCGCATGGCTAAACCGGCAGCCAAAGTGGCGCCTGCGAGAATCAGCAAAGTGTAGAGCGTCAACCTGGCGGTGCGGGAAATCAAAGGCATGCGGTCGGCATCGGATCAGCCATCGGACCGGCAAGATAGCATGCCGGTGTTGAGTCTCTGTAGTAGTCCTGCGCGCGCTTCAGGCTAGCGGTGAAGGTCGCTTGCTTGGCCAGTCTTGTCGCTGTCTATACCTTGCAATATTTTCCTGTGCTCTTTGCAGTTTCGCCTTGAATATCATCATGTCGGCTTTTACGGTTTTGAGCTCTATCAACTCTGCAGTACCTGTCACCTCACCGGTTGAGTACAGCGTTGAGGTACCTAACGCGATAAAGTCTTCCATTACGAGGTCGAAGTCTACCGCGGCATCGGTGCCCAGTTTCGTATAAGCGTCTTCCAGTCCATTGACCTTCATAGGGCTCAAGCCGTCCTCCATATCATTTGCTTCTTCAGATAGTTTTCCGATCCCGATCAACTCTTTTGCACCATATGTTGTGAGTTTCTTCAGGGCCTTCGTTACTAACATCTTGAAGGCACTTTTTTGACCTTCCGACGTCTTCGGATTGTATTCGTCGACCGTGTTTTTTGCGTGTTGAACAGAAAAAAACGGAGCATTGCTCTTCTTGATTGTTTCCCAAGAAAGCTTGGAGGCCTTGGGCGTAATAGAGGGTTCAAGGTTTGTTTTTTTGCCTATTTTTTTCATGAGTTCACTGGCAGCTGTTTTGGCACCTAAGGCACCAACAGCCGCCATCCCGATGGTCCCCGCTACGGGGATGGTAAACGTGCCAGCCAGCGCCCCCGCTGCCCCACCTGCCAAAGCTGCACTCGTAGTCACGACACCACTCACCATGGTGAATGCGGTGGTTTTAGCGATCGTTCCCTTTAGGGCGTTCTTGTCAAAAAGGTTCTCGAACAAGGCATTCTGATTTCCTATGGCTTTCGTCGCTGGGGATAGGTTTTTAGTGAACGCCCGTATTTCTTCGCGTCGTTCGGCCGGGGTCTTGCTGAACCCGACATCATCGATGTATCGCATGGGGTTATTCCCGACAAACTCATACAGATTCAACCCATCCACATCCCCCGCAGGGTCGGCACTGACCCAATGCTGCAACCACGGCGCGTAATAACGCGCGCCGTAGTAATACAACCCACTGTCATCCATTTCCTTGCCCGAATAGCGGATGGTTTTGTAATCGACGTCCACCTCGCTTCCCCGCGCATACCAGGCGGTGGCGCCGAACGGGTAGTAGCCTTCCTCGCTGATCACTTGCGCCTGTTGATCGAGTTCCAGCGCGCAGGATCCCAAGTGGTCATCGAGGCTGTAGCGCAATTGGTCTTCGGCGATTTTTGCGGGTTTGCCGCAGACCCAGTGCAGGCAACGCACGCTGCCGTGCCCGCCGGGCAGGGTGATCACGTGCAGCTCTTCGCCGCCGTCGCGGGTGCGGATTTCCAGCCCCGGCAGGTAGATCACCTCCTGGAAATGGCTGAGCGAAGAGGTGTGGGTTTCATGGCGTTTGAACACGCGCACGCCTTGGCTGTAGCGGTAGAACTCTTCGTCATTGGGGCCGTTGGCGCGTTTGACCAGAGTCGCCGATTCCAGCTGATCCAGGCTGTTCCACGTCAAGATTTTGCCTGGCTGCAAGTCGTTGAGGTTGCCGTGGCGGTCGAACAATGTTTCGAAGTCCGGTGGCGGATCACCGGGTTTCCAGCGCACGCCACGGTTGCTGACAGGGTCGATGAACATCTCGCGGGTATGCGCGGCGCCCGCACGCACGTGACGTAGTGTGATCAGGTTACCGCCGCAATCGTACTCATAGTTTTGTTGGTAGTTGAGCCTATTGCCGGGATCGCCGGGCAGGGGGCGACCCGGAATATCTGACGGCGGTGCATCGTCGTAACCGGTGGCACTGGTCAGCCGGTACAGCGAGTCATAAGTGAAGTCGCGGTGGCCGTCGATGAGCTGGTTGGCGAAAAAAACCGTCTGGAAAGTATGGTCTTCGATGCGGGTGATGTTGCCGACACGATCGTAGAAATATTCGAAGTTTTGCAGCGCCGGTTCGGCGTTTTTTTGCGCGCGCTGCGTGGACAGGCGGCCATCGGCCGGGTCGTAGGTCCAGCTGCTGAGCACGTCATTGCCGGCGCGTTGTTCGATGATCTGGCCGGCGGGGTTGTACTGCGCGTCTTGCAAAACCGGCTGCCAGTTCGAGTTGCCTTTTATCCGCAGCTCAACCTGTTTGAGCTGCCCGGCAATGTCGTAATGCGACTGTTGCTGGTGGCCACCGGCATCGGCCTGGCTCAACAGCATGCCGAGCGGGCTGTAAATCCGGCTGCTGTGGTAGGGCTGGCCTTCGGCCAGGGTTTGGGTTTCGCGCAGTGGCTGTCCGAGCAGGCCGTAGCTGTCGAGGCTCAGGGTGCCGGAGCGGTCGAGCTGCTTGATCAGTTGGCCCCGCAGGTTAAACGCGGGATCGGCGGATGCATCGGCATAGGAGAAGGTCTCGACGTTTGGCTGGCCGTTTTCCTCGATGGCGAGCGGGCGCAACTGAGGGTCGTAGGTGGTGCGCCAATGACTGCCACGCTGATCCCAACTCTGAAGCTCTTCGCCGGCCAGCCCGGCCAGGCTCAAGCGCCAGCCGGCATCTACAGAGGAGACGTTCAGCGGCTCGCCGGAAAGTCGGTAGGTCGTGCTCAGGTTGGGGACGATACCGAACAGTCGTGGGTCCCATTGTTCGAGCAATCGCCCGGCAGCGTCATGCCGTTGTCGGGTAATCAGGGTTTCCAGTGGCCCGCCGTTGACCTTGCGCAAGTACGCGATTTGGCGAATCGGTAAGCCCCGGCTATCAATGGCCGTCACATTCGGGGTCCGCCAATGAACCGAGGTCGTCATGGCTTGCCTGCCTTCAACCCACTTTCAGGCGGCGCAAGGTAGGTGTCATTAAAGTCCAGGCTGGTGGTGTACCAGGGATGGATGATTTCCAGCGCGACATCCCCTTTGGCGTTGATGACTTTGCTCAGGCGACCGAGCACGTCGTAGAACTGTTGATCGTGATGGCCGAACTCACGGAAGGAATGGTCATTGATATAGCGATGTCCATTGGCGAAGTAAGGGCGAAATACCCGAACAGCCAGCCCTTTGTTGTTGTATTCCACACGTTCGCTGACGCGCCAGCGTTGATCGGCGTGCGCGACCTTTGGCTTGCCGTCTTCAATCACCAGTTCACCGTTTTCCACCACAAACGCCTGTCCCGGCTCGACCAACTGTTTGGTCTGCAATGGCCGGCCGAAACCATCCACAAAGACTTTCATGATCTGGATTTGTTGCAGCTCATCATCCCAATAGCGGTCGGCGGTGAGGACGACGCTGTGCACCGGTTCGCGGGGAACCGTGTGGATCAGGTCGAGCAACGCTTGTTCAGGTGCGGTCAGGGATTTGAGCCGGGACAGACGACGGCGGGCGCTGGCGCGAATATGCAGACTGGGCAACACGTAGCCTTGTGTGACCCAGGTGGTCAGCCAGTCAGGTGTTTGCCTGGCGGAATAAGGGAGTTCGCCCATCCAGCTGAACAGGTCCTTGCGCAATACGCTGGCGGCTTTTTGCAGGGCGCCTTTCGGATCGTCGATGGCCGGGTCCGGACGATGGTCCATAGGACGTTCGTGTTCGTCGAGGGGGCGAAAACCCATTTCTTCGCCGTCCTCAGTTCCATAAAAACTGATGGCAAGGGGTTGTCCGGACGGCTCGTAAAGGGCCTCCTCGATATTGTCATTGGCGTCGATGCTGCGCATGAGTTGCAGCGCGTGATAGTCATAGTCGAAACGGGCTTCGCACCCGTCCGGCTGCGTGATGCTTGTCGGCCGCAGACAGTAGGCGTCGTAGCGGGCTGTCGTGATGCCGGAACTGGGTGTTTCGTTGTACTCCATCACTTTGTAAAAATTATCGAACTCGCCGTACCTGGCAAAACCATACCGGGCCGCCCATAGGTTTCTCTCCTTGTCCTCTTCCTTGTCTGCCTCCTCGTCTATCCCCAGCAACAGAGGCATGGCCGAATAACCTATTTTTTCCAGTTCGTCCCGAATAACGAGCGACGGCACCGTGTCGTAGGCTTGCAGTGCTGTCTTGTCCAGTTGGGCAATTTCCAGCGGTGCCTGCAGTGCCTCGAACTCGGCTTTGCCATCGGCGAGCGGTGTTTGATCGGCAGTCTTGAGGTAGCGATAGACCGACTGCGTGGTCAGTAGCCTCTGAGCGACCCATTCGGGCGAGGCGTACAGCTCGATAAATCGTTCATGGGAGATATCTGCCGGGGTAAGTCCCGCGGGTGCCGTCCCCTTGGGCAAGACCATTGCGTTGCCCCGTTGCAGATAGGGCAGACCGAGTCGCCAGCCTTGCAGGTCCTCCTGCAAATGAATGTACTCTGCGCGCGATTCGCTCAGGTAATAGGACTGTTGAGCCGGATCGTGGGCATCCGTCCACCATTGTTTTTCATCAACCTCATCGAACGGCGGATCGTCATCATCCGGGTTTCTGCGTCGGGCATAACTGACCGTGATGGCATGCACAGGCAGACCGAACTCGTCATGGCCCAACGTGATTTCATGTCGGCACAACGGGTCATTCTCGAAACGTTCGTATTGATAGCTGATCTTTTCCAGTTGCAAGGGCAGCATGATCGGGTACGCGTCATGGTCTCCCTTTTTGCGCAGCTCGCGGACCTTGTAGCGGCTTTCCTCCACCGCGAACGGCACCGCCGTGGACAGGTCATCGTCGCCAGCGTAGGTCTCCACGCGCAACACTGAACCTGCAAGGGCGCAGGCGATTTCGTGGGCGGTGGCTTCATCGGGCGGCGGGATCGGGTCATCGAACGCGTCGTTGCGGTGATCCAGGCAAAACAGCGTGGGTTTCAAATCACACGCTTCGGCGTCACGGTTGAAATAGCCATCGCGGGGCAAGTCGATTTGCCGTCCGGTGTGAAACCAGGTGCAGACCAGCGCCGGAGCGGTAAAGCCGATGTCGTCTGCACGTGCGGCAGTTTCGCTGTCGGTCTGGCGCATCAGGCCAAAGCCGCGAAACTCGCGGTTGCGGCCGTCGTAGTAACCCTGCAAGTACTGGAAAAACTGGTTCAGGCGGTTGCCGGTGATTTCATCGAGTTGGCGTTGTTGCTTGACCACGGGCACCGGGAACGGCAAGTAACACGCGGGGTCGATCGCCGGTTTTTCATCCAGCCATTCCTGTGCCGAACTGCGATACACCACCTGGGTACCGCAACCCATGTTGTTGTTACTGGCGACCAGCAGGTAAGGCTTGGCGCTGACGAAATCGTAGCGCCAGTGCTGTGGTTTCATGTGCGGCACGGTCAGGATCAGGCTCGCGCAACCCAGGCCTTGCAAGTCGGCGAGGGTGACCTGGCACAGGTTGTCGTAGCGGATTTCTTCGGGCCACGGGACCGTTACAGGGATTTGCGCCAGGCCATTGCCGCCGTGATTGAAATAGACCTCGAAACAATCGGACTTCAGATAAATCAGTGCCGGTGCACCGGAGCCGTCCAGGTCGGCAATCCGTACCCGCGCCGCGTCGAATGTCGCGTAATCGAAGGGCAGGGGACTCATGACAAAACCCTTGCCGAACCGACCGTGACCGAGGTTCGGCCAGCATTTGATTTCGTCGTGCCGGATGCGGCACAGCTCGGTCATGTCGCTGCCCAGCAAGTTGCTCAGCATCACCAGTTCGGTGCGGGAGTTGCTGAACAGCGGCAGGCGATCGGTGTCCGGCTTGTGCACGACTTCCTGGCCCGGCGCGAAACCTTCCTCACGCCGATTGGCGTACAGGCGCACGCTTAGCGGGCCGATCAGTGCCATCGAGCTGAGCCCGTCGCCCCTGAAATCGCCAGACTGTGAAAGCGTGTGGAAAAACTCCAACGGGAATGCCGTAAAAGGAATGAACCCTGACCAGCTGCGATCGGGATTCAGGGTGTGGAAACCGCTCACGCCGGGTGAGGCGAGGATCCAGTCGAGCCGACCGTCGCCGGTCAGATCGGTCAACGCCTGATAGGTCGGTTGATTGCGATTGGCCACGGGAATTCGGGACAGTTCTGCCCACGGGCCGTAGTGGATGTCATCGGTTCCCGTCGGCGCGCGCAAGGGTTCACGGTAGTACCAGCTCTGGTCGTAACGACAGAGAAAACCCGGCACGCCTTCACCGAACAAATCAACGCACTGATAGCGAGCACCGTCCTCGATACCGGGCATGTGTTCGAAGGGGAAGAACGAGGTCGACTGCTTGTTGAGTTCGAAGCCCGAATAGTCGAATTCCACCGGTGGCATATTTTCCACGGCGCCGCTGGCGTCGTACGCCTGGTAGTGCACTGCTGCCAGTTGGGTGTACGCCAGAGCAGTCGTTTGGTATTGCAGCAGTAATCGTCGAATCAACGCCGGCTTTTGATCCGGTGTTGCGGGGACATGGTGAAACATCAAAACCTGATGGCACAGGCGTCGGGTGCCCAGTTCGAAACCATAGGTGTAGCTGTGGAAGGGGTCGCTGCGCAGTTGCCACTGGCCATAACCCTCGCCGGGAGTATTGAACGGCGGGCCGTAGAGCGGTTTTTTTTGCAGATCTTGGGTCCGTTCGCCGTAGTCGAACACCAGGTGGAAATGCCAGTTCAGAGTCGCCGGGTTTTCCACCGTCCAGGTGTACAAGTCTTTGCTGGCCAGGGCATTGCCGTAATACACCCGGCGCAGGTAGCGCTGGGCACGATAGTCGTGCGAGTCATCCGGGGTATGGGCCTGATCTTCGGGCTGGTAGTCAAAACAAATGTGTTCGCCGTGGGGGTTCATGCTTTCGAGCAGTAGCCACACACCGATACGCTGTGGCGCGTCAGCGTTGTTCGGGTCGACAGGTTCGGCACGGCGCGAAGCGTCGGTCTTGCCGTAGACATGCAGGCTGCCATCGGCCCCGTGCACCAGCCAGAAGGGGGGTTGGTCTCGCGGCTGCCATAGCTCGATCAGGTCAAACGAACGCTCGATCCGCGGCCAGTAGCGCACCACGCGGTGCTCACCAATATCGAGTTCGTGGTAGTGGGCCACGGTTCTGGTCTTTGGCTTGCCCGCGTCATCCAGCTCGGGCATCAACTCCTCGCCACCAGGGCCGACCATGATGTCGACGTCGAGGTAATCAGGCGCTCCCTTGCTGGTCTGGCGAGTGATAGCACTGACACCCAAACGCCAGCCGATGCCGAACGGACCGTTGCCGCCCTGGCTGTCATAGGCCAACACCATGGCGGGATCGAAACCGCGCCCGCCTGAAAGGGGCAGCGGCAATTCGAACGAGGCACTGCCTGTCACGCCGACCGATCCCCAGTTTTTACCAATCGTGGCAATGGAAGCACTCTTGGCGATGGAGGGCTCGGTGATGCTCAGGGAGGCTTGCTTTGCCATGGGGCTGATCCTGTGTCGGCTTTGCGCCAACAGTAACAAGATCAAGGTGCTGCGTGACCTGTCAGATATGACAGGTAAGACCGGTATTTTTAGACCCGATAAGTTGGACCACGCGACGCTTTATTGCGAAGGGTAAAACGCTGCCAAAAAAAACGGCCGGGTCATCTAAAAGACGACCCGGCCGTATTGGCACGTTGAAGCGCTTACTGCACTTCCACCGCCAGGCTTTCACTGATCTTTTTCTGCCAGATGGCAGGACCGGTGATGTGTACCGACTCACCCTTGCTGTCGACGGCAACAGTGACGGGCATGTCCTTGACGTCGAACTCGTAGATCGCTTCCATGCCCAGTTCGGCGAAAGCCACCACGCGGGACTTCTTGATGGCTTGTGCCACCAGGTAAGCCGCGCCGCCGACTGCCATCAGGTAAACGGCTTTGTGGTCCTTGATCGCTTCGATGGCGGTAGGGCCGCGCTCGGATTTGCCGATCATGCCCAACAGGCCGGTTTGCTCGAGGATCTGACGGGTGAACTTGTCCATCCGCGTCGCGGTGGTCGGACCGGCAGGGCCTACCACTTCTTCGCGCACCGGATCAACCGGGCCGACGTAGTAGATGAAGCGACCTTTCAGGTCGACCGGCAGGGTTTCACCCTTGTTCAGCATCTCGACCATGCGCTTGTGCGCCGCGTCGCGACCGGTGAGCATCTTGCCGTTGAGCAGGACGGTTTCGCCCGGCTTCCAGCTCTGCACGTCTTCCGGGGTCAGGGTATCGAGGTTGACGCGACGGGCCGATGGGCCGGCTTCCCAGACGATTTCCGGGTAGGCGTCCAGCGGTGGCGCTTCCAAGGACGCCGGGCCGGAACCGTCGAGCACGAAGTGCGCGTGACGGGTGGCGGCGCAGTTCGGGATCATGCACACCGGCAACGAAGCGGCGTGGGTTGGGTAATCCATGATCTTCACGTCGAGCACGGTGGTCAGGCCACCGAGGCCCTGGGCGCCGATGCCCAGTTGGTTGACCTTTTCGAACAGCTCCAGGCGCATCTCTTCGATACGGTTGGACGGGCCGCGTTTCTTCAGCTCGTGAATGTCGATGGATTCCATCAACACTTCCTTGGCCATGACGGCGGCTTTCTCGGCGGTGCCGCCGATGCCGATGCCGAGCATGCCCGGTGGGCACCAGCCGGCGCCCATGGTTGGCACGGTCTTCAGGACCCAGTCGACGATCGAGTCGGACGGGTTGAGCATCGCCATCTTCGACTTGTTCTCGGAGCCGCCGCCCTTGGCCGCCACGTCCACTTCCACGGTGTTACCCGGAACGATGGAGTAGTGGATAACGGCCGGGGTGTTGTCCTTGGTGTTTCTGCGAGCGCCCGCCGGGTCGGCGAGGATCGAGGCACGCAGGACGTTTTCCGGCAGGTTGTAAGCCTGGCGCACGCCTTGGTTGATCATGTCGTCCAGGCCCATGGTGGCGCCATCCCAACGTACGTCCATGCCGACGCGGACAAACACGGTGACGATGCCGGTGTCCTGGCAAATCGGGCGGTGGCCGGTGGCGCACATCCGCGAGTTGATCAGGATTTGCGCCATGGAGTCACGGGCCGCTGGCGATTCTTCGCGCAGGTAGGCTTCGTGCATCGCCTGGATGAAGTCAACGGGGTGGTAATAGGAAATGAACTGCAGGGCGTCGGCAACGCTCTGAATCAGGTCGTCTTGCTTGATCACGGTCATGAGTCGCGCTCCTCTAAAAGACGGGAACATTCAATAAGGTGCTTGCAGCTTGGGTGCATCGGTCGGTTGCAAGCACCTTTACAAGGCACGCCGGGGCTGCTGGCGCGACGCTAAAAAGGCGCGGCAGTATACCGCGCCTCGGTTCCGGGCACACCCGCCGACAGTCAATCGTTGGTCGCCTATCGAACATGGCTCCTGTAGCAAGGACCAGCAAAACAGTCAGCGTTCTGGCGCCAGTTTTTCGCCCTGAAAATTGAATGGTCATTTATCAGGCACGCTACTAAAGTGGCATTCGGTCTGTAGAGTAGGACACTCAAGCAGCCTCCCTTCGCACGGTGAGTCAACGATTGACCCATAACGCCATCCAGCGCTTGTTGCTCAAACGCTTTGCCCTCGCAGCCGGCACCTACGCCCTGGCTTTGTTGCTGTTGTGGCTGGCGTTTTTCACCGGTCATTACGATGAACCCCTGTCCAACGTGGCCATCGGCAGTGCGCTGGTGGTCATCAGTCAGGCCGCGTTGTTCGCGGTGTTTTACAGTGGCTGCAACCTGCGTTTTTCCGACCCCAGCCTGACTGAAGCGCAAGTGTTGTTGGGGCTGGGTTGGCAAACCTGGGTGATCGCCAATCTGGACGAGGCACGCGGCGCGTTCCTGGTGTTCTATGTGCTGATTCTGCTGTTCGGGTTGTTCCATCTTTCGCGCGTGGCCTTTGCGCGGTGCGCGCTACTGGTGTTCGTAAGTTTCTGCGCGATCACGCTGTGGGAGGGCTACCACTTCCAGTTGCCCGACCCGGCACTGGCCGCGTTGCAGGTGTGCGTGCTGCTCATCGTGTTGGTCTGGCTGGAACTTTATGCCCGTCACGTCCAGGCCTCCCGTCAACGCATGCGTCAGCGCCGGTTTGCCTTGCAGGCGCATCAGGACACTCTGCGCGGGATGATGCGCCAGCTTGAAGAACTGGTGGCCACCGACGAACTGACCGGGCTGTTTAATCGCCGGCATTTCCTGCGCCTCGCCTCCCGCGAGCTGAAGGCCATGGACGTCGGTGTCATGCATGGCCTGGCGTTGATCGACCTCGACCATTTCAAACGGATCAACGATGTGCACGGCCATGCCGCGGGTGATCAGGTGCTGCAAGCCTTTGCCGCCGTGGCCACCGCCTGCTTGCGCGATGGCGATGTTCTGGCCCGTTACGGTGGCGAAGAATTTGTCGTGCTGTTGCCCGATTGCAACGCCGAGCGCTTGACCTCCTGTTGCGAGCGGCTGCGCATTGCCTTCACCGATGTAGAACTGATCGGACTCAACGTCGCCCATCTCAGCTTGTCGGCGGGCATGACGTTGCTCGAACTGGGCGACGATCTCGATGAAGCCTTGCAGCGCGCCGATCAGGCGCTTTATCGCGCCAAGCGTGACGGCCGCAATCGTTGCGCAGCTGCGTGGGAGAACGTCGATGCCTGAGTTACGTGTCGGCGAACGTCAATGGTCGGTGGCAGCGGGCAGCAATTTGCTCGATGCGTTGAATCAGAACGGCGTGTCTGTGCCTTACAGCTGTCGCGCCGGCAGTTGCCACGCCTGCCTGGTGCAATGTGTCCAAGGGCTGCCGAGTGACAGCCGCCCCGACGTCCTGAGCGCAGACCAGCGTCAGCAAGGCTGGCGCCTGGCGTGTCAGTGTCAGGTGGTCGAGGACTTGCAGGTGCACACCTTCGATCCTCGGCAGGATGGCCGCCCGGCCGAGGTGACTGCCGTCGATTGGTTGAGCGCCAGCGTGTTGCGTTTGCGCCTGACCCCTCAAAGCCCTTTGCGCTACAGCGCCGGGCAGCATCTGGTGTTGTGGGCGGGCAACGTGGCGCGGCCGTACTCATTGGCCAGCCTGCCGGAAGAAGACCGCTTTCTGGAGTTTCATCTTGATTGCCGCCAGCCGGGGGAATTCAGCGACGCGGCCCGCCAGCTGAAAATCGGCGATTCGATCCGCCTCGGCGAATTGCGCGGCGGGGCATTGCATTACGACCCGGACTGGAACACCCGACCGCTTTGGCTGATGGCCGCCGGCACGGGTTTGGGGCCATTGTTCGGTATCTTGCGTGAAGCGCTACGGCAAGATCACCAAGGTGCCGTTCGCGTCATTCATCTGGCCCATGATTGCGAGGCGCATTACCTGGCCAAACCCCTGCAGGCCATGGCCGTGAGCCGCCCGAACCTGAGCGTTGAGCTGTGGACCGCGGCCGAGTTGCCAGAGGCTTTGGCACAACTGCGGCTTGTTTCACGGCAAACCCTGGCCTTACTCTGCGGGGCCCCTGACAGCGTCGACGCCTTTGCCCGGCGCTTGTACCTGGCGGGATTGCCGCGCAATCAACTGCTGGCGGATGTCTTTGTTCTGCGTGGTTGAGCGCTGATTTTCAGACACCGAGACCACCATGAGCGATGCCATCCAGCTGGAACGTGAGCGCGGCTTGCTGACCCTTCGCCTCAACCGCCCCGGCAAAAAAAACGCCTTGACCCGCGCCATGTACAGCCACTTGGCGCAAGCGTTGAAACAGGCGGATTGCGACCCTGAAGTCAACGCCGTGGCCGGTGCAGCCGTGGGCATTGGCACGACAATGTTGCTGCATTGTGATCTGGTGTATGTCAGCCGCGATGCGCGCCTTCGGATGCCGTTCGTGAATATCGGCCTTTGCCCGCAGTTCGGTTCGAGCCTGATCCTGCCACGACTGCTCGGGCAGGCCAAAGCCGCTGAGTTGTTGCTGCTTGGCGAAGGTTTCAGTGGTGAACAAGCCGCGCAGTGGGGGATTGCGACCGAAGCCTTGGACAGTGGCGATGCGGTGTTGGCCAAAGCGCGGGAGATGGCGTTGCGTTTCGAGTCGCTGCCACCGGAAGCGGTGCGTATCAGCAAGCAATTGATGAAAGCCCCGGACCGCGAACATCTGCGCAAGGCAATAGAAGAAGAGCGCGCACAGTTCACCCAACGGTTGCGCTCGCCGGAAGCGATTGCGGCGTTGACCGGGTTTATCAAACGGCATTGATAGCCGATCGTTTCCACGCTTGGCGTGGGAGCGATCATCGGAAAGCAAAAAGCCCCGCCATGTGAATGGCGGGGCTTTTGTTTTTCAGCAACCGGTCAATCAGACCATCGGGTCGCCAACGTGCAGGATTTTCATCCCGTTGGTGCCGCCGATGGTGTGGTAGCTGTCGCCCTTGGTCAGGATGACCCAGTCGCCTTTCTCGACTACGCCGCGCTTGAGCAACTCGTCGATCGCGGCCTGGCTGACTTGCTCAGGCGGCAGCGATGCCGGGTCGAACGGGACGGTGTAGACGCCACGAAACATGGCCGCGCGGGCCTGGGTTTCGCGGTGCGGGGAGAATGCGTAGATCGGTATCGAGGAACGGATGCGCGACATGATCAACGGCGTGTAGCCACTTTCGGTCAAGGCAATGATCGCTTTCACACCCGGGAAGTGGTTGGCGGTGTACATGGCCGCCAGGGCGATGCTCTGGTCGCAGCTTTCGAAGACCTTGCCGATGCGGTGGCTGGAGGTCTTGCTGGTTGGATGCTTTTCAGCGCCGACGCAGATGCGCGCCATGGCTTGCACCGCTTCCAGCGGGTACAGACCAGCAGCACTTTCAGCCGAGAGCATCACGGCGTCGGTGTAGTCGAGCACGGCGTTGGCTATGTCGGACACTTCGGCGCGGGTCGGCATCGGGTTCTGGATCATCGACTCCATCATCTGGGTCGCCACGATCACAGCTTTGTTGTGGCGGCGCGCGTGCAGAATGATTTTCTTCTGAATGCCCACCAGCTCGGCGTCGCCGATTTCCACACCCAGGTCACCGCGAGCCACCATCACGGCGTCGGATGCATTGATCAGCGCGTCGAGGGTTTCGTCGTCGGCCACGGCTTCGGCGCGTTCGATCTTCGCCACCAGCCAGGCAGTACCGCCGGCCTCGTCGCGCAGTTGACGGGCGTATTCCATGTCGGCAGCGTCACGCGGGAAGGACACGGCGAGGTAGTCGACTTCCATTTCGGCCGCGAGTTTGATATCCGCCTTGTCTTTTTCAGTCAGGGCCGGAGCGGTCAGGCCGCCACCGCGACGGTTGATGCCTTTATGGTCGGACAGCGGGCCGCCGATCAGCACGGTGCAGTTCAGCTCGGTGGCATTGGCGGTATCAACGCGCATCACCACGCGGCCGTCGTCGAGCAGCAGCTCGTCGCCCACGCCGCAGTCCTTGACCAGGTCCGGGTAGTCGATGCCGACCACTTGCTGGTTGCCTTCAGTCAACGGATGGCTGGTGGAGAAGGTGAACTGATCACCGATCTTCAGCTCGATCTTCTTGTTGGCGAATTTGGCGATACGGATTTTCGGGCCTTGCAGGTCACCCAACAGGGCGACGAAACGGCCGTGCTTGGCCGCGAGGTCACGCACCAGCTTTGCGCGAGCCTTGTGCTCGTCGGGGGTGCCGTGGGAGAAGTTCAGGCGGGCGACGTCCAGGCCAGCCAGAATCAGCTGTTCGAGAACTTCCGGCGAGTTACTGGCCGGGCCAAGGGTGGCGACGATTTTGGTGCGACGGACGGACATGCATAGACTCCTGAGTTCAAGCGCTGAGTGAGGCTACTATGCTCTCCGGTTGTAGTCATTGTTCATATGCACTACTTATTCGTTTGTTTATTGAAACGAACATTCCTGAAGATTTCGCGCCACGGGTCGATACAGAACTCAAGACAGGAGAACCCCCATGCGATTCGTGCTCATTGCCGCCCTTGCCATCAGTGCCCTCAGCGTCACGGGCTGCACCCGTTGGTCGATGAACCATCATTTGAATAACGCCTACAGCGCCTATGACCGCGGCAACTGCGAACAGGTCATGCTTGAACTGTCCAAAGTCGAACGCGCCAGCCGAGCTCGGCCTTACGTGTGGCCGGAAGCATCGATGATGCGCGGTTTGTGTCTGGAACGGCAGAAACTGTTTGTCGATGCGGCGCAAACCTACCAGTTCATCATCGCCTCGTACCCGCAAAGTGAATACGCCTACCGCGCCCGCGCCCGCCTGGAAACCTTGCAGTCGCTGGGTCACTATCCGCTGCGAAGTGCTGCTGCGGTCGTGCGCCCGACGCAGTTCTGATTGTCGTAGTTGCTCAAAGGCTGGCTCACCTGCAGTGGTGAGCTATAGTCGAATAGATCGGTTTAAAGGCTGCCTCTGAACCGAGGTAACACCTGTGATCGGCAGGAGTAAGCGACAGCGGCTTTATGGACTGTCGCACCGGGATCGGGGAGAGCGCGCCCATGCCTCTGTATAAAAAGAAGCAGGCCCGTTCCGAAGCATTAGTGCGGCTCTGCTTAAGAGCCTTGCCGGGCCATTTGCGCATGTTCACTGACCGCCGGATCGAGCGGCATCAACTGCCGTATTTTCTAAGAGTGTTCAACAGCGTCACCGACAAACCCATCGGCTTTCTGGGCAACGTGTCCGAAGACGGGCTGATGCTGATCAGTCAGTTGCCGATGATGATCGGCGCCGATTTCGATTTGCGCCTGAAAATCCCCGCCAGCGATGGCTGCATGCAGGTCATTGATCTTCAGGCGTGTTGCCTGTGGTGCCATGAAGACACGACCCCTCACCACTATGACGCCGGGTTCAGCCTGCAACGGGCACCGCCGGAGTATGGCCAATTGGTCAGCGCCTTGAAGCAATACTTCAGTTTTCAGCCGTTGCCTGCTTCGGCCTGAAATCTACGCAATCTTGGCGATGACGTCAGCGCAAACAACAAAAAACCAACGGCTGAAATGCTACGTCGTCTTGATCGCCATCTCGTTCGCCAGCGACCTCTCCACCAGCAACAACCCCAACTCACTCATCCGATAAATCGCCATCGCCAGGTGACGCGGTCTGTCGTCCAGGCTTTCAGCCAGGTCGAGCAGCAGAATGCTGACGGTCGAAAAGGTCTCGTAGGTCTGGATGGTCAAGGCTTCGGCGGTTGCATCGGGGCTGAGGGGTTGAAAACATTGGAGAAAGTGATGGGGTGTAGGATGACCGTTCGTCGTTACTGTCACATTTGACAGGTAGTAGAAGCTTGAGGAGTGGCATAGAAATAAACCTGAGTCCTTTATCACTAGAGAAATGAACTTAGGGGGTGTTGTATGTCAGGCGACTCGGACGAGAAAGTGTCTGCTGCGGGGGGCGAGGATTCTGCCAGTAAAGAGGCACGTAATCTTGAAGAGTCTCTTTCTGGAGATACCCTGCCGGCCCCCGCCGAAATCATGGTCGCTGGGGCATTTGAGTCGCCAGGGTTATTACTTAGTGGATTGGAAATTGGGTATCCTCCTAATCGAAGTATCGTCAACCAAAATCGTGGATATATACAGTTCAATATTGCGCAGCAAGGTTGGCATCAGGCTACGATTGTTTTTATGGTTAACTATAGAACCGTCTTCTCGAGAGAACAAATTTGGTATCAAGGTGTTAATTGGAATTACTTGTACAGTGATAGTCCTAGCGTTGGTGTTGGGGATTACGCAACGTGGTGGTATTTTAATGACCGGAAATCTGACATTGTTTATAGGTCTGTCTATGTAAGTGATTTACCTGTCATTGATTTTCCGGCTCAAAATGCCATTATCTCTGAACGTTATCCGCGTATTTACGGAACGGGCGGCGGGGATTGCACTCTGCAAATTGTAAATAATCGATTGATTGGTTTTTTTGGAGGTAGGTTCAGTGCGGCCGAGAACGCTTGGTCTATCTATCCCGACGCACCTCTGCCCTACGGTGATTATTCAATCTACCTTGAACAATCCAAGGACACTTACACTACTCGTCGCACCGCAGACCGTACATTCCGAATAATAGGGGCGGAAGTAACTCAGCCGCGAGCAAATGAAGTTGTGCGCAGCGACTTGATTTCCTTCAAGGGCGCAGC
Source organism: Pseudomonas sp. Ma2-10 (assembly GCF_054330215.1). Classification (NCBI taxonomy): domain Bacteria; kingdom Pseudomonadati; phylum Pseudomonadota; class Gammaproteobacteria; order Pseudomonadales; family Pseudomonadaceae; genus Pseudomonas; species Pseudomonas sp. Ma2-10. Next base: position 70,784 of record NZ_JBTEYL010000001.1, on the reverse strand, counting down.
CAATGTAAATGCCAAAGTTTGTGTGGTCAGGGCGACCAATCATTGGGATGTGTTCAGCGAGGTAGTTACCGTTTCAGTTTTCGGTCGATGGGAAGCGCGGCGGAATGTAATGCTGCCAAGTGGTGACATCAGTGTACAAGCTCAATACATATTGAGTGGCGTCCCCCTCGGTTATTCGGACCCCGTGACTTTTAAACTGTTAGGTGCGCCGGCCATCACCGGCCCCGCTACCGAGCAGAACATGTCGTTTAACGTGACCGGCAACAATGGCTTGCCGGGCTCCATTGTCGATATCTATATCGATCTGGCGTCTACGCACGTGGGACGGGGAGGGGTGTATAACACCGGTGACAAAACCTGGTACGCGACAGTGAACCTTGAGCCCGGCACTGTTTCGTTGGTGGCGGAGCAAAGCCAGGCAGGCGTGAGCTCCGGGAGAGGTGTTCCGCGCGAGTTCAGAATCCGCCCCCCCCAGTTACCGCCAATCACTGTCACGTACCCCAACGAGACCACTGTGCGCTTGTCCGGCACGGCATATAACGCTGTGGGCGCGGATACGAAGGTCCATATTCATTACAGGAGCAATAGTTCGCCGGCCTTGCCGGATGTCGCTGTCTCAAACGGAAACTGGACAAAGGACATCACGGGCCTGTTGCCAAGTAACTCTCAATACGCATACGACGTGCAGCAGAGCGTTACTGATGGCGTCGGTGGTCGGATCAGGAACACGGGGTGGACCGAGGCACTGGTGACGGTGAATACACCCATGCCGACCCTCAATGCTCCCACTCTGAGCGGACAGATCCCGAGGTTCAGTGGGACGCGCAATGTTTGGGAGGGCGCTGGGGCGGGGGATATTCAAATCCAGCTCAATAACCAAACACATACACTCCTTCCGAACCCGCAAGGTTCGGTGACATCCTGGAGTATCACGGCCACGGGCAAGATTGCCCCGGGCAGTTACACCGTCAAAGCGCGGCAAGGAATCAATAGCCGCTGGTCGGAGTTTACGGTGCTGAGTGCGCCGCTGATCATCAAACCTGACCCGTCGCTCGTCACCAAACCCGGCAGCGCGCCCGTGGAGCTAACGACAGAGTTCAACGGCACCACCTGGCCGAATGCCGATGTCGTCGTGCGCTACAAGGATGGCGCGCAGATCCACGCGTTCAAGTCCAACGCCACGACAGGGAATTGGGGTTTTAACGCCACGCTGAAGTCTCCCGGCTCGATCACCGTTCAGGTACAAGCGACGTTTGGCGGACAGGCATCCACCTGGAAGGATCACACCTTCACGGTCAAAACCCCGGTGCCGGGCATTACTTACCCGCAGAACAATAACGAGGTGGGTTTCAAACTCATCGTCCGGGGCACGAACGCTTTCCCGGGCAGCACGATCAAAGTGTGCGACGCAACGAGCAGCAACAAGGTGCTGGGGCAAACGACCGTATCGACCACGGGTGCCTGGGCGGTTGAGCTCGACAAGGAGTTCGAGAAAGAGGGGCAGCAGGTTATCTATGTCGTGCAAGAGTTCGGGACGTATCCATCCGAACCCAGTGACGAGATAGTCTTCAACGTCAAGGTGGGGTTGCCGGTCATCACCACGCCCGCTGCCAATGCCCGGTTTGCTCGCAGCAGCGAGGTGGTGGGAACCGGTATACCCGGAGCGTCGGTCACGCTGAAGATTGGCAACACGGTGATTGCATCCGACATTCCGGTGGGCGCGAATGGCCAATGGCACCGGACTGTCAACCTGCCGACCGTGGGCTCGACAACAATGGTGGCCGAGCAGAGTTACAAGGGCGGGAAGCGGGCCAGTATCGATCGTGTGTTCACCGTCGTGCCGAATGCGCCGGTGATCGAAAGCCCGAGCGGGGGCGAATTCGTCACGCCAGCGTGGGTAGTGGCGTCCGGGGCGGGTTATCCCGGCGATACGGTGAGAGTGACGCGGGATGGTTACACGGAGGTCATCGGTAGTTTTGTGGTGGGTCCGCAGGGTTACTGGTCTGGCAAATTGACCCATGTGCTGGGAGGGGCAGATCCTTACTTGTATCGTGCACTCAGTACCCTTAATGCCGTGGTGTCGGACTGGAGTGTCGCCAGCGTGACGTTGCTCGCTGCCGGGCCGACCCTTTACGAACCGGCCGCCGGTGACTGGGTGGGCGCCCAACCGTTTTACCGGGGGCTGGCCACGCCGGGGGCGGCGATCACCGTTGCCTCCTGCTTCAACCCTGCGCAGGTGCTGGCGTCCACAACTGCCGATGCCTACGGGCGATGGGAGATACAGAGTTCGCAGACGTTGCCGGAGGGGGCTTGCCGGGTCGTGGTGCAACAAATCTCTGGGGGCGTCGTATCGGAGCGGGTCGAAAGCGGGCGTTTTATGGTGGAGAAATTGCCCAGGGACTTCACGGCACCGACGATCGATTATCCAAAGCCAGGTGACCGCGTGGGGCGCAAGCCGGTGATGTCGGGCAGTGGTGTGCCAGGGGCGTATGTTCAGATTTTTAAAGCAGGCGTCCTCACCGAATTGGCCGGTGGTTTCGTGGACCGCGAGGGGCGTTGGACGGCCAGTTTCACGGCAGCGTTGCCGGTAGGGGCGTTTACCTGTTCTGTTCGTCAGCTCCGGGATGATGTGTCGTCGGCCTTGCGGCTGTCGAATCAGGCGTTGACTGTGGTTCAGGTACCCGCCAATTTTCCAGGCCCCGTCATTATCGGGCCGCAGATGAACGAACAAGTCGAAGTGCAGCCACTGATCAGCGGTACTGGCATGCCGGGTGCCCGTATCGATGTGCATAAACACAACAACCTGACGCAGGTCGAAGCCAGCGCCATCGTGGATGCACAGGGCGTGTGGTCGGTTCGTCTGCCTGTGCTGACTGTTGGACCGCATCAGATTGTGGCGCGACAGTTTATCGACGGCCAGCTCTCAGTCTTTTTCGGCCCGATCAACGTCACCGTGACAAACACAATCAGACCCCTGGTCATGCTCAGCCCACAGAGCAACGCCCAAGTCCCCCCTCGCCCATTGATCCGCGGCATCGCATTGCCGGGGGCGACCGTGAACCTGCGCGAGAACGGTGACGGTAATACCGGTTACGGCACGGGTGTGGCGGACGCTCAGGGGCATTGGGCGATCGTCGTCACACGTACGTTGCCAATTGGCCCGTTTGTCATTACCGGGAATGTAACCAAAGCAGGGACACCGTCTGGCTGGATGCCGGTGCCCGTCCGGTTGCGGGTGGTTAACGCGGGTTGAATGAGCGTTCATGTCGATGCGTGAATATTTAGATAAATAGTTGCGTTTACTGTCATTTATGACAGTAGGCGCGGCTCCGATGCAGGTATTGAATCTCCCCACAGTACGCGCTTTTCAAGCGCCCAGGCCGATGCTCGGCGCTATCGGTCAATCAAGGAGCATGACAATGACAGGTTCCAGTCTTCGTCCCAGCCAGCAACTGCTGGTTAATCTCTTCGATGAGGCGCGCATTGCCCGGTTGGGCACGTTGCAGGCGTTCATGGACAAGGGCGGTAACGTGTTCGATCTGGTGCAGCGATGCCACGCCGATCTGTGCAAGGAGTTCAAACTCACCGCGCACGAGGGGCGTCTGTTGCTGCAGCGCAGTTACAGCCTGGCCCGGTACCTGGCGCGTGAGTTCCGCGAGCAGCGTTTGACGCGCCACGAGGATGTCGGCCGCGGGCCCCGTACCGGCGTGCGAGCGCTGGTTGACGGGCCGACGTTCGCCGATCTGTTCAAGCCGGATCTGGCCAACAGCAGCCCCGCCGGGTCTATTGAATCGAGCGTTTCCCCGGTGGCGTACCTGATGTCGATCATTCAATGGGCGTTACTCAATGTTGAGCCCAGCGGGGCGCCAGGGCAAAGCATTGGTCTGAACGTGCGACGTCCCGATCTGTGGGCTCTTTTGATCGACGAGGGCGCGGTCAATCGTGTGGAACCGGCGATCAGTATCGTGACCGAGGTGTTGATGGCCAACATCGAGGCCAACAAGCAGGTCCCGTTGGACATCGACGGTTTGCTGATCACCGCGCGCTACCCCAATACACTACCTTTCGACCGCTCCTGGCAAACCATTGAACATGCCGTCAAGGCTCGCAGGACGTCCAACCTGCTGGGCGATATCGTGCGCCTGACTGACTTGCAGTATCCGTACTTCAAGGAAACGGGTGCCCGTGGTGCCAATTCCGATATTGCCTTGCGCATGACGTCAGGCCTGGCACCCGGACAGCAGGCACTGTTGACCGAGCCTGGGCGCACGCCCGCCTCGTCCTCCCGCGGTGATAAAAGACCGGCGCTGCCCTGGGTCAACCCGCGAACCCGGCATGTCGTTGAGCCATCGAATACTCCGATCGAGGACTTTTTTCGGGACAACTTCAACTGTGAACGCTATCAGGAATTGCTGGACCTCGATGCGTTCAGCCGGGCCACGCAGCTTGATCAGACCGGGGTGGAGGCGCTGTTTTCCATTGGCTCGTTTGCCCCTGTGTTGTCTCCCAATGCCCCGGCCCTGCTCAGGGGGCGAGACCCGCTCAAGCCGATCGACGAAACCAATCCTGCCGCACCGACCACCCCGGTCGATTTCGGATCGGTGTATGTCAATGGTGGCCAGGGAGAGCCGATCTCTCTGCAAAGGGAGAGCAACGGCAACGCAGTGAATTTCAAGCTCAAGAATCTGGACAGCAGCAACCAGCATCGTTTTGACCGCATCAATCGCAAGGTGCGCCTGGATCGCTGGCTGGGTCTGGCGGCCTACGAGACTGACCAATTGATCATTGCGTCAATCAACGCCGAAAACCGTGGAGGATCGGCGCGCGTCAAAGTTATCTGGATCACTGATGACACGATGCGCTCTATTGGCCTGTTTCAAGAGTTGCGAGGCGATTACGGCTGTACGGCGGAAGAGTGTGCGGCCTTTCTGGACGTTGTTTCGGTGTATGGGCGGGGCAAGGAACTCTCGCAGTTCGACCGTATTTACAACGCGCAATCGTTGTTCCTCAAGCCCCTGCAGATCGATGACGTCGAGTTCTCCGTGGTCCCGCAAAACGACGAAGATCAACGTACCGCCGATCACATTTGTGCGGCCCTGGGCATTACCTTCAGCACTTACCGGTATCTGGCCGTGTTGATTGCGATTGCCCATGACCCGGGGGCCGGCATGTCGGCCATGAAGCTCAAGCGCAGCCTCTCGGTGCTATCGAGTTTTTATCGACTGGTGCGGTTGCCTCGCTTGTTTGGCATCAGCCCGCTGGAAGGGGTGGCGCTGCTGGATTTTCTGGATACCGAAAACGATGGTTGGCTCGCCCGGTTGGCGGGGCCTACGCAGGTTGCCCTGCACAAGTTCACGACGCAGACCGATACGTTGAGTGCTATCCATGCAGCGCTTACGGCAGTGTTTTGGAGCCGGCACGAACAGTTGAGCGCAATGTGGCTGATGCAGCATGTGCAGCCGGTGCCGGTGCCGGTGGCGGCGGCCGATGCGGAACTCAAGTTGCTGGAGCAATTGAATACCCAGCTGCAACCGGTACGCATGAGCGAAGTGCTACTGCTGGACGCAGGGGTACCACCCGACAAGCCCCTTCGAGGCTGGATGCAGCTGCTTGCAGAGTTGGTGGACGGTGCCGGGCTGATAATCGGCCGGAGCGGGGAGTCCGAAAGCAGTTACCGGGACCGCGCCAGTGTGGAAATCAATGCGGCAGTGAAGGCCGCCGGCGTTCCGTTAGAGAGCATGCCCTGGGTAGAAGACACCATCCTGACGGCGGTATTAAAGACCCGGACGGGGCAGCGCACGGTGGTGCAGGAAAGTTTTGCGGTGTATCTGGAGTTGTCTTCGGACCTGGTATTGCCGGTTATCGACTGGTCGGGCGGTAATGTCTATCAACTCCTTGACCAGGCGATCAAGGCCATTCCCGCAGGCCTGCCGGCGGAAGCCGCCGAGGAGCCGGTTGAGCCCCCTGAACCTGAGGAGTCCGAGCGACGGGAGTTTTTGCGGTTGCTCGTCGAGTTGAGCCGGCGCAGTAGCGTGGCCCGCGAGATCAAGCTCAGTTCGGCGATGTTGGTGCAGTACCTGGAAGGTGGACAATCGACCTGGTTCGGCGTGGAGGACAGAAGCGAGCTGTCACTCAGAACCATCTTCTATCTGACTCTGTACGGTCGGGCCGTGAAACTGGCCAGGCAACCGGCTGAGAAACTGCTCGACTACTTGAAAATGGTCAATCAACTGCCCGAGGACCTCTCCGAGGATGCCCTGAGCCTGGTACGTGATGCGGCGGCCGGGAAGTTGGCCGACTTTTTCGGCTGTGGCATCAGAGACGTTCTGGAGTGCGCCGCCCATGTCAACCCGCCTGCGCAGGACGGATCCGAGGCACCCAAACCGCTGATCCGCAACCTGCCGCAACTGGCGTTGCTGTTGCGGTTACTGGAAGGCGAGGAGCTGACAGGCATGGGGTTCACAACGTTGCTGACGTTGGGACGTTTGACGCCTAAAAGCAGCGACGAAGCCTATCGCGAGGCCGCAGAGCGTGCGCTGGAAAGCCTGTCGCGGGTGTCTGTGGACGGACAGGACGAGCCCCTTGGCGAGTTCGGCCAAAGCCTTGATGTACGTTGCCAGGTGGACAACAAAAAACTGGTGGCCAATGTGCCGGGTGAAATGGCGACCTTCACTCTGGTCCTGCGCAACTTCGCCGGTGAGTTGATGAAGTATGTCGATGTGTACTGGAGCCACAGCGGAGTCGGGGTGCTGTTGGATTACGCCACCCGTACCGACCATGAGGGCAAGACGTCGACCCGATTGCTGGCCGAGAGTGAAATGGGCGCTGCTCATGTGTCGTATAGGCTGGACATGCGTGAAGAGGTCCATGCGGGCACCGTAGTGATCGATTGCGGTGATGCTCTGTACTTTGAGACGTTCAGTAAAGAGGTCGTGCCGGATCGCGAATTGCTGGCCGATGGAAAAGACACCGCCAGGGTTTCGGTGCGGGTCATCGATGAATATGGAAACCTGGCCATCGGCAAGCCGATTTCCTGGTCCTCGATGTTGGGCACGATCAGTCCGGAAGAAACCTTCACCAACAGCGAGGGTATCGCCAGAGTGTACGTGACTAGCCGGCAGCCGGGGGCGGAGAGAGTCATTGCCCGCCATGCGCTCAGCGGGGAGGCCACAGTGTTCACCGACATCAGATTTGTCGATGAGCCCCGCATCAAAGCCTTTTATATCGACTCGGCAGCCGTGTCTGGCCAGTCGTTGCGGTTGGTATGTGATGTGATCGGGTTAGACGGTAAAGGGTATGCGGGCTACGACGTTCGATGGAGTGTGGGAATCAATGTGGGAACCGCGAAGACCGATGAACACGGTCGTGCTGTCTGGACGTCCAGGTTGGACAGCGCAGGTGAATCGGAGGTGACGGCGGAAGTCGGCACGCTCGGTCTGCAGGAACGTATAGAGATCTTTGTGGCTGAGGATGTGTTGATTACGGACTGGTCCACCGACTATAGGGCGCCTGTCGCGGGGGCGCGTGAGCCGAGCATGCTCTGGATCGAGCTCAAGGACAGCCTCTCGGACGGTGCTCGTCCGATCCCGAAGTATCCGGTCAGATGGAGCATTGAATCGAGCTCGAAAAAAGGGGCCGCCCCCCAAAGCATTACGATCGAAACCGATTCGGCCGGGCGCTCGACGTTCCCATTCAAGGTCAGTAACGAAGGGGCGTACAAGGTAACGGCACAACCGGAAGACCAGGACTCCGAGGAGGTTTTCAACCTGACCGTCGAGGCGGCTTTCATATGGGACGTCAAGCTCTTCAGGCTGGAGGACGGCGTCGAACACCCCGTAGAACAGGTGAACGACACGCTGCCCTTGCTGAGAAACAGTCGCTACCGGCTGGAGATCGAGCCGGTGAGTGCGCTGCCCGAAAGGGAAAAGGCGACCGCCGTTGTCGGCTGGAGTGCCGTCCATAGCGCCGCCGCAATGGGCATAACGTTCACGCCAAGGCTTGCCGCTACCGAAGCGTTTAAACCGGGCGAACCGTTGTCCTGGCTCATCGATTGCGCCGATGTGCGCGATGGCGATTTCCAGTTGGCACTCAATTGCTCGCAAGTGAGCGAGCTTTTATTTTTGCCGGGCACGTTGAGAAAACCTGCCGCGAGCTGAATGTCTCGCCGGGGCACCAGGCCCTGGCGTTCGGTAAACCACGGTTGCCCCTGCGCCCGTTGTCGGGCTGAGGCATTGAGTTAACAGGATGGGAGTCCAACATGTCGATGTCCAACCAGGGCCCAATGGCTCAGTCATTGCTCGACGCCGTCGCCAGCCTCGCGCGCAATACACGACTGATTACACAACCGGGTGGCGTAAAACCGGTGACCCGGGACGATTTGTACGAGCTGTTGTTCGTCGACCCGCAGGTCAGTGCCGAGCCTCGGACCACTCATGTGGCGCAGGCGATCGCCAGCGTCCAGCAGTACATCAACAGCGTATACAACGGCATGGAACCGGGTTATTCCGAGGCGCGTTTCGACCCTGAAGATGTGGAGTACTGGCAGAACATCGAAAGTCGCTTTGATATCTGGGCCGCCAATCAAATGGTCGAGGATTACCCGGAAAATTTTATCGATCCCTCGTTGCGGATCAAACGGACGAGTTTGTTCAAAACCCTTGAAAGCAACCTGAACCAGACGCGGCTCACCGAAGATTCCGTGCACAGTGCGATCAAGGAGTATTTGCGAGCCTTCCAGGAAACCTGTGACATGGAGGTGCTCAGCGGTTATATCGACCGCAGCGACTTCAAGGACGCCACTTATTATTTCATCGGCAGGGAGCGCACTCCGCCTTACCGGTATTTCTGGCGTAAGGCGCGGATCGATGTCTCTGCCAACCCGAACTATGTCAACCCGACGGCCTGGGGCGAGTGGCAATCGATCGATATTCCGTTGACTGAAACGATGCTGGATATTCGTCCCGTGTTCTGGAGGGGACGTTTGTCCGTGGTCTGGGCCACCTGGGCCGAGGCGCTGACTAACGATGAAGGTCAGCAGGTGGAGCCGGCGCGGCTGGACGTGCTGGCGTCTTTCGTGACAATCAGCGGGCAATGGTCCGCTCCGGTGACTTTGCACCAGTCGCAGTACGACAAGGACTTTGAACCGTTAACGGGGCGTCTGGTAGCGGTGGTGTTTGCCGAGCAACGCGGCGCGGATGACAAACTGGCGGTGTGTTTCACCGGCCTCTCATCGATGGACGAGGATGACGACGGCAAGCCTTCCATCTACGAGATCCGTGACACGCTGTTTCGCAAGCGGCCGAACGAAATGGCCGCCCTGTTGGAGTTGGCGCACGTACGGTTCAAGGACCGCGATACGTTGCAGTTCTCCGTCATGCCGCAGGAGCGCATTTCGTTGACGGTGGACAGTACAACCAACGAGTCGGGAGACCTGAATGAGCACCTCAAGCTGGAGGTGACCATTGCGCGCGAGTTGGTAGCCGGCACGCTGAAGGACGTCCTGCGGGTGCGGGGGACCTGCGACAAGAACCTTGGCGGCGTGGAGGCGACGTTCAAACTTGAATCCACCACCGCGACAGAAGTAGACCCGGCACCATGGACAGGCAAGCTCAAGATCGACGGAAATCTGCGCACGCCGTGGATGAAAATAGAACGCGGTGGTGGTGAATTACCCATCAATAAGGCGATTCCTTTTGTGTTTGGGGCCGAGGGGCATGGTCGCAACGCTTTCGAGGTGAAGCTGTCCTCATTACCGCCAACGTATGTGGTGCCAAAACTCCATCGAAGCCCCGACTCGGCGGCGCAGTTTCTGGACTTCAATCATGCGATCGCCGGGCAAAAATTCCGTTACACCCGACTGAATACGCTGATTGGCCCGCAACTGGTGGCCCGGGCAGATATTTCCGTGGCGGCGGTACTGGACTGGACGACCCAGCATTTGCCAGAACCCGCGCTGCCCGGTGGTGCCGTGGAAATCAATGGCCCCTTCGACGGCAGCAATGGGCTGTACTTCTGGGAGTTGTTTTTTCACCTGGTGCACCTGGTCACCCATCGCCTGCGCGATGAAGGGCGTTTTCTTGAGGCTCAGCGCTGGAGTCATTACCTGTTCGATCCGCAATTGAAGGCGCAGTCTTTTGCGGAGATCGAACCCGGTGTGCCGGACGCCCCCGACTATTGGCGCTGTCGGCCGCTCAACCTGGCGGGCGACATTGCCCATGAACTGGCCTTGCCCAATGACCCGGACGCCATTGCCTATGGCAAACCCAGGCATTACCAGATTGCCTTGTTCATGGGGTATGTGCGTACGCTGATCGAATGGGGCGACTGGTTGTACCGGCAGTTGACCCGCGACAGTCTGGCGGCGGCGCAATTGCATTACTTGCGTGCGCAGTCGCTGATGGGCGAAGCCCCTGAGTTTGGTACGGCCAACGATTGGGTGCCCCAACCCATCGAAGATCTGATTAGCGAACTGGGCGAACGTCAGACATTGAGGGAGTTCGAGCAAACATTTGTGCTGTCGGCGGACACTTGGCCCCAGGGCACGACCACCCGACCCCGACTGGAGATGCTGGGGGTCAACGTCTTTCGGGCACCGCTCAACCAGGAGTGGCTGAATACTTACCGTGAAATCAGTCAACGAATGTTCAACCTGCGTCACTACCTGACGCTGGATGGCAAACCGTTGTCCCTGCCCCTTTACGCGCCGCCAGTGGACCCTCGGGAACTGTTGCGGGCACAAGCGGCCGGCACCGATGGTCTGGCACGACGGATGGGGGGGCAACTGGTGGTGCCACCGTATCGGTTCCGCACGATGCTGGAAATGGCCTTGCGTGCCGTGGAAACCCATGCGCGTTTTGGCGAGCAATTGCGCCTTCATATGGAGCAGCGTGATCGCGGCCAGCAGGAGGAATTGCAACAGAGCCATTTGATCGAGTTGGGTGCCTTTGCCGAAAATGTTCAGAAGGAAACCATCAGCCAGTTGCAAGAGGCCAGGAATGCGTTGTTGCAAACCCGGGGGCAGGTGCAGGCACGCATGGTGCATTTCGAGCAGTTATCCCGCGAGAATGTGTCGGTGGTCGAATACGAGGTCATGGATCAAATACTGGCTAGCAAAATATTTGCTGCCACGGGTTCCGCGTTGAACGGCGTGGGCGCCATTGTCGATACATTTCCCAATGTCTTCGGTCTGGCCAATGGCGGTCATCAGGTTGGCAGCCCCTTTCGTGCTGTAGGTTACGGGATGCAGGTGATCTCGGAAGGCTTGCTCATGGACGCCGACCGCATGGCCAACTCCGAAAACTACCGGCGCCGCCAGCAAGACTGGAACTTCAACAGCCAGCAGGCCAGCCTTGAACTGCTGGCGATGGATCAGCAACTGCTGGCTCATGACCACTCCATCAGCGCGGCCACGGCGAGCCTGCGCCAGACCGAAACCGCGAGTGCCCAGGCTCAGGCGCTTTACACGTTTTACAAACAGGAGCGCTTGACCACGGTCGAACTCAGCTCCTGGATGCTGGGCCAGATGAAGAACCTTTATTTTCCGGCCCATGATGCGGTGATCTCACTGTGTCAGACCGTTGAAACCTGCATGCGCTACGAAACCGGCGACTATGACACCAAGTCCTTTATTCGCCCGGAAGTGTGGATGGAGAAGTACCACGGCCTGACGGCGGCCGAGTCGCTGAAACTGGACTTGCTGTTGCTGGAAAGCGAGTACCTCAAACGTCACGAACGACGGCTGGAACTGGTCAAGACGGTGTCGTTGCGACAGCTGTTCGACAATCCGGTTCATGAGCCGGAGCCAGGCTTTGCCAATTGGCGGGAGGCCCTGAAGGTATTTGATCCCGTTACCGGGTCGGGCAGCCTGAACTTCAACCTTCCCCAAAAACTGTTCGACCTCGATTACCCGGGGCATTACTGCCGGCAGATCATTTCGATCAGCGTTTCGCTGCCAGTACTGGTGGGGCCTTATCAGGACGTGCGAGCGACTCTGGTGCAGCGTGGCAGCCATACGTTGACCAAACCACTGTTTTCAGCGGTGCAGTTCATGCACGGCGTGAAGGACAGCGCGGCGGGGCCGGATATCAAGATCAACGTGCGTAACAGCCAACAGATCTGTGTTTCCACTGGCCTGGACGATAACGGCATGGTCGTCATGGCGACCGACGACCGTTACCTGCCCTTCGAAGGTACCGGTGCGGTGTCGAATTGGACGTTGAGCTTCCCCCGGCATGGCAAGGAAGAACAAGCGTCAATGCTTGCGACTCTGAACGACATCATTGTGACCGTCCGCTATCTGGCCAGGGATGGCGGACCGGAGCTGGCACGCGAGGTGGAAACGCTGCTCGCCCCCCCGAAGACGACGCCGTGAGTTCCAGCGAGGGGTTTTCGGTGGGTTGCGCAGTCGGCGACTTTGGTTGAACACAAGGACTTGATCATCATGAATAAGAAATCCGTAAGGAAAGGCGAGAGCCTGATAGTCAATGGCAGTTTTGACAAAGATGATTGGTTTGAAGGGTGGAAAAAGGGTGCACCCCCCCACCACGCTGCCAGCCTGGAGGAACCCGATTATGAAGGGGGACGGATCTACGTCGCGCGCCTGGTCGTTCAGGCAACTCTCGAGCAAAAGTTTCCATTGCCGGTGCTGCGCAGCGAGGGTGTGACTCATGTATTGAGCTTTCTGTATCAAAGTACGCGAGCAAACGGCTTTTTCCGAATCGCCCACGATGATGTATGGGGAGAGAACATTGACCTGCCGGTTGGGACCGTGGTGGCGTCAGACGACCCGCCGAACGAGATCCTCTCGGTAGAGGACCCTCTGGATTTCATTCCCGCGTATCGCGAATACGTAGTTGACCTTCAGCCCAATGACCGCAATGAGTCACTTGCCGTGCTTTTTGGTTTTCCGGACGTACGCGAGCCCGCCGGCATGAGCTTTACCCGTGTGCACTTCGGGATTCAACTGGAGCCTTTGCAGCTGCTTCATGTGCAGGTCGATGAGCAGACGCACGCCGATGGAACCGTTTATGTGTGCCGGGGAGCCACTGGCGTCGGGGCCTCGCACAGGCTGACGTTCCAGGAGACGGCTGGCGGCGCGTGGCAAGGCTCCGAAGTTGCCTTATTGATGGCTGACGAAAACGAGGACCTTGACCCAAATGTGGTCATTGACCCCGAACTGAATAAATTGCAGGTGCTGGAAAGCCCTTGGTTATTCAGTATCTCGGACACTGCATCTGTGCGTGAGCTTGAACTGATGATTGTCAGCAGGTGGGATGCAGAACCTTATCCTTTGAAACTGTCGATCGGCGATCACCGCGTCGCATTGGCAGACCCCAAAAACGGTGATTTCGATCCGATCGTCAATAAGCAGTCAGTCCGTCTGACAGGCACGGTGAAATCGTTTTACACCGACCTCCCCCTTGTGGATCGCCGGGTTGTCTGGTTGCTGGAAGGTGAGTCGAAAGTCACCCACACCGACAGCTCCGGTGGTGTCGACGTTGAATACTCGCCTGCGGTAACCGGCCTGCAACAGGTCAACATTGCGATCGATAGCCCTTACTACACGTCCGGCGAGTTGAATGAAACGCTGGAAGTCAAAGTGCTGGCGGCTGATCCATTCGACACTGCACAGGTGGCTTTTGAGGGCGGAGCCCAATCGTCCTGGGGTAGCAGGGCCGGCTATCCTCACCGCGGGGGAGTGTTCACCGTCCGCGTGAGTGCGTCGCCGGGCAGCGAGCTGCCGGACTATCCGTTGATGTTGATCTGGAAAGGTGAATCGGCTGAGTCGCTCGGCGTTACCGTGACTCCGCCACTGAATACGACTGTTGATTGGCAAAGCGGGGAGGTCGTCTGGACACTCGATTGCACTCAGGCAACGAAGGACGGCGAGTTTGAGTTGCTGTTGGCGGCAAAGCGGTTGCAAGACACGTCCAGCTCCAATCGGATGTCGCTGGGGCTCAACCGGTACATTGTCGGTGATACGCGCCAGGCCAATCGCTCCCCGGTAATCGATCAAGCTGAGCGCGTGCAAGTGCTGTTGCAGCTTGTGGAACCTGAGACCCGGGAGGGTGTGGAGAACGTGGAAGTCGAATGGCAGACGCCTGGCGGTCTAGTCAAGACGTTCACCGGCCAAGGGGGCTGGACGGAGTTGTCCTATCAGCCGACTTTAGATGGCACTCAGTGTCTTGTCGCCACAATCCAAGTTCGCGGCGAGGAGGGCGAACCGCTTGAAGAGACATTCCCGTTCACGGCCTGGCGGACGAACCCCTGGAAGGCCGAGGTTGAGTGGACGATCGGCAACCCGCTCGTACCCGCAGCGCTCGGTTTTGTCTGCTGGCGCGGCGAGACCGTTACCCTGACACTTACACCCAAGTCTGGCAGCCAGTTGCTCGACAAGGATGTAACGCTGGACTGGCGCAATTCTGATCCGGACCTGGGACTGACGTTTGACCCACCCATTGGCGTGCCAAAAAAGCTTACCGCTACCGGACTGCAATGGACGATCACGGGGGGGACAACGAAGAGCGGCAGGTTCGAGTTGAAGCTGAGCGCTCTCGAGGTGATCAGTCAGGACCTGGAGCAGTCTGGCCGATTGATCTCCCGAAATCTTGCCGATGAGGGCCGCGTCTCGCTGGATACAACCCCGGTGCTTTCCGCTGTTTCGTCGTACCCGTGCCTTGGGGCGAAGCATGCATTCTCATTCCTGCCCAATCCATTGGGGCCTCTGTCCGGTTTATCGATGGTACTCGACTGGAACGGCATACCGGTTGAGCAACTGAACGTGATCGTCGAGCCTGCTGTGGGCACTGGTGTCGAGATCTTATCGGGTGGGGCCCGATGGTCGCTCGATTGCCGTAACAGCCAGCATGCAGGCGACTTCTCACTGCAGTTGACGTTGCCTCAACCGGCTATGTCCTCGACATCGATGGCCATGTCACTGGGGCACAACCGGCTGGAAATCATCGGCCAGCGCGAGGCGACGATCAGACCGGTGCTGGCGGAGAATGAAAGTGCCAGGGTGTGGGTTCAAGTGGGCTCGTTTTACACAAAAGCCCCCGTGGCGAATATTCCCGTGAGCTGGAAAGGAAAGGAAGATGCGCAAGCGTTGATCGTGCCCACTCGGGGGGACGGCTGGTCATCCTATGCCTATCAACCGAAGACCACAGGCCCGGCTGAGGTCAAGGCTGAGGTAAACAGCCCTTACACGGGGCAATCATCATCGGCTTCCCTGGAGGTTGACGCGTTGCCGACAAGCCCGTGGCTAGACATGGTCTTTTACCGAGACCTTGAGCCGGGTCAAAAACTGGGGGAAAAAACGGCGTTTCCACGTCGCGCCAACGATTATTCGTACAGCATTGCCCCTTCAGTAATCGGCAATCCACTCATGGATATCCCTGTGAGGTTGGGCTGGGCGGGGACATTGCCGAACGACCTGAGCGTAACCGTGGCACCGGCGCTGGGCGAAAAACGGTTGATGGGCATGGCAGGGCTGACATGGAATGCTGAATGTGGCGATAAAAAGGACGGAAGTTTTCGTTGGTTTGCCGAGGCTGCCAATTTGCTTGAGCTGTCGCCACAGCAGTCGTTTTCATTAGGCATCCCGTATGACCGCCCCCTGCCCTCGATTCTTCAGGCTGATGACAATTGCCTGAATCTTGCCTTGTTCGCCGGTAATCCGGTTATCAATATAGGTCTCTGGGAGGGAATTAAAGTAGGGCAACTGTGCTGGTTGAGTTGCCGTTGCACCAGTGCCTCGGGTCGTGTTGAAGTCATTCAGCTTTGGAACGCTGCGAAGGTCAACGCTGCGGAGATCACTGCCGGCCGTCTGCACAAGCAAATCCCGCGAGACAGATTGGTTGCGTTGGGAAATTTGACGGAACTTGAGGTGATCTTTTCCTGGGGGGAGACTACTGATAAGAACAAGGCGATCAGCTCTCTGGTTGCACGCTATACCGTGATCGATATGGAAATTGCTGAAGCCGTCGGGGAAGTGCTCAATCTTGCAGTGTTCGCCGGTAATCCATATTTCAATATAACTATCTGGGACGGTATCAGGATTTATCAAAAAGTCTGGTTGAGTTGCGAGGACGAGAGCGGCGAAGTCTTTGAACTCTGGAGAGCTTCGAATGTTAATGAATCAGAGGCCGAAAATGGCTTGAGTGCAAAGATTCCTCGAGGCCGTCTGGATGCGATGGACAACGGAGTGAAACTGGAACTGATCCTGTTCGTCACGTTTAGTGGTAGTGCTGATAAATCTACGGCAACCAAATTTCCGGTTATGCGCTATACCTTGGTCGATCTGCCTCCCCCCACCATTGATAAAGCTGTCGGGAATGCACTCAAACTTGCAGAGTTCAGCGGTCATCCGACTATAAAAATGGAGGCCTGGAAAGGCATAACAGAAAATCAATTTGTCTGGCTGAGTTGCAAATGTACCAGCCCCTTGGGCTCTGTTGATGTCATTGATCTTTGGGTCGCCTCGAGAATCCTCTCGCGAGAGCTAAACGGCTTGAGCAAAGCGATTCCGCGAAACCGTCTGGAGGCGTTGGTTAATTTGTCGACACTTGAGGTGATTTTTCTCTGGGGCAAGACCAACGATAAGAACAAGGCGCTCAGTTTTCCGGTTGCAACATACACCGTACATCTGTGAGCAAAATCCGGAGGGGGTCAGGTGTTGTCTTTGTCCGAATGGCGGGAACCGCTCGCCGGGGACAGTACGAAAAGTCGCCGAGCATCGATCGGGTAGTTTTCGTACAGAGCCTAGAACACTCCCGCTTTTTTCCAGGCCAGATAGTGCGTCACAAGTTGGCTACCCAACTCCCCGGGCCGAGCATCCAGCACCGGAACGCCATGAGCACTCAACCGCTCATGGAGTTCGGCCCGTTCATTCAAGTAATCCACCATCCCGCAATAGGCCAACGCCTCCGGCAAGGTTTGCACCGGCGCATGCCGCAGATTGTCGAGCAAGTCTTCGCGCAGACTCGCCACTAGCACCCGATGCTGTTTGCTCAGTCGTTTGACGGCGGTGAGCAATTCTTCATCATCTTCATCCCGCAAGTTAGTCACCAGCACCACCAGCGCCCGGCGTTTTTGTCGGGCCAGTAACTGGTTGGCGGCGGCCTGATAATCGGCTGGGCGTTGGGTGCTATTGAGGTCATAGACAGCGTTGAGCAGGACCTTGAGTTGTTCAGTGCCTTTGACCGGGGCGAGGTAATGCGGTCGGTCACAGGCGAACGTACTCAGGCCCACTGCATCGCCTTGGCGAAGGGCGATGTAGCTGAGCAACAGGCAGGCGTTGAGTGCGTGATCGAAATGCGCGAGTTCTCCATCCTGGCTGCGCATCAGTCGGCCGCAATCGAGCATGAAGATGATCTGCTGGTCGCGCTCGTCCTGATACTCGCGGGCAATCGGCGTGCGTTGTCGGGCGGTGGCTTTCCAGTCGATCTGGCGCAGGCTGTCACCTTCGCGGAATTCCCTTAATTGATGGAATTCAAGGCCCAACCCGCGACGCTGGCGCTGGCGGACGCCGAGTTGGCTCAGCCAGTTGTCCACTGCCAGTAATTGGCCGCCGTAGAGGCGGGCGAAGTCCGGGTAGACGCGGGTGTTGTCGGCCACGTTGAGCAAGCGTTTGTCAGACCACAGGCCCAATGGGCTGGGCAGGTTGATTTCGCAGTGTTCGAAGGTGAAGTGGCCGCGCTTGAGCGGGCGCAGACGATAGCCGATCTGGCTGTGCTGGCCGGGCTGCAATTCGATCGACAGGGGCAGGTTTTCGAAGCTCAGGCCTTCCGGCACATGGTCGAAAATCTGTACGGTCAGTGGTTGTGCAAAATCATGCTCGATCTCCAGTCGCACTTCGCCCCATCGACCGAGTGCAAGGCTACCGGGCATTTGTCGCTGGAGGCGGGGTGAGGGCAGGCGCTTGAGACGGACACCGTCGAGTACTGCCAAGGCCAGCAGCGCCAACAGCAATCCCCAATTGATCGACAACAGGCTCCGGGGAACCGCGAATTCCAATGCCCGCAACGCGCCCAGCACGATGCCGATGGACAGCAGCAATGCGAGCCAGATCAGCTGCAGGCGCGAGGGTTTCACAGGCGTGGTGCCGACACTTGATCGAGCAGTTGCTTGAGCACCTGATCGACGTCCAGCCCTTCGATGTCCAGCTCCGGCGCAATCCGCACACGGTGACGCAACACCGCCAATGCGCAGCCTTTGATGTCATCCGGAATCACGAACTCGCCGCCACGCAACAACGCTCGCGCCCGCGCGCAGCGCACCAGGGCAATGGAGGCCCGTGGCCCGGCGCCGAGAGTCAGGCCCGGCCAGGTGCGGGTGGTGCGGGCCAGGCGCACGGCATAGTCGAGCACCTGATCGTCCATCGGCAGGTCGCTGGCAATGCGCTGCAAGGCCAGCACGTCCTTGGCTTGCAACACGGTGCGCAGGGGTTGTACGTCGAGCATGTCGGCCCGGGTCGAGCGACTGACCTGGCGGACCATGTTCAATTCTTGCTCGGCGTCGGGGTAGTCCATGCGCACCTTGAGCATGAAGCGATCAAGCTCGGCTTCCGGCAGCGGGTAAGTGCCTTCCTGTTCGATGGGGTTTTGCGTGGCGAGCACCATGAACGGTTGCACGATGGGCAGGGCACGGCCTTCGAGGGTGACTTGCCGTTCCTGCATGGCTTCGAGCAGTGCGGCCTGGGTTTTCGCCGGGGCGCGGTTGATCTCGTCGGCCAGCAAAAGGTTGGTGAAGAGCGGGCCCTTGCGCAGTTTGAACTGCTCGGTCTGCAGGTCGTAAACGGCGTGCCCGGTGACATCGCTGGGCATCAGGTCCGGGGTGAACTGGATACGTGCGAACTCGCCGCCGAAGCAGCGGGCGAGGGCGCGCACCAGCAACGTCTTGCCCAGGCCCGGCACGCCTTCGAGCAGAACATGGCCGCCGGCGATCAGTGCGGTAAGGACGTCCTCGATCACGGTGTTTTGGCCGATCACGGCTTTTTGCAGTTCAGTTCTTACTGCTTGGGCCAACTGGCTGGCGCGCTGGCGTTGCTGCGCGGCGTGGCTCAGCGCGCCGGGCTCGATCTGTTCACTCATAAGGCGTTCCTCAAGGTTTGGAGGTGGGCGACCTGACGGCTGAATTCAGCGCTGGACTGCCGCTGTTTCGGTCGCGAGCTCATGGCCTGGCTGATAGCGCGTGTGGGTTGGCCGGTCAGACGTGTGAGCACCAGCCATTGTTCGGCAACACCGAGTTGTTCGAAACCGGGATGACGGCGCCGCACACGACGCAAGATGTCGTGCTGCAAGGCTTGCAGCAGGTGCTGCTGACCGTTTTGGCGCAACATGAAATCGGCGCTGGCGCGCAGGTGCTCCTGAAGTCGGCGGCGGGCCCTTGGGACCGGTTCCAGCAGCGGACCCTGGCGCACGCCGACGTGCCAGATACCAAGACCGATCAGGGCAAAAAGGGCGACCAATGCCTGGGGGAAATAGCGCAGGAGCAGGGTCAGCAGACTGTCGTGATCGGTATTGAACAGCAGGGTCACGTTCGTGTCCGCGGTCAGGTACCAGAGCAGCCAGGCGTTGTCGTACTGGTCGATGGCTGGGGTTTTCCACAGGTCGGCGTCGGTGACCACGGTGATCGACCCGAGCCCGTGATTGAGCTGCATCATGTGCGTGGCCTTGCCGCTGTTGGCCCAGGCTTGCGCGAGGTTTTTCGGATCTTCGAGATGGAACGCGATATCGAAACCGACGTAGGCCGGTGCGTCTTCGTCTTCAAGGTACAGCTTGGTCAGCTTGGGGTTAGGATCGTCGTCGATAGCGGGCGGCGGGTCCTTGAGGTTCTTGCTCAGCAACTGGTGCAGCTGCACCCGGTCGAGCAACAGGTCATTGCTTTGGCCGGTCTTTTCATCCCACAGCGACTGGGCAACAAACAAAAGACGCCCGCCGGCGCGGGTCCAGTTCAGCACCTGATCGATCTGGCGCGGGGTCATGTTGTACCGGTCCCCGAGCAATAACAGACTGTGCTGATGCGGCTCCAGGGTGGGCAGAATGTCGAGGCTGTTGGCGTGGTTCACCGACAGGCCCTGTTTGCGCAGGAAATGCTCGGCGGCGAGATAGGGGTTGGCCTGGGCTTCGGGCGAGGGGCCGTGATCGATGTCTGCCTGATAGGGCGTCGCCTTGAGGTACAGATAAACACTCGGCGCGATCAATAGCACGGCGATGAACACGCCGACCGCCTGCCAGCGTTGCCGGTTCAACGCAACGCTCCGGGGCTGAACAAGGCTCGCCAGCCATCGCAGAGTTCCTGTTGCAAATGCGCGGGAGGCAGGCGATGCCCGTAGGCCATGTTCTGCCAATGCCCGGTCAAGCTTTTACTGAAGGCCAGCAAGGCAGGTTGTTGCAGGTGTTCGATGCGCTCCAGGACCTGGCCTTCGGTGTCGGCGGGTTTCAGCGCCATGTTGAAGTCGTGTAGCAAGTGGCTGAGCAGGCCGCGATAGAGCAATCCGAGGGCCTCGCGAGGATGGGTTTGCCAGAGACGTTCGGCGCTGGCGGCGATGTCGGCAGGCAGGGTTTCGCGGTTGAGGTCCAGGCCGAAAGCCTGTTGCGGTAACGGCCGCGTGACCTTGCTGTTTAAGGCCGGTCGACGGCTGACGAAGGCTTGCAACCCGTCACGGTAATGCCAGATCAATAGGCCAATGGCCCCGATCACGGCACCCCACAACACCACCTCAATCAGCGTCGCCGCTGAGCCGAAGCGTTGGTTGTCCAGAAGCTTGAGCAGCGCCTCCAGCCATTCGGGGACATTGCCCTCGTCCGCCGTGTCGGCGGCTGGTTTTTCCTCGCCAAACCGATAGCGCGTGACCGATTCTTTGTTCTTGAACGGAGGCTGATCGAGGATCGCTTTGATGCTGTCCCGGGATGCCTGACTGGTCAGTGGCTGGTCCAGCAGGCGTGGGGTGTCGGGTGAAATGACTGGCTCGGCGGCCCATACGGTTGGCGCTGTCGGCATCAACAGGAACACCGCCAGCAGCAGGGTGACGGCGGCGCTGGTCAGGCGTTGGCGCATGCGGCGGAACACCAGTTCGATATCCCAGGCCTCCAGCACCGTGCGCCGATTCAGATATAGGCTGAACCCGCAGGCGACATAAATCGGTTCCCAGGCAATCAGTACCAGTGCGTAAAAGGCATTGGTCAGGTGCTCCAGCCATCGCCAGTCCTGTGTGGTGGCAGTGATCAAAGTCTGCCAGCTCCAGTCGAGTTCGACCTGTTGCGGCAAGAACAGGTAAAACAGCACCATCAGGCCGATCCATAGCGTGCCTTCCAGATGTACGCCGATGATGGTCAGCCACCGCGCGGCACCGGCGTTGCGCTGCAACAGAGCCTGCAAGCGCTGTTGTCGTGGCTGACCACTCAGCCCTTCGAGTTGCACCACCGGCATCAGGAAACTGCGACTTAGGCTCAGGCGCCGCCAGGTCAGACTCATCAGCAGTTGCGGTTGGAGCAACCGTGGGAATTGGCGCAGCGCCTGCTTCAGCGTGGGCGTTTCGCCAAACATGGCTTTGGACAGTATGTACAGCGGCAAGCGGTCGAACGCTGGTTTCAGCCACCAGAAAATGAACACGGCGAGGAAGGGCGAATCCCACAGCAGCCAACTGAGCAGGGCGAAAATCGGCAAGGTCACGATGGCCCAACTGGTCATCAGCAGACGCCGGTGTCGCTGGCTCAGCAGGACGCCCAGGTCCATGGCTTCCCAGGTGGTGCGCGGGCGGATGACAACCGTGGCGTCACTCAGGCGCATGGCGGGTCCGTCCGGCAAATAGCAGATAAACCGCCACCAACAACCAGAGCGCTGCGCCGACCAGGTATTTGGTCAGTGGCGCGACCCCGACCGTGGACGACCAGTACGCTTCGATAAACGCCGCAATCAGCAGAAACAGCATGACCCCGCAAATCAGCAGCACGCTCTTGCGTGCCGCCAATCGCAGGGCTTCGGAGCGGAGCAGGCGTCCCGGCGCGATCAAGGCCCAACCCAGTTGCAGGCCGGCGGCACCGGCCAGTGCGATAGCACTCAGTTCGAAGGCGCCGTGGCCAACCACGAATGACCAGAAGGTTTGTCCGTAGCCGATGTGCGTCAGGTGCCCGGCCACCGCGCCGATCATCAAACCGTTGAAGAACAGGAAAAACGCGCTGCCCAGGCCAAACAGCACACCGCTGGCGAAGGTCTGAAAGGCGATGCCGATGTTGTGCATGATGTAGTAACCGAACATCACCCAGTCTTCACTGGCCGCCCGTTCCGCCGATCGCCCCAGGTGACCGGCTTCGGGGTCGTACATGCCTTGCATCTCGCTGATCTGCTCGGCCGGGATCAGGTTGTAGACCAGATCGGGGAACAGATACACCAGCAGTGCGATGCCGATCAGGCTGCCAAAAAACATCAGGCCAGCGGCGAGCACAAAGCGCCACTGTTGACGCACCAGTCGCGGGAAGTCCGCCAGGATGAAGCTCAGCACGTTGGCACCCAATCGACTGCGGTGGCGATAAAGCTGTTGATGTCCGCGCAGGACCTGTTGCTGTAATGAGTCGATCAGAAAACTGCTGTAACCACGTTCCTGGGCCAGCGCCAGGTGTTGGCAGAGACGACGATAATCGCTTGGAAAACGGGCGACTCGTTCGGCTTCCTTGCCTTGCTCCAGTTGTTCAAGCACGAAAGCAAATTGCTCCCATTCGGCCTTGTGGCGAGTTTCGAAAAGGCTTTGCTTCATGTCGGGCCCAACAAGCCGCGGGCGATGCCATTGAGTTCGTCCACGGCCCCTGGCGCCGACACCTGCAACGGTTGCGCGAGTAGGGCCGCCAGCTCTTTGACCCGTGCTTCAGAGAGTTCACCCTGACGCTCGGCAAACCCGAGGATGGCGCGTTGTTCGGTCAGCGTCAGCGCAAAGGCCGGGCGCCGGGGCTGGATGTCAGGCAGTTGCGGTCGGGCAAGCGGTTGTTCGCGGTAGATCACCAGCGTGCCGGCAGCCAGATCGCCGAGGCGCTTGAAGGTAGGATGTTGCAGGCAACTGATGGCCCCGAGGAAATAGCCGAACGGCAGCATGTCGACAAATCGCAGCAGGTTGCGCAGCAGCGAAGCAGACCAGCCGATCGGCGTGCCATCGTCCTGTACCACTCGCAGGCCCATCCACTGTTTGCCTGGCGAACGACCCTGGTTGAGCACTTCGAACAGCACCATGTACCACCAACTCACCACGAACAACAGAATCGAGCCGAGCCCTGCACCGAGTTTTCCGAGGAACGCCAGGACAATAAATAGCAGGCCGACGATCAACCCGCGCAGCCCGAGATCGATGGCGAACGCCAGCGCACGAACCATCAACCCGGCCGGGCGCAGTGGCAGGTCGATGCCTTCCGGCGTTTCGACTAGATACCGCGTATCCAGTGGCGGGGACAGCGTCGCTTTCCTTGGCCGTGCTGTGGTCTCGAGCATGGGCAACCTTGATGTGGCCTGTTCGGGATTCGATGTCCGTCCGATGCTAGCAGCCTCTCGGGGGAAAACGACATAACTATGTATTGCACGGTAAATGGCCAGAGGTGATTGAATGACGAGATGACTGGCCGGGGTGGGATGTGAACGCCTAGACTTCGCCGATCTTCAGTTCAGGAATAGCCCGTGACCTCTATCTTCTGGTACGACTATGAAACCACTGGCATCAACCCCCGTTGCGACCGCCCGCTGCAAATGGCGGGGATTCGCACTGACTTCGATCTCAATGAAATAGACGAGCCGGTCAATCTTTACTGCCAGCCCAGTGAAGACATCCTGCCCCATCCGGCGGCTTGCGTGATCACGGGTATCACGCCCGGCCGACTGGCCGAGCAAGGCTTGAGCGAAGCCGATTTCATGACTCGGGTGCATGCCCAACTCGCAGCGCCCGGCACGTGCGGGGCGGGGTACAACACGTTGCGTTTCGATGACGAGATGACCCGTTACAGTCTTTACCGAAACTTTTTCGACCCTTATGCGCGTGAGTGGCAGGGCGGTAATAGCCGCTGGGACCTGATCGATGTGGTGCGTGCAGCGTATGCCTTGCGCCCTGACGGCATCGTTTGGCCGACGGACGAGGAGGGGCGGATAACGCTCAAACTCGAACGCCTGACCGCCGCCAATGGCATTGATCACGGAAATGCTCACGAAGCGCTTTCGGATGTTCGCGCCACCATCGCCCTGGCGCGTCTGATCCGGGAAAAACAGCCGAAGTTGTATGACTGGTTGTTTCAGTTGCGCGGTAAACAAAAGGTGATGGATCAGATTCGGCTGTTGCAGCCAATGGTGCACATCTCCGGGCGCTTTTCAGCGGCGCGCAATTATGTCGGTGTGGTGCTGCCCCTGGCCTGGCACCCGCGCAACAAGAACGCCTTGATTGTCTGTGACCTGCACCTGGACCCTCAGGGCTTACTCGATCTTGATGCCGACACCTTGCGTCAACGGCTGTATACCCGTCGCGATGACTTGGCCGAGGGCGAGTTGCCGGTGCCGCTCAAACTTATCCACATCAATAAATGCCCGGTGGTGGCGCCGTTGTCGGTACTTCGCTCTGAAGATCAGCAACGATTGGGGCTGGATATGTCGCTCTACCAAGAGCGCGCGCTGCGGCTAAGTGACGCACAAACAGTTTGGCGAGATAAAGTTCAGGCGATTTACGCCAGCGAAGATTTCACCCAGAGCCAAGACCCTGAACAGCAGTTATACGATGGTTTTATCGGTGATCGGGATCGGCGTCTTTGTGAGCAAGTCAGGTCTGCCGACCCGGCTCAATTAGCGCAACAGCAATGGCCTTTCGATGATGAACGATTGCCTGAATTATTGTTTCGATATCGTGCACGCAACTTTCCCGATACGTTGAGTTTTGAAGAGCAAGAGCGCTGGCGAATATTCTGTCAGCAACGTTTGTCAGAACCCGAGTGGGGGGCGCCAAATACGCTAGAAACTTTTGTAGAGGCCGCAGCCCAATGGAGTGTTACGGCTACATCGTTTCAGCGAGAGGTGCTGGATGAATGGCAGAATTATGTCGAAGGATTACGCAAACGTTTGAATCTTTGAAATCGAAAATGTTCAGGTGCTGAATGCCGAGCATAAAAAAACGCCAGCAGATGCTGGCGTTTTTTTGGGTCGCGAATGAGTCTGCGACAAGCGCTACGGCTTAGCCCAACAGGGTAGCCCAGCCTTCAACCACGTCACCGCCCCACTTGGCTTTCCACTCTTTCAGCGTTTTGTGGTTGCCACCTTTGGTTTCGATGACTTCGCCGTTGTGCGGGTTTTTGTATTGTTTAACTTTGCGAGCACGCTTGGTGCCAGTCGTTTTTACTGCGCCGCCGCGTGGTGCTTTGGTTTTGGACTCTGGATCCAATAGCGCAATGATGTCACGCAGAGACTTGGAGTACTCGCCCATCAGGGTGCGCAGTTTGCCTTCGAATTCCAGCTCGGTTTGCAGTTTGTCGTCTTGGGACAGGTTCTTCAAACGGGCTTGCAGCTCTTTGATAGCTTCTTCGGTGGCGCGATATTCGTTGATCAAGGACATGAGGATTACCTTATGTAGGGCGCTGGATGGCAGGTGACAGTGCGGCAATAATAGTCAGGGTGTTTCACCAAGTAAACATTTAACCGGAGTTTTATTTAAATTAGTTGCGATGCATAGGGCACAAATTGCAGGTGTAGTTAAATAGTGTGATGCAGTCATCACAGATATTCACAATTGGGCACTTGAAGATTGGCAACAGGAACACCATTGCGCGGGTCGCGGGGGCTGCCAGAACCTCACGTGTCCACCTTCATTCCGGGCAAGGCGTCATCAATACTGCAGTTTTGCTGCGCAATCGCTAGAATGACCGCCTTTGCGAAGTTCTGGAGTTTGACCCTCATGCGCACTTTTCGGCTGGTGATTGCTTGCCCGGACCGCGTCGGCATCGTTGCTAAAGTCAGTAACTTTCTGGCGTCACATAACGGCTGGATCACTGAAGCGAGCCATCACTCGGACAATCTCAGTGGCTGGTTCTTCATGCGTCACGAAATTCGTGCCGATTCGCTGCCTTTCGGAATCGATGCCTTGCGCGAAGCGTTTACACCGATTGCCGAAGAGTTCTCGATGAACTGGCGCATCACCGATACCGAGCAGAAAAAGCGCGTGGTACTGATGGCCAGTCGCGAGTCTCACTGCCTCGCCGACTTATTGCACCGCTGGCACAGTGATGAGCTGGATTGCGAAATTTCCTGCGTGATTTCCAACCATGACGACTTGCGCAGCATGGTCGAGTGGCACGCGATTCCGTATTACCACGTACCGGTCAATCCGCAGGACAAAGAGCCGGCATTCGCCGAAGTCTCACGCCTGGTCAAACAGCACGATGCCGAAGTAGTCGTACTTGCCCGCTACATGCAAATCCTGCCGCCCGAGTTGTGCCGCGAATATGCTCACAAGGTCATAAACATTCACCACAGCTTCCTGCCTTCGTTCGTCGGTGCCAAGCCGTATCACCAGGCATCGATGCGTGGCGTGAAGTTGATCGGCGCTACTTGCCACTACGTGACCGAGGAGCTGGATGCCGGTCCGATCATCGAACAGGACGTCGTTCGCGTCAGCCACAGTGACAGCATCGACGACATGGTGCGTTTCGGTCGGGACGTCGAGAAGATGGTGCTGGCCCGTGGTCTGCGTTATCACCTGGAAGATCGGGTATTGGTGCACGGCAACAAAACCGTCGTGTTTTGATAGCCATTGGACACAGTTGAAATTCGAAGGGCCTGGGCGTTCAATCGCTTCAGGCCCTTCGCCGTTTCTGTATTGAGGACATGACCATGGCCGATCCACTGGACAAAACCACTTCCAGGGCGCCCGCTACATTGGGAGAGGGCTGTTTGAGCCGCTACGACCCGGATGACATGAACCCCGAAGACGGCACGGAGTTTCCCGGCGCCGCCGAGTTGTGGGAACAGTTGCAGAAAGAGCCCGACGATAAAACTAAGCCTGTTTGAACCTCATCAACTTCTTCAGCAGCGGCCGCCCAAACATCAGTAAAAATACCGGCCCGCCGACGACCAGATAAAAGTAATAAATCACCGCCCGCCAGATCAGAATCGCCGCCGCCGCGGTGGATTTTCCCACCATCGGTGCAAGCAGCGCCGCCGACGTCAACTCCGTCGCCCCGGCACCGCCCGGCAACAGGCTGAACTGCCCCGCACTTAACGAAAGCATCTGGATCAGAAAGCTCCAGGCCCATTGCAAATCCGCCCCAAGCCCACGCAATGCCAGATACAGCACGCTATAGCGCAAGATCCAATGCAGGCAGGTCAGGGCAAACACCGTGATGAGTGTCTGAAAGGGCAGCTTCAATGTGTCCGTGAACGCCGCCAGAAAGTGCAGGAGTTTTCGCGCCCAGCGCAGGCGCGTGGTGGCTTTGACATTCAGGCGCGCGAGAAACCGACCGCTCAGACGAATCAGTATTCGATGATAGCGGGCGACCATCAAACAACTGAACAACCCGCCGAACATCGAAATGGCGCTGACGGTCAGTAGCCATTCCATGCGTTGGCTGAGGTGCTGGAACAACGCATAAATCAGGATCCCGCTCAGCGCACAAAGAAAAAACAGCAAATCGCTCAACTGATCCATGGCGAACACGGCGCTGCCCCGGGCCGGACGCACGCCATTGCGCGCCAACAGCGCCATGATCGTCAGCGGACCGCCGCTGCCGCCCGGTGTTGCGCAATAGGCGAACTCGGCGGCCATCACCACCCCGAGACTTTTGAGCGGGCCCACCTTATCGCGCTGTTCCCCGAGTAACAGGCGCAAGCGCATCGTGTTCAGCACCCAGCACAGCAGGATCATGCCGAACATGATCAGCAGCCATTGCAGTGGAAAGCTTCGCAGCCGATACCAGGTTTCGTTACCGCCCAACAGCGACGGAATCAGCACCGCAGCGAGCAGCGCGACGAGCAGCACAATCGCGCGATTCATGCGGCGCGACCCATACGGTCGCTTTGCAGCGCCAGCCAGCGTGCTTTGGTCATCGGCACGCGTCCCTCGTCGAGCAAGCGCTTGAGGGTTTGCAGCCAGTAAGAGCGGGAGAACTCATGGCGCATATCGACCGGGTGCAGGCCGAGACGAATCACCGGTGCTTGCCGCCAGCGCTGTTCGCGTTGATCGCTGACCCGCTTCGACACCCCCCGGCGCCAGGCACTGCGCGCACTCCAGACCAACCCTGGCGCATCAACCGCGCTGAAGTCCGGTAGACGATACAGATGCTGCGAATCGCTGGTGTAACGCAAGGGTAACTGGCGCAAGGCCTGGCGCGTCCCTTCGCTCATCAACCAGGCCGGGGCGACGAAGCCCTCCAGCGGCCAGTGATAACGGTGGAACACTTCAATGCCATCACGCAGGCGGGCGAAGGCGTCTTCTTGAGACAGGCTGTAAAACTCGCCTTCGTGGGTGTAGATCCGGCGCATGAACCAGTCTCGTGGCGTAGTGGGAGTGGGCGCGTCATCGCAATGAAAGTAACCGTGCAATGCCAGTTCGTCACCTCGGTCGATACGACGGGTGAGTAAACGTCGAAATCCCGGATGCTCCTCCAGATCGTTGTGTTTGTGGAAGTTGGGCACCACCAGCCAAGTCATCGGCACTTCGCCCAAGGTGTCGACGGCGTCGACAAAGGGTTGATAATCGGCCCAGGTTTGCGGTGCAACGTCGTGCAGCACGAGCAACAGGCTGGGTGGGTTCATGGGCTCAACCATTGGCTGTCAGCGGCAAGTGGCTGCCGAGCACGGCGTGATAGTGCCCCAGCAGGCTGTGGACTACCGTGTCCCAGGAGTAATACCGCTCGACATGGCTGCGGGCCTGTTTGCCCAAAACGACGCTGCCCGAGCTGAATAGCTCGCGTACGGCGTTGGCCATCGCCCATGAATTATTAGGCGGGCAGAGCAGGCCGCATTGATCGGTGATGATTTCCTGAAAGGCCCCGGCCGCCACGGCTACCACCGGAATGCCACTGGCCATGGCTTCAAGAACCACCAGGCCGAATGTTTCCTGATCACCGGCGTGCAGCAGCGCGTCGGCGCTGGCCATCAATCGCGCCACGTGTGCCCCCGTACAGAACTCACCGATCACGGTAACGTTGTCGGGCACTGCAGCCGGCATCGAGGAACCTACCAGCAGCAGGTGATAGCGTCGACCCAGGCGTTTCATGCAGTCGAGCAGCACCGGCAGGTTTTTTTCCTTGGACCCGCGCCCGGCGAAAATCAGCAAATGAGTGTTTTCATCAATGCCCAATTCGGCCCGCAAGCCCGTGTCTCGTGCAGAGGGATTGAAGGTTTGCAAATCGACACCCAGCGGTTGAACAAAAACATTCTTCACCCCCAGCCCGATCAGTTTGTCGGCCATGACCTGGCTGGGTGCCAGAACCCGATCGAAGTTGCCATAGAGCTTGCTGACATAGGCTTCGACGTTGGTGGTGACCCAGCTGCCCATGCGGTTGCTGAGCAGCAGAGGCAGGTCCGAATGATAAAAGCCGATCACCGGGACATCGAGTTGCCGCCGGGCGTCGAGGGCTGCCCATGCAGTGAGGTAGGGGTCGCCGACCTCGATCAGGTCGGGCTGTAAATCCTGCAGAACATTGCGCCATGGCGCGAGACGGAGGGGGAAACGATAACCCTTGCCGAAGGGCAGGGCGGGGGCCGGAACCGTGTAAACGCCATCCTGTTCGCTTAAGTAAGCCCCAGGGATCAGCAGACTGTGGCGAATGCCTGGCTTGATGCTCAGGCGACGGTGTTTTGCATCCAGATAAGTGCGCACGCCACCGCTGGCAGGGGCGTAGAACATGGTTATGTCAGCGATATGCACGATGAACATCCCTCCGGCCCGTTGTGCTCCCTTGGTTGACCTTTATGAAGGATAGATGTTCGGTTGGGGTTTTGTGGCGGGGAGCTGGCCTCTTCGTGAAGAGGCCAGTTAGACGTTAGATTCGGAAACTGCCCACCAACTGTTTCAGGCGCGCGGCCTGCTGCTCAAGATCCGAGCATGCGCGCAATGTCGATTGCAGGTTTTCCACCCCCTCCTGATTCAGTGTGTTGATCTCGGTAATGTCGACGTTGATCGATTCCACCACCGCAGTCTGTTCCTCGGTCGCCGTGGCCACCGACTGGTTCATCCCGTCAATCTCGCCAATACGCAACGTCACGCTGTTCAACCGCTCGCCGGCCAGGTTGGCGATTTCGACGCTGTCCTGACTGTGGCGCTGGCTGTCGCTCATGGTACTGACGGATTCGCGGGCGCCGACTTGCAGCTCCTCGATCATCGTCTGCACCTGTTGCGCCGATTCTTGAGTGCGGTGCGCCAGGTTGCGCACCTCATCGGCCACCACGGCAAAACCCCGACCGGCTTCACCGGCACGTGCTGCTTCGATGGCCGCGTTCAGCGCCAACAGGTTGGTTTGCTGGGAAATGCTGGTGATCACTTCGAGTATCTGCCCGATGTTCACGGTTTTGCTGTTCAGCGATTCGATGTTGGTGCTTGAGGCGCTGAGCATGCTCGACAGCTGATTCATCGCGACAATGCTGCGATCCACCACTTGCTGACCATCTTCGGCCAGGCTGCGGGCATCGCTGGCCTGACTCGATGCTTGTGCGGCGTTGCGGGCGATTTCCTGAGCGGCGGCGCCGAGCTGGTTGATCGCCGCGGCGACGCTGCTGGTGCGCGAAGCCTGTTGGTCGGAGTTGAACATCGAGGAGTTCGAGGCGGCCACTACACGCAGAGCCACTTCGTTGACTTGCCCGGTGGCTGATGACACTTCGCGGATCGAACCGTGAATGCGTTCCACGAAGCGGTTGAACGCGGTACCGAGGACACCGAATTCGTCGTTGTTCACGATGGTCAGGCGTTTGGTCAGGTCGCCTTCGCCGTCGGCGATGTCTGCCATGGCGCGGGTCATGACGTGCAGTGGCTGGATCAGGATGCGGATCAGCATGCCCAGCAGAGCGATGATGATGGCTACGGCAATGACCGTCGCAACGACCGCCGAGGCGCGGAATTCGGCGAGCATCGAGAAGGCTTTGTCTTTATCTACCGATAGACCGATGTACCAGTTGACTGATGGCAGGCCTTTAATTGGGGTGAAGGTGACGATGCGGGTTTTGCCGTCGACTTCCACTTCACTGAAGTCGCTGCTCAGGCGCGGGGTACTTTTCGGGTATGCCTCGCTCAAGGACTTCATCACCATGGCTTTTTCCGGGTGGACCAGAATCTTGCCGTCGGCGCTCACCAGAAACGCGTAACCCATGCCGTCGAAGTCGCGGGCACTGAGGGTGTCGATCAGGGTTTGCAGGCTCAGGTCGCCGCCCACCACACCGACGCTTTGCCCGGCCTTTTTCGAGGCGGTGGCGATCGAGATGATGGTCTGGCCGGTGGCTGCGTCGATGTAGGGTTCGGTCAGGGTGGCGGTGCTGCTGCTTTCGGCGCCTTTGTACCAAGGGCGAACCCGTGGGTCGAAGCCATCAGGCATCTTCGCATCCGGGCGGATGGTGAAGTGGCCGGTGGCGTCGCCCAGGTAGGACGCCATGAAGGTCGACGTCAGGGCTTTCTGCTCAAGCAGGCGGGAGACGGTGGCCTGTTCGGGGTTGATGGCGATGTTCTGGGCGAGGTTGTCGATCAACAGGATACGACCGGCCAGCCAGGTCTGGATGTTGTTGGCGGTGACGTCGCCCATCTCATTGAGGTAGTTATCCAGGTCTTCGCGAATGGCATTGCGCTGCAAATAGTCGTTGTACAGCGTGAACGTGGCGAAGGCGGCAATAACGATGAGGGCGGCGGCAAGCAGGATTTTATGGCTGAAGCGCAGATTTTTGTTCATGGCTTGGGGAGGTCCGCTAAGGTCTTATTGTTCGGGGCGCGTTGCTGTTAATGCGCGCAAAATGAGTGCGCAACAGAGCGAGTCGATAATTCCTGCTCTCCATAGAGGAATGTCGCACCTTGCTTTCAATTGGGTCTTTCGCTTATTTCTATCGGCCGCGAACGCACAAAGATTAACCATGGGTGACAAAATGCCTGACTCATTACAACTCGTTATCGGTGCCGACCTCGCGGGGCAGCCCGTTGCCCAGGCCATGCGTCTGGCGAACCGTCATGGTTTGGTCGCGGGCGCTACCGGGACGGGCAAAACCGTCACCTTGCAACGGATGGTCGAAGCATTCAGCGATGCCGGCGTGGCGGTGTTTGCCGCGGATATCAAGGGTGACCTGTGTGGTCTGGGCGCGGCCGGCAACCCTCAAGGCAAAATCGCCGAGCGCATCGCCGGGATGCCCTGGCTGAACCACACGCCTCAAGCGTATCCGGTAACCCTGTGGGACATTCACGGCCAGTCCGGTCATCCGTTGCGCACAACCTTGAGCGAAATGGGGCCGTTATTGATTGGCAGCCTGCTGGAGCTGACCGACAGTCAGCAGTCGGCGCTGTACGCCGCGTTCAAGGTGGCGGACCGTGAAGGGCTGTTGCTGTTGGACCTCAAGGACTTGAAGGCACTGCTCAATCACTTGCGTGAGAACCCCGAATTACTGGGTGACGACGCCGCGCTGCTGACCACCGGTTCCAGTCAGGCGCTGTTGCGGCGTCTGGCGACCCTGGAACAGCAGGGCGCCGAAGCGCTGTTCGGTGAGCCGGCGCTGCAACTCGAAGACATTCTGCAGCCGACCGCCGAGGGCCGCGGGCGCATTCACCTGCTCGATGCCCGCCGTCTGGTGCACGAAGCGCCGAAGGTCTACGCGACGTTCCTGTTGTGGTTGCTGGCCGAACTGTTCGAGCAACTACCGGAACGCGGCGATGCGGACAAACCGCTGCTGGCGCTGTTTTTTGACGAAGCACATTTATTGTTCGCCGGTACGCCCAAGGCGTTGCAGGATCGTCTGGAACAGGTGGTGCGGCTGATACGCTCAAAAGGAGTTGGCGTGTATTTCGTCACCCAATCGCCGGGCGATTTGCCGGATGACGTGCTGGCTCAGCTCGGTATGCGCATTCAGCATGGCTTGCGCGCGTTCACCGCCAAGGAGCAGAAATCCCTGCGAGCGGTGGCCGAAGGTTTCCGGCCGAACCCGGCGTTCGATGCCTTGTCGGTGTTGACCGAGCTTGGGATTGGCGAGGCGCTGGTTGGCACGCTGCAGGACAAGGGCACGCCAGAGATCGTCCAGCGGGTTTTGGTGGCACCGCCGCAATCGCGGATCGGGCCACTGAGCGAAACTGAACGCACAGTGCTGATCTCGGGCTCGCCATTCAAGGGCCGGTATGACAAACCCGTTGATCGTGAATCGGCTTATGAAGTGTTGATGGCGCGCAAAGGGTTGGCGTCAGAACCTGACGCTGTTC
The DNA here is from genome assembly GCF_054330215.1 of Pseudomonas sp. Ma2-10. NCBI lineage: Bacteria > Pseudomonadati > Pseudomonadota > Gammaproteobacteria > Pseudomonadales > Pseudomonadaceae > Pseudomonas > Pseudomonas sp. Ma2-10. The sequence goes on along the minus strand of NZ_JBTEYL010000001.1, from coordinate 37,396 downwards.
CGGGCAAACCGGCAGCCGAAGAGCCAAGCTTCACCGACAAGGCCGCGCAATTCCTCGGCACCGCGGCGGGGCAGGCGCTGAAATCAGCGATGCGCCAGGCGGCCAATCAATTTGGCCGGCAGTTGGTACGCGGCTTGATGGGCTCGCTGCTCGGGGGCAGCAAGCGTCGCTAAATAGATCTTGGGGTCTCTGTCATGCCTTGGGTTTGGCGTGAGCCGCAAGGCGTTCCAGCGCCGCCCGCAGATTCGGATCGCTGATGCCATCGGCGGTGGCCTGAATGGTCGCGCCTGCATCGGTCGACAAGCTGATGGTATGGCCGGCCGCCCCTTGCTGAACCGTGGGCGGCTGAACCTTGAACAGAATCCGCGTCAGGCTGGCGAATTCGTCGAACATCTGTAATTGCCGTTGCAGACGCTTTTGCTGATAACGCAGGCGGGTCGCCCAATGACCGTCGGTCACTATCAGCAACAAGCTGCCTTCGCGCCACGACGCCACATGGCAATGCTCGCGGGCGGCGGGCTGCAATTGGCTTTCGAGCAGACGTTGTAAATGACCCAGGCGTTGAGCGTGGCCAAAAATGGCTTTCAGCGGTTTGGCTTCGCGAAGCAGAACGGCGGGTGCTCTGGCCGTAAGAGGGCGAAAAGCCATGATCAGACACCTGAAGTAACAGAGCCGCCATATTAGCAGAAAGCACTGGATGCACCCGCCCCATTGCTTTGCGAGCGCTTTACCCATTAAATCAACAAGTAACTTCTGCAACGTACAGCTTGAAGTTCAGTAAAAAGCCCCTATTTTAAGTAGGTCCCGTCACAGCGCTGTGCCAGCATCGTGGAATAACGCCACTTTCCTCACCATCGTTTCCGGGTAGAATGCTCGTTCGCATGCGGCCATGAGGGCTGCACGGGCGACTCACGGGGCCGCCCTCCATCCCTTTAGTGTGGAAGATCCTGCCGATATGTTTGCGCCTTTGTTAAAGAAACTTTTTGGAAGCAAGAACGAGCGTGAAGTCAAACGCATGCACAAGACGGTGCAACTCGTCAATGCCTTCGAAGAGCAAATGGTGGCCCTCTCGGACGATCAATTGCGTGCCAAGACAGAAGAGTTCAAGGCCCGCATCGCCAAAGGGGAAACCCTCGACAAGCTCCTGCCAGAAGCCTTTGCGGTCGCCCGCGAAGCCGGCAAGCGCGTCATGGGCATGCGCCACTTCGATGTCCAGCTGATCGGCGGCATGACCTTGCATGAAGGCCAGATTGCAGAAATGCGTACCGGTGAAGGCAAGACCCTGGTGGCTACACTGGGCGTTTACCTCAACGCACTGTCCGGCAAAGGCGTGCACGTTGTTACCGTGAACGATTATTTGGCCCGCCGTGACGCCAATTGGATGCGTCCCCTCTACGAATTCCTTGGCATGACGGTCGGTGTGGTTACACCTTTCCAGCCGCCGGAAGAGAAACGTCTGGCCTACGCCGCTGACATTACCTACGGCACCAACAACGAATTCGGTTTCGACTACCTGCGTGACAACATGGCGTTCAGCATGGAAGAAAAATTCCAGCGCGAACTCAATTTTGCCGTGATCGACGAAGTCGACTCCATCCTCATCGACGAAGCCCGTACCCCGCTGATCATTTCCGGTCAGGCCGAGGACAGCTCCAAGCTGTACATCGAGATCAACAAACTGATCCCGCAGCTTGAGTTGCACGTCGAAGAGGTTGAAGGCGAAGTCACCAAGGCCGGCCACTACACCGTCGACGAGAAGACCCGTCAGGTTGAGCTCAACGAAGCCGGTCACCAGTTCATCGAAGACATGCTGGCCCGCGTTGGCCTGCTGGCTGAAGGCGAGAGCCTGTACTCGTCGCACAACCTCGGTCTGCTGACTCACGTTTATGCCGGTCTGCGCGCTCATAAACTGTTCAATCTCAACATCGAATACATCGTGCAGGATGGCCAGGTCGTTCTGGTCGACGAACACACCGGTCGCACCATGCCGGGTCGCCGTCTGTCCGAAGGCCTGCACCAGGCCATCGAAGCCAAGGAAAACCTGAACATTCAGGCCGAAAGCCAGACCTTGGCCTCGACCACGTTCCAGAACTACTTCCGTCTGTACAACAAGCTGTCCGGCATGACCGGTACCGCTGACACCGAAGCATTTGAATTCCACCAGATCTACGGTCTGTCGGTGATGGTTATCCCGCCGAACAAACCGCTGGCGCGCAAAGACTACAACGACCTGGTGTTCCTGACCGCCGAAGAGAAATACGCGGCGATCATCACTGACATCAAGGAATGCATAACCCAGGGCCGTCCGGTGCTGGTGGGTACTGCAACCATCGAAACTTCCGAGCACATGTCTGCGCTGTTGCACAAGGAAGGCATCGAACACAAGGTTCTGAACGCCAAGTTTCACGAAAAAGAAGCCGAGATCATTGCCCAGGCCGGTCGTCCAGGCGCACTGACCATCGCCACCAACATGGCCGGTCGTGGTACCGACATCCTGTTGGGCGGTAACTGGGAAGTGGAAGTGGCCACCCTGGAAGACCCGACCCCTGAGCAGATTGCCCAGATCAAGGCCGACTGGCAGAAACGTCACCAGCAAGTGCTCGAATCGGGCGGTTTGCAGGTGATTGCTTCCGAGCGTCACGAATCGCGCCGTATCGACAACCAGTTGCGTGGTCGTGCCGGTCGTCAGGGTGACGCCGGTTCCAGCCGTTTCTACCTGTCGCTGGAAGACAGCCTGATGCGCATCTTCGCCTCTGATCGGGTGAAGAACTTCATGAAGGCCCTGGGCATGCAGCCTGGCGAGGCGATCGAGCACCGTATGGTGACCAACGCCATCGAGAAGGCTCAGCGCAAGGTTGAAGGTCGCAACTTCGATATTCGTAAGCAACTGCTCGAGTTCGACGACGTTAACAACGAACAGCGTAAAGTGATCTATCACATGCGTAACAGTTTGTTGGCTGCCGACAACATCGGTGAAACCATCGCCGACTTCCGTCAGGACGTGCTCAACGCAACCGTCATCGTGCATATTCCACCGCAATCGCTGCCTGAACAGTGGGACGTGGCCGGTCTGGAAGCGGCGTTGCAGAGCGACTTCGGTGTGGCGCTGCCGATCCAGAAATGGCTCGACGAAGATGACCACCTGTACGAAGAAACCCTGCGCGAGAAGCTCATGACCGAGCTGCTGGCCGCGTACAACGAGAAAGAAGAGCAGGCGAGCGCCGAAGCGCTGCGCACCTTCGAGAAGCAAATCGTTCTGCGTGTGCTCGACGACCTGTGGAAAGACCACCTGTCGACCATGGATCACCTGCGTCATGGCATCCACTTGCGTGGTTATGCACAGAAGAACCCGAAGCAAGAGTACAAGCGCGAGTCCTTCACGCTGTTCTCCGAGCTGCTGGATTCGATCAAGCGCGACTCGATCCGTGTGCTGTCCCACGTTCAGGTTCGCCGCGAAGATCCGATCGAAGAAGAACAACGCCTGCGTCAGGAGGCCGAAGCACTGGCTGCGCGCATGCAGTTCCTGCACGACGAAGCGCCGGGGCTCGAGCAACCGGAACAGCGAGGTGAGGAGGTCGATGTCGCCCTTGCCGTCGCTCCGGTACGCAGTGAACAGAAGCTGGGCCGTAACGAACTTTGCTACTGCGGTTCGGGCAAGAAGTTCAAGCATTGCCACGGGCAGATCCAGTAAAACCCGTTTCATACGCTGAAATACCCGCGCCGCGACCGGCTTATGCCGTCGCGGCGTTTTGCCATTTAAACCACCGTTCTTCCTGAAAGCGGTGCTGACATCATTTATTTAGGAGCGCATTCATGGCTGTTGGTCTTGGTCCTTTGCCAACGTTGCACCCGGTTGCCGGTTTTGAACTCGGTATCGCCTCGGCTGGCATCAAACGCCCAGGGCGCAAGGATGTTGTGGTCATGCGCTGTGCCGAAGGTTCCACGGTCGCTGGCGTGTTCACGCTGAACGCCTTTTGCGCGGCTCCTGTGATCCTGGCCAAGCAGCGTGTGCAAGGTCCGGTGCGTTACCTGTTGACCAATACCGGCAATGCCAACGCCGGCACTGGTGAACCAGGCCTTGCCGCCGCCGAGCGTACGTGCGCCAAACTGGCTGAGCTGGCCGGCGTCGACGCCAGCCTGGTGCTGCCGTACTCCACCGGTGTCATCGGCGAACCGCTGCCGGTCGAGAAAATCGAAGGGGCTCTGCAAGCCGCCCTCGACGACCTGTCGGTCAACAATTGGGAAGCGGCCGCCACCGGCATCATGACCACCGACACCCTGCCCAAAGGTGCCAGCCGCCAGTTCCAGCATGACGGCGTGACCATCACCGTCACCGGTATCAGCAAAGGCGCGGGCATGATCCGCCCGAACATGGCGACCATGCTCGGCTACATCGCCACCGACGCCAAAGTCTCCCGCGACGTGCTGCAAAACCTGCTGCTGGACGGTGCCAACAAGTCGTTCAACCGCATCACCATCGACGGCGACACCTCGACCAATGACTGCTGCATGCTGATCGCCACCGGTCAGGCAGCACTGCCGGAAATCACTGAAGCCGGCGGTGATTTGTTCGCCAAGCTGAAACAGGCTGTGTTCGAAGTGTGCATGGACGTGGCCCAGGCCATCGTTCGTGACGGCGAAGGCGCGACCAAGTTTGTGACCGTTGAAGTCAACGGCGGCGGCAATCACCAGGAGTGCCTGGACGTCGGTTACACCGTGGCTCACTCGCCACTGATCAAGACCGCACTGTTCGCCTCCGACCCGAACTGGGGCCGCATTCTGGCCGCCGTCGGCCGTGCCGGCGTACCGAATCTGGACGTGAGCAAAATCGACGTGTTCCTCGGTGATGTCTGTATCGCCAGTCGTGGCGCACGTGCATCGACTTACACCGAAGCCCAGGGCTCGGCCGTGATGCAGGAGGAAGAAATCACGATCCGTATCGAATTGGGTCGCGGTGATTGCAGCGAAACCATCTGGACCACTGACCTGTCCCACGAATACGTGAAAATCAACGCCGAATACCGCACTTAAGCCAGACCGGGTCGCCCCCATCGCGGGTAATCCCGCGATGATGGCCGACCAGACACTAACGATTCTGGCCCATACCCCCTATCAAAAGGTCCCGAGCATGAGCCTTCACCTGATCATCGGCGACAAACTGATTTCCTCCTGGTCCCTGCGCGGCGCTTTGGCCCTCGACCTGGCCGGCGCCCCTTACACCGAAGAACTGATCAAGTTGAACCAGGCGGATACGCGTGAGCGTCTGCTCAAGCACTCGCCGGCCGCGAAAGTCCCACTGCTGAAAACCGAACACGGCACCATCGCCGATTCCCTGGCGATTGCCGAGTATCTGGCAGAGCAGTTTCCCGACGCCGGCCTCTGGCCCAAAGACACCGCCGCCCGCGCCCAGGCCCGTTCGGCTTGCGCGCAGATGCACAGCGGTTTCTTCGCCTTGCGCGGCAACATGCCATTCGACTTGAGCCACGACGCTGCATTGTCGCCGACACCGGCCGACGTCCAGGCCGACATTGAGCGTATGTTGGCGTTGTGGGCCGAGTGCCGTGCCGCCACCACCGAAACCGGTCCGTTCCTGTTTGGCGGCGCGACCCTGGCCGATGCCTTCTTCGCGCCGATCGCCGTACGCCTGCGCACCTATCAGGTGAGGCTGCCCGCAGCGGACGCGGCCTACGTCGAAACCATCTACCAATGGCCAGCCTTCAAGGCTTGGCGGAAGGCTGGTCTGGAGGAAGTAGAACGGTGAAACGAGTCCACGTAGCTGCCGCTGTTATCCGTGATGGCAGTGGCAAGATCCTCATTGCCCGCCGTGCCGACACCCAGCATCAAGGTGGGCTGTGGGAATTTCCCGGTGGCAAGGTCGAGGTCGACGAATCCGTCGAAACCGCCCTCGCTCGCGAACTCCTTGAAGAGTTGGGCATCGTGGTCAACGCGGCTCGTCCGTTGATCAAGGTCCGGCACGACTACCCGGACAAGCAAGTGTTGCTGGACGTTTGGGAAGTCTCGGCTTTTACCGGCGAACCGCACGGCGCCGAAGGCCAGCCGTTGGAATGGGTCGCGCCCCGCGATCTGCTGAACTACGAGTTCCCGGCGGCCAACCAGCCGATTGTTGCGGCTGCACGGTTACCTGAGCAGTATTTGATTACCCCGCAAGACCTGGAAACCCCGGCCTTGCTACGCGGTATTCAAAAAGCCATTGCCAGCGGTATCAAGCTGATCCAGTTGCGAGCACCCAACGGCTACGATCCGAAGTACCGCGATCTGGCGGTGGACGCGGCGGGGTTGTGTGCGGGCAAGGCGCAGTTGATGATCAAAGGGCCGTTCGAATGGCTGGGTGATTTCCCGTCCGCCGGTTGGCACATCACCTCCGCGCAACTGCGCAAATATGCGGCGGCTGGCCGCCCGTTACCGGCGTCGCGCTGGCTGGCGGCGTCCTGCCATAACGCTGAAGAACTGGCGTTGGCCGAGCAGATGGGGGTGGATTTTGTGACCCTGTCACCGGTGCAACCGACCCTGACTCATCCGGGTGCTCAACCGCTGGGTTGGGGGCAAGCTTGCGCGTTGATCGAAGGTTTCAGCAAACCGGTGTTCTTGCTCGGTGGCGTTGGCCCGGCGGATCTTCAGAAAGCCTGGGAAGCGGGCGCACAGGGTACGGCGGGGATCCGGGCGTTTTGGCCTGAGGCTTAACGCCCGATCGTTCCCACGCACGCGTGGGAACGATCCGTTACGCTCAGTTGGAAGGTTTCGCTGCCGGCTGCCACAAAATCTCGGCAATCCCTTGCCGCTTGGCAATCAACCGCGCCACCACAAACAACAAGTCCGACAACCGATTGATATACGCCAACCCAGCCCCGTCCAATGGTTCGACAGCATTCAAATGCTGACACCGCCGCTCCGCACTACGCGCCAGGCTTCTGCACACATGGGCCTGAGCAATCAACGCCGAACCACCTGGCAGAATGAAATTCTCCAGCGGCCCCAGCTCTTCATTCCATGCATCGATCGCCGTTTCCAGACGTTCGACTTCTGCCGTGTTCAAGGCCTGATACACCGGCATCGCCAACTCACCGCCCAGATCAAACAACCGATGTTGGCAAGGCGCTAAAACCTCAATCACCTCGTTCAATCCGGGATAGGTGCCACGTTCCATCGCCAACCCGGCCAATAGCACTCCCACCTGACTGTTCAGCGTATCGACCTCGCCAATGGCTTCGATCCGTGGATGGTCCTTTGGCACGCGGCGGCCGTCGCCCAGCCCGGTTTCGCCTTTGTCGCCGGTGCGGGTGTAAATCTTCGACAAGCGAAAGCCCATGGTTACCTCGATAGCTGATTGAGTTCTTGAGAGACGAGCGCGGAGCCCGCCAAGGGCAGGCGCAAGGTGAAACACGTGCCTTGGCCCAGGGTCGATTGCACTTCCATCTGACCCTTGTGGTTGTTGGTAATGATGAAGTACGAGACCGACAGGCCAAGGCCGGTGCCCTGACCGATTTCCTTGGTGGTGAAAAATGGCTCGAAGGTGCGTTTGCGCACGCTTTCGCTCATACCGACGCCATTGTCCTCAACCTGGATTTCCGCCCAGGGGGGATTCAGTTTGGTGCGCAGAATGATCCGTCCCGGCTCGGGGTCGTCTTCACGTTGGTGAATGGCCTGAGCGGCGTTTTTCAACAGATTGAGCAGCACCTGCTCCAGTTCGTTCGCCGTGCCGGGCACGGGGCCGAGTTGTGGATCGAACTGGCGAATGATTGCCTGGCCCTTGAAGTCGAAACCGATCGTCAGGTCGAAGTCGTTGCTGGCGATTTCCACTGCTTGATCGATCAGCGCCGGCAGGTCGCACGGGGCCATTTGCCGGGTACTGCGGCGACTGAAGCTGAGCATGTGCGTGACAATCTTTGCCGCCCGGGCGCCAGCCTGTTGAATGCCGTCGAGCAACTGCGGCACTTCGCGTGCTTGCAGGTATTTGTTAACCGTATCCAGTGCGATCCCGGTTTGCTCGGCTTGTTCGAGATTCTTCGGCAGATCAGGCGAAAGGCGTCGGCGAATGTTTTGCACGTTGTGCAGGATCGCGCCTAACGGGTTGTTGATCTCGTGAGCCATGCCCGCGGCGAGGCCACCGACCGAGAGCATTTTTTCCGACTGCACCATCATTTCTTCCAGCGACAGACGCTGAGTGATGTCGTCGATCCGGATCACCACGCCGCGCCCGGCACCACCCATCAGCGGGTAAAACGTCAGGGCGTAGTGCTTGGGTTCTTCGTCCTTGAGCCACGTCACTCGTTCAATCTTGGCAACCGTGTGTTGCTCGACGGTTTGCTTGAGTTGCGGCAAGAACTGCTTGAGCGGTTCGAACGCGAGAAAAATCGGCTGGTTCAAAGCTTCGTCCAGGCGCGTACCAGACAGGGCGCTGGCCTCCTGATTCCACTGGGTTACGTAGAGCTGTTCATCAAGGGCGATCAGCGCCGAGGGCATGGAGTCGATGATGCTGTTGAGGTAGTTCTGGAAACCGGTGAGCTTCTTCTCGATCTTGCTGCGCACCTGAACTTCGAGCTCCAGTTTGCGATTGGTATGACGGGTTTCTTCGGCCAGGCCCTGAGCCTGGTCATACGCCGCCTGGGAATCGTCCCGGGCCCGCTTGAGTTGCTGCTCCCGGGCTTCGATCCGCGAGAGCATGGTGTTGAACGCCTCGGCGAGGCTGCCGATTTCGTCATGGTTGCCGCGGGAGGCGCGCAGGGCGTAGTTCTCTTCCCGGGTCACTTGCCGGGACAACTCTTCGAGCTGATGAATTGGCCGGGTGATCAGGCGTTTGATCTGCCGGGCGATCACCAGCCACAACAGCACACTGAAGATCAGAATCCCGAGGCTGGCGGTCAGGGTCCCGGTGTAGAACGCCATTGGCAGTTCGCTGCTGGCGACCAGTAACAGGTGACCTGGCACGGTGCCGGGGCGGGGCAGGGTGATGATTTGGTTGCTGCGAAACTCGGTGGCTTGCCAGGATTCAATGTGCCGGTAACGTGTTGGCAGGCTCAGGTTGTCGCCATGCTGCAACTGCGCCAGACGCTCGCCCTTGCCATCATAAAGGGCCGCCGCACGCAGCGGTGAATAGCTGTTGAGCTCGTTGAGCAGGCGTTCGGCACTTTGCGGTGACTGCAAGGCTTCGGACACCAGGCTGGGGTTGGACACCAGGCGGCCGATGGTCTGCAAGGCCTGAGGGGCCATGCTTTCCTGGGAAATGTAGTACGCAGCGCTGATAAAGGTCAGGTTGGCGACCAGCAGGACGGTGGTCAACAGCACCAGCAGGGCGGCCAGTAATTTCTGGCCGACCGGAAGGTTTTCAAGACGCTGGCGCAATGGCATCAGGTTCATCGCTGAAAAGGAACAAGTGGCCAGCGTAGCCGCTGCTCAGTCGCTGGGCAATCCAAGGCTGTGAAGATGGGTGATCAACCGTTGCTCAAGTTGATTGAGGTGCGGCAGGTTCAACTGATGCCTCGCGGCAGCTTTGCAGGCATGACCCAATAGATAGCTGATCTCGGTCCGGCGCTGGTTTGCGACGTCCTGGTACATCGAAGAGTAGTTGGCGGCGGTCGCGTGAATCACCCGTTCGACTTCCTGTTGAAGGTCCTCGGCTGCTGCTGGTTGACCGCACCGCTCAAGCAGCTCGGTCAATTCGACGCAAAGGGTAGCGATTTCGCAGTGGTGTTCCTGCAAACCGCCATTGCGGCAATCGTGCAGCACGGTCAGCGGATTGATCGCGCAGTTAAGCGCCAGTTTTCGCCACAGCCGGGTCAGAATGTCGGTGCTCCACTCGTGGGGAATACCGGCGGCGCTCACGTCATCCAGCCAGATCGGCGCCACGGGATGCCCGGCATCCCCCAGCCAGGTGTAACCATGGCCGGCGAACACCACGCGCCAGTCGCCATCGCGAAAGGCGCCTTCGGTGCTTGACGCGCTAATGCAGCGTGCCTGCGGCACCTGCGTGGCGACGGCGTCCTGACTGCCAAGACCGTTCTGCAGCAGGATCAGCTCGGCGTCGGTAGCCAGGCGCGGTGCCAGTTGGGCCACTGCTTTCTCGGCATCGTAGGCTTTACACGCTACCAACAGACGGTTGATCGGTTCGCTGTTGTCGGGTGTCTCGGCGGGCACTGGATAGCACTTCGCTTCACCGTGTTCGACCAGCGTCAGCCCACCCGCCGCCTCATACGCCTCTAAGCGTGCAGCGTCCCGCACGATCAGCTTGACCGGCACGCCGGCCCGGGCCAGTCGAGTAGCCCATAAGGTGCCAAGGCTGCCGGCGCCCAGAACATGCCAGGTGGTGGGCATCAGGTTTTTGCTCTGTTTATCGCGCGCATGGGAGGCTCGCAGTGAATGATGGGAAAGACCCGTTATAATCAGCGCGGATTTTAACCGCAAGCCAGGCGTGCTCCATCGTGATTGAGCATGCCCTTTTATTGGAGAGATTACATGCCGTCGTTCGACGTGGTATCCGAACTGGACAAACACGAAGTCACCAACGCGGTCGAGAACGCCGTCAAGGAACTCGATCGTCGTTATGACCTGAAAGGCAAAGGCAGCTTCGAGTTCAAGGAAAAGGACCTGACCGTCAACCTGACCGCTGAAGCCGATTTCCAGCTCGAAGCGATGATTGAGATCCTCAAGCTCGCCCTGGTCAAGCGCAAAATCGACGTGCAGTGCCTTGAAATCAAGGATGCCTATGCGTCGGGCAAACTGATGAAGCAAGAAGCGGTCCTCAAGGAAGGCATCGACAAAGAGATGGCGAAGAAAATCGTCGCTCATGTCAAAGACGCCAAGCTCAAGGTTCAGGCTGCCATTCAGGGTGAGCAGGTGCGCATTACCGGCAAGAAGCGTGATGACTTGCAGGAAGCCATTGCGGCCCTGCGCGCCAAGACTTTCGATATGCCGCTGCAGTTCAACAACTTCCGCGATTGNAAGAAGCGTGATGACTTGCAGGAAGCCATTGCGGCCCTGCGCGCCAAGACTTTCGATATGCCGCTGCAGTTCAACAACTTCCGCGATTGACCTTTCAGGCGGGAACCCTGTGGGAGCGAGACCGGCTTGCCGGCGAAAGCGGTGTGTCATTCAATAGTGATTTCGACTGATATGCCCTCTTCGCCGGCAAGCCGGTCTCGCTCCCACCCGGATTGTGCTTAACCCAGGAGAATGTAGATGGATTTGAATACTGAAATAGACAGCTTGGTCAAGGCATCCCAAGCCTGGATTCCGATGATCATGGAATACGGCAGCCGCGTGCTGCTGGCGGTGATCACCCTGAGCATCGGCTGGTGGCTGATCAACAAGGTGACGCAAAAGCTCGGTGGTTTGCTGGCGCTGCGTAATGCCGACCTGGCATTGCAAGGGTTTATCAGTAACTTGGCAAACGTCATTCTCAAGATACTGCTGATGGTCAGCGTAGCGTCGATGATTGGTGTTGAAACCACGTCGTTCGTTGCGGCCATCGGTGCGGCCGGTCTGGCCATCGGTCTGGCCTTGCAGGGCAGTCTGGCGAACTTCGCCGGCGGCGTGCTGATTCTGTTGTTCCGCCCGTTCCGCATTGGAGACTGGATCGAAGCCCAAGGTGTCATGGGCACCGTGGACAGCATTCAGATCTTCCACACCGTGCTGCGTACGGGAGATAACAAAACCATCATCGTCCCTAACGGTAACTTGTCTAACGGCATCATCATCAACACAAATCGGCAGCCAACCCGCAAAGTCGTGTTTGATGTGGGGGTGGATTACGAAGCGGATTTGCAGAAGGCTCGCGCAGTATTGCTGGAACTGGCCAAGGATGAGCGTGTACTGACTGATCCGGCTCCACAAGCAGTCATTACTACCTTAGGCGACAGTTCGATTACTGTTTCGCTGCGGGTGTGGGTCAAGACGGCGGATTACTGGGATGTGATGTTCATGTTCAACGAACAGTCTCGTGATCGTTTGAAAACGGCCGGTATTGATATCCCGTTTCCACAGCGGGTGATTCGAGTGGTTCAGGAAGCAGCCGTGCAGTGATCCGTCTTTCGACCATGTCTGACTCTTAGGTCAGGCATGCTCTGGAAAATTCGATTATCTAGATGCTGTGTTGTAGCCAATAAAAAGGCCCATCCGAAGATGGGCCTTTTGTTTGTTACCGCAAATTAACTGCTTGCGATTACAAGATCGACAGCGGGTAGTCAACGATCAGGCGGAACTCTTTGATATCGCCTTCACCTTGGTCAGCATTAGCGAAGTGCCATGCTTGACGAATGCGGAAGGAGAGATCTTTTGCCGGGCCAGTCTGAACAACGTACTTGGCTTCGAGGTTGGTTTCGTTGTGCTTGCCATCTTCACCGTACAGACCCGCGTAAGAACTGCCTGCAGGTGTGTGGGTGCCGTCGATGCCCCAACCTTTAACATACCGGGTCATGAAGCTCAGACCAGGAACGCCGTACTCGGCCATTTTCAGGTCGTAACGAACCTGAGCAGACTTCTCGCCAGGGGCGTTGAAGTCAGAGTACTGGATGGAGTTGGCGAGGAAGACCGAGTCGCCGCCGCGATTGTTCTTGCCGATACCGATGTAGTCGAACGGGGTATCGCCATTAACCTTTTGGAAGGCCAGGGTGATGGTGTGTGCTTTCAGGAACGAAAGAGCAGTTGCCAGCGAGAATGCTGTGTTGCTGATGTCGCCAGCTTTCGCGCTACCGGTATCAGTGGTGCGGTAGATGTTGAAATCGGTGTTCAACGACGTGTCACCACCAAACGGAGTGGTGAGGTTCACGTTGGCGTAGTACTGGTTCCAGATGTCTTCCAGCTTGGCGCCGTACAGCGAGGCGCTCAGGTTTTCGGTGATACCGTACCTGCCACCGAAATAGTCGATAGTGTTGGCTTCAACGCCTGCGTAGGTTGCATACAGGCCGCCATCACGGGCGTTTTTGTCCTGGCTGGAACCCGAGTAGAAGTGACCGGCTTCGAGGTCAAGGTCTTTGACTTCACTGCTTTGCAGTTGGAAACCGCTGGCAACTTGCGGAAGGATACGGGAACCGCCAACAGCGAACACTGGAGCAGTGCTTGGCCGCATATCGCCGACTTTCAACTCGGTTTTGGAGACGCGGAATTTAACGGCTGCGCCGGCTTTGCCTTGGCTGTCGTTGACGTCACGGCCACCGTTGGCATTGACGGTATCGCTACGGCTCATGTTGCCCGAACCGGAAGTGCCATCGCCACCATCCAGTTTAACGGCCAAGTAACCGAATGCATCAACGCCAACGCCAACAGTACCCTGGGTGTAACCGGAGCTGAAGTTGCCCCAAATGCCCTGGGTCCAGTCTTTTACGTCGCGGGCGCCGTCTTTGTTGTCACGGTTGAAGTAGTAGTTGCGAAGCAGCAAGTCGAACTTGGCGTCTTCAACAAAACCTTTGGCTTCAGCCTGGTCACTTACAAAAGGTGCGGCCGTAGCCAATTGAGTACTGGCTGCTGCTGCAACTGCCAGTGCGATCATGCTCCACTTCATCACGCGCATCGTGATTTGCTCCTTTGGTTTTAGAAGAGTACTGCCGTCCCACCTGATTTATTATCTGGGCGGCTCTTTCTTTTTGTGTCGGCGCAAACTTATATCACGCCGACCCTGTTGGCGATACTTGCGTATCTACCCTTTCGGCTTCTTTACGAGCCTGTCGCAAATAGCGTGGTAGATGTCGCAAATTTACAGCCTCAATGCAAGCGGGCTGGCAACTTTAGCGTTGTTTTCCAGAGCCTGAGCATCGGTAAAAAGAGTCCCTGGTGAAACGTTTGGATCTCCATCGGGCAACCCTGCCACTGTTTTTATTTGCCTTAAGAGCGTCCACTTCCCGTGGTTGCTCTAGAGGCGATGTGGGTGTGAATGCAACAAACGTGCACAAAACAGAATCCAGCTGGTTTTTTTTCTGAAAGTCTGCCTGTCGCTGTAAAAGCCTCATAAAACCGGGGTGTTCAAGCACGTTTTCTTCGGGCTTGACGCCTTGGTTTGCATCGTGTTGTACCCTCGTGGTCGACTGCGTGACAACCCCAAACGTTACCGGTTCACCCCGCCAGTGAGTAAATGGCGGATACCTGACCGACTCAGCGTAGACGCACTGTGCGTTTTTGGTGCAAAAAATTTTAATCGTTGTACGAAATTCGGACAGTGCGGCCGTTTGCCAAATTCGAACGCGTCGTTGTTTGTCAGTCAGTTCGGCGATTTTTGTGTGGCTGCTGGTTCTGTAATGGTGCGTCCTGACTGAAAATGACTCATCGTGGGGCGCGTGACCGTTCGTTTGTAGGTTCCCGGGACGGCTTCGACACTGGTTCGTCGTGAAGCGTGCGGCGTTCGCAGGTATGCTGCCGTCCTGTCGCTTGGTGCGCCGTCTCTCGGGATGGGCGCTAAGCTGAAAAATGATGACCCGGCGGGAGTGCGCGCAGTGTTTGCTTTAGATCCACGACTTCAACAAGACACGTTACCGATCGGGGATTTCCCACTCTGCCGGTTGCTGCTGTCCAACGATTCGACCTACCCCTGGTTCATTCTGGTGCCACGTCGCGAGGATATCAGTGAGATATTTCAGTTAGGTGTCGCAGATCAACAGCAGCTGTGGCAGGAAACGACCGCACTGGCAGAAATGCTCAAGGACTCGTTTGACGCGGACAAATTGAATGTCGCAGCCTTGGGTAACGTCGTCAGTCAGTTGCACATGCATGTAATTGTGCGCAAGCGAGAGGACGCCGCTTGGCCGGCGCCGGTCTGGGGTCAACACCCGGCCAAGCCTTATGGCTCAGAGCAGATTGCGTTGATTCGCGAACGGTTGCGCCTGGTATTGACCGATGATTTCACGTTTCTGGAGGGTTGAATCATGAGCCTGGAAGAACGCGTTACCGATCTGGAGAGCCAGTTGGCGTTTCAGGATGACACCATCCAGGCATTGAGTGATGTGCTGGCGACGCAGCAGCGAGCGGTTGAGCGCCTGCAACTGCAAATGGCCGCATTGCTCAAGCGGCAAGAGGAAATGGCCGGTCAGTTCGAGACGTTTGAAGAAGAAGCGCCACCGCCGCATTACTAAGTGTGACCAACAGATGGGCAATAAAAAACCGCGAACAGCCAGGCTGTCCGCGGTTTTTTTTAGCCTTGAATCAACGGCGCGGCAGGGCAGCGATCACATCTTCGGCTTGCAGGCCTTTGTCACGATTCATGACGGAGAACTCCACGCGCTGGCCTTCGACCAGAACACGATGACCTTCGCCACGAATGGCCCGGAAATGCACGAAGATATCGTCGCCGGAGTCACGGGAAATAAAGCCGAAGCCTTTGGAGGTGTTGAACCACTTGACGGTGCCGGTATCGCGGTTGCTCATGTCATAGCTTGGCGAGGCGGCGGCCGGTGAAGATCTGTAGAAGCTGATGGCCAGGTGCAGAAGAACGGCAATCAGGGCCGCGACCAGGCTGAACAGAACAGCAGGTTGACCGGCAATGACCGGCATCGGCGCGATCAGCGTCAGGGTTTGCAGGACGACGGCCAGAACCAGCAGGGCGCTGACCAGGTTTTGCAGTTGATGACGCGGGCCTTTGTTCCAGTAAGGGATAACAGGAGCGAGGGTGAGGTTGAGCAGGCCGAAAAAGGCCAGGTACAGCGCATCAGATTGTTGCAGGTAAGGTATGGCTTCGGATCGCAGGCTAGGGATGAAGGACAACAGCAAGGCTGCTGCGCCCATTAGCAGGTGGACAATTTTCAACATTTTGATTAACTCACGTTAAGACGGATCACAAGGAAGAGCTGATTGAGCACGGTTCGCTTCAGAACAATAAGAGGCGTTGGACACGTACCCGGTACCAGCCTATGCGCAGCCCCCGGAAAATAGGCGGTAGCGACACACTGCCTATTTAACAGCAAAGCCTGCGGCTACTCAAATCAGGCAGTCCAGCGGTGCCCTGAGGGTCGATTTGTCGCAGGTAACCGCAGAACCCGAGGCTGCGGGGTGCCGACAGGCTTGCTAGAGTGGTCCTGCACCTGTCGGATGAATTTCATCACCTTAGGGGAAACACATGGCAATCGATATCGGTATCAGTGAAGAAGATCGCAAGTCCATCGTTGACGGACTTTCCCGCCTGCTGTCGGACACTTATGTACTTTATTTGAAAACCCATAACTTCCATTGGAACGTTACCGGTCCGATGTTTCGGACCCTGCACTTGATGTTCGAGGAGCAATATAACGAGTTGGCCCTGGCCGTCGATTCGGTTGCCGAGCGAATTCGCGCTCTCGGATTTCCTGCCCCGGGCGCCTATTCTATTTATGCGCGTCTTTCTTCCATTAAGGAGGAGGAGGGTGTGCCCAGCGCCGAAGACATGATCAAGCAACTTGTCGACGGCCAGGAGGCGGTCACGCGTACTGCACGCGGGATCTTTCCACTGCTCGACAAGGTCAGTGACGAGCCAACGGCTGATCTTCTGACCCAGCGAATGCAAGTCCACGAGAAAACCGCGTGGATGCTGCGTTCCCTGCTGGACCAGTAACAATAGGGGTGCGCGGATGGCGCCCTTGGGGTGTTATTCGCGGCCTGTCTTCTCGTGACTTTAAATGTCTTTTTGTTGAGTGATTTTACGCTCATGCGTGTAGGGGATTATCCGGCGTAGGACGGTCTCCATGATCGCCCTTCAGTTGTTGGCTTATCCTACATTGATGGTCATAAAGTCATCTGGATATAACTTTGCGCCTGCGCTTTTATAGAGAAACAGCTTGTTGCTCTTATAAAAAAGCAAGGATGGCAAAGGAGTGTCAACGATATGGTTTACGAAGGCAGGCGAAGCGAGGGGAGTGGCGGTCCAGTTAAGGATATAAGGATCGATCCATTTGTCAGTGAATTTGATATGGGCCTGGCCCAGCCTTTATCCCGATCAGTGCGGTTGAATGGTTTTGCAACCTGCTTGCGGCTTGAGCAGGTCTATTGGGATATTTTGGGCGACATGGCCAAGGTCAACTGCTGTACGGTCAGTGCGCTGCTGTCCCATGTGGATCGCGAGGTGCATTTACGTCACGGCGGGGTCAAGAACTTCACCGGGCTGGTGCGGGTTGTGTGCGTCGTGCACAGCCTGAAGGAAGGCGGCTGCGTCGCCATGCCTTAGCCGCAGGGGTGGAATGGGTAGAGTGTCGGTCTGTGCAGTCTTACGGCTGCACAGGCTGCATTTAATGGATATAATCCCGCTCTTTGCCGCAAAACCCAGCGTATGCGGTAGCAATCTGATCGCCGAGACAACCCCCATGCCGATGTACGACTATCAATGTGCTTCCTGTGGTCATCAGTTGGAAGCCATTCAAAAGATCAGCGCAGCACCGCTGGTCGACTGCCCGGCCTGCCAAGCGCCAGAGCTTAAGAAGATGCTGTCCATGCCGGGCTTCCGCCTTAGCGGCACCGGCTGGTACGAAACCGATTTCAAGACCGGTTCCAAGAAGAATCTGGCCGGCGGCGACAAAGCTGACTAGGGTCTGGAGCCTGAGTTGAACGACACGTGCGAGCTCTTGCAACATCTGCAAGGCCTCCAACCGAATTTCGATTACGAGAAGTGAAACCACTACCATGATGCGCAGCCATTATTGCGGCCAACTGAACGAAGCCCTGGAAGGCCAGGAAATTACCCTTTGCGGATGGGTTCACCGTCGCCGTGACCACGGTGGTGTGATTTTCCTCGATATCCGTGATCGTGACGGTCTGGCTCAGGTGGTGTTCGACCCGGACCGCGCTGAAACCTTCGCCGCCGCTGATCGCGTGCGCAGCGAATACGTGGTCAAGGTCACCGGCAAGGTGCGCCTGCGCCCGGCCGGTGCCGGCAACGCCAACATGGCGTCGGGCATGATCGAAGTGCTGGGCTACGAGCTGGAAGTACTGAACGAAGCCGAAACCCCGCCGTTCCCGCTGAACGAGTTCTCCGACGTCGGCGAAGAAACCCGCCTGCGTTATCGCTTCATCGACCTGCGTCGTCCGGAAATGCTCGAGAAGCTGCGCCTGCGTTCGCGCATGACCACCAGCATCCGTCGCTACCTGGACGAGAACGGCTTCCTCGACGTCGAGACGCCGATCCTGACTCGCGCTACCCCGGAAGGTGCGCGCGATTACCTGGTGCCGAGCCGTACTCACGCCGGTTCGTTCTTCGCCTTGCCGCAATCGCCGCAGCTGTTCAAGCAACTGTTGATGGTTGCCGGCTTCGATCGCTACTACCAGATCGCCAAGTGCTTCCGCGACGAAGACCTGCGTGCCGACCGCCAGCCTGAATTCACTCAGATCGACATCGAAACCAGCTTCCTCGATGAAAAAGACATCATCGGTATCACCGAAGGCATGATCCGCAACCTGTTCAAGGAAGTGCTGGATCTGGAATTCGGTGAGTTTCCGCACATGACCTACGAAGAGGCCATGCGTCGTTACGGTTCCGACAAGCCGGACCTGCGTAACCCGCTGGAACTGGTTGACGTTGCCGATCAACTGAAAGAAGTCGACTTCAAGGTGTTCAGCGGCCCTGCCAACGACCCGAAATGCCGCATCGCCGCCTTGCGCGTTCCAGGCGCGGCGAGCATGCCGCGCAAGCAGATCGACGACTACACCAAGTTCGTCGGCATCTACGGCGCCAAGGGCCTGGCGTACATCAAGGTCAACGAGCGCGCCAAAGGCGTTGAAGGTCTGCAATCGCCGATCGTCAAGAACATCCCTGAAGCCAACCTCAATGTGATCCTTGATCGCGTTGGCGCGGTTGACGGCGACATCGTGTTCTTCGGTGCCGACAAAGCCAAGATCGTCAGCGAAGCCCTGGGCGCGCTGCGGATCAAGGTCGGTAACGATCTGAACCTGCTGACGTGCGAGTGGGCACCGATGTGGGTTGTCGACTTCCCGATGTTCGAAGAGAACGACGACGGTAGCTTCACTGCCTTGCACCACCCGTTCACCGCGCCGAAGTGCACCCCGGAAGAACTGGAAGCCAACCCGGCGACCGCTCTGTCCCGTGCCTACGACATGGTGCTGAACGGCACCGAGCTGGGTGGCGGTTCGATCCGTATCCACCGCAAGGAAATGCAACAGTCGGTGTTCCGTCTGCTGGGTATCAGTGAAGCGGAACAGGAAGAGAAATTCGGCTTCCTGCTCGACGCCCTGAAATACGGCGCGCCGCCGCACGGTGGTCTGGCCTTTGGTCTGGACCGTCTGGTGATGCTGATGACGGGCGCCCAGTCGATCCGTGAAGTGATCGCCTTCCCGAAAACCCAGAGCGCCGCTTGCGTCATGACTCAGGCCCCGGGTGCGGTAGATGCCAAGGCCCTGCGCGAACTGCACATTCGTCTGCGCGAAACGCCTAAAGCTGAGTAAGACTGACCAGTAGGGCGCATCTTCGGATGCGCCCTTTCTTTATAGAATGGTCGAGATTTTTATTTGCCGGCTGGTGCGTCATGGCGTGGCGGGCAATGTTTCAAAGAGAATTCGGAGCGAGTTATGGCGGGTCATTCCAAGTGGGCGAACATCAAGCACCGCAAAGAACGTCAGGATGCCAAGAAGGGCAAGATTTTCACCAAGTGGATTCGTGAGCTGACCGTTGCTGCGCGTCAGGGCGGTAGTGATCCGGGTTCAAACCCGCGTTTGCGACTGGCGCTGGACAAGGCCCTCGGCGCGAACATGAGCCGGGACATTATCGACCGGGCGGTCGCCCGCGGCGCGGGTGCTGCCGACACCGACGACATGGTCGAGTTGACCTACGAAGGCTACGGTCCGGGCGGCGTGGCGGTGATGGTCGAGTGCATGACCGACAACCGCAACCGCACTGCCGCCGCTGTTCGCCATGCATTCAGCAAGTGCGGCGGCAACCTCGGTACGGATGGTTCGGTGGCCTATCTGTTCGAGCGCAAGGGGCAGATTTCCTTCGCGCCGGGCGTCGATGAAGATGCGCTGATGGAAGCGGCGATGGAGGCCGATGCCGATGACGTGGTGACCCACGAAGACGGCTCCATCGACGTATTCACCTCGTTCGCCGGTTTCTACTCCGTGCGTAACGCGCTGGAGGCGGCCGGTTTCAAAGGCGATGATGCGGAAATCGTGATGCTGCCGACCACCAGCGCCGAACTGGACCTGGAAGGCGCCGAGAAGGTTCTCAAGCTGATCGACATGCTTGAAGACCTGGATGACGTGCAGAACGTCTACTCCAACGCAGACATTCCAGAGGCCGTCGCCGCACAGCTCGGTTGATTGATCTGCAATACTCTTGAAGCCGGAAGTGCAAGCCGTGATGACCTCACCGCCACGCACGTCCGGCTTCTGCCTTTACGCCGTGCAAGTGTTTGCCGGCGGGCATCATTTTGAAGCTGCAGGCGTTATGACTTTAATTCTTGGTATCGACCCCGGCTCGCGCATTACCGGTTATGGCGTAGTGCGTGATACCGGGCGTGGTTGCGTTTACGTGGCGTCGGGCTGCATTCGCACAGGTTCCGGCGAGCTGCATGAGCGCCTGCAAATCGTCTATCGCGGCGTGCGCGAAGTCATCCAGACCTACGGCCCGGTGACCATGGGCATCGAAAAGGTCTTCATGGCACGCAACGCCGACTCTGCGTTGAAACTTGGCCAGGCCCGCGGCGCAGCTATCGTTGCCGGGGCGGAAGAAAGCCTGGAAATCGCTGAATACACCGCGACACAGGTCAAGCAAGCAGTGACCGGGACCGGCGCGGCGAATAAAGAGCAGGTGCAAATGATGGTCATGCACATGCTGAAACTGACCAGCAAGCCGCAAATTGATGCCTCGGACGCCCTGGCCATTGCCATTTGCCATGCTCACACCCGTTCCAGCCTGTTGCCCCATGGCCTGGGTACGGCACGCAGTCGTGGCGGGCGCTTGCGTCTCTGATAGCATCAGCAATCATTTTTTATCGAGCGAGGGTTTTGCGCCTGTACCGTCGGCGCAAGCCCCTCGCTCTGTCAGTCGCCAGCATTGATCTGGCCAACGCTCAAGGATCTGAAACGTGATTGGACGCTTGCGCGGCACTCTGGCTGAGAAACAGCCGCCGCACCTGATACTGGATGTAAACGGTCTGGGGTACGAACTGGAAGTGCCCATGACCACGCTTTATCGCTTGCCGTCGGTCGGTGAACCGCTGACCTTGCACACCCATTTGGTCGTACGCGAGGACGCGCAGTTACTCTATGGCTTCTTCGGCAAGCGTGAGCGAGACTTTTTTCGCGAGTTGATCCGTCTCAATGGCGTAGGGCCGAAACTGGCGCTGGCCCTGATGTCGAGCCTGGAAGTCGATGAGCTGGTCCGCTGCGTGCAGTCCCAAGACACCTCGGCCCTGACCAAGGTGCCGGGCGTGGGCAAGAAGACTGCCGAGCGTTTGCTGGTGGAACTCAAGGATCGCTTCAAGGCCTGGGAAACCGTACCGGCGATGTTCGCTTTGGTACCAAACCAGCCGGGTGAGCCAGATACGACGCCGGTCGCCACCGCCGAAAATGACGCGGTCAGCGCGCTGATCTCCCTGGGCTACAAGCCGCAGGAAGCCAGCAAGGCGATTTCTGCGATCAAGGAGAAAGGTTTGAGCAGTGAAGACATGATTCGTCGTGCCCTGAAGGGAATGATCTAAGTGATTGAAGCTGATCGTCTGATTACCGCCACGCCTGGCCCTCGTGACCGCGAAGAAGTCCAGGATCGGGCGATTCGTCCTGTCAGCCTGGCCGAGTACATTGGGCAGCCGACCGTTCGCGAGCAAATGGAGTTGTTCATCCAGGCTGCCCGTGGGCGCAATGAATCCCTGGATCACACACTGATTTTCGGCCCGCCGGGTCTGGGTAAAACTACCTTGGCCAACATCATCGCCCAGGAAATGGGTGTCTCGATCAAGAGCACCTCGGGCCCCGTGCTTGAGCGCCCGGGTGATCTGGCTGCGCTGCTGACCAATCTTGAGCCACACGACGTGCTGTTCATCGACGAAATCCATCGGCTCTCGCCGATCGTCGAAGAAGTGCTGTATCCGGCCATGGAAGATTTCCAGCTCGACATCATGATCGGCGAAGGGCCGGCCGCGCGGTCGATCAAGCTGGATCTGCCGCCGTTCACCCTGGTCGGTGCGACGACGCGGGCGGGGATGCTGACGAATCCGCTGCGCGACCGCTTCGGCATCGTCCAGCGCCTGGAGTTCTACAACATCGCGGATCTGGCAACGATTGTCAGTCGTTCGGCGGATATCCTCGGCTTACCGCTGGACCCGGAAGGCGCCTTCGAGATCGCCCGCCGTGCCCGTGGTACGCCGCGGATCGCCAACCGCTTGTTGCGCCGGGTACGGGATTTCGCCGAAGTACGCGCCAAGGGGCACATCACCAAACCAGTCGCCGACCTGGCCTTGAACCTGCTGGATGTCGATGAGCGTGGTTTCGATCACCAGGATCGACGTCTGTTGTTGACCATGATTGAGAAGTTCGACGGTGGGCCGGTCGGGGTCGATAGCCTCGCCGCGGCCATTAGTGAAGAGCGACACACTATTGAAGACGTGCTGGAGCCGTACCTGATCCAGCAGGGCTACATCATGCGTACGCCACGGGGGCGTGTGGTGACCCGGCATGCGTACCTGCACTTCGGTTTAAACATCCCGTCACGATTGGGCGAGATGCCCGTGGTAGACGAGTTCCTCGATGCCGTGGACGATTAATAACCTTTGCGCGCTGATTTATTCGGGGTTTGTGCGGTCCTAGGACCGTACTTTCACCAGAAAGCCGTGAATCAATGAAAAACAGTTGCCTGGCCGGATTGGCAACCTGAGGAGTAAGCACTAGAGTATGCGCGCGCAAAACGGGCTTGAGCCTTTCGCACTTCGTTGTCGCGTTTATTACGAGGACACCGATGCGGGCGGCATCGTGTATTACGTTAATTACCTCAAGTTTATGGAACGGGCTCGAACCGAGCGGCTCCGGGAGCTGGGCTTTGCTCAATCCCAGCTTGCCGGTGAGGACCTGTTGTTCGTCGTGCATTCCAGCGAAGCGCGTTATCACGCGCCGGCGCGACTGGACGACGAGCTGCTGGTAAGCGCTGAAGTAATCGAGTTGAACCGTGTCAGCCTGCGTTTCAAACAGCAGGTCAGGCGAGCCACGGATAATGCGCTGCTCTGCGAAGGGCAGTTTTTGGTGGCCTGTGTGCGCACTAACAGTTTGAAACCCCGGGCCATTCCCGAAGCTCTACGTGCGGCCTTTGCCGACGTGAGCGGCGCGGGTACACACTCAAAGCAGGAGATAAAGCGTGGAAGCTAACGTCGTCGACCATTCCTCCATGTGGAGCCTGGTCAGCAATGCCAGTATCGTGGTGCAACTGGTAATGCTGATCCTGGTAGCCGCATCGGTGACCTCATGGATCATGATCTTTCAGCGCAGCAACCTGCTGCGCGCCGGTCGACGTGCCCTGGAGAGCTTTGAAGAGCGCTTCTGGTCGGGTATCGACCTGTCCAAACTCTACCGTCAGGCCGGCAGCAACCCTGATCCGGATTCGGGTGTAGAGCAGATCTTCCGTGCCGGTTTCAAGGAATTCTCCCGTCTGCGCCAGCAGCCAGGCGTTGACCCGGAAGCGGTCATGGAGGGCGTGGCCCGTGCCATGCGCGTGGCTATTTCCCGCGAAGAAGAAAAGCTCGAGCAGAGCCTGCCGTTCCTCGCGACCGTAGGTTCCGTCAGCCCGTACATCGGTCTGTTCGGTACCGTCTGGGGGATCATGAACTCCTTCCGTGGTCTGGCAACTGCCCAGCAAGCCACCTTGGCCACTGTGGCTCCAGGTATTGCCGAGGCGCTGATTGCGACCGCGATCGGTCTGTTTGCCGCCATCCCGGCCGTTATCGCGTACAACCGTTTTGCTGCTCGCGGCGAAACCCTGCTGAGCCGTTACTACACCTTCGCCGATGAATTCCAGGCGATCCTGCACCGCAAAGTGCACACCAGCGAAGAATAAGCAGGTAATTTCCAATGGCTTTAATCGTTCGGGCTCGCAAAAAGCGCAAGCCGGTTGCCGAGATGAACGTGGTGCCTTACATCGACGTGATGTTGGTGCTGCTGGTCATCTTCATGGTGACCGCTCCGATGCTCAATCAGGGCGTGAAAGTTGATTTGCCCAAGGTTTCCAGCGAAGCCCTGCCGCAGGACAACAACACCCAGGTCCTGACCATTTCGATCAAGTCTGACAAGACCTACTACTGGAACCTTGGCAGCGAAGTCGACACTGAAAAGCAACAGGACAAGGCCATGACCTTGCCACAGATGACTGACGCGGTGACCAAGATCATTCGCGCCGGTACTGAAGGCGGCAAGCGTACTCAGGTGTTCATCCGCGGCGACAAGACCGTCGACTACGGTTCCGTCATGGGCGCCATGGGCGGGTTGCAGAAAGCCGGGGTCGGTAATGTTGGCTTGATTACCGAGGCACCCTGATGCAGCAAATGCGAGAGCCGTCCGCCTCGGAAAGCTACTTCTGGCCTAGTGTCTGGGCGCTTGTCTTGCACGTGCTGGTTTTCGGCATGCTGTTCGTCAGTTTCGCCTTCACGCCCGAACTGCCGCCGGCCAAGCCGATTGTCCAGGCGACCCTGTACCAACTGAAATCGAAAAGTCAGGCGACCACCCAGACCAATCAGAAGATTGCGGGTGAGGCGAAGAAATCCGCCGCGCGCCAGACTGAAGTCGAGCAGATGGAACAGAAAAAGATCGAGCAGGAAGCGATCAAGGCCGCGGAACAAAAGAAGGAAGATGCGGCTCAAAAAGCCGAAGAATCCAAAAAGGCCGACGAGACGAAAAAAGCGCAAGAGGCAAAAAAGGCTGATGAAGCCAAGAAAGCCGATGAAGCGAAGAAGACCGCCGAAGCTAAAAAGGTCGAAGAGAAACAATTGGCTGATATAGCCAAGAAGAAGTCTGAAGAAGAAGCCAAGAAAGCAGCTGAAGAAGAGGCCAAGAAAGCGGCCGCTGAAGAAGCGAAGAAAAAGATCGTCGAAGACGCGAAGAAGAAAGCCGCGGAAGACGCCAAGAAGAAATCTGAAGCTGAAGTGGCGAAGAAGAAAGTCGCCGAAGACGCGAAGAAGAAAGCTGCTGCCGATGCTGCGAAGAAAAAATCGCAGGAAGCAGCGCGTAAATCCGTCGAAGAGAAAAAGGCTCAGGCCCTGGCAGATTTGCTTTCCGACACGCCGCAGCGTCAGCAGGCCTTGGCGGATGAACAGGGTGACGAAGTCGCCGGTAGTTTCGATGATCTGATCCGTGCGCGTGCAGCGGAAGGCTGGGCTCGTCCACCTTCGGCTCGCAAAGGCATGACAGTCGTATTGCAAATCGGCATGTTGCCGGACGGTACGTTGACTTCGGTCAGCGTGGCCAAGCCTAGCGGCGATGGTCCGTTCGACGCTTCGGCTGTAGCAGCGGTGAAGAATATTGGACGTTTGACAGAAATGCAGGGAATGAAGCCGAGCGATTTCGCTCCGTATCGTTCATTCAAGATGACATTCACACCTGAGGATCTAGCCTTGTGAGAAACCTTCTTCGAGGAATGCTTGTCGTTATCTGCTGCCTGGCAGGGATAGCGGCAGCTGATGAAAAAAACATTCTGGTCACCAGCGGCAGTGATCGGGCCACCCCGATCGCAGTCGTTCCGTTTGGCAACCAGGGCGGCAGTGTTCTGCCGGACGACATGGCCGAAATCATCGGTAACGACCTGCGCAACTCGGGTTACTACTCGCCAATTCCAAAACAGAACATGATCAGCCAGCCAAGCCAGGCCAGCGAAATCATCTTCCGTGACTTCAAGGCGCTGGGCGCCCAGTACGTCATGGTCGGCAGCATTGCTCCAGCGGGTGGTCGTCTGCAGGTCCAATACACACTGTTCAACGTCGCCACCGAGCAGCAAGTGTTGACCGGCAGCGTGTCGGGCAGCGTCGATCAACTGCGCGACATGTCGCACTACATTGCGGACCAGTCGTTCGAAAAACTCACCGGTATCAAAGGTGCGTTCTCGACTCGTCTGTTGTACGTGACAGCTGAGCGTTTCTCCGAGAAAAACACTCGCTACACCCTGCAACGTTCGGACTATGACGGTGCCCGTGCCGTGACCCTGCTGCAATCGCGCGAGCCGATCCTGTCGCCGCGTTTCGCACCGGACGGCAAGCGCATCGTTTATGTATCGTTCGAGCAGAAGCGTCCGCGCATCTTCATGCAGAACATCGACACTGGTCGCCGTGAGCAGGTCACCAACTTCGAAGGCCTGAATGGCGCGCCAGCATGGTCGCCGGATGGTCAGCGTCTGGCGTTCGTGTTGTCGAAAGACGGTAACCCTGACATCTATGTGATGAACCTGGGTTCGCGTCAGATCAGTCGCGTCACTAACGGTCCGGGCATCAACACCGAACCGTTCTGGGGTAAAGATGGTTCGACCATCTACTTCACCTCGGACCGTGGCGGCAAGCCACAGATCTACAAAACCAGCGTAAGCGGTGGTGGTGCGGAGCGTGTGACCTTTATCGGTAACTACAACGCCAACCCTAAACTTTCGGCTGACGAAAAGACCCTGGTGATGATCCATCGTCAGGAAGGTTTCACTAATTTCAAGGTGGCGGCC
Source organism: Pseudomonas sp. Ma2-10 (assembly GCF_054330215.1). Taxonomy (NCBI): domain Bacteria; kingdom Pseudomonadati; phylum Pseudomonadota; class Gammaproteobacteria; order Pseudomonadales; family Pseudomonadaceae; genus Pseudomonas; species Pseudomonas sp. Ma2-10. Next base: position 10,803 of record NZ_JBTEYL010000001.1, on the reverse strand, counting down.
CAGGATTTGCAGCGCGGAAGCGTAAAAATCCTCACTGATAGCACTCTGGACGAGTCGCCTACTGTTGCGCCCAACGGCACCATGGTAATCTACGCCACCCGCCAGCAGGGCCGGGGAGTCTTGATGCTCGTGTCCATTAATGGACGCGTAAGGCTCCCGCTTCCTACCGCACAAGGCGAAGTCAGAGAACCTTCCTGGTCCCCTTACCTGAACTGACGCGGCGCTACACGTTGTACTTAACACACTGGGGTTCATTAGGAGTTTCACGATGGAAATGCTGAAGTTTGGTAAATTTGCTGCGCTGGCTCTGGCCATGGCTGTAGCTGTAGGTTGCTCGTCCAAAGGCGGCGACAATGCCGGTGAAGGCGCTGTCGATCCAAACGCTGGTTACGGCGCTAACACTGGTGCTGTTGACGGCTCCCTGAGCGAAGAAGCTGCTCTGCGCGCAATCACCACCTTCTACTTCGAATACGACAGCTCGGACCTGAAGCCAGAAGCAATGCGCGCTCTGGACGTTCACGCCAAAGACCTGAAAGCAAACGGCGCTCGCGTTGTTCTGGAAGGCAACACCGACGAACGTGGTACTCGTGAGTACAACATGGCACTGGGCGAGCGTCGTGCGAAAACCGTTCAGCGTTACCTGGTACTGCAAGGTGTTTCCCCAGCTCAGCTGGAACTGGTTTCCTACGGCGAAGAGCGTCCAGTTGCTACCGGCAACGAAGAGCAGTCCTGGGCTCAAAACCGTCGCGTCGAACTGCGTAAGTAATTCGTCATGCGAACGTGCCGTCGTGCTGTAACTGTTTTGGCTCTCAGCCTCGCACCGCTTGCGGTGTGGGCTGCGGTTCCTGTGGTCGATAACGACTCCGGCTATACCAATAGCGGGAGTAGTAGTTATCCGCCTGCAGGTTACGGTACGAGCGGCGCCTATGCCGGGGGAGGGGTTTCGGCCCCTGTCTCGGCACAGGGCGAGCTGTTCAACCAACTGCAATCGATGCAGGAGCAGATCTCGCGCCAACAAGGCGTCATCGAAGTTCTGCAAAATGATGTAGCGCGCATGAAGCAAGAAAGCCTGGAGCGATATCAGGATCTTGATCGGCGCATAGGAACCGGTGTTGCACCCGCCGCGACTCCTGATAATTCTTCCCCCGGTGGCAGTTTGAATGCCCCCGGTGCAGCAGTGGGCGCAGCAGCCGCGGGTAGCGAGCCCGCTGATCCGGTGAAGGAAAAACTGTATTACGATGCAGCCTTCGACCTGATCAAAGCCAAGGACTTCGACAAGGCCAGCCAGGCTTTTGCCGCATTCCTGCGCAAGTACCCGAACAGTCAGTACGCGGGTAATGCCCAGTACTGGTTGGGAGAAGTGAACTTGGCCAAAGGCGATCTGCAAGGTGCCGGTCAGGCTTTTGCCAAGGTTTCACAGCTGTACCCCAAGCATTCAAAAGTGCCTGATTCGCTGTACAAGCTGGCTGATGTAGAGCGCCGCCTTGGTCATCCCGACAAGGTCAAAGGCATTCTGCAACAGGTCGTGTCGCAATACCCGGGCACTTCCGCTGCTCAGTTGGCCCAGCGCGACTTGCAACGCATGTAGGGCTGCTTGACCTGTTTTGAAGAAACCCGCGCTTGTCGCGGGTTTTTTCGTTAGAATTCACGCCCTTTTTATGACACACGCTTTTTGGGATCTGCGCGATGGCGGGGTTCCTTGAAGTGCCTGACGGAGGCGGACAGCCTGTTTAGCTGTTATGCCCGTGGCGACTATGCAAGACACATTGAGAATCACCGAAGTTTTCTACTCGTTGCAGGGTGAAACGCGGACTGCCGGCCTGCCCACTGTTTTTGTGCGCCTGACCGGTTGCCCATTGCGTTGCCAATACTGCGACAGCGCTTATGCATTCACTGGCGGCACCCTTCGCACGCTCGACGACATCCTGGAGCAAGTGGCCGGTTTTCGTCCGCGTTACGTCTGTGTCACCGGCGGCGAGCCGCTGGCGCAACCCAACGCCATCCCGTTGCTCAAGCAGTTGTGTGACGCCGGTTACGAGGTCTCGCTGGAAACCAGCGGTGCCCTGGATATCTCGGCGGTCGATCCACGGGTCAGTCGCGTCGTCGACCTGAAAACCCCGGGTTCGAAAGAAGCCCATCGCAACCGCTACGAGAACATCGAACGGCTCACGCGCAACGATCAGGTGAAGTTCGTCATCTGCTCGCGGGAAGACTATGACTGGGCCGTGTCCAAGCTGATCCAGTACGGTCTGGATCAGCGTGCCGGCGAAGTCCTGTTCTCGCCAAGTCACCATGACCTCAATGCTCGGGACCTGGCTGACTGGGTGGTGGCGGACAACCTGCCAGTGCGTCTGCAATTGCAGTTGCATAAATATCTTTGGAATGACGAGCCGGGGCGCTGAAATGACTGAACAACTGAACACTACCGAAAAACGTGCAGTCATCCTGCTGTCCGGCGGCCTGGACTCGGCGACCGTCGTGGCCATGGCTCGCGCGGAAGGCTACAGCTGCTACACCATGAGCTTCGACTACGGTCAGCGGTCTCAAGCAGAGTTGCACGCCGCTGCACGCGTTGCCCGTGACCTGGGTGTGGTCGAGCACAAGGTGATCGGTCTCAACCTGAACGGTATGGGCGGCTCGGCACTGACTGACAGCAGCATCGACATTCCGGAGGAACTGGGGGAGGGCATTCCAGTCACTTACGTGCCGGCGCGCAACACGGTATTCCTGTCGCTGGCGTTGGGTTGGGCTGAAGTGCTCGGCGCGCGTGACATCTTTATTGGTGTGAACGCGGTGGATTACTCCGGTTACCCGGATTGCCGTCCCGAGTTCATCGCGGCTTTCGAGCGCATGGCCAATCTGGCGACCAAGGCCGGTGTAGAAGGGAATGGTTTCCGTATTCAGGCGCCACTGCAGAACCTCAGCAAGGCGCAGATCGTCCAGGCAGGCGTGAAGCTGGGCGTCGATTACGGTCTGACTGTTTCGTGCTATCAGGCCGACGATAACGGCCGGGCGTGCGGCAAATGCGACAGCTGCCGCCTGCGCGCAGAAGGCTTTGCAGCGGCCGGCGTAAGCGACCCAACACCTTATTTTTGATTTATTTCAAATTAGGTGTTGAATAGTCCTTAAAAATCAGTATTATACGCGCCACCACACAGCGGGTCGTTAGCTCAGTTGGTAGAGCAGTTGGCTTTTAACCAATTGGTCGTAGGTTCGAATCCCACACGACCCACCATTTTTGTAGCCGTTTTAAAAGTCTGGAAGGCCCACGCAAGTGAGGATTTCCGGATTTTTTTTTGCCCGCGATTTGTCGAATTCAAACGACACTCACGCGGTCACCTCCCCCCGAGCCATTCAAGAGCCCACGTCACTGCGCAAGGTGAGAGCCGGGTCTCGCCGCCACCGCTGCAGTACGCAGGATTTCGCAATTGACCTGTCAGAGTTGTCAGTAGCCAGAGTCCATAGGGCGGCGTAAATTTAATTCATCCCGTCTCGGGATTGCTTGAATAAGCAGCTGGATGAAAGATAGACAGCAAGTCCTCCAAATACGAAAAGGGGCTTGCATGCTCCACCGATTTTTCATAGTGCAGTCAGGTTCGACGTACAACTACGTCTTATCCATGTACTTGAGTCGCGTGGGGCTATTTCCAAAAAAAAACCGTTTCCATTACTTTCGGTGGTTTCAGGATGAACCCCACTTAGGGAGAAAAACCCAATCATGGATGCCCTGTATTTTGGAGCGCTTGTTTATGCCGTGGGAGGTCTGATTCTCTATGCAAGATATTTTAGCGGCCAAGCAACTGATCTATTTTGGATCGGTGTGTTTATCGCTGGTCTATTTGTAGTCGTCGCTATCTGGTCAGTTGTTGGTAGTTTTAGCAGCGTTTTGGTGCTTGGACTCGCAAGCGTATTGTCTAATTTGTTCGCATGTGTAGTCGTCAGGCGATTCACAGGGTTTGGTGTCTGTCTACTAACGTGTAACATTTATTTGGTGATGGGCGCCTCTGCATTCTTCCATGACCTGGCAGGCTCTTTAAATGGGTCGCTGCCGCTTAAAGTCACTGCCTATACGTTTATGTTGGTAGCGTTGCTCGTCATGGCAAAAGAGGCGTTATGGGGAGGGTTGATAGATTTTTCAGAATTTTCACTTCGCTTTAAAAAACGTGACAGTGCGGCAAAAGCATTGAGCGTGACCAGAGGGAGCGTATTTCCCAAAGTGTCAATTCATGTTCCTTGTTATAAAGAACCGCCACAGTTGATGATCGATACGCTGGATGCTCTGTCCCAACTGCGGTACGAAAACTTTGAAGTCATCGTCGTCGACAACAACACCAAAGACCCTTCGCTCTGGCGACCAGTCGAAGATCACTGCAGGAGGCTGGGGGCGCGTTTCAGTTTCTTCCACATCGACCCGCTTCCTGGCGCCAAGGCGGGCGCCATCAACTTTGCTCTGCGTCACTCAGAGTCGGAAGCCAGCATAATTGCTGTAGTCGATGCGGACTATATCGTAGAGCCAGACTTTCTCAGGACCTTTGTTCCGCTCTTCGAGGATCGGCAGGTCGCCTTCGTGCAAACGAGTCATGATTATCGCAAGTGGCAATGTAGTTCATTCATGGCAAGCGTGTACTACTATCATGTCTATATGCCGTACCAAAAAATAATCTATCCAGCAGCTAACGAATATGGCGCTGCCAATCTGGTTGGTACGATGTGCATGATTCGTAGATCTATGCTTGAGGAAGTAGGCGGGTGGGCAGAGTGGAGTTTGTCTGAAGATGATGAACTGGCACTGAGGCTTCAGGCCAAGGGTTATATGGGTCATGTTTTTGCGGATACGTGGGGGCGTGGATTGATCCCAGAGACATTTGAAGCTGTAAAAAAGCAATTGTTTCGATGGTTGGCAGGACCTGTTCAGGAATTCAGAAAGCACTGGCGATTACATCTCGGGATTGCTGTTGACGGTTTAACTGTTGCGCAAAAAATATTTCGGCTAAATCGTCTTCTCGGTTACCTTGTTTCCGGTTTTTCCTTCGTGCCCAGCCTGCTGTTATTGATTTTCAGCGTGTACTGTATTGCGACTAGTAGGGTTGTGTTTGTTTCAAGCGCCGTGTGGGTTTATATTTTTCTGAGTCTATTCACCACTCACCTGAAAATTGCAATCAATGTGAAGCGTCTGGGTGGGCGCTGTATCAAGGATCATCTATTGGTTTTTCTCATGGGCAATGCCCTTCGATGGACGACAGTCATTGCCTTTTTTGTTCCGGTACTAAAGTTCAGGATGGAATGGGTCAGGACAGATAAATTTAAGCAGTCGGCAAGTTTTGCCAGAGCCCTGGCGTCATCCCGAACCGAAACAATCATTGCGTTGATCTACTGCTCGATCTCGATGGTTTTATTTTATTTTGCGGACTTCATAAAGTTTGATGTCGTTGCGCTCGGCTCGATGTGGATGTTTGCTCAAGGATTGGCTTTCCTGTGCGCCCTGGTCATGGCGGTAGTCGGCGAACGTGCGCTCGTTGACGCTATACCGGAAATCGTAAGTCCAGGCATGCCGGGTGAGGGTGCACCGAGTGACACAAGTCAGAATCATCTTTTGCATCCACGGGATATTCTGTAGCCTTGCCCGGCTCCAACGCTGTGCCTGATGAATACTCACTCTCCCGGCGGTACCCATAAGTGGTCCGGAGCCGGGTGTATACTCGACTTTCGCGCGAAAGCGCCCGCAGGTCTTGCGATCATGACGCAAATTTCCGAACGCCTTCTGGTTCAAGCCCACCTCGACGCCAAGCAGCCCAAGCCGCTGACTGTCGAGGAGGAGGCCTATTACCGTGCCGCCATCGCTGCCGAGCTCAAGGCTCAGGATGCGGTGCTGGTGGCCCACTTCTATTGCGATCCGGTGATTCAGGCCCTGGCCGAAGAAACCGGTGGCTGCGTCTCCGACTCGCTGGAGATGGCCCGCTTCGGTAGCGCTCACCCGGCCAAGACCGTGGTGGTCGCCGGTGTGAAGTTCATGGGCGAGACCGCCAAAATCCTCAACCCTGAAAAACGCATCCTGATGCCGACCCTGGAGGCGACCTGCTCGCTGGACTTGGGTTGCCCGGTGGACGAGTTCTCGGCGTTCTGCGATCAGCACCCGGAACGTACCGTGGTGGTGTATGCCAACACGTCGGCGGCGGTCAAAGCCCGGGCGGATTGGGTGGTGACTTCAAGCTGCGCGCTGGAGATCGTCGAAAGCCTGATGGATAACGGCGAAACCATCATTTGGGGCCCGGACAAACACTTGGGCACCTACATCCAGCGCCAGACCGGCGCGGACATGCTGCTGTGGGACGGTGCCTGCATCGTTCACGAAGAGTTCAAGTCCAAACAGCTCGAAGACATGAAGGCGCTGTACCCGGACGCAGCGATTCTGGTGCATCCGGAGTCGCCGACGTCGGTGATCGAGTTGGCGGATGCCGTCGGTTCTACCAGTCAGTTGATTGCGGCAGCGAAAAGCCTGCCAAACCAGACCCTGATCGTCGCCACCGACCGCGGCATCTTCTACAAGATGCAGCAGCTGTGCCCGGACAAGGTCTTTATCGAAGCGCCAACGGCTGGTAACGGCGCCGCATGCCGTAGTTGCGCACATTGCCCGTGGATGGCGATGAATACCCTTGAGCGCCTGCTGAAGAGCTTGAAGGAAGGGGCGAATGAGATCTTTGTCGATCCTGCCTTGATCCCGCAGGCGATTCGCCCGCTCAAGCGCATGCTCGACTTCACGCAGGCTGCGCGGATGAAATTGGCCGGAAACGCCTGATTCGCCGTCAGTGAGGCAAAAAAACGCCCCGATTTGATCGGGGCGTTTTTGCATTTGCTGGATTACTTGGTTTTCTTTGGAATCCGCACGAGCTGGGTATTGGAGTAGATGTCATGCCAGCTGCGTTTCTGTTTGTCGAACAGCGACCAGAAGAAACCCAGCCCGACGCACAGCAAGGACGCTATCGACACCACAAAGCGCAACAACGCCTGCCAAAGGCTGATGGATGAGCCGTCGACGTTTTGCACGCGTATGCACCAGACCTGCATGCCCAGGGTCTGACCGGACCAGGTCCAGAACTTGGCGAAGAAGCCGAACAGCACAAACAGCAGCACCGTCGACAGTAATGGATCGCCGTCCAGCGCGCCGGCTTCGGTCAGCGTGCGCATCTTGTCTTCGCCGATGATCGCCATCTGGATCAGCTTGTAAATCCCGCTGGTGACGATCAGCAGGGCGGTACACAACAAGAAGTCATAGAACATCGCTGCCAGACGACGACCCAGGGTGGCAGCGGGAAAGTCGCCCTGGGGTTTGAGCAGGTGTTTCGACATGGCAGCCTCTGGACGGAAAAAGAAGCCATTTTACGGATTTACGCGCACAAAAAAGCCCCTGATGTCAGCATCAGGGGCTTTTTCGTTACAGAAGGTTAGGCTTCTGCTTGTACTTCGTCAGCCTGCATGCCTTTCTGGCCTTGCACCGCAACGAAAGTCACTTTCTGGCCTTCTTTCAGGCTCTTGAAGCCGTTGCCCTGAATAGCGCGGAAATGCACGAACAGATCCGGACCACTTTCTGGCGTGATAAAACCAAAACCTTTCTCGTCGTTAAACCACTTGACGGTACCGCTCTGACGTTGGGACATTTCTTATTTCCTTTGACGCAAAAATTAATGACAGCCTCCTTCTTGTGAAAGAGTACTGGGGCTGGTTGCAGGAGAGTAAGAAGACGTCGAGCGGGATGTAGCTAACTTGTAGGCTACTGCCCAGGTCACGATTCCAAGCGACCCATGCAAACACAGTGGACAAACTCTACGCCAACTACGGGAGGAAAAACAACCCCTGTAGAGGGCCCGGATTTGCTCGCTATGGGGCGTTTATGTCGCAACTAGTGTTGGCTGATGCAATCGCCGTGTTCAATTGTTTTCGGTCGTTATAAGCAACGTTCATAAACGAAGCATTCAGGTAAAGTGATGCACTGTTTTGTGGCGGTTGCGTTACACAATAGTGCGTTGTTAACGCAACCGCGTTACTTATAGAAACAGTCAATCAGCCGCGGTAGTAGCGTTGTGGAACAAATGGCATTTTGCTTACAAGCAAAGGCACCTTTTTCCCACGAACAATCGCCCATACCGGCGTATCCAGAGCGATATAAGCACTGTCGACGTAACCCATCGCCAAAGGGCCGCCCAAGGTCGGACCGAAGCCACCGCTGCAAACCGTACCAATGATGTCGCCTGCTTCATTGACGATCTCCGCACCTTCGCGCACCGGCGTGCGTTCCTGAGGCAACAGGCCAACGCGTTTGCGGCTGACACCGGCTTGTTGCTGTCCGAACACGGTTTCTGCGCCAGGGAAGCCACCGGCACGTGCGCCATCAGCGCGACGAGGCTTGGAGATGGCCCACAGCAGGCTTGCTTGGATCGGGGTGGTCTCGGTGTTCATGTCGTGGCCGTAGAGGCACAGGCCGGCTTCCAGGCGCAGCGAGTCGCGAGCGCCAAGGCCGATGGCCGCCACTTCAGGTTCGGCCAACAGGGCGCGAGCCAGGTCTTCGGCGTTGGCGGCCGGCACGGAGATTTCGTAACCGTCTTCACCGGTGTAGCCCGAACGGCTGACAAAGCAGTCCACACCCAGCAGCTTCACGCGGGCGAACTGCATGAAGGTCATCTTCGCCACTTCAGGTGCCAGGCGCGCGAGCGCAGTGACGGCGGCCGGACCTTGCAGAGCGAGCAGGGCGCGTTCTTCAAACAGCGGCTCGATAGTGCATTGGTCGCCGATGTATTTGCGCAGATGCGCCAGGTCCTGGTCCTTGCAGGCGGCGTTGACCACCAGGAACAGTTCGTCGTTACCCAGGTTGGCGACCATCAGGTCGTCGAGGATGCCCCCCGTTTCGTTGGTGAACATCGCGTAGCGCTGCGTGCCCACTGGCAGGTCGATGATGTCGACCGGTACCAGGCTTTCCAGCGCCTTGGCGGCATTGGCGCCGGTCAGACGGATCTGACCCATGTGCGAGACATCGAACAGCCCGGCCTGATCACGGGTGTGCTGGTGTTCTTTCATCACGCCGAGCGGGTATTGCACCGGCATGTCATAGCCTGCAAACGGCACCATGCGGGCGCCGAGTTCGATGTGCAGTGCGTGCAGCGGGGTTTTCGACAGTTGTTCGGTGGGCATATTCAGCTCCTGAAAAAGTGTGCAGATGCGCGTAAGCATCAGCACTCGATAATGTTGACCGCCAAACCGCCACGGGCGGTTTCCTTGTATTTGCTTTTCATGTCGGCGCCGGTCTGGCGCATGGTGCGGATGACCTTGTCGAGTGAGACGAAGTGCTGACCGTCGCCACGCAGGGCGATGCGCACCGCATTGATCGCCTTGACCGACCCCATGGCGTTGCGCTCGATGCAAGGCACTTGCACCAGCCCGCCAATCGGGTCGCAGGTCAGGCCGAGGTTGTGTTCCATGCCGATTTCGGCGGCGTTTTCCACTTGCTGTACGGTGCCACCAAGCACTTCGCACAAAGCACCGGCCGCCATGGAGCAGGCCACGCCAACTTCACCCTGACAGCCGACTTCTGCACCGGAGATCGACGCGTTTTCTTTATAGAGAATGCCGATCGCGGCCGCGGTCAGCAGAAAACGCACGACGCCGTCTTCGTTGGCCCCGGCGATGAAGCGCATGTAGTAATGCAAAACAGCGGGGACGATCCCTGCCGCACCGTTGGTAGGAGCCGTCACCACGCGCCCGCCGTTGGCGTTTTCTTCGTTGACTGCCAGTGCGTAGAGGTTGACCCAGTCCAGCACCGACAGGGGATCGCGCAGGGACGATTCCGGGTTCTTGCACAGTTGCCGATGCAGCGCGGCGGCCCGACGTTTGACCTTCAGTCCACCCGGCAGGATGCCTTCGTTGCGGCAACCGGCATCGACGCAGTCCTGCATGACTTGCCAGATGTTCAGCAGGCCGGCGCGGGTTTGCGCTTCCGGGCGCCAGGCGCTTTCGTTGGTCAGCATCACCTGGCTGATGGACAAGCCGTAGGTGGCGCAGTGATCGAGCAAATCCTTGGCGCTTTTGAACGGGAAGGTCAGTGGCGTGGCGTCTTCGACGATGCGGTCGGCGCCGGCGGCGTCTTCATCGACCACAAAACCACCGCCGACCGAGTAGTACTCGCGGCTGCGGATCTGTATGCCCGCGGCATCAAAGGCGCGAAAGATCATGCCGTTGGGGTGATAAGCCAACGGTTTGCGGATCATCGCCAAATGTTCTTTCTCATTGAACGCAATGCTGTGTTCGCCAAGCAGGTTCAAGCGACCATTGCCGCGAATCTCTTGCAGACGGGCGGCGACGGTTTCAGTGTTCACGGTGTCCGGGTGTTCGCCTTCCAGACCCAGCAACACAGCCTTGTCGCTGCCGTGGCCTTTGCCGGTGGCGCCGAGTGATCCGTAGAGCTCGATTTTGACGCAGGTGGTCGTGGCCAGCAGCCCTTCACGGCGCAAACCTTCGGCGAATCGTGCCGCAGCACGCATCGGGCCGACGGTGTGGGAGCTGGAGGGGCCGATGCCAATCTTGAACAGGTCGAACACGCTTAAAGACATGGTTGTTCTCCGGTTTCTTGTTATAGGAATTGGCTGAATCCGAAACGTGTTGCAAACGCTGTGGGGGCGAGCGAACCCGCCCCCTATAGATCAAGCGTAGCTTTCGATCGACGGGCAGGCACAGATCAGATTGCGATCGCCGAACACGTTGTCGACGCGACCGACCGGTGGCCAGTACTTGCCTTCGATCAGCGACGCAACCGGA